>OZ245997.1:4898695-5576594 GCA_965230195.1 Putridiphycobacter sp.
CGACATAAAAAACAATTCGTTATTCAATTTAAAAGCAATGTGTCAGCGTTGTCATTTCAGATATGATGCCAAGGACAACGCCCGAAAAAGAAAAAAGAATAATCCGGATCAGTTAAAATTGATTAAATAAAATAAAAACCTTGTACATCCGATATTCAAGAATAACAAAACACTTGTTTCAATTCCTGATCACCTCAAATAAGATACACTTATACGAAATTGACCATTACTATTACATGAAACGATTTACGGATGTTAGATAAAATTAGTATATTTGTTCTACGGCTCCTCACAGCTTAAATTAAAGGTGATATTTCTAATAGATTGTATTCAACAATCATTTCGGCCCCTCACAGCTTAGATTAACCGTGATATTTCCGCAACACGGAATTTTTGAAAAATCACACAAAGGTTTACATTTCATCATTTGGTTATGACGAAACCGATTTCATACCGTCCGAATTAGGTGGTAAGGCAAATGACGTACACCATATCGACGCGCGCGGTATGGGTGGTGATCCGTCCGGAGAAAAGGACCGGATTGAGAACCTTATGGCCTTGACCCGTCAACAGCACATTCATTACGGGGACAAGGTTAAATTCAAACCTCTACTATTTAAAAAACACCTCAATTTCTTAAAAAAGGAGAAAGTATCATTTGATGAATCATACATCTTGGATAAGATAAAGTTTTACGAAACACTTAATAGTACTGTATGATTTACCTGTTGATCTATATCATTTCAATAGTGTCTTCACCATCGTTAGAAGATCAGAGTTTCATTTATTTTGACACACAATTCAAAGCGGTTAAAGTAGACCGGTATGAGGTATCAGTACCCTTAGTCAAAACCGAATCCATTGAAATAGATTTCCACCAGGTATGTCAATCGGTTTCATTCATTTCACATTTCCTGTGGAGAAAGGAAAAGGATTATGGGTGAAGTAGTTCATTTCATTATTTAGTAGTTAAACCTGGCATTCTCATAGTGTGTCAGGTTATTTGGCCGGAACGGTTACAAGAAGTTCGATTCTTCTACCGGCCACAAAAACCAAGAGAGAAAAAGACATCTTAACGGAATACAACCAGTCAAAGACCAAGCAAGATGAAGTTGTAAAGGTGTCCCAGAAACGAAGAAGGGTTGTACTTGGGTTTAGTTTCCGCTAAAAACAACCCTTTTATTTAAAATGTAATAATAATAAACATGAAAAAGATAAAAAAATCGGCAAGGGCATTCATTTTTACTTACAATGGACATGAAGGGGTGATAATCGCTAAAACTAAAAAACAGGCTATCAAAGTAGCAAAAAAGTCAGGAATGTGGTGGAAATTTTCACATGAATTATGCACACCAGTTTTTATTTCCAAAAAGATAATCAAATGAAAAAGAGACTAAAAAAAATCGGGGCCAACTTTCTTTGGTTGGTATTGTTCGGAATGTTTATCGTCGCATTTCTATTTGCAATTGCTGACCTATACACCAACCCTATTGAATTCCTTTATGGGATTTGGGTATTTATTAAATCATTTTCAGTGCTTGTGGTGTTTGCTATCCTGTTAGCAGCTGTTGCAATGAAGATGGACACATAAAAATGTAGCTATGGAATTACAGATTGCAAATACTTACATATTCAGAGGGAAGAAGGCAAAAAACAAACACAAAGTTTTTAAGGGCAAAGTGATTGAACTGACTGATTCCACAATCAAAATTAATAACCTGGATTACGGAAAAGAAATCCGAAACATCAAGGAACGCTTCAACGAAAACTGGGAAGCGATCGAACTAACAGAAAAGGGGACTAACAAATTAGTTGAGAGAATAAAAAGTGAGTAAGAGTAAAAACATAGTGAAACCATTAACAGCGAAACAAGAAACCTTTTGCCAGGAATACATTAAAACAGGTAATCAGTCAGAAGCATATAGGAGGGCGTACAACGCTACAAATATGAAGCCTGAGACTATCAATAATAAAGCTTATGTTCTGATGAATAAGGATGATATTAGGGCGAGGGTTGAACTGTTGCAAAAAGAGGTTGCAGAACGCAATAAAATTGATATAGATGAATGTGTTGCAATACTTGCCAAAATAGCAAGGTTTGATATTGCTGATGTCTTCAATGAGAATGGAGAATTAAAACCAATCCATCAAATAAGTAGAGATGCAAGGACGGCAATTTCAAGCATTGAATCAATTCAATTATTCGAATACAAAGACGGTGAAAAAGTGCCTGATGGAATTTTGAAGAAAATCAAAACTATCAGCAAAGAAGGTGCAATTGATAAGTTGCTTAAACATTTGGGCGGTTATGAGAAAGACAACAGGCAAAAGCAAACTGTTATTGATTTCTCGAAACTTGACCCTAAAACATTAATTGACATTTGGAATGCAAGAAATACAGTCGATTAATATAGACCCGATACAAGTAGCTGTTGAAATGTTTAAGCGGCGAATATTTGAGTTCATTACGGTAGTAAAAGGTAAAAAGCATGAAAAGCAACATGAAGCCCTTGCCATATTAACTGATGATCAAACCGAGGAACTTGTCTATGGCGGTGCGGCTGGTGGTGCTAAATCATGGACTGGGGTTACCTGGTTAATGTTTATGTGCTTGACATATCCAAAAACACGCTGGTTTATCGGACGGGAAGAACTTAAACGGTTGACAGAATCCACATTGATCAGTTTTTTTAAAGCTGCCAGTGCTTACGGTGTGACATCCTTTAAATATAATGGACAAAAGAATTTTATTCAATTCAGTAACGGCAGCCGAATTGATTTACTTGAATTGAAATACCTTCCGAGGGACCCACTTTACGAAAGGTTTGGATCAACTGAATACACAGGTGGATGGATTGAAGAAGGCGGTGAAATAAATTTTGGTGCTTATGATGTTTTACGTACTCGTATAGGCAGACATTTAAATGACTTTTATGGAATTGTTGCGAAGCTGTTCATTACAGCCAACCCAAAAAAAAATTGGCTTTATACCGAATTTTACAAGCCGTTCATTAAAGGCACCCTAAACAAGATCAGAAAATTTTTACAATCCTTTGTTCAAGATAATCCATTCATCGAATCTGGGTACATTGAGAGGTTACGACGAACAAAAGATAAGTCTAAGCGTGAAAGGCTCCTAAAAGGTAACTGGGATTATGATGACAACCCGTATGCCCTTTGCGAATTTGATGATATTATTTCAGTATTCGAAAACGATCATGTAACCGGTTCACTTCACTACCTGACAGCTGATGTTGCCCGATTTGGTTCGGATCATGCTAGAATTGGCGTTTGGAAAGGTTGGGATTTAATTGAAGTCATAAGCTTCGATATTTCCAAAACAACAGAAATACAAGCAGCTATTGAAGCCTTGCGGGTCAAGTACCAAATACCTAAAAAGAATTGTATTGCGGATGAAGACGGTGTTGGTGGTGGTGTAGTAGACAATTGTGGTATCCGTGGATTCATTAACAATGCTGCACCATTCAAGGAGGTTGTGAGCGAGAAAAACAAGGATCGGCCCCAATATGCAAATCTTCAAAATCAATGCCTGTTCAAACTGGCTGACAAGATCAATGATTATGAGTTAAATATATCAGCTGACTTGACACCAACCGAGAATGAACAGATAATTGAAGAATTGGGAACGATTCAAAGGGACCCTAAAAACACCAAAAAATTAGCAATCATAAGTAAGGCACTGATCAAAGAAGATATTGGACGCTCACCAGATTGGCGTGACATGATATTGATGCGAGTGGCATTTAACTATTTAAAAAAAGGATCATGGGGAAAAAGCAGTTTAAAATAGATACCGTTTTAATGGACCGACCACAAGTCAAGGACTATGATTCACTAACCGAAGAAGTGCGTGAATTTGTGAATGGAATCATTAAAGACGCCGTTAAGGCCAACCCTATACTTAGGCATAAAGGAGAAATTGCACCAAAGCATGACGACATGTTTTCCTTTACCTGGTCCGAGGTGATTGAATTGCGTGACAGTATTGATGAAAAAGATATTGTAAACATCTTCAAAATTGTTTACGGAATTGAAGAAAAGGATTACATGGAATTAGACCTTTTCAATAGCTTTTCCACTTACAAGTGGATTGAAGACCAACTTGAAATTGTCAGACAGACAGAAGAACGTGAATTGTCATACGAATTGACAGCCAAGGAAAAGAATGCCGGCGTTGAAGACCTTAAACGTTTTGGGTATTACGTGAGCCTGGACAGCCTAACGAAGGGCGACAAAACGAAGGATGAATATTATTTAAACCTCACATACGCCGAGATATTCAGGAAACTATGTCTTGACAAGAAAAATGCAGAGATACGTGAAAACCTAATGAAATCATAATGATTGTAGAGAAATTTAAATCCATAGCGCAAACGTTGGGACATCAATTCGATTATGGCCCCGAACATTGGCAGAACTTAAAAGATATCAAACCCGATCATGAACTTGATTTCGCTGACCGGGCAAAGTACTTTCTATTGATATGGAAAGACACCGATTCAAAGTTTGATGAATACGGTACCAAAACAAGTATCAAGTATGATGGTGAATTTGTACTTGTGGTTAGGTCTAATTTGGGTGACAAAGATTACATGTTTAAGTATGAAACCCACATCAAGAACATAGAAGATGAAGTTGAAAAGGTACTGAACCAATTCGCAATTTGTGACCCAATCACAGTACAGCTATGGAAAACGACAGAGGTAACCAACGAATACGACACCAATGTCGACGGGCTAAAAGTTAGGTTTTCAATTAATGTAAAACAATACTAATGACTGAAAAGGACCTATACAATAAATACTTGCAAGCCTTAAAACAAAAGCTTATCAAAAAGTACGACCAACTTGGTTTGCGTGCTTCTGGTGATTACGAACGTAAGCTTGAAAGCCAGGTAAAAGGTAACACATTAACCATGTTGGGTGCTGGTCATTCCTTTTTTATGGAAAATGGGCGAAGGTCCGGAGGGTTCCCGCCAACCAAAGCAATTATTAATTGGATAGAATCGAAACCTGGTTTGCCTTCCGAGTTTAAAGAAAACAAAAAACAATTCGCATTTCTCATTGCAAGGAAAATTGCCAAAGAAGGGGTTAAGGTACCGAATAGATTTAACAAGGGTCGTGTCATATCAGAAGTGGTTGATGAATTCCTTGCAAACGACATATATGACATGTTGGAAGAATTGGGCGCCGTTTGGGCTGGCCGATTAACATCTGACGTAATAGAAATATTTAAACAAGCCGCATGATTACTTTTACAAAAATACCATCCGAAACCGATTTCAATTTCGCATATAACAACAATATTGCGGAATACACATCTAACATTGCGAATATTCGGTATTCAGTAATAACCATTGAAGGAAAGGAATTTCAAATCACACCAAACCCATCTGGGGTGTTCACCTTTAACTTTATTGATGTTATCCCCCACCTGATCAACACCAACAAATTTGAAGATACCATTGTGCCAAACGTTTCTTCTAATCTGGTTTATCCGGATGCAACTGCATTCAAAAAGCTAAGTGTCGAATTTAAGGTTGTGACAAATTCTGCTGATGATACTATCACCAAAGAATTCACTTTCATCAAAGCAGCTGAACAGCTGGAAGACTATAAAAAAGGACTGACCAACAGCCAAAACCCGGAATTGGCCATCCTATCACCTTTTACATCATTAAACAACAAGGCATATTACGCCACTTATTTCGAAGGTTACCCGTTTGACATTTCACTATGGTCCAAGGGGGTTGATGTTGATATTGTCATTAAAAATGTAAAGACACAAGATTCACTTGATGTGACCCTAATTCAAGGTGTCAACCGCCTGTTCATTTCGGATGGAAGTTCAAACTGGACTTTTGAAGAACAACTTTCGTTGTACTTTGGTGTGAACGAATTAACGTTCTCTTTTGGTGCCGAACACATCACTTTATTCCTAAAGAAAGTTGAATCCGAGTGCGGAATTTATGTCAAATGGCTGAACAATTCCGGTGGGTGGAACTATTTTTTGTTTAAGTACATGATTGAAGACCGTGGACGGTCAAGTATAGGATATTTAAACCAAGACCAAAACGCCCTTAATAATTCAGGGGACTTGGAAGCCGAACTTGGTGTTGATGCCAGGGACGGCATTACATTTTACGCTGATCGATTGGAAGAATATGAAAAGCAGCTGATCAACGGCTTGTCGATATCACCTAAAATTTACCGGTACCTGAATTGCATGTTTCAGCACCCTAATAATTGGATCGCTGAACGGTACAATGGTTCAAACATCGTGCTGAAAGACAAAAGTCGAAGGCTATACGACGCTGTAATAAAGCTGAATAAAAGCAAACGAAATACCCTAACATTGTAAATGAGAGCATTATATTTAAACGGACATAAGGCAGACATCGAAGATGTTGTTATTTCGCAAACCAAACAAGTCAATGACTTAGCGGAATTAAAAGACCGACAGGTGAATTACACCAATCGGTTCAAACTGCCATTTACCCCTGTCAATATTGAATTGCTCGAATTTTTGGGTGTACCTGGTAACACTTCACGGTCACCCTACGAACGAATTACGGCCAAGTTAGTTGACGACGGCCTTGAACTTATTTCAAACGGGTACGCAAAAGTCAAACAAACAGCATCAAGGGAATACGAGGTGTACATTTATGACGGTAACGTGTCACTTTATGAAGAACTAAAAGGTGAAAGGTTAAACCAATTGGATTATTCGGCATACAATCACAACTTGTACTTTCATGTCTGGCTTCAATCACTGACCAATACATCGGGTTACGTTTATGCACTTGGTAATTTTGGCCCTGGTGTCAATCCGGATAACAATTTCCCATCGTTGAATTCCATCGACCTTGAAACACAATCACCAGCATTTTACAAACACACCCTTTGGGATATGATATTCACAGAAAAAGGGTTTACGTATTCCGGGGACTTCTTCACAACCAATACAAAATTCCTATCCGAAGTCATTACACCAATCAAAGGGTCGCCCATCGGAACCATAAGTGAAAACGCTGCCGGTGTATTCATCACAAACAACATTTCTGACAGTGTACCGGTTTATAATTTTCCAATTCAACCACTTGTTACCAAAGTACACGTATTTGATTTAACCGTTGTAACAGCCTTAGCCAATATAACCTTTAACAACACACCGAATGATAATTCATTTACGGTCAATTATGATGGTGTTTTAAAGATAAACCTGGTAACACTCTATACCTTGACCAATGTTTCAGCTTATGCCGCAGGCGTTTCCATTTTAATTAATGGTGCCAGTGCGGGATTATTTATTGTACCATCAACCGGTACAGGTGCAACAATGAATTCCGAACTAATTGTAAATGTTAATTCAGGTGATGAAATCAAAATCAGGTACTATGCTAGTAACTTGGCTGGTCCAGCATTCAGTTTTAATGCCCAGGTCACGGATGTCATTTTAACCAATGTAACAGGTGGAAATGTAGTCGAATTCGAAAATATCATGCCCGCCAAATCGAAGATTGACTTTATAAAGGACATCATGCAAAGATACGGTTTGATATTTAGATCAAACGGATACAATCATTATGAGTTTATACAAATGCAAACCTTATTAAATGATAGGGCAAACGCCGAAGACTGGTCTGATAAATTAGTCGAATTCGGAACCGAAACTTATGACCTGGGAAGCTATGCAAAAAACAACTATCTAAAGTTTAACTATGAAGAAGGTGAACCTACTAACTATGATGGGAACATCGAAATTGATAATGATCATTTGAACGAAGAAAAAACATTGTTCACTTCAATATACAAAATCAGTAAATCTGATTTACAGTTTAATAACCAACCAGTTTACACCGTTCCGTTGTGGGTAGACAACAATTCTGTAATTGAGGAATCAGAGACAGATGTACGGTTGTTTAAAATCAAAATATTCAACGGTCAAATTGTGGTCAAATCAACAGTATTCAATACTGATGAAAACATCACGGTTGATATCCCATATCTAAGCCTTGAAAACGTTGACATGGAATATCAAATAAGTCAAAATTATGACGCACTTGGAAGGGTTTTAAACGTACCGCATGTACGTAATGACTACTTCTATTTAGCGCCAATTGATGTGTACCTGTTGAACTTTTTTAGGTTGAAATACATTAAACAGTTAGGTCAATATTACTATCTGAATAAGGTGTCCAACTTCCAAAAAGGTAAGCCGGTGAAGTGTGAAATGGTCCAGGTGATTACCGCCGATTATAGCGGTTCTGATACGGGCCAAGGTAATAACCAATCATCGTAAACAAGATGGAAAAGATTAAACTATTAGAAGTCGACATTGATATTGATAAGCTACTCAAAAAGGGCGGCGAAACCAATGAAACAATACAGGAATTAAAGGCCAGTGGCAAAGCCTATGAAAAATCACTGAAAGAAGGTCGGGAGGTAATCAAGTCCTATGAAAAATCATTGAAGGATTTAGAAAACCAGGGGAAAAAGAATTCGGAAGAATATAAGGAGCAGAAAGCAACCCTTGACGCATTAAATGAAACCCAGAAAAAAAAGCAAGTCAGCCTTGAACAAAACAATGCTGAACTTAGGGCGCAACAAGCAGAATACAGGAAGGTCAAAAAAGAAATTGATGTTTACAACGGGTCCGTCAATAAAGAACTTGGAATCATTACCAAGACAAACGGTTCCAATAAAGAACTTAGGGTTGCGTTAGCAAACAATCGTGAAATATACAGAGGGTTAACCAAGGAACAAAAAGCCAATACAGAAGTTGGCGGTAAGTTATTAAAGTTGATCACCGAACAGCGACTTGAATATGAAAAGGAAGAAAAGTCACTTGGTAACAATGCCGTTTCAGTAGGTCGTTATAAGGATGAAATTTCGGAATTAATAAGTGAAAACACCAACTTAAACCAATCATTTGATAACCAATTAAAACGTCTACCATTGGTCGGTAACCTTCTAAGCTTTTTATTTGGTGGTATGACCAAGTACGCCAAAGCACAACGCACGGCAACCACTGCAACAAATGTAGGATCGAAAGCCCTGGGCCGTTTTAGGTTGGCACTAATTTCAACAGGTATTGGTGCAATTGTAGTATTGTTCGGTAGCCTGGTAGCGGCATTTGCCAGCACGCAAAGTGGGTTGGATAGTATCAATAGAGCATTAGCACCGGTAAGGGGTGCGTTTCAAGGTGTACTTAGCGTCGTTCAAAAATTGGCTGTCAATGTATTTCAACAACTATCTGATCGTTGGACCATCACCAAAAATACCTTGTTAATAGGTATCAAGGAAATCCGGATCGGGTGGAATAAAATTACGTTTGACGAAGAAGAAGCCAACCGCTTAATCGAAGAACAACAAGTTTTAATTGATGAAGTCAATGCGGCACAAGCCAGGTTAAACAAAAAGACAGAAGAATTTGGTGACATCCTTTCAAACGCCGGCGACGAAATTTCAGAAGCTGCCAGAAGACAACAATTAATATTCGAACTCGGAATTGAAATTGAAAAAATGGAAATCCGTAATGTTGAGCGACAAGGGTTACTTAATAGAGAAATCAAGGCACAAAATAAAATTGCCGAAGACACCACAAAAACCTTACAAGAACGGGAAATTGCTGTCCTAAAGTCAATTGAAGCGTCAAAGGAGTTGTTAAAGCAAGAACAGGCAATATTGGACACCAAGATCAAACAAATGGAATTGGAACAACAACAAACTGACACGTCCCGTGCTGATGAACTCGAACTTGCTAAACTCAAAAAGGAACGGTATGATGTAGAAACCACGCAACTTGAATTGCAAACCACCCAACAAAATAAGTTGAACACTATTCGAAACCAGGTTAATCAGAAAGCTATTCAAGCCGCTAAAAAACGAGCCGAAACCGAAATAAAAAATTCACAAATCGTACTCAATCAATACCTGATTGAAAACGAAAACATCAACAACACCTTAAACCAACGAATCATAATATTTAATGAATTATTGGAAAAGGAAAAAGACATTCTTGAAAAGCAGCTGAACGCCAAAAAAATTACCCGTGAAGAATTCAACCTTAGGTTGCTTAAACTTGAAAAAGACCACCAAAAAAATATTGCTGATGCAACTGTTGAAAATCTTAACAAGGAATTGGAACTTTACATTGCAAGCAATCAATCCAAGGTTGGTGAAGGTGAAGCACTCACGGATGAACTGGTCCAACAAGAAAGCGATCGGTTATCACAAATTCATTTAAGAAGGCTTGAAATATTAGAGCAACAGAAAACAGACGAACTAATTTCTGAACAGGATTTCCAAATCAAAAAACTGGAATTGCAAGCCGCCTTTATTGAACAACAAAAGACCTTAGACGAAAGTTTTTCAGACCAACAGGAGCAAGAAAAACAACGACAACTTGAAATTGAAGAAATTGATTTCCAAAATAATTTGGAGTTAAGACGATTAAGGGGAGAAAGCGAATTCGAATTACGTTACGAACAACTTGAACGGGAACGGCAACTTGAACTTGATCAAGCCGAAAAGAAAGGTTTGGACCTATTGACAATCGAACAGAAATATGCCGAACGTCAAAAGCAAATTGATGATGCCGTACAGGATGCAAAGCTTGCTGGTATAGCGGCCACAGCTGGCCAAATAAAAGACTTGTTTGGTGAACAAACTGCAATAGCTAAAGCCGCCGCAATTACAGAGACATCAATCAATACCTATAAATCCGCAACAGCTGCTTATGCCGCATTAGCCGGAATTCCTGTCATTGGTCCTGGGCTTGGTATTGCCGCAGCCGGTACCGCTATTGCATCAGGTCTTAATAATGTGGCCCAAATTACAGGTATCCAATTATTCGAAGAAGGTGGACTTGCAAAAGGACCTTCACATGCACAAGGCGGTATTCCATTCACAATTGCAGGGCAACCAGGTTATGAAATGGAAGGTGAAGAATACATTGTCAATAAAAAGGCAACCGCTATGTTTTTACCTCTATTGGAACAAATCAACCGATTTGGTAAAAAAGGCAATCGCAACAGACCTGGATTGTTTCAAAATGGTGGTATTGCATCTAACCTTATCGGTATAGGATCAGGAAGAAGTGGCACATTCAATGAAGATTCACTTGCAGAAAAAATTGGCGTCAAGGTTGGCGAAGCCTATGAAAAATTGCCGCCTTCATGGGTAGCTGTTGAAGATATTAATACAGGCCAGGCAAGGGCGGCCGAAGTAATTGATGGTGCCAGTTTATGAGTTTTTTAGGTGAAATATTAAACGGATATTCTAATTACTTCAAAGGAAGTGAAGACAATACTGAATTGGCAAAGGAACGTGCCACGATATGTGCGGAATGTCCCCTTGCTAAAAAAGGGCTTCACGCAGCAATTCTTCCGGATGCTTCAATCGGAGAAATTCAAGGTTTGTATTGTGGTGACTGTGGTTGCCCACTATCACCAAAAGTTAGGAGTGAACAATCTAAATGTCCACAAGGTAAATGGTAAAAGGGTCGTTATATCATCAATTAAAAAGAGAAGAAGACACATTGCGCAAGCTAACAAAGTTCGGTGTGATATCTACGACGTGGGTACGTGATTTAGATATATTTGATGAATATATTAAACTTGACCTTAATTGCGCCTATTGTAAATATGAATTGGTTGCAGAAAAGGTTGGTTTATCATCCGACCGAGTAAAAACAATTATTTTGAAAATGAAACGGGTGGTAACTACCGATATTGATTAAGCACCTTGACGTCGGTATGATAATGAATAGTAATGTTCTGACGTTTAGGTTTACGACTTCTTATTTGGCCAGGTATTGAAAACAAGTATAGTATGGTTCGGCCAACTACAAATGAAATTGCCAAAAATATCACCAATATGATAATTAAAGTCATACGTCAAATATACAAAAAAAGCCACACAAAACGTGCAGCTTTTTCCGCTTTAATCAAATATAGGATACTTATAGAACTACAAAGTTAAAAACATTGTTTCAAACCCTTAGGTTAGATTCTCAACCTACTAGATACATCAACCCGTCGCTACATTTGAAAAAAAGTAGTTAAATGAGTAAAGCCCGTTACAAATCAGATTCAATTTTTAATCAACCAAGTTTGAAAGTTGATTCCGAAAATGGCATCATATCAGATGTTGTTATTGTTCAGGAAGGAATGGACAAAAATTACGGTTATTTCACCGTTGATTTCATCAAAAGCTTAATTGACCAAGGAAATGAAAATGATGGTGTCAAGTCTCGTTTCGGACACCCAAACATGTGTAAAACTACACTAGGTACTTTTTTAGGAAGGTTCAAGAATTTCAGACTTGTCGAAGATGATGGAAAGCAAAAAGCAATTGCAGACCTGCATCTTGACCCTATCACAAAAGACACACAAGTTGAAGGTCAAGGTATTTCATATTGGGAATACATTACCAAAATGGCGGCGTCTAATCCGGATATGTTCGGAAACTCAATTCATTTTAGTAGTTCTTATGACTGGGAAGAAGTTGAAGTTGATGGTGAAACCCACGAACTGGAAGTTTACAAAAACCTGTCCAAATTCATTGCGTCTGACCTTGTTGACAGCCCGGCCGCAACTGACAACCTATTCAAATCTTCTGATGATTTAGGGGTTGTTACAACCCGGTTTTTAGATGAAAATCCGGAAATATTCGAGTTGATCCAAAAGGACGCAACCATTATTGAAGGCTTTTTTAAGCGATACGCAAACTATATAACTAAACAAAACAAAAATGTAGACATGAAAAATATTTTGAAAAAGGTCACCGACATTTTGAATGTGGGCGATTCAAAAAAAGACATTGAATTAACACTTGCCAATGGTGATATCGTTACGGTAATCACTGATGCTGATGAACCGGCAGTTGGTGACAAAGTAAATGATCCGGAAGGCAACCCGGTTGAAGATGGCGAACACTTATTGCCGAATGGCGATAGTATTGTGACTGTTGGCGGGGCTATTACAGAACTAAAGGACAAAGAAGATGATCCTGACGGCGAAGGCGATACAATGGATGAAGAACCAACCAATGGTGAAATCATGCAAAGCCTTAAATCAATTCAGGATCAATTAAAAGGGGTTCAAACCAAACAAGAAAGCCTTGAAAAATCAATTGAAGAATCAAATGAAGGTACTGCACTTGTCGCAAAATCAGTTGCAGAATTAACCACTAAACATAATAACCTGGCTAAAACAGTAAAGTCAGAAGATTATACACCACCAGCCGGTGAAGACACTGGAAGTGATGGCGGTGCGCCTAGTTCCACAGCTGAGGAATACAAGCAAAGAAGACAAGAACGATTAGAAACCAAGTAAAAAATTAAGAAATGGCAGTAAACATTGTACAAGAACTAAAAAACATCGCCGACGACAAAAAGAATATCGAGGCGGTAAGGGATGTCGTAAAGGAAGAATTATTTGTTAATGACTTGAATGACATTTTTACGGTCGTTCCTGACGTAAAGGGACGAAGACAGATTGCAGTTGCACAGAAAATGCGACACGTAATCAGTAAGCAGACGGATTGTTCACCACAGTTCAAAACGTTTTCACAAAAATACATCACGCAAGAATGGGACCCACGTGAAATTGTGGTTAACATGAAAGTGTGTTACAAGGATATTGAACAGTCTTTCCAACAATGGCATTTAGCCAGCGGGATTGCTGCAAAAGATTTAACGAACACGGATTACCTTGATTTCTTAGAGTACTTTATCAAAGATGCGGTTAAAACTGACATCTTAGCTTTAGCACTTTTCGGAAACGAAAACATCGACAATACAATCTTAACCGATCCAACGTTCGAAGATTCTTACAATTTGATCGATAAAGGTCTGGTGCCAATGCTTCAATACCTTAAAACGATTCCTGAATTCGCTGGAAACTTTATTGATATTGCATTGAATGCAGGTGCAAACTATGCTGCACAAGATGCCTTAACAGGAACTTATGCAAAGGATTTGTTTTTCCAGATGATTCAGAAAGGTAGAAATGTGAGTAAAAAAACCGGTCAGATCATCGCATCAGAATCATTGTTCCTGAATTATACCAATATGTTTACAACCCAGGTACTTGAAAGTGAAAGACAAAACATCATCAATGGTCCAACCGCTTCAAAAGTATTGAACAAAAGATTGGTAGGCATCGAATCCTATGATGACATCAGAAATGATGACTTCAATGACGGTACCAAAATTCACATTCCACACTTCGCATTATATGCGGACAAGGCAAATGTGCAGCTTGGTGTTGATGCTGAAAGTTCATTAAGCGATCTTACATTCGAGTATGTAGGTGGTGCAGATGAAAATTTCTACATCAAGGGCCGAATGATGCTAGACTTTAAAATTATTAACCCGCTTGCTATCAAAGCAGCATTTTAAAATTTGAACCATGGCAGATTGCGATAAAAAACTGGCAAAATCTTTTGCCCGTGAATGCCTTCACAGACCGAAAGAAGGCGTTCTTGACAAATGGTTCGCCAACTGGGACGATATTGATTTCTCAGGCGTAACCATGACAAACAACGGGATGCTTGTGACTTCCCTAACATTAAAAGCCGGTGCGAAGCTTTACAAGGCTGGTGGAAATGACAAAACGAGCGGCATTAAACACGCATTTGTGCAAGGTGATTATGTCAATGGTTATACACATACAGACACTTTTACTGTGTTGTACAATGGGGTTGACCAAAGAGAACAGGCCCAAAACATTGCAGATGGTGCCCGTGTGGTAACCATTTCCAAAAAAGTTGATGGTGGTCTTAACGGTGAAATTCGTTACGAAATTGCTGGCCTTGAAAGTGGTATGTTAATGGTGTCTGATGATTACGATTCAAATGCCAATAGTGGAACACGTACTTTCTCAGTGGCAACTAAGGAGAAAGAAGAAGAAAGAACCGGTATCAAGATTTTTAATGATACTGATGAAGCAACAACAGCAGCTTGGATAACAGCAAATGAGTACGCCGCAGCTTAATACAACCGATCGGCAAATCCTTAAACAATTACAAGGTTTAACCGATAATGAGATACTAAGGGGGAAAGATGAAAATCAAGTACCCTTTTTAGAACACCTATTCAGGATTCACGAAGTGGCATTTGGTACCACATGTAGTAATTGCCCCAGTGCGTTACCTGGATACATTGCAAAAATTAGGAATTTAAATAATAAGAAGATGAGCAAAAAATCTAAAGATCAAAAATTTATGCTAAAGGACAATGTTATTTTGACAGTCCCAGGCACATCACAAGCTTTTTCAAGCCATAATATAACGGATGAAGAAGCTATTAAGCAACTCAAATTAAACCCAAACAAAAAGGCATTGTTTTCCAGGTTACCGGACAACGTTGACGAACTGATAGGAGTAACCCAGGATGAAGTGGTAAAAATTGGTGAAGTAGAATTCACAATTGATGCTGCAAAAGAATTACTTGGTAAAATCGGCGTCACATCAAATGCAACGACCGCCAGGGGTGTAAACAGCAAAATCAAGTCCTTAAATGAAGACCAAACAAACCAGTTGAATGAACTTGTGAATTCTCTTGAAGAAGAATAAATAAATACTGATGAAAAGCAATCTCGTAGAATCATACACCGAGGACAAGCGAGAGGTATTTAATAAAAGGTTTGGAATTATTTTCAATGGCGACGATAATCTCAAACCTTTTATTGTTGAGAACCTAATCGATTCCAGTGAAACTGCATTTCAAGCCGCTGAAATGTACGCAAACTTTATTGGGGGTGCCGGGTTCAAATCTGATTTATCACATATCAACCTAAGTGATACCTGGGAAAAATACACCCCGGAAGACTTGCTTGATGACATTCGTGAATCCATTTCCCGCCACCAAGGGGTTTTTATTCATGTGCAATACAATGCGCTATATCAAAAGGAAACTTTCAAGATAATACCATATACCGCTTGTCGTGTAGGGAAACCAGATTCAAAAAAGTTTTCCGGTAAAATTGTAGTATCCAACGAAGGTTGGGGCCGAAGTGTCCGGAAGGCTGACGTGGACGTCTTTGACGTTTATAACCCACGTCCAGACGTTATACAAACCCAGGTTGAAAAAGCTGGTTCATGGGCCAAGTACAAAGGCCAGGTATATTTTTTCAAGATGTCAAAAAAACGGGTTTACCCTAAAGCATTTATTGAAATCGTTTACCTACATGCAACAGCTGAACACAACCTTGGATATTTCGCAAATGGTATCACAACAAAAGGTTTCAACGACAATGCAATTGTACAATACAGCGAATTTGATGATGAAAAGGATGAAAAGGAGTTCTTACAAAATTTAAAAACATTGTCAGGGTCACAGGGTACGGCATCCATTATGGCTGTTCAAGACAGTATTGAAGAAGGTAATAATTATGAGGGCAATATCAGGGTGACACACTTGACAAGTGACAAAAAACCTGATCGGTTTAACTCTGTTGGCGATCGGTCTGCAAATGCGATTCGGAAAGCTTACAAAAATATACCACCAATATTAATTGACTATGTAACTGGCAAACTTGGCAACTCCAATGGTGAAGACATTAAAACGTGGCAATCGGTCTACAATCAAAGCACATTCAAGGATCGCCAAAAGGTCGAACGCCTGTTCGCCGAATTGTTCACCAACTTCAAATTGACAATCACGGATGACTGGGAAATTGCCCAGTACAAGATATTAGACGACGGTACCACCTCAAAAAACGAAATTAAAAATGAACCAACTGATAACTAAAAACGGCGTTGCTGGACACCTTAATACGGCCATTGGGGTAAGTGAAACCGAGTTCAATAAATTCATTATTGAAGCCCAGGATCTGGACATAAAAAAGCTTTTAAACGAATTGTTGTACAACGA
The DNA here is from genome assembly GCA_965230195.1 of Putridiphycobacter sp. Taxonomy (GTDB): domain Bacteria; phylum Bacteroidota; class Bacteroidia; order Flavobacteriales_D; family Crocinitomicaceae; genus Putridiphycobacter. The sequence continues at coordinate 4,915,598 of OZ245997.1, forward strand.
TCTGCTAAAAAACCATACCGAGGCCAAATATGTAACCCTGTTACAGGGTGGTGAATATCAATATCAGGACAAAACGTATTCTTTTACCGGATTTGGTAAGGTGATAGCATATTATGCTTATGCCAGGTTCATCAGAAAAGGCAGTTTTTCAAGCACTTCACATGGTCATGTAGTTAAAACAACCCCCCATTCAAAACCACTGACAGCCGAGGAAAGGTTGATTGAATACAAAACCTATCGAAAAGAGGCAAGCGAATTATTTCAGGACGTCAAAAATTTCCTTGACCGCAAGTCGTCCGATTACGATTTGTGGGATTGCACTTTGCCGTCACGTAACAAAAGAAATATCAAAACAACGATAATATAATGGCAGTAGCATTTTTAGATATAGATTCAACCAGTTTTTCAAAGGATGGAATACCATTCATCAAAAACTTCATTGCATACGGCATTGGGTCAGATGCCATAAAAATTGTATCAAAATACGATTCAAGATTTGTATTACTTGATACTACAAACGTAGCCGATATAACTGTTGACGGCAGTTCATACGCAACAGCAATTTTACTGGTAACGGCAATAAAAGATGTGGTTGGCGCTGCACCTGGTGTTGGCGGTGGTTCTGTAGCTGTAATCGATCATCTTTTAAGCACTTCAAGTACTTCGGCGCTGAGTGCAAGACAAGGATTAGTATTAAAAACACTAATTGATAATATTAATATCACTGGACCTTCAATAATTGACGACTTACTAAGTACATCAACAACAGATGGATTGAGTGCCAACCAGGGACGGATATTAAAACAGATGGTTGATAATATAAATACCATTTTAACTTCCAGTGATACATCTTTGGACGAACTACAGGAAATTGTAAATTTTATATCCATCAATCGCGACACTCTCGATAATTTGTCTATTGCAAGTATTGCCGGATTGCAAACAGCACTTGACGACCGTGTTCTGAAGACAGAAATAATTGACAATTTAACATCAAACCTTCCAGGTCAACCCTTAAGTGCAGCACAAGGTGTTGCAATTCAAAACCAATTAGACACTAAAGTTGATAAACAAACATTGCCAACGTTAGGCGTAATTTTCGATATTGATTTTACAACTATATCACAAACTTTCTACAATGACAATTTTACCGAACATTTAACTAATACTTCAGCTACAATATTGAATTCTTCAGGTCTCAATTTTTCAGGTGAATCTAATGGTAATTTAGAAGATCATGTTAGTCACAATTATATTTGTAGTACCTCAGAATTTAAAGTATTAGGTGAGTTTGAAATAGTTAGTTATGGAGGGGACTATAATGCTGTTGGAATAGGTGCTATTAACGCCATCGGTGCGGCTTTGAGAATGACTACAATTTCAATTTTTCGAAATAGTGTTTGGAACTTTGACGGAATTGTTGGTGAAAATCATAATGCCACAAATGCAGTTACACCATACCTAATTGGAAAAGCAATCACTCAGGGTGCAGGTAAATCATATCGGTTAATTCTACACTTTATTGATGATGTTATCCAAGTTTCATATGAAAACATGACGGATGGTCAAAAAATCGCAAGTGCAATTATTTACGATACTACAACAGCAATAGGGGTTAATTTAAGGTTGAGAAGTTCAAAAATACTGATTCATCATACTAATGGTGACCATATAGTAAAAAGGCTTAGACTTGAATCAAATGTCCCTGTTGGTGCAGATTGGGGAATAATTCATGATTCTATGATCCATTACCCGGCAAATGATCCTTCTGAATATCTGGATAGAATGCTTAAACAAATGAATCCGGATTTAACATTTGTCACATCAGGCGGGCAAGGTGACGGATTTGATGCCGCATTACTAAAGACTGTAGAATATACAAATTTGGCTTGTAAAAATTGGATGATTCATTTAGGTGCAAATAATTTACCAACCGAATCTTCATCAACGGTTATGTCAAAATTAGCTTCTTTGATCGCAATTTTAGACGGGTTGCCTGATACGGTCAATATCTTCATTATAATTCCAGCGCCTAGACTTGGTGGGGCCAATTTTGAAACATTTAAGGATGACGTTAAATCGACCTATGAATTTCAACCAAATAGATATGTGATTGATGAATATACGCGATTGGACAATGGGTCCGGAAGTATTCAGACAGGAAAATCTATTGATGGAACACATACAACAACAGCTGAAAAAAGAAAGTTGGCTGCAATACTCACCGCTTTTATTAAGATGATTTAACCAAAATTAAAACTATGAAAACAACATTTTTTTTATTCACATTAGTCATTTCAATATTCGTAAATTCCCAGTGTAATTTTTTTATTGACACAACATTTTTACCAATAAATTACAATGCCAACATTTTAAACAGCCTTGAAATTGAAAACTATGGACTTTGTATTGATTCAATTTACCCTGATAGTGGTCAGATTCATGTTGAATTTATTGCAGATAGTGAATCCGGAATATTTGAATGGTATGATATTCCACAACCTGGTTGTACAAGTGGCATTTTTCATGCGTGGCGACTTTTTGACTCCCAATGCAATCAAATCAACCACACAACCACGCCTTGGTACTTTCCTTACAGTGGTTGGCCAGGCTTCGGGGCAAAGCATTTTGATAACCTAACTATTGGTGACACCTATTACCTGGAAATGGACTATGATAGAAACGGTAAAGGTTGTGATGCGTTTAAGCTATGTCTTTGGTACTACTCAGTGGGCGACAATTTCCTTGACTTATATGGCGTTGACGAATACGGATTTGTCGATCCGTACCCGAATCCGTGCAATGAAATCCTAAATTTTGAATTACCTGAATCGCAATTGTTCATCCAAATTGCAAACATGTCCGGTCAGGTGGTAATGATAAGGGAAAAACCGAAGGGACAAACCAAATTAAGCCTTGAAACACTCGACATTGATGACGGAATGTACATCTGTACTTTTTTTTCGAACTCGGTTGCATTGGCTTCCAGAAAAATAATTATCAACCACTAGCACAATGAAAAACATCAAACTACTAATTGTTGCCACAATCATCACAGTTGTATTGACACCTTTCGGTTTGTTGTGGAACCTTGGCAAATCATTATTTGAAAGCTTTCAATTACGTTTTTGGCGTGGGCCTATCAACGTATTGAAGTACTGGTTAAATATCATTTATCAGATTCTTGTGGCATTGTCTTATTTGGTCCGGAATATTCTGAAATACAACTTTTGGTACAACCTGGCATATATGCAAGATTTGTTTTGGAATGCGGCAGCTGGTGAATTATTAGAGGACATTTTAGCCGTTGAAGAAAAAACGGCATTCGGCATTGGAAAAATTACTGTGAGTGCGGCCATTGGTCGCCAGGAGAAAAGAAACGATTTAACCAAATTGGGTTGGTGGTTCAGTGGGATATTAAATAGATTTTTTAATGAAAAAGCCCATTGTTTGGATTCGTGGGAACGCTTAAAAGACAGATATAACAAAGGGATCAAACTGAAAGTTGTCTTTCAAATGAAACATGAATAAACGACACAATGGAACAAATTTTATTAAACACCTCGGCAGCTGAATTGACATTCAACATTAAGGATGTAATATACATCGTAACATTCGTAATATCAATTTTAACAGCTTGGTACCGAATGCAAATGAACCACAAAGACGCGGTTAAAAACATCAACAATTTAAATGAGAAGGTGAAGGAAAACGCAGACAATTTGAAAGTTGAACAAATGGCCACCAGCAACGGACGACGGGCCATTAAAAAGGAATTGGTTGAAGTTATTAACGAAAAGGACAAAGCCATCCATCGCCGAATTAATAAGACCAACGACAACTTCGACAAATACATCGAAAAAACAGAAAGTGAATTTAAGGAAATCAATAAAAATGTATCTGATGTTAAAAGTGACATCGGCGAAATGAAAGGGATGTTGAAGACCCTGTTAAACAAATAAAACTTTACTATTATGGGCAATATTTATGGCACTAGGAGTAAGGCAGTAAAAAGGACCTTACATCGGGATTTAGAAAAAATTTGTGACCTGGCAATCGTTAGAAGTCCGGTTGATTTTGGATTACATGCCGGAGGTAGAACAGTTGCAAAGCAGCAAGAATATTATGATAAAGGAAAATCAAAAATTAATCCTAGGCGTTATGCATCAGTTAAGCAGCTGCTAAAAGTTGCAAAACATGTTATTGATGGAAAGTACCGGTTAAAATCCGAAGCTGTTGATTTCCACATTTCAGAAAAATTACAGGGCAAAAGTTTAACCTGGGACATTGCACATTTATCATTGGTGGTAGGTGTATTCTTTTCATGTGCACAAGAACTGTATGAAAAGGGTGAAATATCCCACTTAATTAGATGGGGCGGTGACTGGGATGGTGACGGTGTTATCCTTTATGACCAGAGTTTTGACGACGGCCCACACATTGAATTAATCAAACCTTAATACCATGCCAAAAGAAAAACAAAAATTACGGGACCGTCCAGTGTTCAAATGGCTAACAAATGAATTTCCCCACATGGTTGGGGGCGGTCTTGAAGTGATTGGTGACTTAACCGGTAGGGAATCACTTGAAACGCTTGGTAAATTTATCACCGGCCGGGACGACATGTCGCCACAAGACCAGGCAAATTTTAGTTTGAAAATGGATTTTGAATTCAGGCAACTTGAACTGGAAGCACAAGACAGGGATTCGGCGCGTAACCGTGAAATTGAGATTGCCAAAACCAAGAAAAACGATTATATGATGATCACGGCCGGCCTGGTTGGTTTAGGTGTTTTTGTCTTTATTGTAATAGCCATCGTTTACAAGCCAGAATTGCAAAACAACAAGTTGCTGATCCATCTGTTGGGAATGATTGAAGGCGTGGCCCTGTCAATTTTCATGTATTACTTCGGTAGTTCTAAAGGGTCAAAAGATAAGACTGACCTGTTGGGCAACAAAAGTTAGTAATCGCTTCCGGATAGAATTACCAGGTGATTCAAAAAGGCTTCCGGGGTCATGTTATTAGTCAATTCAATAAGCTTTCGTTCATAGTCAAACACATCAATGTCTTTATCTGGCTTAATATGATGCGTTGATTTTTTGGCCTTGTATTTTATACCTTCAATTTTACCTTCCAGAAAAACGACGTTCATCATAGTTTTGAACCGGTCAGCATCTAACGCCGGCACACCATTTGTTTTAATCATCATAGCAAAGTAATTGGTGTATTTCATACCTACATTAAATCCGACCAGTCATCAATTTTGTAGTATCCTATTTCACGTAAATAGGTCCTTGTAGTATTGTTGTCCTTGTGGTCAGTAATTTTTCTAATAAAATCGAGGGCTTTATCTTCAAAGTCAAAAACCCCTTGCTTCTTCAATTCCTTAATCTTCTCAATAAATAGTTTACCTATCGCTGAATGTCTGAATGAATAAATTGTGTAGTCACTTGAAAAGCCCATTGGCTTCTTAATTATATCCCTGAATTTATCACCAAAGTAATCCCGTCTACTCTCTTCCCTTATATTCCATTCGCCAGGGGTCCCCAACCTGGTAAAAAGCAAATAACCCGGATTATATTTCGAGTGTTGTAAGTTTGCGTAAAACTCATCAAACAAAATATTCGGAATCTGCTTAAAGTAATGCCCTGTTTTGGTATCTGACTTCACAAGCTTTTTGTTAAAATCAATATCACCTACCGTTATCCGGATCACTTCAATTGGCCTGAATAGACCATAATAAACATGGGAACAAAAAGAATACAAATTCAAATTATCACTTTTCAATTTTGCGAATATATTGTTGATTTCATCCTCGGTAAACGCTTTGTTTTTCTTAGGATTAGTTTTCAACCACTTGATGGTTTTCACAAAGTTGCTTTTTATGATGTCGTTTTCAGCCAACACCGAGAAAATAGCACTTACAACGGTCATTGAATTGTTCCGGCTCCGTGCGCTTGTTTCCTTCAATACTTTATTCAGGAACGTGTTAACATCCTTTTTTGATACATCTGTAATAGACGAATTTAATAGACCCTTCTTTTCAAGAAACTTTTCAAATTGGGCCAGTCTGTTTTTATAATCCCGGTAGGACGTTTCTTTAAGTGAACTTTTTTTGATATCTAAAGCAAACTTAAAGGCTGATTTTACAGTGTACATTTTTGCATTCACTTCATTTTCAAAGGGCGAAAACCCTTCTTTTAAAAGGTTGTCAACCATTTTTTGAATCCGTTTGATATGCTTTAATCTATCATCAAAGTCCGGGAAACTTCTATTTACGTTCATGTAAATAGGGTCTTGCCTTTCCATTCTACCGGTAACTGGATTGCGATAACTATAATACACATACCACCTTTTATACTTTTTCAATATTTCAGCCTTTTCCGTTCTTGTAAAATCGGACAATGACCGTGACGTGACAATCTTCGGATATATTTTAGGCTTACTGTACTGTTTCACCAACTCATTATTTAAAAAGTATTCGGTTGAGTATTCGCGTTTTAATTTATCTAAAATTCTTGTCATAAAGTAATGCGCTACAAAGCGCACTACCATTGACTTTTGATCGTTTTAGAAAATTAACTTTCCCAAGTGGAGCCGGCGGGAATCGAACCCGCGTCCAAACATAGAGTTAAAAGGCTTTCTACATGTTTATTTTGTGGTTGAATTTCAATAGTTAATTGGACACAAACACCCGGTTAACTACCTAAGTCTTTTAATTTCATACCTGAGTCAAGACTCCTCGGATACTATCCCAAAATTTCGACACCCTTGATCAGGACTACTTCGGGCGGGTATTCCTGAGGGTGGTTAGTTCCCCTTACTATACTTCAGGTGGAATTAAGGTAATCAGACTGAGTCCGGATTACGCAGCTAACGCGTAAGAATTATTGTTGTCAATTATTCTGTAGTGTACTAATGATTAACGAGAATATATACTTTACTCGACATGCTTACATTCCAAATCAGATGCTGTCAAATCCAAGTCGGCCCCAAAGAACGTTTTGCAAAACTATTACTATTTTGGAATAGTTTTACATTTTATGATCTAAAACTGCACTTTTTATGCCAATTATTCGTAAAAAAATAGTTATTATAGCGGGCTTAAAAGGTAGTTGACCCATTTACCTGAAAACATAAATTTTAACAAATGAGCCAAACGGGTTCATGAATACAAAAAACGGAGCGGAATGACTGATTCCATTTAACCGTTAAAATTAAATGATTTAGAGATGAAATTAGGGATAATCAGAGAGGGGAAGATACCCCCTGACAAACGTGTTCCTCTAACCCCGAAACAATGTATCCAAATCCAGGAAACCTATCCTGATGTTGAGATTTATATCCAAAAAAGTGAGATCAGAAAAATCAAAGATTCCGCATACACAGAGCTTGGTCTTCCGGTTGTCGAAGACGTATCGCATTGCGATATTCTGATGGGTGTAAAAGAAGTGAATAAAGAAGACTTAATTCCTAATAAGAAATACCTGTTTTTTTCGCACACTTTTAAAAAACAACCATATAACAGGGACCTGCTTAATGAAATTTTGGACAAAAAAATCCAGTTAATCGACTATGAAGTGCTCACCAACAAAAAAGGGGTGAGACTGATTGGTTTTGGAAGATATGCTGGTATTGTTGGTGCCTATAATGGTTTTTTGGCCTACGGACTCAAACACAACCTTTACCAGTTAAAACCTGCTCATTTATGTGAAGACCGGGTGGAACTTGAAGAAGAGCTCAAAAAAATTAAGCTACCTTCAGATACCAAAATTGTATTGACCGGCTTTGGCAGAGTTGGCCATGGTGCCAGGGAAATTGTTAACGCTATTCAAATCAAAGAGGTTAGTCCAAAAGATTTTATCGAACAGCAATTCAATGAGCCGGTATTTACTCAGTTGGACGTTCAGGATTACTTTAAACGTGATGATGACCAACCATTTGACAAAAAAACATTTTATAAATCCGGCGAAGGCCATCATTCCACATTTAAAAGATACCTTAAAGTGGCAAATATGTATATTGCCTGCCATTACTGGGGCTCGACTTCGCCATTTATTTTTACACGAGAGGACATCAAAACCGATAATAATGTTTCTGTAGTAGCTGATATTTCATGTGATATTGACGGGCCGGTAGCCTCTACCATACGTCCATCCACTATTGCTGAGCCTTTATACGGATACAACCCGCAAACGGAGCAGGAAGATGATTATACAAAAGATGGAGTGATCTGTGTAATGGCTGTTGACAACCTACCTTGTGAACTTCCTAAAGACGCTTCAGAAGATTTTGGAAACGAATTAATAAAAAACGTACTCCCCCATCTTTTTGGGAAAGATGAGGATAAAATTATTGAACGGGCAAGCGAAACTAATTTAAATGGTGAATTAACCGAATTTTTTCAGTATCTTGAACCTTATCGAAAGGGCGTAGAATAAAATTAAGTTTTTTTAGCAATAAAAATTGGTACCAAAAGGTGCTTTAACCGTTATTATAATTGAACTTGAAAAAAAGGTGGTTCTATTTGAAACTCTTTTGATAAAAATCAAGTTAAATATAAGATCTGCAAATGAATTTTATTGATTCAATACTTGACCAGTATTCAATAATAGCTTAACTTTGCAGTCTGTTTGTTAATTATTAAAATTAAAAAGGAAAGATGAGGCAGTTAAAAATTACAAAATCTATTACCAATCGTGAAAGTCAGTCGTTAGACAAATACTTGCAAGATATTGGTAAAGAGGAACTAATAACTGCTGAAATGGAAGTTGAATTAGCTAAACGCATCAAGCAAGGAGACCAATGGGCACTTGAAAAACTTACCAGGGCTAATTTACGATTTGTTGTTTCAGTTGCAAAACAGTACCAAAACCAAGGACTAACCTTACCTGATTTAATTAACGAAGGAAACTTAGGCTTAATTAAAGCTGCACAAAAATTTGACGAAACAAGAGGATTTAAATTTATATCCTATGCCGTTTGGTGGATTCGTCAATCAATTTTACAAGCTTTAGCTGAACAGGCCAGAATTGTACGTTTACCTTTAAATCAAGTAGGTTCTTTGAACAAGATTAACAAAGCTTTCTCAAAATTAGAACAGGAATACGAAAGACCACCATCTGCTGAAGAATTAGCAGAAGTTTTAGAGGTTCCTGAAGACAAGATTAAAGAAAGTATGAAAGTAGCAGGACGACATGTATCAATGGATGCTCCGTTATCTTCAAGTGAAGACGGAGGAACATTAATGGATGTAATGGCAAATGATGATTCGCCGGATGCTGACAGATTATTGTTGGCTGAATCGCTACAAAAAGAAATAGAGCGTTCATTATCAACTTTAACGGATAAGGAACGTGAGATTATCCGCTTATTTTTCGGAATTGGAATGAACCACGGTTTAACCCTTGAAGAAATAGGCGCTAAATTTAATTTAACAAGAGAGCGTGTCAGACAAATTAAAGAGAAGGCAATTCGCAGACTCAGACACACCTCAAGAAATAAATTATTAAAAGCATATTTAGGATAAGAAAAACTTAGGCTGCCAAATTTGGCGGCCTTTTTTTGTTTGCAAAAGAATAAAAATCACAATTTAAATAACACAAATAAAAATGGGAACAGAAGTAGGTTACGAAAAAGAACTACAAAATTATTTAGACCATGAGAAGGCTGCTGTTCAGCTTTCGAGGTACGTTGGTGAATTACTTTTTGATAAAGGTATTGAACTGGTACTTTTCAGAAATCATTTAGTGGACATCACAATTTCTGAAGTGATTAATTTACACGATTACGCTGAAAACGTAGTTGGTAAAAAAATCTTTGTCACCACAACTGCCGCATTAGCTAAAGAAATATTCAATCTTGACCTTTCACCGGCTAAAATTGATATTGGAAAATTAGCTTACGAATGGATCCAGGAAGGAGAGCAATTTAACTCTAAAGAAGATTTCCTGAAAAATAAACTTGGTGGTATGGTTGACAACAGTGATTTCAATCTTGAGCCAAGAGATGTTGTGTTGTACGGATTTGGAAGAATTGGAAGACTTGCTGCCAGAGAATTGGTAAAACAAGCCGGAAAAGGGCAACAATTGAGATTGAGAGCAATCGTAACCAGAAATAATTCTGATGAGCAAATTATAAAAAGAGCTTCATTATTAAGAAGTGATTCTGTTCATAATGACTTTAAAGGAACTGTAACTGCAGATACTGAAAACAAAGCCATTATCATTAACGGGCAAATTGTTAAAATGATCCAGGCCAGTAATCCTGAAGATATTGACTATACAGCTTATGGTATCAATAATGCATTGGTAATTGACAACACTGGTGTATTTACTGATAAAGAAGCTTTGGGAAGACATAAAAAAGCCAAAGGTGTTGATAAAGTATTGTTAACTGCCCCTGGTAAAGAGATTCCTAATATTGTATATGGTATCAATCATTTTGATTTAGATATTGAAGGACAAGATATTTTTTCTGCCGCTTCATGTACAACCAATGCCATTTCACCAGTACTAAAAGTGATTAACGATACTTATGGTGTGGAAAAAGGACATATTGAAACTGTACACGCTTATACAAATGACCAAAACTTATTGGATAACTACCATAAAAAGCCAAGAAGAGGTCGTTCAGCTGCCATCAACATGGTAATTACATCAACTGGTGCCGGTAAAGCCGTAACTAAAGTAATTCCAGACTTAAAAGATAAATTAACTGCTAACGCGGTACGTGTACCAACTCCAAACGGTTCACTGGCTATTTTAAATCTGACTTTAGGAAAAGAAACTTCAGTTGAAGACATTAACAGTACTTTAAAAGATGCTGCTTTAAATGGTAATCTGGTAAACCAGATTTACTATTCTTTTGATCCTGAATTAGTATCGAATGATATTATTGGTAATACATGTTGTGCAGTGTTTGATGCACCGGCAACTATTGTTTCAACCGATAAGAAAAATGTAGTACTTTACACTTGGTATGACAATGAGTTTGGATATACTAAACAAGTAATCAGATTAGCAAAATACATTGCGAAAGTGAGAAGATTGATTTATTATTAATCAATAAACAACTAAAATAATGAAGCCTGAGTTTTTTGCTCAGGCTTTTTTATTTCAACAAATTTCAAAAAAAATTTTAGCCACTTTATATTAGATATGCACCCTCATTAACAGTGGTTTTCCCTATTGTTTTAACAAACAAATATTTACTGATATTGTAATTAACTTTGTCCTATTTCCCTAAAACCGTACAACTTAAGTGATTTGTAGTTTGTATTAAAGAAAAATTACTTATTATGAAACAGAAAAAAATTACACTCATTGCAATAATGGTATTATTGCATTTCTCTGCCATTAGTCAGGGGTTCTCATTTAGTTATATGTACTTCGATTGGCACGCCCAAAGCTTACATGCCTGCGATACAGTCAATATTTCAGTCTCACCGATAGGAATTGACTCAAGCAATGTAAGCCAAATTAACTATATTTTTGGGGGACAAAATATCTTAAACCAGCAATTTACAGCAACTATCGATTGGGGAGATGGTTCTGTACCAACAACACATACTGGTACATCAGCTAATAATTATGAAGCCATTGTATGGACACCTGTATTGGAACATGTTTATTCTGCAAGTGGTGCGCACACCATAAATACTCAATTAACTGAGGTAGGCACTTCAAATTCAATTAATAGAAATTATCAAATCACAACCGGTTCATGCAACAGACTGGTTGACTTTAACATTGAATATGATTGTAATCTGGATGGTAATATTGATTCAATTTCAAGTATTCCGATTAGTGCAATTTACTTACAAAATTCTTCAAATACCGTCTATCCTTTTTATGTAAGTGGTTTTGATGATTTTACCTATTTTTGGCCGGATCCAATTCCAGACGGTACATATGATGTTATCATTGATCCTACCTGGCTGAATCAATCCGGGTTTGTTGTGGATGCCCTTTCCCCGTCAACAGTAACAGTTTTAGGCTCAACTCCTATTCCAACTGTTGACATCACCCTGGGTTGTGCCAATAGTTCCTGCCTTGAGGGTTATGTCTATTGTGATGATAATGCCAATGGTACATTTGACGCCGGTGAAATAATTCTTTCTAATGCACCATTAATCATTTCATATAACTCATCTTCTACAGATATTGACACGATCTATACCAATGCATCAGGACAATACAATACAACCTGGTTAAACAGTAGTTTTTCTTCATGTCAAATCCAATATGATACAAATTGGTTGAGTGCAAACGGTTATATGACAAGCACATCATCATATTCACTATTTGGTTTCCATAACTCATCATGGCTACAGAGTCATATTTTAACCTGCGATTCAATTGTGGATTATAATATACCAGTTAATTGCTCACCTTCATCAAACGACACCATTTGCGTACAAGGATATTTGTATTGTGATGATAATACTAATGGTATATTTGATGCAGGTGAAGTTGCATTAACAAATGCCCCACTTATTATCAATGGCCTTTACAACAACGGAACCAACGTTACAATTTACACTGATAGCAATGGGTATTATTCTTATACGGATTACCATCCTGGTATCAGTACAATAGATATTGATGTTTCCTCAAGCTGGTTGGCCAATCAGAATTATAGTGGCACCTATAGCATAACAATTACTGATTTCACCTGTACAAGTGATTTCAATATTGGAATAGACTGTACTACTCCCACTCCATGTACTGATCTTTGGACAACATTATCAATGACGGGGGGCTACTTTCAGAATACATCTGACACCATACACTTAAACTATGGTGGTTCATCAGCAGTTGCACCCGGAAACTATGACCTTACATTTACTTATCCTGCAGCCTTGATTATCGACTTTAGCTCCATTTCAAATACCAGTTATACGACATCAGGAAATACAATCACCTGGTCTTTAACATCTGCCGTTGGAAGCTTTTCAGTTCTTGAAAATATTGAGTTCACTATTCCGACAGGAATTCCTGACAGTACAGTTCACTTATTTTCTTCCACAATAACACCAACAGCTCCTGATTGTAATCTTACGAATAACTCATTTAATATATACAAATTAGTTGGTGTGAGCTACGATCCAAATGACAAAGCATCAGATCAACCTTTATATATTGACCCTAACCAACAGGAGTTAATTAAATATACAATCCGATTCCAAAATACAGGTACAGCGCCTGCACAGGATGTATTTATTCTGGATACCTTGAGTAGTTTACTGGATTGGAGCTCGTTTAACCTTGTTCAAAGCTCACACCAGGTCAATGTTATTAACGATAACCAAGGTCATATTAAATTTGACTTCCCTCAAATTTGGTTACCTGACAGCACAACTGATGAACCGGCAAGCCATGGTTACGTGATTTATAGTATTAAGGAAAATGTCAATGTACCAATCAATAACCCTATCAGGAATACGGCATATATATACTTTGATCAAAATCCTGCTATTATCACTAATACAACGGAGAATATAAACGTAACATTAGGTATTACACAACAAGAGCAGACCAGATTGATCGTTTATCCAAACCCAAGTACCGGTTTAGTAAATATTGAAAGTGATGATCAACTTGAACAGGTTAATATTTTTGATTTATCAGGAAAGCTTATCTTAACCAGGCAGCCTGATTCAAAACAATTTCAAATTAACCTTTCAGATGTAACGCCTGGCTACTATATGATTCAGGTTAAAACAGAAAATGGAATAACTAATAAAAGGTTTGTAATAACAAACTAATAGTTATAATCTTTTTAATAAAGCCGGATTGATTTTCAATTCGGCTTTATTTATCGTTCAATTATGAATCAGATAGTATTAGCTTTGCCATTTTTAAATCCCGGGGTGTGGTAATTTTGATGTTCTCTTCGTTCCCTTCCACCAATTGGATTTTATTACCAGCCGCTTCAAAAACTGAAGCATCATCAGTAAACGCAGTTGAATATTCCAATTCATATGCTGCTTTTATTTCATTAACATTGAAACACTGTGGTGTTTGAACCAAAACATAGTCGTCCCGATTTACTGAGGCTGAAGAATCTCCATTGAGTTTTCTTACCGACTCTTTTACTTTTAATACCGGAACAATTCCTACCCCCGATCTTATCTGACCAAACGCTTCAGTAATCACATCATTTGAAACAAAAGGTCTGACCCCATCATGAATTGCCACCATCCCCTGATCAATTGTTTCCAGGCCATTTTTAATGGAATGATATCTTGTTTCTCCTCCAGTAACTATTTTATGTGGGATTGTAAATTGAAATTCTTCAATTAATGTCTTCCAATAATCAATTTGATTATGTGGCAATACTAAAATGATCCCTATGTTTGGATCATAAGTACAAAATTGCTCAATGGTATAAAACAAAACAGGGCGATTGTTAATCAATAAAAATTGCTTTGGAATATCTGTTCCCATCCGGGTGCCCTTTCCCCCTGCTGTTATAATAACCCATTTTTGCATAAAAAAAACCGCAATTGATAAAACAATTGCGGTTTAAATTTAATGTTTTTTATAATTAAATGATCAGCATAGCATCACCATAAGAAAAGAATCTGTATTTCTCTTTTATCGCTTCAGCATATGCTTCTTTTACAAAATCATAATCTGCAAAAGCACTAACCATCATCAACAAGGTTGACTGAGGGGTGTGGAAGTTTGTGATTAAGCTGTCCGCAATACTAAAATCGTATGGTGGGAAAATAAATTTATTAGTCCAGCCACTATACGGATTTAATTCCCCATTTGTACTTACCGAAGATTCAATTGCTCTCATTGCAGTTGTTCCTACAGCACAAATTCTCTTCTTATTTCGCTTTCCTGTATTTACAATATCACAAGCATCCGGCAATATAATACATTGCTCAGAATCCATTTTGTGCTTTGTTAAATCCTCAACCTCAACGTTTCTGAATGTTCCCAAACCAATATGAAGTGTGATATTAGCAGTATTCACACCTTTTATCTCCAATCTTTTTAACAACTCTCTCGAAAAGTGCAGTCCTGCCGTAGGTGCGGCAACTGCTCCCTCTACTTCTGCATAAATGGTTTGATATCGATCTTCATCCTCCGGTACTACATCTCTTAAACCTTTAATATATGGTGGAATAGGTGTTTCTCCTAAATCTGTAATTTTTTGTTTGAATTCTTCGTATGAACCATCAAATAAAAATCTGATTGTTCTACCACGGGAAGTTGTATTATCAATAACCTCAGCTACCAGTGAATCATCATCAGTAAAGTATAATTTATTTCCGATTCTGATCTTTCTTGCCGGATCAACTAAAACATCCCACAATAAGCTTTCCCTATTCAATTCACGCAATAAAAAAACCTCAATTCTGGCACCGGTTTTTTCCTTGTTACCATACATTCTCGCAGGAAATACTTTTGTATTATTCATGATCATCACATCTCCATCTCCAAAATAATCCAATACATCTTTAAAAACTTTATGCTCAATGGTTCTTTTCTCTCTGTCCAGAACCATTAACCTTGATTCATCTCTGTTGTCTACGGGATGATGTGCAATAAGCTCTTCCGGGAGTGTAAAATCGAATGCTGATAATTTCATGAAATTTTTATTTAAAAGAGGACAAAGGTAATTATTATTGCGCTAAATTTTAAATATTCCATCTGATTTAGATTTTTTTTTCCGCTTTACCCCGTAACTTTTAACAAATTTTGGATTACATCTTGTAACTTTTTAGAATACTTTTGTGTCATACAATCATGAAACAATTCGTTTTCATACTGTTCCTGATAGTATTGCCCTTAAGTGGCATCAGTCAAACCCTGTCCGGATTTATAATGGATGAATCAAATAATCCTATTCCATTTGCAACAGTAAAAGTTAAAGAGTTACAAAATACAGGTGCAAAAGCAGATTTAAACGGATACTATGAATTTTTTGTTCCCATTGGACAATATGAACTGATTTATTCAAGTGTGGGATACGAAACCGTTAATTTAAAATACACCATTGATAACGATCGTGTGTATAAGCAAGACATTTACCTTAAGGAAAAAACAACTAACCTGCAAACCATTGAGATTAAAACCAAACGGGGAAATGTCGGTTATGAAATCATCAAAAACGTAATTGCTAACCGGGATCAGTTGATGGCGCCATTTCAGGGATTTAAATGTGAGATTTACGTTAAAGAAACGGAAACATTTAAAACCAAGGAAAAGAAATCTAAAGATGATGAAGAAGTTGAAAATGCCAACGAACCCAAAGATGTTTTTGAAGAAGAAAAAAAGGAAATTGACTCTAAAATCAATCAGGGTAAACGCTTAAACCTGTCTGAAAGTCAAATCACTGTTAATTTTCAATATCCGAATAAGATTAAAGAAATAAAAACAGCACATGCAAAAATTGGTTATCCGCAGCAGTTGTATTTGAGACGTTCTCCCATCTATTCGAAACTACAATTCGATTTTTATAAGGGATTAATGAAAATGGAATACCTCCACGAAACACCTATTGTTTCACCGCTTCATACATCAGGAATACTCTCTTATAAGTACCGACTTAAGGAAATCATTACAGAAGGTAATGATACCATATATAAAATAAAGGTGTCGCCACGATCAGTAGGGACCAGTAGTATGGAAGGTTTTTTATATGTTAAAAAACATGAATGGGCACTAACCAAAGTAGACGTTACACTTCACAAAGGAAACCTCAAAATATATGACGATTTCAGAATCATCCAGGAATACACCAAATTCGATTCCGTTTGGCTTGTGACCCGACAGCGATTTGAATACAAAACGAAATACTTTAAAGAAACTGTTTTTGGAGAAAGTGAAATTACATATTCTGACTACGAACTAAACCCTGAATTTCCGCACAAATTCTTTGGAGCAGAGGTAGCTGCAACTACAAAGGAAGCTTATGAAAGAGATTCCACTTATTGGAATAAACTCCGACCTACTCCCCTCACCCCGGAAGAGCAAAGAAAAAAATTCGTTCAGGACAGTTTACAGGCCATCTATACATCCGAAGAGTATCTTGATTCTGTAGATCAGTCTTTCAATCAAATTACATTTCTTAAAGTGCTTTACCAGGGCGTAGGACATAGAAACAGGGATAAAAAAGTACAATGGTATTTCTCATCACTGGCCGATTTTATTGAACCGGTGGGCATAGGTGCTCCACGGGCAGGACCATACATCAGTTATTTTAAAAAATTTGAAAATCAGCAATACCTCAGTACCTGGATGAACAGCTCAATTGGTTTACTCAACGGAGATGTACGAGGGAATACTGGTATGTACCACTACTATAATCCGAAAAAACTGGCTCAGTATTATCTTTACTATTCTCATGGGTTAGGATCAGTTAACTGGAATACTGCATACCTTGACCAACTTAAATTGAGTAATTACTTTCAAAAAGATGATTTTACCGCCAGTCATAATTTTGAAATTTTTAATGGTCTGAGGTTAAGTACTCAAATGAGTGTACAATACCGTTATCCATTAGGCGACCTCAGGCTGGTTGATGTTCCATGGGTAGATTCGTTAGTGGAGAAAGGTGAGCCTTATGACTTTGAGCCCTATACCTCAACAAGGGCTACTGTTGTATTGAGTTATACCCCATTTCAAAAATATGTTTCAGAGCCGTATAGAAAAGTAGTACTGGGCAGTGTTTGGCCCACATTTTCCATTCGCTATAAAAAAGGGATCAATAATCTTTTCGGGAGTGACATTGATTTTGATTTTATTGAACTCGGATACTGGCAGGAAATCAATATTGGTACAATGGGTAAATCAAATATTTATGCTAATGCCGGTCGTTTTTTGAATCAAAATAAAATTGAACTGGTCGACAAGAAGTTTTTCAGACGATCTGACTCTACAATTTTCAGATACCTGATGAGTACACCAACACAAACATTTCAAAACCTGAAATACTCGTATGAAACGGATAATTGGTACGCCAAACTGCACTATATTCATCACTTTAATGGTGCTATCATTAACAAGGTGCCTTTTATGAAAAAAACGCGAATTAAATCGCTTGCCGGTGCAGGATTTCTCTTTATTCCTGAATACAACAACTTCTTTTACCATGAATTTTATATCGGGATAGAACGAAATTTTAAATTTCTGCGAAATATTATCCGACCCGCCATCTATTTAGTCTACTCCGATTCTAACCAGCAAACCTCAAACCTCAGGATCAAGTTTTCTTTTGACGTTTTAGATACCAGAGACATGAAATTTAATTTCTAAATTGCACCATGATTTCGATTGTGATGCCGGTCAGAAATGCCCTCCCTTATTTGACTGAATGTTTAGAATCTATTCAAACACAAACTTACACTAATTGGGAACTCATTGCTGTAAACGATCATTCTACAGACGATAGTTATCAGGAGCTTAAAAGATTTGAAAGTAATGATAAAAGAATCCACATTTTCAATAATACCGGCAAAGGCATAATTGACGCCCTTAAGTTAGCTTATTCAAAAAGCACTGGAAATTATATTACCCGAATGGATGCGGATGATATTATGCCTGAAAGAAAGTTGGAATTACTAAGAAGCAAACTCATTGAACACCCAGGTACTGTCAGCACCGGTAAAATCAAATATATTGGCGAAAACCTAAGGGAAGGCTACCAAAAATATGAGAATTGGATGAATGCCCTGATTGATCGAAACAGTCATTATGACGAAATTTACAGGGAATGTGTCATCCCATCACCGGCATGGATGATGGACAGAGAATTATTTGAAAGTATTGATGCCTTCAACCCCGATACTTATCCTGAGGACTATGACCTGACCCTTAGAATTTACCAGGCTGGTATTCCAATAACCGGCGCTACTGAATTGGTTCACATATGGCGTGATTATAGTGAAAGAACTTCCAGGAATGATCCTCATTATGCATTTAATGCTTTTGAAGCTTTAAAAACAGATTATTTTCTCAAAGTAGATCACGATCCGGATAAGATACTTGTCCTTTGGGGTGGTGGAAAAAAAGGAAAAAATATTGCCCTGCTTTTGCAAAAACATAATGTCAAATTTACATGGGCTTGTAACAACCCTAAAAAAATCGGACAGGATATTTACGGCTTAAAAATGTATGATATTGAAACAATATTTAAAAGTCAACAAGATTATCAAACAATTGTAGCCGTGGCACAACCGGAAGAACAGGTCAAAATCAAAAAACACCTGTTAGATCATTCAAATATAGAGGCGCACTGGTTTTGTTGACAATTCAGTCTTTAAGCCTTCATTGCCTCAATCAAGTTTTCAAATACCGGTCTTAAAACTGCCCTGACTTTTTGTGCACGCTCTTCATCATATTGGATTTCTTCATCATTCATATACAGAATTTTATTCATTTCCAATTGAAGCGCATGAACCTGTTTTGAAGGTTTTCCAAAATAACGGGTAATATGTCCGCCTTTAAATGGTGAATTATGATTCACCTGAAATGGTCCTTGCCTTAAAGTGTCCAAAGCAATTTTGATTAAATTTGGATCTGCGGTTTGTTCATCATTATTACCTAAAATCATATCCGGAAACACTTCCTTTCTGATGGTTGGTACAATATGCCGTATAGAATGGGCATCCCATAATAATACCTTACCAAACTCACGCTTCCGCTCCTCCAACAATGCTTCAATTTTTTTATAGTAGGTCCAGTAATATAAATCCAGGCGACGTTCAACCTCTTCCCTGGTAGGATCCTGGGCTGCTTTATAAATTGGCTTCCCAAAAAAATCAGTTGTTGAACAAAGCCCTGTGATTATTCTTCCGTCATTGTAAAGTGGCATACTTTCCGGATCCCTGTTCAGGTCAATCAACCAACGGCTGTATTTGGCATGAATTATTGTAATACCAAGCTCACTGACAAAGTTGTACACATCATGAACAAACCAGTCGGTGTCATCCAATTTTTCCAGCTGAGCTGATAAATAAGTATCCTTCACTTCATCAGGTATTTCAATACCTGAATGGGGTACACTAAGAATAATTGGAACTTTGGGACCTTTTGGTTCAATGATATAATACGGGTTTGACATATTGTAATTTTCTTTGAGAGTAAAGATATAAGAATTCGATCAATAAACTTAAAATTGTCCGAAATGGTAATGTGTGAAGTTACTTCTCCAGATCCACATTAAAATGTGCACCTTTGTTTTGTTTTCGATTAGCAGCCTGCGATACAATCAGGTAAGCAATGGTAATTAAATTACGGAGTTCGCAAAGTTGGGGTGAGATTAAAGTGGTTTTATATAGCTCTTCTGTTTCACGATAATGAATTTCCAATCGGCGTAAGGCACGTTGAATCCTAACGTTTGACCGTACAATAGCCATATAATCACTCATTATAATCTTCAACTCCTTTCTGGAGTGTGTAATCAATACCAACTCTTCAGGTTCCACTGTTCCTTTAGCATTCCATTGAGGAATTTCCTCAACTTCATTAATCTTATCAATATCCTGAGAGACCTGCTCAGCACTTCGGTGGGCAAATACCAGACCTTCTAACAGTGAATTAGATGCTAAACGGTTAGCACCATGAAGCCCTGTTCTGGCACATTCACCCACTGCAAAAAGATTAGTGATATTAGTTCTTCCGTATTTATCAGTATTAATACCACCACACATATAATGGGCTGCAGGAATAACAGGAATATAATCTTTAGTCAGGTCAATCCCAATACTTAAACATTTATCATAAATATTAGGAAAGTGGGCATAAAACTCATCCTTATTTAAATGGGTACAATCCAAATAGACATAGGGTTCACCACTTACTTTTAATTCCTTATCAATGGCCTGCGATACAATATCCCTTGAAGCCAGTTCCCCTCTTTCGTCAGTTTTAAAAACAAACCTTTCGCCTTTAACATTTCTGATATAAGCGCCAAAACCTCTAACCGCCTCCGAAATCAAAAAATTAGGGCTGGCATCCGGCTCATAAAGTGCGGTTGGATGAAATTGCACAAATTCCATTTCCGAAATATTTGCTTTTGCCCTGTATGCCATGGCAATACCATCTCCTGTGGCCACATTTGGATTAGTGGTATGAATATAGACCTGCCCTGCCCCACCGGTTGCCAACATGGTGACTTTTGCCAAAGCCCGTTGAATCGTTTTTGTTTTGGTATCTAAAACATAAGCACCATAACAATGGTTTTCGGTAAACCGGTTAACGGTCATTCCCAAATGGTGATCCGTAATTAAATCAATTGCATAGTGGTACTCAAAAACATTAATATTTGGTGCATCATTTACCCTTTGCAACAATGCCCTTTCAATTTCATAACCGGTAATGTCCTTATGGTGTAATATCCTATTTGCTGAATGTCCACCTTCTTTTCCCAAATCATAATCCCCCTCTCCGTTTTGATCAAATGATGCGCCCCACTCAATAATCTCATTAATTCTTTCCGGGGCTTCTTCCACCACAATTTTTACAACAGACGGATCATTAACGTGATCTCCGGCCAACAAGGTGTCTTCAATATGACTTTGAAAAGTATCGTGCTCATCAAGTACAACAGCAATTCCCCCCTGAGCATACTTTGTATTGCATTCTCCAATCTCTTTTTTAGTAATGATATTAACTGTTTTATCCGGATTTTTCTCAGCTACTTTAATAGCGTAAGTCAACCCGGCAATACCCGAACCAATAACTAAAAAATCTGATTTTATCATTTTATTTGGAGATCTCTAACATACGTTCAATTGGCAATAATGCCCGCAATCTTACTTTTTCAGGAACCTCCACTGCCGGAGTTTCATGTTGCATACACAAATACAATTTTTCCATACTGTTCAGTTTCATAAAATGACATTCTGAACACGCACAGGAAACATCCTCCTCTATTGGAGCAGGAATTAAAGCTTTATGCGGCACTTCTTTTTTCATTTTATGCAGAATTCCTGCTTCGGTAGCCACTATAAATTCTTTTTTATCGGAATGTTTTACATAGTTTATCAGTCCGGAAGTAGAACCAATATAACTGGCTACTTTTAAAATATGATCTTGTGATTCCGGGTGGGCAATGATTTCTGCATTCGGGTATTGGTCATGTAACTTTAATAATTTATCAATATCAAAAGCCTCATGTACTATACAAGCCCCATCCCACAATAACATCTCTCTTCCTGTTTTTTTCTGAATATAGACACCTAAATTTTTATCCGGTGCAAAAATAATTGGTTTATCTTCAGGAATTGAAGCAATTATTTTTTCTGCATTAGATGATGTACATACTATATCACTCAACGCTTTTATGTCCGCAGAACAGTTAATATATGTTACAACTGTATGATCGGGATGTGACTCCACAAAAGGACCAAATGCCTCAGGCGGACAAGATTCCGCTAACGAACATCCTGCCTTAAGATCCGGTAATACAACCAATTTATCAGGGTTGAGTATTTTTGCCGTTTCAGCCATAAAATGCACACCCGCAAATACAATCATATCTGCATCCACTTCTGCAGCTTTTTGCGATAGCGCCAAACTATCACCCACGAAATCAGCAATATCCTGAATGGCACCATCCTGATAATAATGTGCCAGAATTATTGCATTTTTTTCTTTTTTTAACCGGTTAATCTCTTCGGCTAAATCTATATTCTTTGGTATTGCTAAATCCAGAAACCCTACTTTTTGAACATTTTTTTGAGCTTCTTCAATTGTTGTTTCCATCAGTTTACAATTTGATTGTCCAAATTTACACAATAGGACTAAAAGCAAACGGTTTTACCCCTCTTTTTTTATCAAGTCAATCTGAAACTTGTTATTACATTATCAATTTGGGTACAAAATTTGAATTATGATACCAAAACAACAAAATAGTACTTAACTTTAAAACAAAAAAGATGAAATTTAGTCTTACAATTCTCCTGGTATGTGCATTGCCCCTGATCTCATTATCCCAAACAGATACCACCTCAGGGCAAAACGTAATAAAGTGCAGTGATGACAGATTCCTCAGAGTAAAAAACTGCGCTGAATTTATTGATTATGATGAAGACCAAAATGCATTTTTTCACCGAAAATCAGGCAGTCCGTTTACCGGTAGCTGCAAACTCTGTTATTATAACGAAAACCTTGAGACTTACCTGACATTTGCCAATGGCCGGTCCGAGGGTCAGGATACTTCATACTATGAAAACGGTGTGATAAAATTGATTCGGTCTCACTACCAGGGAAAAGAAGACGGAAAATGGATTTTTTTCAACAAAGATGGTACTATAAAATGGGAAAAGAGCTATTATGCCGGCGCACCGGAAGGTAAGCATATTTATTATTTTCCTGATGGCAATTTATATAAAATAGAAACCTGGAAAGCTGGGCAATTAACAGGAACTAAAAAAGAATTTTACAAAGGTAAAAACGGACAAGCCGGGAAACTAAAAAAAGAAATTAACTATAAAAATGGTGAATTTGATGGTGCATACAGAACTTACCAGGAAAACGGACAGATTGCAATAGAACAATTTTTCAAAAATGGACAAAAGGATGGATTGTGTTCCTATTATTATGATGATGGAAAACTTTTCTATACGGAGAATTATGCTGACGGAAAAAGGGAGGGACAAGTTAAAAGATTGTTTCCTGATGGTAAAACCTGGATTATTGAACGGTATAAAAAAGGCAAGAAAAATGGGTACTGGGAAGAATATTATGAAGATGGCACCTTAAAGTATGAAGCCAAATGGGACAAAGGTGAGCTTAAGGAAGAACATTTTTATAATGAAGATGGTGACGAAATAGCGCCTCCCAAAGCCGAATAAGAGATAAAACTGTCAATTTGTCCTGATTTTCTTTTTTGTATAGTTATTGATACCTGATAAGAAAATTACATTAAATGAAAATTTTAGAATACTTATTTTTAATTGGAGTCTGTTTCACCATTTTTGAATTCATCTGGGGAATCTTCAAACTTATTTTCAATTTACTGACCTCTTCATTTAACAGTCCTGCAAAATCAAATCTTGTTCGGATAGTAAAATATGTATTATTCATTTCAGCCACCATTCATTTTATACAAACCATTAATGTTGATCAGTCATTGGTGAGTTCTTCAATTGCAGCCACCATTATCAGTACATTGGTTTTAGGACTGTATTTATTAGGTAAGTATCAAAACAGACTTGTCACCTCACAAATAAAAAACATAACCAACCAGTTTATAAATGGTGCTTCAAATCAGTTTGATTCCAAACTTGAAAAGTTTTTAATACTGGGCGGAATAGCTTTATTTGTTATCGGCTCATTTTTCCCTTCTTTTTTCGACAATGGTATTACCCAGTGGTTTACAGATTCAATTCTAAATATTTACAACACCCCTTTCTTTGGTTTTATTTTTAAAGTCATTGCCTTTTTTGTTTTGGTTGGTACTTTTACCAGGGGCAGCCGGATACTGGGAAAATTAATCAATGGTGAATCTTTTTCAAAAGCCACCCAACAGAGTGGAAATGTATTGGGGAATTTCGGAGGCAACGCCTTTAACCGTTCAGCTTTTAATAATAATAAACCTGAAGAGCCGGAGTTTACGGAATATGAAGATGTGACAGACGAATAAACCTAAGCACATTCAAGCTACATTTTTTTAAATTTATTTTACCTTTGCCAAAAAAATCTATGGCAGCTTTCTACGGTAACGACTTTAAACTGGGCATACTTGGTGGTGGTCAATTGGGCAGAATGTTTATTCAGGATGCCACTAATTTTGATGTAAAAGTGCATATTCTTGATAAGGGAACCGCAAGCCCTGCAAGCACTTCAGCTTATCAGTTTACTGATGGCGTAATTACCAATTATGATGATGTTTACGCCTTTGGAAAAGATAAAGATGTGTTGACCATTGAAATTGAAAATGTCAACATTAAAGCGCTTTATAAGTTACAGGAAGAAGGCGTTAAAGTTTACCCTCAACCCGAAATTATTGAAATGATCCAGGACAAGGGAGCTCAGAAGCAATTTTATGCCAAACATAATATTCCTACAGCGCCATTCTACTTAATTGAAAACCGAAACGAAATTTCTTCTTATATCACAGAATTGCCCTTTATGCAAAAAATGAGGGTTGGCGGATATGATGGAAAAGGTGTTGTGGCATTGAGAGATGAAAACGACATCCAAAACGGATTTGATGCGCCAAGTGTCTTAGAGAAGTTTGTTGACTTTGAAAAAGAATTATCCGTTATTGTTGCCAGAACAGAAAGTGGTGAAGTGAAATCATTCCCTTTAGTAGAGCAGGAATTTAATCCTGAGGCCAATTTGGTTGAATTTTTATTCTCACCGGCTGATGTAAGCGAAGATATCCGTCAAAAAGCCAGAACAATTGCTGAAGATTTAGTGGAAAAACTGGACTTTGTAGGTTTATTGGCTGTAGAATTATTTTTGACCAAATCAGGTGAGGTTTTGGTTAATGAAATTGCACCACGACCGCATAATAGCGGACACCATACCATTGAAGGTAATTATACTTCCCAGTTTGAACAGCATATGCGCGCAATTTTGAATTTACCGCTTGGACATACTGACATTGTTATTCCAAGTGTGATGATTAATTTGTTGGGAGAAAAAGGGTATACCGGTAAAGTGAAATATGAAGGAATGGAAGATATCTTGTCAATGCCAGGCGTCACCCCACATATTTATGGTAAAACAGAAACCAAACCGTTTAGAAAAATGGGGCATGTTACTGTTGTTAATCCATCACTTGAGGAAGCCAAAACAATTGCACATCAAGTCAAAAATACAATCCGTGTTATTTCGGAATAAGTTTACCACTTAATTTAAACAGGTACAGTAAGAATAATTACTTTTGTTAAAAATCAGATCATGAAGGAAATTGGAATTATAATGGGATCTAAATCAGATCTACCAATCATGCAGGACGCTGCTGATGTGTTAAAGGAGCTTGGTATTGGTTATGAAATCACCGTAGTATCTGCCCACAGAACACCTGAAAGGATGTATGATTATGCCAAAGGGGCACAAGCCAGAGGTATAAAAGTAATTATTGCAGGGGCAGGTGGTGCAGCCCATTTACCTGGTATGACTGCTTCATTAACCGCATTACCTGTAATTGGGGTTCCAATTAAATCCAGTAACTCTATTGATGGCTGGGATTCTGTATTGTCTATTTTACAAATGCCAGGGGGTATTCCGGTTGCAACCGTAGCATTAAACGGTGCAAAAAACGCGGGAATTTTGGCAGCCAGTATTGTTGGTGCTTCCAATCAGGAAGTATTTGACAGACTGACGGCATATAAAGAAGCCCTTAAAGAAAAGGTATTAAAGACAGCCGAAGAACTGGAAAACGGTAATTACTAGTATGCCAATATCGGTTGACATTATATTCAAGTATTTTCCTGATCTGACTGAAGAACAGAAAAAACAATTTTCAGCCCTGTTTGACATTTACAAAGAATGGAATGCTCAAATTAATGTGGTTAGTCGAAAGGATTTTGACTCATTTTACGAAAAACATGTCCTCCACTCCCTTGGCATTGCCAAAGCCATTAATTTTAAACCGGGATCTGATGTATTAGATGTTGGTACCGGAGGTGGTTTCCCGGGTATTCCTTTAGCCATATTATTTCCGGAAACTCACTTTTTTCTGGCCGATTCGATTGGTAAAAAAATCAAAGTGGCCAATGCAGCTAAAGAAGCACTTGGTTTAACTAATGTCACTGCCAAACAAATTCGCGCAGAAGAGATTGAACATAAATTTGATTTTATTGTCAGCCGTGCCGTAACAGCTATGCCCAAATTCTTAACCTGGGTCAGAAAAAAAATTAAAAAGAAAGATAGTAATGCCTATCCCAACGGCCTACTCTACCTCAAAGGGGGCGACCTGACCGAAGAAATGAAACCAATACGGGAATATTACGAATTTCTTCACCTTGCCAACCACTTTGAAGAAGACTTTTTTGAAACGAAGAAAGTGGTCTATGTGGATTTGAGTCATTAGTATACGCAACGTAATGTAAGCGGTTTATTCACAAATCTGGAATCAGAAAGAATATAACACCTCATACCTTGCGGTCATAGCTACGCTACACACCTATTGAAAAATGGTACAGATATTCGACGCGTACCAGTGGTCTTGGGCCATCATTCAATCAAAACCACTCAAATTTACACCCACATCAGTAAAACACAAATTCACTTGGTCAAAAGCCCCGCCTCAGATTTTAATTTACAATGAGTTATAATAAAAATATAAGATATATCTTTATACAAACGTTGGCAGCAGTTTGATGATAGACAAAGACAAAATAATTGAACACTTACAAAAAGGAGGATTTCTTTTTGAGTTAGAGTGTATGAACCAATTCAAGAAAGCGGGATTTGACGTTGAGGCTGCACTGCATTATTTTGATGAAAAAACGGAAAGACACCGAGAAGTTGATTTCGTTGCATATAGAAATTTCCTTGACGGAAAAAACGCCTTCTCATTTAATGTTTCTTTAGTAGTGGAATGTAAAGCACACATCTCACCTATTCTTGCAATTAGTGCAGATACACAAATAGATGGGATACTGAGTTCAGCGAATCTTATATCATCAAAAAATTTAAATCCTCTTTTAAAAAAAGTCGTTGAAAACAATGATGATTCATTCACTTTTGGACCAAGAAACATAGAACCAATACATCAAAATATATTCGAGTTTTCCACAAAAGGTAATGGAAAAGATAGAGTTTTCGAATCTATGATGCAGAGTTTGAGTGCCTCGCTATATTTGAGAGATTCAAGTAACAAAAGTGATAGACGTTTTGGAAACATTTATATACCAGTTATAGTTTTTGACAATTCATTATTTTCGATAGGCAGAGAGGAAAGCGAAATAAATGTTGAGCAAAGTAATTATCTAAAAGCTTCAAAGTTCTACGCTTTTGATGAACTAAATCCATTAAAAATATTCCATATTGTGTCGAATGAAAACATCTTTGAATATGCCCAAAAGATTTTCATTGAGATTAGTGATTTTTATGAAACATACAAGACAGACATTTTGAAAATAGCAAAGGAAAATCCTAATAGTAGTGGAAAAGGACAATATGATATAAGATAAAAAACAGCTGCTAACAATGGCTATAATTCATTGTGGTTTTATGCCATACCAAAATAAAAGTATAAATCAAACGGCTGGATTTCGGCGGAATAATCCTATGGAGGATTCCACAACGAAACTATAGCCGAGATGTAGTAAACGATCATAACCAGAATAATAAATGGCATTAAAAGGAACCAAAATTGTAACAGTTGAAATTCTTCAAGATATAAATTATGCATTCCTAGCAAAGTATCTGGACTTCAAAGTTTATATAGATCTTAACGAGTTATCATGGAAAAAACCAATTCCCGAAAAAGAGCTGCCGAAGGTTGGTGATAAAATTGAAATTCTTGTGACTAGACAATTTGATAAGCAGGAATATCATATGGATTGCGAATATATCGGATCAGTTAGGGCAATGACCCCAGAACAAGACCCATGGTATGACCCTTTAGTGTATAAGTTAGGAGATGAATTTTTGGGAACTATTGAAAAAATCATGCCTTATGGTTCTTGGGCTACTCACCCAAGAGGTGCAGCCGTTAGACTGGTAGAAGATGTTTCAAAAATAGGTTTAGAATTAAATAGTAAAGTTAACATTCGTATAAAAGCTATCTGGCCATATAAATCGATAGAGGGAGAAATTGTAAAATAACAGGGCACAACAACAAATAAAATTTACCGCTGGCGCAGTTCACCATAAATACTTAATTTTACTCAACCATTGATAATAATTGAATGAAAACAATATCAATAATCAACTGACACTCAAATACCCTTGCGCTTAATCTTCAAAACCACCCAACCTGTATTTCAATTATTAATAATAAGATACTATCTTTAAATACACGTTAGCACACCTATAGAGTTTATGTTGAATTTTCTTATATATACGATTGGAATTAGTATTTCCGAATCAACAAATAGTTTTCGGCATGTAGATTTTGCGGATAGCTGGAAACTTTACAAAATTACTGAGAATGGTGTTGAACAACCTTACGAGGATGGATGTACTCTATTCTATGACCCTAATGGTAATTATGGCTGCTTTAATAAAGCCGATAATGAAATTTTTATTTGGGGAAAATGGACAAGAAAAAAGAACAACCTGTACATTGAATCATCAGATATGAATTACGAACCGTCTATTCATTCCTGGAGCTCTGATGAAATAGTCATAAGTACAGTGGAGCAAAAAGGCAGAAAGTATTTTTTCAAAAAATAAGAGCTGTTGGCAAAAGCCAAATGTCATTCTCGTTTCGTACCTTAGAGCAACGAAAATTTAGGCAAACGTTGTGATACATAAAAAAAACTGAAATTGAGAATACTAATAATACTTTTATCGCTAGTATTTTTAACAAGCTGTAATGGGCCGGTTTCGACTGTTAAAGACCCTACAATAGACTTAAAAGAAGGGAAATTGACCTATTCGGTTTCCGGAGAGACAGCTTCAAATTGGGAGTTAGAAATTCTTTTTAACCAGGAAAATGCGGTAATAAAAGAAAAGTATGCTCGTGGGGCAGGCCGAAAGTATATTTATGACAAAAAAACAAATGAAATCTTAGGTCTTTATGATGATGTCGCGATTTTTGGGTCTGGCAAAGATCATTATATAATTTACTATACACCTGAAGAATTAATAAATACCGCTTTATCCAGCAATTATGGTGATACAACAATTACACATACCCAGGAGTTTAAAGAGATTTTGGGTTATAAATGTCAAAAATCAATAATTGCACATGGAAATCAGGTAACTGTTGAAGTTTGGCTTACAGACAAAATCAGACCTGGGATAATCTACCCTTGGACACCTTTGACGTTTGACAAAGTTGCTTTAGAATATGAACTTAAAATATTAGGAAAAACTGATCGCAAGTATGTAATCAAATCAATATCAGACGAACCTGTTGAATCTTCCGAATTTGAACATGTCGTTCCTGATGATTATTATTTGATAGTCCCTTTATCTCAACTTTCCCCTGACTCAATGTGGTCTAAATCTTTTGAAAAAAATGCATTTCAATCATTTAGCTATCCTTATTACGGAAATGGCAGAGAATCAACAATTGAATATTTAAAAAACGAGCTAAAAACCTATACTAACATTGGGGAGAACAAAAGTATAAGTATCGATTTTTATGTGAACAAAAGTGGAACATTGAGTGATATTGAAGTCTCTATCAATTACAGTAAAAAAGATAAACAATCACCGGAAATTAAAAGAATCATTGAATCAATGCCTAAGTGGACACCTGCAAAAGTTAAAGGTAAACCGATTAAATCCAAAGTAGGAATTGCGATATAATATTAAATACTTTGCACAACAAAAACTAAACTGCATTAAAACGCAGTTTAACCAGAACGTTGTGGTTAACTAAAATAGAAGAATGATAGAAGACTTACTTGATAAATTCAAAGAACAAGATGAGATCGTTTACACTGGTTTACCAGGTACTCCTGAACGTCTCGAGAAAATTTCAAATTTACTAAATATTAGCCTACCAAAGGATTTTAGAACTTATCTTGAAAAATATGGTGCAATATCGGTTAGGTCAGTTGAAATTAATGGTTTAATAAGTAATGGGGACGACATAGACCCAGTTCATATAAACTTTGTCGGTTTAAGTAAGGAGAGTCAAGAGAAATATGGACTCTTTAAAAAATATGTACAACTTGGAGATGCTGGACTCGGAGATCAATGGGTACTCTGCTGTGATGAAAATTCAGAAAATTTTGGGAAGGTATTTTATTGGAATCAGAGCATAAAAGAAACTACTGATATGGAGTTATGTAATGAGAGTTTTACTTCTTTCATAAGAACCAGATTAGAATCTGTTTTAGACGATTAAAAACAAACCTCGACTAATGACTAATGACTAATGAAGTAAACTCATTGTATAGCAACTTAAAATTCATTGCTAAAAATCTAATTTTTGAGAACCCGAACGAATTACTTGGAAAATTTATCATAGTTGACCAAACATCACCAACCTTAGAACATGATATTCAATCTGCTATCAATCAAATTTCCAACTTCGAAACAACTTTGGAGAAAACAGAACAACGTAAATTAGCGATTAAGAAATATGGTATTCTTGATTTAACATTCGAAATAAGAAATTTCAATGCTCAACATTCCAAAAACTCCTTCCAGATTTTAAGAAACGAACAGGTTCTTCAAGAGAATGAATTTACAACTATTGAAGAGAGGAAAGAAGCCAGAGAAATGATGAGCTTTATGTTGGAGGATGACATAAAAAGTATGAAGGAAGGTAAACTCTGTTTAAAAATATTTGCTGAGGCCCGGAATGGTTTTACAAGTCAACATAATCTCTTTCATAAAGTACGGAATAACGCACTCTCTAAAAACCCACAAAATCCTGATGTAGTAGAATTTGAAATTACAGATGCCTGTATCACAAATTTACAGGGAATTTGGTTCAACAAACATTTCTATTGGTAAAAAACAAAAGCATAACACAAACTAAATTTGATTCTTGTTTCGTACCTTACAACAATGAAAATTTGGCCAAATGTTGTATATAAATGTGAATCAATATGAAAAAACTTGCTTTTATACTTTTAATTGTAGGAATAGCATTGCCAGCCATTGGGCAAGATTCAATAATAATCCCTCCGGAATTCAATGAGACAAATCTACCTAAAGTAAATAGCAGTGAGTGGTATTCATTAAATCATTCAGGAAATGAGTTTGAGGTAAAAATTCAGGATGGAAAATTGGAGGTTGAAAAAGTAGACGAAATCAACGTATGTGAACTTGAAACAGAAAACGGACTGCTTAGAGGAATCAATCGTGGGGAATGGGGAGGTCAACTGACTTATATCCCAAATGACACTACAAAATCGTCTGTGGATATTAAAGCCGGGAATATTAAATTCCTATTTAAATACAATAATGAGATATACTTTATTGAAGGTCTAGCTCACTTAAGCTATAGTGGTGGTGCAATTTTTAAATTAGATTCTACAGAACAAGGATTTACGTATAAAAAAATAGTTGATTTTAATGACTCACCTGAGGCATTCCAAATTTATAACGACATGTTTTTAATTGCTTCTCATAGTAGTTTTTACATTGTTAAAGACTTCAAAAAAGAACTGGTTTTTAAAGATACTTTTTGGAGCAGTCTTTATCCAAATTCTATTGCTGCTTTCGACGACAAAAATATTTTTCTCGGAATAAGAGGCGGAATCGTCAAATTGGATTTGATTACTAAAAAGATGAAATTTTATCAGTATAACAATTAAAGTACAAATCAACTGGCGCACGATTACTCACGTGCTTAATCTTTCAAACCACCCAATGTGTACTTCAATTATTAATAATAAGATCCTATCTTTAAATACGCGTTAGCAAACTGCTCCGGAAATAAGATTGGAGGGAAAGTGTCTTGAAAAACTAGGGTTCGAAATTGGTGGAGAGGTGATGGTTAGGTGGCAGAAATGTAAATTGACAATTACACCTAAAAAATGTGAAAATAAAGAATAAAACATACCTTAAAAGAAAGACACTAATTAGAATATGCTACTTTAGTTCCAAACATTATTAGAAATTTATCAATGTTCTATAAGTACAGGTATTACGTTATAATTACTCTTTTGATCTCTGTTCTGAATAGTTGTAATAACAATCCATATAATTGCCCAATAAATGATTCTATTATTGCTAAAAATGACAGTTTAATGAATTTAGAAAATTATAGAGCTCATTTTATCAGAAGACAATCAGATATGAACGAATCTCCATTGGAATCAAATCCAATTAAATCCTATCGATTAACAATATCATATTCATGGGGTCGGGACACCTGGATTTACAGAATAGAAAAAACAGATGACAGTGGGGTATTGATTCTTAAAAAAACGTATTCAGACAGCTATAAAGAATACTCAGGTCTTCCAGATACAACAATATCAAGGGTATTAGACCAAGTCCAATGGGACAAAATAGAAAAGACATTTAATTCCAATTGCTTTTGGACAATGCAAATGAAAATTAATAGAAGGGGGTTAGACGGAAGAACATGTGTCCTTGAAGCATATGACCCTGAAAAGGCAAACCCAATAAACCTAGCTTACTTTACCGCAGCTAGATGGTCTCCAAAAGAAAATACCAATTTCAGAAACATTTGTGACGTAATTGAGAGTTTAGACAATACTGAATAAAGAAAAGCTAAATTTCATAACTGTTTCGTACCTTACAGCAAAGAAAATTTAGCCAACCGTTAGCAAACATAAAACTCACTTAAATGAATATGATTAAGAAATTATGGACTCCGATTTTTATGATTACAGTAGCATTCTCTTCATATTCTCAATGCTCAGATCTGTTTTTCTCTGAATACATTGAAGGTTCTTCAAGCAATAAAGCGTTGGAAATCTATAACCCAACAAATGCTCCAATTGCCCTTTCAGATTATGTCGTCTATAGAGCTAACAATGGATCTACAACCCCAACTGATAGCATTTTCATACAAGGTATTATAAATCCAACTGACGTTTTTGTTATTTCTAACCCTTCAGCAAATTTGGCAATATCAGCCCAAAGCGACACGACCCATTCCATAACCTTCTACAATGGTGATGACGCTGTAATTCTAATCAAAATAAGTACTGGAGATACACTCGATCTTGTTGGAGAAGTTGGTGTTGATCCAGGATCGGGATGGCCCGTAGGATCTGGTGCTACGAATAACTTTACCTTAATACGAATGATAAACATTCAGGAGGGTAACTCAAACTGGACTTTAGGATCAACAGAATGGGACGTATTCCCAATAAATACAGCAGACTCTCTTGGCGCTCACACAATGGTCCCTTGTTGTATTTCTTCTAGTTCTACAATTATTGAAACAGCTTGTGACTCCTACACGTCTCCAAGTGGTAACTATGTTTGGACGAGTTCTAATACCTATGTGGATACAATTCCAAATACAGCTAATTGTGATTCCGTCATTACTATCAACTTAACCATTAACAACTCAAACACCGGAATAGATCTACAAACAGCCTGTGATTCTCTGATCTGGATCGATGGAAATACATATTATTCATCCAACAATACGGCAACGCACATTCTAACCAATGCTGCTGGATGTGATTCAACCGTGACACTTGATTTGACTATTAACAATTCAACTACTGGAATAGATACCCAAACGGCCTGTGATTCTCTGATCTGGATTGATGGAAATACGTATTATTCATCTAACAATACGGCAACGCACATTCTAACCAATGCTGCTGGATGTGATTCAACCGTGACACTTGATTTGACCATTAACAATTCAACTACTGGAATGGATACCCAAACAGCCTGTGATTCTCTGATCTGGATCGATGGAAATACGTATTATTCATCCAACAATACGGCAACGCACATTCTAACCAATGCTGCCGGATGTGATTCAACCGTGACACTTGATTTGGCCATTAACAATTCAACTACAGGAATGGATACCCAAACAGCCTGTGATTCTCTGATCTGGATTGATGGAAATACGTATTATTCATCCAACAATACGGCAACGCACATTCTAACCAATGCTGCCGGATGTGATTCAACCGTGACACTTGATTTGACCATTAACAATTCAACTACAGGAATGGATACCCAAACAGCCTGTGATTCTCTGATCTGGATTGATGGAAATACATATTATTCATCTAACAATACGGCAACGCACATTCTAACTAATACTGCCGGATGTGATTCAACCGTGACACTTGATTTGACCATTAACAATTCAACTACAGGAATGGATACCCAAACAGCCTGTGATTCTCTGATCTGGATTGATGGAAATACATATTATTCATCTAACAATACGGCAACGCACATTTTAACCAATGCTGCCGGATGTGATTCAACCGTGACACTTGATTTGACCATTAACAATTCAACTACAGGAATGGATACCCAAACAGCCTGTGATTCTCTGATCTGGATTGATGGAAATACATATTATTCATCTAACAATACGGCAACGCACATTCTAACCAATGCTGCCGGATGTGATTCAACTGTAACACTGAATTTAACGATAGACAACATCTCAGATATAACGGTCTCAGTATCTGAACCAGTCATTACAGCAAATAATTCAAACGCCACTTACCAATGGTTAGATTGCGATAACAATTTTGCTGTATTACCTGGAGAGACTGATCAGACCTTTACTGCTGGTGTAAACGGAAATTATGCCGTTCAACTGAGTCAAAATGGTTGTGTAGACACCACAGCTTGCGTCTCTATTACGACCATTGGAATTCTTGAAAATCAGTTCGGAGATCAATTGGTTGTGCATCCAAATCCAACCAATGGAAACTTCTCTATCGATTTAGGAGAAGTGTATAATGAGATTACAGTTAATATAATTGATTTGAATGGAAGACTAATTAATTCCCATTTCTATGAAAAAGGTCAATTACTGAACCTGAGCATCCAAGAACCTTCAGGAATTTATTTTATAAGCATTCAGTCAGTAGATTTAACAGCTGTAATTAGATTAATGAAAAACTAAAATGTTTGCCAACAATGTACAAACGGCATTAAAATGACCGTTTATTCGGAACGTTGCAGCACATTTATAAAAACGAACCAGAAATTAATAATCTAAAAGACATTCTGATTATTCTTCCGACCTTAGGAATTTTGACTTTTGTCGGACTTTATGTATTTGCTGCCAATCTGTATCCCGGAGGTTCTCAAGCGGACCTTAACTCTATTGGTTTTGATTGGGTAAATAACTACTGGTGCAACCTAATGAATGAAAAAGGAATGAATGGAACTGAAAACCCGGCCAGGCCATTTGCAATATCTGCAATGATTATACTTTGCTCCAGTCTGGCCCTGTTCTTCCTTCAGTTTGCTAAATACCTGGTGACAAATCGAATATGGAAAACGATTATCAGGGTTTTAGGGACTTTATCAATGATTTCGGCTGTACTCATTTTCACCAACTATCATGATACTATGACCGCTATTTCAAGTATTTTTGGAGTTCTGGTAGTCATTGGAATAATCCGGACAATTTATAAAAGTAAATTGACTGCTTACAAAGTAAGCGGAATAGCATGCGTTATACTTTTAGGAATTAACAATATTATTTACTACAGTGGAGCTTATATCGAATATCTGCCCCTGATACAGAAAATCACTTTTGTATTGGTGCTGACCTGGATTGTTGGACTTAATTTAAGAATGAAAAATATTGATAAAAATCCAATTGAAAATCACCAATAAAAGAAAAGGTAAGCATTGAATAACAGACTTTTTTCAGTTAGCGATTTGGGTAAGAATACAACAAACCATAAACGAAACCGTTATGCCTGTTTATGATAACGATTCAGAAATACTTACTCATCTGCCTTCTAATTGGCAATTCTCTTGTATCATATGGCGCACTCAAAAGTTCTTCATCAATAGATTCGATTAGTTTAAGTATTACAATCAAAAATGGATCAAATCTACCCGTCAATATATCCACTCCTGTTGATGGTTGTTTTTTTATTGGTCAGTGGACAAAAGTGAAAACGAACAAAGATGGAGAAATTAATGTGCGTTTGCCTTTAGACAGTTCCGGATTTTGCCAGATATGGTTAAATTATCTACCATGGGTAGGCAGAGTCAACTGCATTCAAATATATGCTGAGCCAGGTGAAACCTATTCCGTTTTTCTGGAAAAGGGTAATGAATTTGAATCCATAATTTTTAGTGGCGACAATGTCCCTGAAAACAAGTTGTTGAACTCCTTTAAACGTTACAGAGTCGATTATTGGGGACAATCAGAATATCTCAAATCTATTTTGCCTCACTCTCCTAAAAAATCAATCCTGGAGATAGTCGACAACCTTCAAAAATCAGACCTTGAGTCGGTAAACCTATTCCAAAAGAATCAAACATGTTCTGATGCCTTCATTAATTTACTAAAGGAAGATATCCATTATTACTATTCGCAACTGTTTTATGTGGGTTGGAGCGTCAAAAGTAATGAACTAAAGTCGGAGCCTGACTCAAAAGAAATGACCGTTTGGAATGAAGATCTTAAGACGATTATGGCACGTTCCCCTATTGACAATTCAAATGCATTAGGGTCGTGTTGGTACAATGATTATAAGAACGTTATCTGGTTAAGATATTTCCCTGAGGCATTGGACAAATTAGAAAAAAGCCCCAAAGACAGTGTAAACATGCTCATTTACAAGATAGTCACCAGTAGTTTTAAAGGTGAGGTTAGGGAACAACATCTTGCTTCAATTATTCGATCCAATGCCATTAAAAACAAATTTTCTAAAACCGTTCAGGAACAATATATTCAATTTCGTACTGAATATCCGTTTAGCCCTTTCTTTACAGCATTAGAAAAAGAGTTCGAAGAGGTGCTCAAAACAGGTGATGCCATTAAGGGTCAACCCTCTCCTTTCAGTCAAAAGAACATTTCAACGCTTAATGAACTCATTCAAATATATCCAAATCAAATATTGTACATTGACATATGGGCAAGTTGGTGCGGACCTTGTAAACAAGAATTTGCAGAAAAGAACGACGAGGTGGAATCCTTCCTGACCGCCAACAACATACAGCAAATTTTTATAACAATAGATGATTCAACAAACCTAAGGACGGCTACAGAAATAATATCATTTTACCACCTCGAAGGTGAACATTTTCTGGCAAGCAAAGCGCTAATTCGCTCAATTGAAGAAACCCTGAACGACGGAAAAAGGATGCCTGTACCACGTTACTTCATTGTTAACAAGCAAGGTAAAATAGTCATTAAAAATGCTAAACGGCCCAGCTCCACAAACGACTTGATTGAACAATTAAAACAAGTCATTGAATAAATAAAATCTTGTTAGAGGTTGGAAACATTTATTTTCAGCTATTTATAATAAAGGTACTATCTTTATACAAAATTGTAATACATATGAAAACCTTAACATTATTCGTATTATCGGTATTAGTTACGATTGGTTATTCACAAGAAAATCAGACTCCGAAATATACTAATGAAAAATCGATTCAATTCGCTGCATTTCCAGGACTATATTATAATTCAATAGCTCTGGGAATAGGGATTAAAAAACAAAAATTAGAAAATACTCTTGAATTTAATAGTTCCTACTTACCATTTGGTTCCGAAAGGTTTGCAATTGGTGTGCACTATAACAGAAATTATTATTTAAAAAATGACAAAACTTTTATCCCTGTTTGGACTGGAATTAACAGAGTGAATTTAGACAATAACTTTGAAGATGGTGGACCTTATTATGATAAAATGAATATTAAGATTGGAAGTGGTATAGGTACAAATATAAATCTTAAAAACTCGGACAAAATAAGATTTGAACTAGGAATTGGAGCTGCTCTTCAAATGGAAAATTTGAATGGCTATGATAATGCGTCTCCTTTCCCATTCAAGCTTGCTCTAAATGAATTTACGATTAGTGAACGATATCCTGTTATTCCGTCTTTTAGAATTAAAATACGCTATGTGTTAACGTTGAATAAACGTATTACAATAAAACCTAAAACCAGTTAAAACCGTTCTTAATCAAACCGTTGTGCATCATAAGCTAAAATGAAAATTGAAATTAAAAAATATGATGATTCGAAAGAATATGATAATCTTTTAGATATCATTAAATCGGAAGGTGAAGAATGGGAGGATTACTTTGACCCGAAATATCAGATTGTTCTTAAAAAATCGATCACCTATGTAGCCTATATTAATAACGAATTATGTGGGTACTCCCGGTCAATAGATGATTCCGGACTATACATATGGGTTGTTGATTTGTTAGTGGATAAAAAATACAGAGGTCATTCAATAGGTCAAAAATTAATGGAATGCCTTTTAACTGACTATCCAAATCAAGATGTTTTTGTAATGTCTGATGTTGACGGATATTATACAAAGCTTGGCTATAAAAAAGAGGGTTCAATATTTAAGGTTGAATGAAAACGATATTAATAACTGGAATCAGCAGAGGACTTGGAAAGGAGTTGTTTGAACTTTTTTTATCAAAAGGTTATCTTGTCTACGGTGTGTTAAGAAACAAATTTGAAGCAGAGCAATTAAAAAGTGAATTACCTGAAAATGGTAAAATTATTCTGGCCGATTTATCATCTGACCAATCGATTCATTCCATTCAAACAGTTATTGGACAACAGCCTATCGATTTATTAATAAATAATGCAGGAATTGGTGGACAATCACATTTAATTGACGAAATTGAATCGGAGGAAATTTTAGAGCTTTTTAATATTCATTGCCTTGGCGTTTTTAGAACAGTAAAAGCATTGAAAACAAATCTGCTGAGATCTAATACCCCAATTGTCTTAAATCTAAACAGTCGGTTGGGTTCAATTACAAGACAAAGTAATGGGACTTATGAAAATATAACTGTAAGCTACTCCTATAGGATTGGAAAAGCAGCTCAAAATATGTTGACCAATTGCTTACGTGCAGAATTTAAAGACGACATAAAGTTTATAAGCATTCATCCGGGAAAAATGAAAACAGCTATTGCTCAGATTGATGCTGATATTGAACCTGAAGTAATAGCAAATCGAATTCTAACATCCTTTGAAAATGGCGCTTTTACAGAAGAGAACGGAATCGTAGAATTAGAGAAAGAATTAATTGAATGGTAAAAACTGCAGTTATTAATAGTGGCTAACCTATATGTCTCAACTTCTTTTTGCCAGAATATTAACTGTTATTGAATATGAATAAGCAACAAACCAAAATATTAAAATTACTTGAAGCATTTAAGAAAATATATGGAGAGGACTACTCCTTTTTACCAGTTGCAACTGAAGAAGAACTCACCTCATTTGAACAAAAATTTAATTGTAAACTACCTGATGATTACAGGTGGTTCTTATTAAACATTGCAAATGGCATTGAAAGGGACAGAGGTCTCAATTTTGTTGAAAATGTCAATTTTAAGGATTATTGGTATGAGGAAAATGAATATAATCCATCAATACCTTTTGTTTTGGATCGAAAAATATTGTTTCATGAACCCGAAGATTATGATAAATATCCCTACGAATTTTATGTTTATGATGACTCCAGGCCCGAAGAAGAGGTCTTATATTATATGGATGCTTATAGCAATGGTCAGGTTACATTAAGAGGGTACGGTTGTGGTACATGTGCATTCCTGGTGGTAAATGGTAATGAATTTGGGAATGTCTGGATAGATGATTTTTCTTCGAATGCTCAGGTTTACCCGGAATATGACGAAGCAAAAAATAAAAAACGCTTAACCTTCAATGATTGGATTATAAAAAGTATAGAACGGCAAATTGAAATGCACAATGAATCCATTGAACATGAAAGAAGACTTGCGGAGAATGACAAATTGGAAAATAGCTTTAGAACAATTGAAATTTCGCCATATAAGATTGCACCAGATAGGCAAGAGGAAATTGTAACAAACATTGAGCAAAAAGATGAACGGAGTTTCTTCTCTAAACTTTTAGATATGATTTTTAATTAAAATCTTACCTATTGAAGATTAAAATGACAGACCACAATAAACCAATATGCAGGAGGAAGTAAAATATACTGATTACCTTGGCGAAAGAACAATTACAGCAAAAGAGTCTGAATCAATGGAACGCTTTTGTAAAGAATTCAGGCAAGACAATTTGATAAAAAAAATTGAAGAATACAAAAACAATATTTTGTTTTCTGTTGAGTATTTTTTGTCGGAAAATGAATCTCAAACTGAAATTCTCAGACACTTCATTCCCCGGGTCTCGCACTTTGTCATATTAAGCAGAAGAACCACATACGAGAAATGGACTGTAGTAAAAAGCACCCAATACCGGATGGAAGAAGTGCTCTTTATTGAAAATATACTCTATGACCACCGTGATAATTTAATTTTCATTCAGGATATAGATTTAGTGACTGGTGAGCCCTCGCACTATGATGACGAAAAGAGCTTGTTTGATGACAATAATGAATGGATTGCTGATTTTAAATATGATTCTACAGGAGCGTTGGACAGCGTTTGGTGGTCTGATCTTCAGGATGAGGGTATTATTAATGCAGAAAATCAAAGAATTAGTGGAACTGAGGCCATAAAAAAATATTGTTCTGAGCTTTTACTTAAACACCCTTACTATAAAGATGCTACTTTTCTCCCTAAAGATCTAACAACTTAGAGTGATGGGTATTATGATTCAAGGCTCTATATATCACCACAATTCTAACAGATTAAAACCAAACTATGCAAATTATTAGAAAAGCAGATATCCAAACCTCGAATTGGTCTGGCGGAACTACTTCTGAACTATTTATTTTTCCAACCACCAGTCATTACAAAGACCTGGACTTTAGTTTTAGACTAAGT
Organism: Putridiphycobacter sp.; assembly: GCA_965230195.1. Classification (GTDB taxonomy): domain Bacteria; phylum Bacteroidota; class Bacteroidia; order Flavobacteriales_D; family Crocinitomicaceae; genus Putridiphycobacter. Next base: position 4,957,093 of record OZ245997.1, read on the forward strand.
CGTGCTACAGTTGAGATTGAAGAATCAGTGTTTACACCATTACCTAAAGTAAAGCGCCAGTTAATGGTGTTAGAAGGTGAATTGGAACTTATACATGAAGCACACCACACTAAAAAATTAAAACCTTTAGAGTTTGATATTTTCTCCGGAGACTGGTTGACTAAAAGTATTGGCAAGGTCACTAACTTTAATTTAATGACCATTGGTGCTACAGAAGGTACACTCTCAGTCATGAAAGCCAGTAAAAAACAATTTTATACGTACAAAATAAACCACGACTTTACAGTGTTTTATATTGCAGAAGGCACACTTCAATTTGAAGACATGAACATTAATAAAAGTGAGCTCCTGGTTTTTAACGGCCCCGCTGACGACTTTAAATTTAATTTAATGGCGGGCACTAATGTGGTGGTGGTTAGAATCAGCACTTAAATATTTTTTTTAAAAACCGGGACCAATCATTTTTCCCTTTTATCAATTACCTCCACCAATCGAAAATCTATTCTTGTACCATTATAAAAGGTGTATTTCAACTCAACAAACCCATATTTTTCATTGAATAAGTAATTGTTTGTACTGGTTCCGATTGAAGAATGGACTCCGGTTGAATGAATTTCCCAACAATTATCCAATTTTACAGATTTATAGGCATATGCTTTTTCTCCGATAACTTTAAAAGTATAATCTATCGATCCTGCCCAGTTATCCCACCCCAAATACAACTTACCATACCAGGATGAATCTGCAAATAATTTTGTTCTGTCCACTTCAGGAAAAGGCGCAACTTCGGTATAAACGTATTGGTTTGACCTGAAGGGATGCGTCCATACCTCATCTTTCTTTTCAAAGGCTCCCGAATGCGACTTAAGCTGCCAAAACCCATACCATTCTTTCCCTTCTTCAAGCCTTTTGGCTTTTGCTGTCTCACTCATTTGCCGAAGCCGGTTTACCGGATAAACCCAATCAATAATATTTAACGTATCGGGATAATAATTGACTTTATACGCTGTTTGACTCCATTGCCAGATCCATGGTCTTCCCAGAGGTTGAAGTACAATTTTTTCTTTAGACAAAGTATCTCCGTTCGGATAAATATACACTGCTTCGTAAACATAAGTTTTACTTCTTTTATATATCACCCGTTTAAAGGATAAAAAACTTAAAAACAAGCCTATCGCCAAAAGACACCATAAATGTTTTGTCATGTTATTTACCATTTTTTGTCCGCTTCAATACTTAGCATGTATCCAAAAGATAATGAAATTACACCAACTAATACTACAGAATTTTATAATTCCGGCCCTTAATTGGCTAATCTTATTATTTTTGTTTACATGCGGCAAATTATACTCACAATTTTACTTTTTATCTCCCCGTTTATTAGTCTTGCTCAGTCAGAGCTCAAACTCCATTATCCGGATGTGATATTAAGTGATGTCCCAACCAAGATTGAGATTTTAAATGCGAATGATAATTTTCCAGCTATACTAACAATCAATAATAAAAAAATTGAAGTCGACCTTTCGGGGCAATATCCCAGTTTTGAACACAAATTCAGTACTACAAAGTCGCTTCAAATTAAAAGTTATATCTATAATCAACCAGAGTCAAGAGTTATTCCATTGTGGATGTCAATTCTACCACCTCTTCTGGCTATTTTCTTTGCTTTGGTATTTAAGGAGGTTATTTTCTCTTTATTCTCAGGCATCTTCCTGGGAGGAGCCATTATTGGTTATTATGCCACCGGATTCAGTGGTATATTTTCAGGTTTATTAAGTGTAATCGATACTTATATTATCAATGCTCTTAACGATTCCGGCCACTTAAGTGTAGTCGTTTTTTCAATTATGATAGGTGGAATTGTAGCCTTGATTTCGCGAAATGGAGGTATGAAAGGCATTGTAAATGGAATCGTGAAATACGCCCAAAATGCAAAAAGTGGTCAGCTGACGACTTACTTTCTGGGTATTTCCATTTTTTTCGACGACTATGCCAATACATTAGTTGTTGGTAATACCATGCGGGCAATTACTGATCGTTTAAGAATTTCCCGTGAGAAACTGGCCTATATTGTGGATTCCACTGCTGCTCCGGTTGCAGCTATTGCATTTGTTACTACATGGATTGGTGCTGAGCTTGGGTATATTCAAAATGGGTTGACAAAAATTAATGCTTCAGGTGAGCAAATTTCAGAGGGGGTTTACAGTATCTTTTTAAACAGTCTTTCCTATTCCTTCTACCCAATACTAACTCTCTTTTTTATGTTCTATTTGATTTGGAGAGAGCGGGATTTTGGCAGCATGTTAAAGGCAGAGCAACGGGCCCGGATGGGTGGCATGATTAACCCCGAAGATTCCGGTGCCGACCTGACTGAACTTGAGGATTTGGATCCTGTAGAAGGGATCAATCCTAAAGCTTATAATGCTATAATTCCGGTGGGAATTATTGTATTCGGTACATTAATCGGATTATTATTTACCGGTTTTGAAAGCCTTCAAAAGGAATTATTAGCCATTAATGCTACAAGCGATTATACATCATGGGGTGCCATTTGGGCAGAAATGGGATCACTTGATTTACCAGCTGATTCTTTTGGACAAAAACTGGGAACACTAATAGGCGCCTCAGATTCGTATACTGCACTATTATGGGCCTCATTATCGTCTTTGATGGTAGCCATTATACTGACATTATCACAAAAAATAATGTCCTTACAGGAAACCATTGAAACTGTGATTAAAGGGTTTAAAACAATGATTCCGGCTATTATGATCCTGGTTCTGGCCTGGTCATTAGCTTTAGTCACTGAGGACATGCAAACCGCCAGCTTCCTGGCCAAATTAATTGATGGTGCAATAGCGCCATGGTTGATTCCTACTTTTACATTTTTACTGGCCGGTTTTGTAGCCTTTTCAACCGGTTCATCATGGTCAACCATGGCACTGGTTTATCCATTAATTCTACCTGCCGCATGGCAATTATGTATGAATGAAGGATTCCCGGCAGATGAAGCCATGTCAATATTTTATAATGTGGTGAGTGCCGTTCTTGCAGGTTCGGTACTGGGAGACCACTGTTCACCGATTTCTGACACCACTATTTTAAGCTCACTGGCCAGTGGTTGTAATCATATAGACCATGTACGAACTCAAATTCCTTATGCGTTAACTGTAGGTGGAATTTCAATAGCTGCTGGGACCATTCCTTCGGCCATAGGGTTCCCTCCATTGCTCTCATTTATTTTGGGGATTGTCCTGATCGTTTTAGTCGTTGAATTTGTAGGAAAAAAATCAACTTAACCAGTATGGGAAGACTAATTGCACTGGATTACGGCCTGAAAAGAACCGGAATAGCTGAAACAGATGATCTGAAAATAATTGCATCAGGGTTAACTACAATTACCAGCAATGAATTAATTCCATTCCTGAAAACCTATTTTGCAAAGCATGAAGTAGAGGCTATTATTTTGGGAGAACCCAAACGTTTAGACGGATCAGAAACACATAGTACTGAAGCTGTACTTAAAATCAGGAATACATTGGAAAATACGTTTCCAGATATTCCTGTTAAGATGGTTGATGAACGCTTTACCTCTAAAATGGCTTTCCAAACCATGATTGATTCAGGACTCAAAAAGAAACAGCGACAAAATAAAGCTTTGATTGATGAAATATCAGCAACAATTATTCTTCAAAGCTATCTGGAATCGTTATAATATTTCCGGTCCAAACTTTAACAAATTCAGTCAGAATAAGGTTTAATGATAAAAAAGCCATCATCTCCTTCTTTTTGATAGAGCGGCATAAAAATATTAGCATCTGATTTGGCTAAAATATGCCCATTCTGATTTTTTGCCAGAATTTCCCCTTCATAAACGTGTTGAAAATTGGAAAACCCTTCTTCCATTTTAAACGTTTCTCCTTCTCCGATTTTATACCTTTCAACTAAAACAAAATGATTGTGTTTAGTCCTGAGTTCATCTTCCAGCTGATCTCTTAAATTATCAAGATCAGCAGCAGAAAGTCCGGTAATAAAACCGGTATAATACATGCTTAGCAATACAAATGCCTCGTGCTTAATTGCGCTAATTTCACTGTGATGCTGACCTGCTTCAAAGGCCAGACCACAATGCCCTTTTTTACATACCCACTCCAGTAAGGTACCATCTAAATAACCTTCAAGTCCGGTTACAAACGGAATATCCATTTTTTCAATGAATGCTTTATTAGTGGTATTATCTCTTGTAACAGCAAATGGAATGGTTGGTGCCGAAGTGGTGTGTAAATCAATCAGAAAAACCTTTTCATAATCCCCTTTCAATTCCTCTTCAATCACCTCTTTTAATGCCCAATACTCTGCAACCTCTGCAACATCATTCGCATTCAACTCTTCAGCATCATTCCATATACGGTTCAAATCTTTCGATACATACCTTTTATTCAGGTTTATTGCGGCAAGATTTCCCCTGAGCGCAATGGCTTTACCTTTAATGGAATCCTTAGTATATTTAAAGTTTCTGAAAACATTTTCAAGGGCAATTAACCCCTGTTTTTCGTTGCCATGTATACCTCCTACAAAAATAAGGAGCGGACCTTTTTCCCGGCCTTTAATGGTTCCTATTATTCTATCGTTCACTATTATTCAAATATTTTTGCACTATGTGCTGCACGAATAACATCCCCCTCTCCCACTATACCAACTAAAAAATTACCTTCTGTAACTAAAACACAAGATGCCTTCGTTTCGGCGAGCAAAGCTACTAATTCGGAAGTGGATGTACTAGGAGAAACGCTAAAAAAATTTGTATCCATTAGTTCACCAATTGTATCACATTTTTCATTATCAGGGGTGGTATGATACTTTAGCATTTCCTTTTCAGTAATCAAACCAACCAGTTCATTTTTATGATTTTCAACCGGGATACTTGTAATGCTTTTCCAATCCATAACATTAACCGCCAAATCAACAATATCATCTTCTTTGGCAATATAAGGTTCAGTTTCCATTATATCTCTTGCCATTTTATATCTGTTTTCTTTGGTTTTAGTTGAAATATCAACTGCTTTCCATTCATGAACAGGTAAAGATGACATTTGATTGTCATAAATGGCCTCTGTAATACCCCTTGTGGCTTCAATAGCTGTACGATTGTCAAGCAAAGCGCCAAAGTTTTTAGTAATCCAGTTAGCCCCATTTTGATTTTCTTGTACTCTGGCTTCAATTATCCCCAATAACTCTGTGATCGACTTTTGACTTACTCCGGCTTTTTCAAGACCGGATTTAGCCAATGGTAAAATAATATCCAATAATAGTTTTTCTGCACTTATTGTTCGGTCAAACCAGGTAAACTGACAGTTTAAACCATTTCGTGCAGCGTTATAAAAATTATGCCTGCACTCCTCAAACTTAACCATTTTCGGAAGGTCTTTATAGTCCTCTGGCATACCATACATAGTACCTAACCACAAAGCAGCATTTGCAATTTCATCTTTAATGGTTGGACCGGCTGGTATATATCGGTTTTCAATTCTTAAATGGGGTAAACCACCACCAATGCCATAACAGGCCCTGTTCCATTTATACACCGTACTGTTGTGCATGTTTAAAGCTTCCAGTTTGGGAACGCCTCCATCCTTCAACACTTCGGCCGCATCTTCCATTTCTGCTGAGGCAAATAAAGGATTGAAACGACTGATATTATCTTTATACAAATCCACAACTGTTCCGGTTAACCACTGATTCCCAAAGGTCACCCTTGGCTCCTGCTCTCGTTTTATATTGCTCGACGTTCTGGTATCAACACTTTGCTGGAACAATGAAATTCGCGTTTCTGACCATAATCTTTTTCCAAGCAGTAAAGGAGAGTTAGCCGTTACAGCCAGAATTGGTCCGGCTATCATTTGAGACCAGTTATATTTTGGTGTAAATTCTTCCGGACTAATCTGCATATGAATTTGAAAACTGGTATTACAGGCCTCAAATAAAATATTATCGTGATTAGTAATTAATTGATCTATTCCGGTAATGTTCAACTCAAAATTACTGCCTCTTTGCGATTTGATAACCTCATCCAAAGCATGATACCGTGGATTTGGGGTCATATGACCAAAATCCAAATGTTCCTTTTGTAAAGTAGGTAGAATGCCCGTCATTAAAATTTTGGTATCTAACTGCTCCGTTGCATAATGTGCTTTTGACATCAACTCACGTAACTGTAGTTCCAATTTTAAGAAACAGTCCTCATCAAAATCCAATGGATCGAGATTAGCTTCAATATTAAACTGAGCAATTTCCGGCACAAAATGCGGATCATTGATTAGTGTTAGTATCTCCTGATTATTACTCGCAGGATTATAATGTTTATCGATTAAACACAGCTCCTGCTCGGCACCGATTCTGGTGATACCGGATTCAATCATATTTTCTTTAAGCATTTTTTCCAATGCTTTAATGTCGGCAATTAGTAATTTGGTAAATTTCTTTTTTGCCTCAGGGTCGGAGAACTTTTTAACATCTTGATTGCCCATAAGGTGAATATTTAGTAAACTGAAAATAAGAAATAATTTTCAATTATTTACTATCCAAAATTAAATCGTGATTTTAGCTTACCCAATACTCCTAAATAAGCCTGATTAAAGACTAAAATATCAATAAATCAAAGCCATGCATTTGACTAATACTTGACTGATATCTCATTTTTTTTTACCTTTAGTACATGTTAGCGATTTAGAATTACGTCTCTAAATCAAAAAATCTTCTTATAATAGGAGAATGAGATTTGTACGTAAAGAGTACTATCCCCACACTCTTTTCGTACAAATTTCGCTTTTTATTAAGATCGGTTTTTAATCTTAACCCTTATAACTTTGTAATTTTAAATGATCTTGAATTTCCATTCTCATCACTTACCTGTAAAATAAAAAACTGATTATCAAATTTTTCTAAATTTATTATTTTTGAAAATATGCCTGCTTCCAGTAATTTTCCATCTGTCGACCAAATTTTGAAATTGGTAAATTCGGATGCATATTGATCAATATAGATTATCCCATTTGTCGGATTAGGATAAACAGATATTTGGTATTCTTTCATTTTCAGGTCCACTCCCAAAGGGCCATATTCAAATGTTAAATCGTCAATATAAAACAATGCAGATGTTGAATTTAGTTCAACAGAGGAGAAAAAAGCAACCACAATTGAGTCCGGAACAGCTGAAGAAACATAATTCAAAGGAATTTCAAATGACGCCCATGTGTTGGTTTCAAAAAATGGAGTTGTTTCAAAATTATAGGCAATGGTGTCAATTGATTGGGTAAGAGAATTGTATTTTTTAAGCAGAACAATACATTTACCGTAATTTTGAACAGGCGAAAGAGAATCTTCAAACTTATACTTCCCTTTTATTTTTAAAGGCCTGTAGGCAAAAGGTGTTCCACAGGACTTCAAATCTATATACCCATCATTATCCGTTTTAAACTGATTCCCATTAACAATGAATGTTTCAAAATACTCATTATTATCATCTCTTAAATCAGGATCATTAGCTAACCTTAAACCAACTGGTGAAAATGGCGTTGCCAGAAGGTTTACCTGATAGGTTAACTCCGAAAATTGAAATCCGGTGGCATCATAAATAGTATTCGGAACCAAAGCATGAACAGTATCTGCGGTTTGCCCGGCATTGAGAACAAACCCGTCAGAAGTAATCCATTCGTATACTCTGTCAATCCCTCCAATATAAATTGAGTCAAAACTTGGATTGCTCATATTCTGGCCATACCCTCTGTTAATAACAACAATGGTCAACATCAATAAGATTGCTTTTAAATTCATACCACTAAATATTTTCCTGTTTATTTAAAGATGTGATTTCTGATAAGCAAGTTGCATTAAGAGGGTAGATTTTCTTGTCAATCTAAAATTTAACAGTTCATCCATTGAATTAAACAATTCGTCAGATTATAATTTTTATTTCAACTGTTCGTGCTGACTTTTGATCTCATAAATGTTTAATTATGAAATCAATTTTACTTATCTGTTTGCTTTTTGTCTCTGTATTTTCTTCAGGACAAACCAAAATTTCGGGAACAGTAAAACAGTCTGACGGCAGCCCTGTAATTGGGGCATCAATTATGATAAAAGGGAGTTATGACGGTGGAATCACAAATCCGACAGGGCAATTTTCTTTTTCAACAAATTTGTCAGATACAGTTGTACTGATAGCCAGATTTATTGGATTTGAACCGCAATATATCCCTATTGATCTGTCCCAAAAAATCGAACCGTTAAATATTACCTTAATGGAAAAGCGTAATGAACTGGATGTGGTCACAATTACAGCAGGGTCGTTTGAGGCCGGAGATAAAAAAAAGGCGGTGATGCTAACTTCCCTGGATATGGTCACCACACCTGGAGCATCTGGCAATGTGGTCAATGCGCTTCAATTTTTGCCTGGAACGACTACTAATGGTGAGTCGGGTAAGTTATTTGTTCGTGGAGGTGGTGACAATGAAAGTCAAACTTTTATTGATGGTACTTTGGTTCATAACCCATATAATGCCTCCGCTCCAAATACTGCTGTGCGTAGTCGGTTTAACCCTTTTATGTTTAATGGAACCGTATTCAGCACAGGTGGTTTTTCTGCAGAGTATGGTCAGGCCCTCTCTTCGGTTTTATTATTGGAAACTAAAGGCATTCAGGAAAAAGATCAGCTTGATATTTCATTATTATCAGTCGGGCTTGGACTCGCCGGAACCAAAAAATGGGATAAAGGAGCAGTAACTGCCAGCGTTGATTATACTAACCTGACCCCATATATGTCGATTATACCACAGGATATTGACTGGATTAAAATGCCGGAATCAACTGAATCGGCAATTAGTTTACGACAAAAGACCAAAAAAGGGTTGATTAAATTATATGGTAACTACTCCCAGTCCAATTTTGAGCTCAATAATTATAACCTTAACACATCTGATAGTGAGCCACTCAATTTATTGAATAAGAACACCTATATCAACGCTTCATATCTTGGTCAGCTAAATGAGAATTGGACAGTTAATCTCGGAGGGGCCTATACCCATTATATCGAAGATATTGGAATTAATACAAATACTTATTCCGAGACCACTGACGGCACACATTTTAAAATGAAACTGAAACGTAATTTTGGTAAAAACTTCAAATTAAAAACAGGTGTTGAGTTGCTTTCTAAAGCCTATCACCAAAACTTTACCAGTTCGAATGGCAGTTTCCCATTTTCATTTACCAATCATCAAATTGGTGGTTTTGTCGAAACGGATATCTACCTATCCCAAAAACTGGTAACCAGAATTGGAGGGCGTTATGAATACTCACATTATTTGAACAAGTCCAATATTGCTCCAAGAATTTCAATGGCATATAAGCTAAGTAAAACCAGTCAGGTGTCTCTGGCCGGAGGTTTATTCTACCAAAACCCTGATCAGGACTATCTTATTTATAGTAATCAACTCAATTTTGAACACACTAAACAATATATGCTCAATTACACTTTTTCCAAAAATCAAAGATCAGTAAAAGCGGAAGTATATTTAAAAGACTATGATCAATTGGTAAAATTTGATCCTTCTAATGCCTTTTACGAAACCGATTATTATACTAATAAAGGAAAAGGGTATGCTTATGGTTTAGACCTTTTCTTCAGAGACAGAAAAACAATTAAAAACGGAGATTACTGGGTGTCTTATTCTTATATCGACACTGAAAGAAATTACCTTAATTTTCCAACCTCAGCAGTACCGGGATTTGTGAGTAAACACAATATTTCAGTAGTCTATAAACATTGGATCAGGAAATGGCGTACACTATTTGGGGCATCCTTTAACTATTCATCTCCACGATTCTATAATGATCCTAATCTCTCAACATTTAATTCTGAGAAAATAAGAGCCTATCAGGCATTGAATTTAAACGCCAGTTACCTGTACAGAGAAAACATTATATTTTATGCCTCAGCGACCAATGTTTTGGGATATAAGCAAGAGTTCGGCTACCAATTTTCTGATACCCCTAATAGTGAGGGTATTTATGAAAAATCACTGATTACCCCACCGGCACCACGCTTTTTTATCCTGGGATGTTTTATCACATTATCAAAAACAGGAGATCAAAATCAGCTGGATAAAATTAACTAGTAACAGTTCATCCTGAAGATTCAACAGTTCGGTTGAGATTATTTCCAAACTCCAAAATCAAAAGAGATATTTGAATTATGAAAACTAATAAAACAAAAAAATGAAAACTATAATATTATTAATGTTCACTATTTTAAGTGTGATCAGCTATTCACAAAATTCCATTTTTGAACAAAAAATGACCGTTGCACTCGACAGCTTTGCATCAGCTAAAAACGTCTCTGACTTTATTGCCACATCTTATCAGTTTGATCAGATTGCTAATGTTGAAACCAAAAACTGGTTGCCTTTATACTACCATGCTATGTGCTATATTTGGGCCAATTACAACGAAAAAAGAGAAGATGCCTCAAAAAAAGATGCTCACTTAGACATAGCCCAACAATCAATCGAAAAAATCAAATTGTTAGCACCAAAAGAGTCTGAGATCTATGCTCTGGAAGCATTGTATTTTACAGCCAGATTAACAGTAAACCCAATGGAAAGGGGACAGAAGTTTTCAGGATTAGCACAGGGTTCAATTGCTAAATCACTAGCCCTTAATCCTGAAAATATACGGGCTAAGCAATTGAAAATATCCAATGAGTATGGCACAGCACAATTTTTCGGAAGTGATACTGCACCTATATGTGAGCGTGCACAAGCTCTGCTTTCTGAATGGGATAATTACAAACCGATCAGTAAAATTCACCCGAATTGGGGTAAAGAATACCTGGAATATATAGCCAAATCCTGCCAAACTCCCGAAACTGATTCTGAAACAAGCCAAAATCATGCAAAAGATGGCGAAATTCTAACCATCAAAATTTCAAACCTTGTTTCGGACGAGGGTGTTATTTTAGCACAATTGCTAGACGAAAACCACAAAGTACTTTCAGTTGCCAAAGGCACAATTGATAATAAAAATGCCACAGTAGAATTTGATGGATTAAAAAAAGGTGTTTACGCAGTGCGCTATTTCCATGATGCCAATTCAAATATGAAAATGGATACGGATAAATATGGCAGACCGACTGAAGGTTATGGCTATTCAAATAATGCCAAAGGTTTTATGAGTGCTCCTAAAATAAAGAAAACGCTCTTTAATCTAAACGGAGATTTAACATTATCTTTAAAAACAAGAAATTAAACACATGCGCAAAGAAATTATATCACCTTTTAAAAGTTGGTGGGAATTCCTCCTGGCAAACCTGTTATTGGGCTTTGTATGTTCCTTCTTTTTTATCAATAATTATTCAGTGATGAATATTCTGATTGGTGGATTTTGGGGAATGTGTATTTCACTGACCCAATGGTTGGGACATGCCTATCTCCAGATCAAAATTGAACAAAAATACAGCTGGTTGGAATACCCTGGAAGGCGAGTTGTACTGACATTTCTCTCAATTTTATTTTACTCGGTATTTGCCTATCTGACAGTTCAAAGTCTAATGAATTTGATTTTCTTCAATCATATTCCAAAATACCTTTACACTGTAAATATCTATTGGGGAATCCCCATCTTAATTTCATTATTTATCTCGGTTGTTGCAGGTGCTATTGGTTTTTTTATCAGTTGGCAGAAATCTGTTTTCAAACAGGAGCAACTAAAGAATGAGGTTTTAAACTATAAATACGAAGCTTTAAAAAATCAAATCAATCCTCATTTTATGTTTAACAGCTTAAATGTTTTGAGTGATCTGGTTTATGACGACCAAAAATTAGCGATCAAATTTATTCATCAATTTAGTGATATCTATCGATATGTACTGGAAAACAGAGAACGCGAACTGGTATCGCTTGAAGAAGAATTAGAATTCATCAAAAAGTTTATTTTTCTGTTAAAAATAAGGTTTGACCAAAAACTGGAAGTGGAAATTGATGTACCCTTTAACAAGGACGAGTTGATTGTACCTCTGGCATTACAGTTATTAATTGAAAACGCCGTAAAACATAACGAAATTTCAAGTCAAAACAAACTGACCATCACTATAAAAAAGGATGCTGAAAAAATTGTAATTTCTAATCCTATCCAACTTAAGAATAATCCTGAAAACTCAAAAAAAATTGGATTAAAAAACCTGGAACAACAATATCAATATTTTACGGATATGCCTGTAAAATGGTCTGGCAATAATGGCCTTTTTAAAATCGAAATACCTGTTTTAAAGCAATTGGCAGAATGAAAAAACGCAAATGGAAAAAGCTCAGATTCCTGGCGATACTAATTGTTTTATTAATTACCATTAAACTATATCTGGAAATTTCTGCGAATATGTATGAAAACAATATCACATTAACCCAAAATGAAGTAGATTACGCCTCTCATGTAGAGCACAAGCAACTAAATGAAGATGGTTATGATATTCATTATTTTACTGCCGGAACCAGAGGTAAAGATTTAGTTATCTTCCTACACCCTGCATTTTCTGACCATCATGCATTTGACCAACAAATTGCTCACTTTTCAAAATCATACTATGTTATTACAATTGACTTAATCGGGCATGGTTTATCCAAGCAAAAAAAATCAGCCGATAAAATAGATTGTTCAGAAAAACACATCAACTCAATATTATTAACAGAGGGCTACCAATCAGCTCATATTGTTGGCGTTTCTATGGGGTCGTTGATTGGACAATATTTTGCGCTAAAACACCCTGAAAAGGTTAAAAGTTTAACCGTTCTGGGAGGGTATTCCATTCATGAAAATAATTCCGAAGTAAAAAAAGCACAGCGTAACTCCAACCTGGGACTAATTTTAAGGGCATTATTCTCAATTAAATCATTCCGGCAGAAAACGGCAGAAATCAGTACCCACACACCACAAGGCAAACTTAATTTCTTTAAGTCTTCTGCTTTATTTTCCCGAAAATCTTTTATGGTCATGCAAGGACTCGACCACATCATTATGGAAAGGGAACTTCCCAAAAAAAATTTTAACACATTGATACTTACTGCTGAACATGACATTGATTTAGCTAAAAAAATGGCACTCTCATGGCACAGTCAAACTGAAAACAGTGATTATCATCAATTTAAAAATGCCGGGCACTGTGCCAATATGGATGTTCCGGATGAGTTTAATACCTTAGTGGAAGGATTTATTCAAAACAACAATTAATATGAATGTACTGATTATTGAAGATGAAAACAGAGCCGCAAACCGTCTTAAGATGTTGCTTTTGGAAATTGATCCTGAAATCAACATTATAGATATTATTGATACTGTAAAAGGAAGTATAGACTTTTTGGAAAATCATTCTGTTGACCTAATTTTTTCGGATATCCAGTTAGCAGATGGTATTAGTACCGATATTTTCAGAACAGTAGAAGCTAATTGTCCAATAATATTTACAACAGCCTATAATCAATATGCCATTGAAGCATTCAATACTAATGGTATAGATTATATTTTAAAACCTATAGAAAAAGAACGCTTGTCACAGGCTATTCATAAATTTAAAAACCTGAGTCAAAACGCCGAATTGAATATACGAAGGATAGCAAACCTCATTAAACAATCAGATCAACCCTTTAAAAAAAGATTTATGATTAAGGTGGGGGAAAAAATAAAGCTGATTCCGGTTGAAGATATCAATGCCTTTTACAGTATGAATAAAGGCACTTATTTACTTACTAATGCCGGTCGAAATTATGTCATTGACTTTAGCCTTGAAGAATTGTCATTCAAATTGAATCCCCAACTTTTTTTTAAAATAAACCGAAAGGTTATTGTTGCATTTCCAGCTATACAAGAAATTATTGCACACTCCAACAGTCGTTTAAAATTAGTTGTCCCCCATTTAGATTTAGACGAGATTATTGTAGCCAGAGAACGTGTCAACGAATTTAAACAATGGCTTGATCAGTAATTGAATATTGTATATATATGAATTAGTAAATAAACCTCTTATTTTCGATATACTTCGACCTAATTCTATATTTAGTTCAACCAAATCTCGACTCCGCTCGATTTGCATAAATAGCATAGGCTATTTTTACTTAATTAAGTAACTCAAACTGACAGTGGTTTTCATATACCAAGCTAAGGTTATTAAAAATAAGATCCAGTTAATTTAATCTGATTCCCTTTTCTTCAATGGTGATAATACGTGCTTTATATAAAGCGCCAATTGCTTTTTTAAATGATTTTTTGCTGATCCCGAATACATGTTTTATGGTTTCGGGAGACGACTTATCATTAACCTCCATATAACCAGACTGGCTTTTAATTTTTTCGAGAATCGTCCTGGACACACCATCAATATTTTCGTACCCTGACTTTTGCAAAGCCACATCAATTTTATCGTCTTCCCTGACCAACTTTACAAAGCCTGGTAAATAATCGCCACGTTGGATTGGCTGAAAAACTTCATTTTCATATAACAATCCCCAAAACTCATTATTGATGATAACCTTATAACCCAAATCAGTCTTTGAATGTACCATTAATCCTACTTCCTGGTTCACTTCAAATTCAGGTGGTGTATTATCTAAAAACCGATCCAGTTTTGAAGAAGCTACAATCCGCTCAGTAAAATCATCAAGGTAAATTTTTACCAAACATTTATCTCCAACCGATAAATCGTTTTTTTGCTCTCTGAAAGGCAATAACAGATCCTTTGGTAATCCCCAATCTAAAAAAGCACCTACCTTTGTCACATCAACCACCTCCAGCAATGCAAAATCATCCACCATTGCATTCGGAAAATCAGTTGTTGCAATAATGCGGTCTTCCGAATCCAAATAGATAAATACATCTACAAATTCATCTACAATACAATCAGGAGTAATGTACCTTGCAGGTAACAAAATCTCTCCAAAATCTTCTCCACCGTCCAAATACATTCCAAATTCAACCTCTTTGACAATTTGTAAATGATTTACCTTTCCTATTTCTACCATACTGCAAATATAGTATTAGAATTTTTGAAAGGTAGTGAATATCGATTTAAATCACACCTTGTCACTTTTTTCTGCAATTATTGGATTGCTAAAAACACCTTAGACCTGTATAAAATCATTTCAATCTCAGATAATACTTTAATATTCAACCTTTGTTTTTTGCTAGGTTTGCCCTAAACCTATCACTATGAACTTAAAAATACTAATGCTAACTATTTTGATTTCAGCACTAAATCACTCATTTAGTCAAACCGTTGGAATTTTGGATCATAATAACGTAAAAACTTATGCA
Organism: Putridiphycobacter sp.; assembly: GCA_965230195.1. Lineage (GTDB taxonomy): Bacteria > Bacteroidota > Bacteroidia > Flavobacteriales_D > Crocinitomicaceae > Putridiphycobacter. The sequence goes on from OZ245997.1 coordinate 4,972,447, forward strand.
GATACAAGAGGCATCTTTTTTACCAATACAACAACCAACCAAGCAGGGTACAATGTTCCTAAAGCATCTGAATCAAACACATTGTATGGTAGTGCGTTTTGGTTTGGTGGAACAGACCTTAATAGTCAATTGCACCTGGCAGCAGTGCGATATTCTGATGATGGTTCTGATTTCTTTACCGGACCAATAGCAAATGACTACACCTTGGCCTCATACATTAACATGTACAATACAATATGGACAGTAGGCGAAACAGAAATCACTCAACATCAAAGCAACTATAACACACCCGGGTACATTATTCCAAACAGTATTTTAGATTGGCCGGGTAATGGAAATACTGCCAATGGAGAAGCCGCAGATTTAGCCCCATACATTGATGCTAATCATAACAATATTTACGACCCTGTTAATGGAGATTACCCTGATATCAGGGGTAATAAAGCATCCTTTTTTATTATTAATGATGCCGCTGGTCCGCATTTAAATTCTGGCGGTGCAAACCTTGGAATTGAAATTCATTTTATGATTTATCAATATACTTCGAATGACTACCTGGATAACAGTACATTTATTAATGTAAAGGTCTTTAACCGATCAAACAACGCTTATTCCGACTTCACTACTGCTTGCTTCGCTGATTTCGATATTGGCAGATCAGGAGACGATTTTATAGGCTCTGCCCCAAACAAAGATATGATTTATGGGTATAATGGTGATAATAATGATAATGGTCCCGGTGGTGGCGTGGCGTATGGTATTGACCCTCCTGCTTCGGGGATAAAAATGCTTAACCACACTATGGATGTGGCAGGTTATTACAATAACGCAGGTGGCATAACGGGAGATCCGACAGTGGCCGGCCAATACTGGGGTTATATGAATGGTTTTTGGGGAAGTTCAGGGAATCATTTTACCAGTGGAGGCACCGGTTTTGGAGGAAATAATAACACAAATTACATATACCCTGATAATCCAAATAACCCTAATGGCTGGAGTGAGATAACAGAACAAAATCCACCAGGAGACAGACGGGTATTTATGTCCTCCAATTATGGTACATTTAGTCCGGGAGAAATTATTTGTTATGATTATGTTGTGCTTTACTCCCGCATTGGAGATTATCTTCAAAATGTAGACCTTCTATATGACCTTGCTGATAGTGTTCAAACCTTTTTTGATGATCAAAATTATACTAATTGCTACCCTGGTTTCGTATCAAATGGAAAGCAGGAGATTGACCATTCAATAAAAATATACCCTAACCCAGCAACCTCATTAATAAATATTGAGTTAGAAGGTACATTTGATGTGGAAATCTTCAGCTTATCAGGGCAAAAAGTATTAACCAGGCAAAATCTAAATGCGAGCCAGCCATTAAATTTCGATTTATCGGATGGCATATACCTCATTAAAGTAAACCAGGGAGATCAGATTCACACTAAAAAGTTAATTATAAAAAAATAATGTAATACTTAATTTATGATATCCCCAAAACACAAACTATATCACTATCCCGCTTTAGTTTTTGAAGTTGGCTTTTATTTCAACCGTTTAGTTGATTTATATAGACCTGTTGATGGTGTACAGTTAGTTTACAGTAAGCGTTCGGTTTTTTCATATGAGATGTTGATGTTAGCACTTGATACTTTTTCATATAATATAAATCAGCGAAAACTTTCCGAAGCCAGCAGATGGGTGTAATAAATGGAAAGTCATTACAAAATTTAGCTGTATGCCGTCACTGGTTATAAATTAATGTATATTAGAAAAACAAAAACCTCGAAATATGAACAAAAAACTCTACCTATCTCTTCTTTCACTTACAATGGTTTACAATGGAATAGGCCAGGTTCAATCCACTCTGGATCACAATAATGTTGATGCCCTTGTTAATACCAATGGTATATTATTTAATGATGCCAATTCCGGCACCACCGGTTATGAAATTCCAAAAAACTCTGGCAATCATGCACTTTTTTCAAGTGCTTTTTGGTTTGGAGGCAGTGACGTTAACGGAGGACTCAAGATTTGTGCACAAAAATATGCCAATGATGACGACCTTTCAACCGGTCCGCTATCCACCTTTGGTGGAGGAGATAACAATGGTATCCCTTATGGTGATGCAGAAATTATTGCTTCTCAAATAGCAGCATATGATAGAATATGGACTGTCAGTCAAGCAGAAATTCAATCTCATATTCAAAACTATAATATTTCCGGATATGTCATGCCAGACGATATTCTGGAATGGCCTGCACATGGTGACACTACATTAGGTCAGGCTTTTTACCTTGCTCCTTTTATTGATTCCAATAATGATGGTGTTTATGTTCCTCAGGATGGCGACTACCCCAATATAAGAGGAGATAAAGCATCTTATATGATTTTAAACGACAAGGGAAATATTCACTCTTCAGGAGGCAATCCCATTGGACTGGAACTACATTTCATGATTTATCAATATACATCAGACGATTTCTTAGACAATACGACTTTTGTTAATATGAGAATGATTAACCGTGGTACTCAAACCATTTTTGACTTTAAGATTGGTAACTATACAGATCCTTCAATTGGAGATCCCGGTGACGATCACGTTGGATGTAAACCAAGTCAAAATTTGATGTATGCTTACAATGCAGATAATGACGATTCTGACTATGGTCTCAACCCACCGGCTTTTGGTGTGCTTTCATTAAATAACAGTATAGAAACCTCTGGTTATACCAGTAGTCTAAATCAATTTTCTGCTCAACCACAAACAGCAGCAGAATACTGGGGATACCTAAATGGTCAATGGGGTTCTTCAACTATTCAGTTTACCGAAGGCGGCAATGGTCTTGGCGGAATGATAACAACTAACTTCATATACCCTGACACCCCTACTGACCCCAACGGCTGGAGTGAAGTTACTGAAGGCAATAACGGAGGTGACAAACAAATGTTCTTCGTCCATTCAGAGGATATGTTTAGCCCTGGAGAACAGGTTTGTTATGATTTTGCTTATGTTTATTCCAGAGCAGGTGATCACCTGCAAAATGTTGACAGTCTTTTTGTGACTGCAGATAGTGTTCAGAATTTTTACGATAATCAAATCTACAATGATTATTGTGCATATACACCTGTATTGAGCGTTGATGAATCAGAATTTGAATCGATATTAAATATTTATCCGAACCCGGCAAGAAGTACAGTAACTGTTGAAGTTAATGGAAACTTTGATTTAGAGCTGTTCAATGTAAGTGGACAGAGCATTTTATCACGGGCAAATCTAAATTCCGGTATTGTAATAAATACTGACCTTCCTCAGGGACTTTATATTGTCAAGGTAACACAAAATAAACGCACTTATACCAGTAAGTTAATCATAGAAAAATAAGTAGTAAATTTTCTAAAAAGAAAAGGCGCCTTTTGAGGCGCCTTTTTTAAATCTAATACGTTAAATATTTATACAGTTACCAACTGTGCTTTTGGATATAATGACATCCACTTTTGCAGTTGCTCTTCCGTTTTTAAAGTAATTGTTGTTTTACTATCTAATTTAAGTTTAAATTTTGGAGTAGAATTTTTAATTTCATTTATAATTTTTTCTACTTTTTCTTTTGTCTTTTTACGTGCCATTGTTTGTAAATTTTCTATGTATTTGTTATTATTTACCCTTAAAGTAACTCATAAAGTTTATCTTTTAGTATACAAAAACATAAAATCATTACAAAAATTTAACTTTTTTAACAAATGTTTAGTGCAAAAGTTTAAAGATTAATTCCTTCATTAGCTCAGCATCAGTTCCTCCCGAAGTTCCTACTCCTTTTGCCATCAAATCATAACTGCGAAGAATATTAAAATTTCGGGAGATAATTTTAGGTGGATGCTTCATTTTTTTTGACAACATCTCTTTTGCCGGATAAGGATGAATTTTGAGAGCAGTAGCAATAGCACGAGGGTCATTTGTTTTTAAAAAGTGAACCTTAAAAAGTCGTTGGTATAATGTTAAAAGATTAGCAATTATTACGGTTATATGTGCTGCCTTTGGATTTTTATCAAAGTAATTAATGATTTTTACTGCCTTCTCAAAATCTTTATCTAAAACTGCATTAACCAACTCAAATACATTATAATCTTTACTGATTCCAATATTCTTCTCAATATCTTTTTCACTGATCTGAGTACCCTCATCTACCAATAAAAATAATTTTTCAAGCTCATTCGACATCCTGGATAAATCATTACCGACAAATTCGCAAATTAGAGCAACTGCTTTATCCGAAATCTGATGATTATTTTCCACTACAAAATCCCGAACCCATTTTGGTAGTTCATAATCTTTAACACCGGAAGATTCAAAAATTTCGGCTTTTTTACTGAGTAGTTTATAGATTTTTGATCGCTTATCGAATTTTTTATACTTATAAGCAAAAACAAGGATTGTTGAATCGGAAGGTGAGGTAAAGTATTGTTCAAATGCTTCCCATTGATTGGCTCTTTTATACTCATGTGCCTCCTTTACTATCACTACCTGTTTTTCAGCCATCATAGGTAATCTGGTTGCTGTATCAACTACATCAATTGGCTGATTATCTTTAGCATATAAAATCGTTTGATTGAAATCCCGCTCTGATTCCTCCAGAATATTCGCTGAAATATAATCAACCAGTTTATCAATATAAAAAGGCTCTTCTCCATGAAAAAAATAAATGGGAGCGTAAACCTTTTTCTTTAAACTGTTTAATATTTCGTTATAAGTCATTCAATAAATCGTTTTTGGTCTTTAACAGACAAAAAAGTCAGCGGTCAACTAACAAGGTTATAAATATAATACCTCTCCGTCAGAAAATTTATAATTTTTCTGCTTTCCTATTTTTTTCTGAAAAACACACGAATCGGCACCCCTTCAAAATTAAAGCGCTGTCTTAGTTTATTCTCAATAAATCGTCTGTAATCTTCACGGATGTATTGTGGTAAATTACAAAACAGTGCGAATGATGGCGAATGAGTTGGTAACTGGGTAACAAATTTTATTTTGATATATTTTCCTTTGACTGATGGCGGCGGATTATGCTCGATAACCTCCTGCAAAAAGTTATTTAACTCGGAGGTTGGAATTTTTTGAATTCTGTTCTCATAGACCTCCATTGTTTTTTCTAACGCTTTATGTAATCTCTGCTTTGTAATTGTTGAAGTAAAAATTATCGGCACGTCATTAAAAGGTGCTAAAGCTTCACGCAATCCATCTTCGTAAGTCTTCACATAATCAGGGCTTTTATCCTCAATTAAATCCCACTTATTGACCAGTACAATAACGCCCTTTTTATTTTTTTCTATGATATAGAAAATATTTAAATCCTGTTTCTGAATGCCTTCAGTAGCATCAATCATAAAAATACAAACATCAGAATACTCTATACTTCTGACTGACCTGATCACTGAATAAAACTCTACATCCTCATGTACTTTATTCTTTTTTCGGATTCCGGCGGTATCTACCAGCTTAAAATCAAAACCAAACAACTTAAAATCAGTATCAATAGCATCTCTGGTAGTTCCCGAAATAGGCGTTACAATATTCCTTTCTTCACCTGTAATTGCATTAACAAATGATGACTTCCCAACATTTGGTTTTCCAACAACCGAAATTCTTGGAATTGTATTCTCCTCCTCTTCCTCATCAGTATCTTCAAACTCCTTAACAATTTCATCTAAAAGCTCACCTGTTCCTGAACCATTATTGGCGGAGATATTATAAACCTCACCTAAACCATAATTGAAAAACTCATAGGCATCATTGACCCTTGAAGCATTATCAACTTTATTGGCAACCACAAAAACTGGTTTATTTGACTTTCTTAATATTGCAGCTACTGCCTCATCTAAATCTGTTATCCCTGTAGTTACATCAGAAACAAACACAATGGCATTGGCCTCATCAATTGCAATTTCAACCTGCTTTCTGATTTCTGCTTCAAAAATATCATCAGAACCTCTTACATATCCTCCGGTATCAATCACGCTAAATTCTTTTCCGTTCCACTCCGACATACCATAAATACGGTCTCGTGTAACCCCGCTCATCTCCTCAACAATGGCATTTCTTGATTTAGTCAGTCTGTTAAATAATGTCGACTTCCCTACATTGGGTCTACCTACAATTGCTATTATATTTGACATTTAATATCCGTATTTTTCTAATTTATTATCGTTCTCTCTCCAGTTCTCATCTACCTTCACAACAGTTTCTAAAAAAACCTGTTTCCCTACAAACTTCTCAATATCTTTTCTGGACTCTATTCCAACATATTTTAACTTCTGCCCCTGATGACCAATAATGATTCCCTTCTGAGTCTTTCTTTCAACATAGATGATTGCCCGTATTCTGATGATATTATCTTCCTCTTTATACTCTTCAACAACCACTTGTGTAGAATATGGAATCTCTTTTTTGTACTGCATGAAAATTTTCTCCCTAATAATTTCACTCACAAAAAATCGCATAGGACGGTCCGTCAAAGTTTCCTTATCGTAAAACGGCGGGCTTTCAGGTAATAATGCAATGATTTTATCCCAAATCAGAGAAACATTAAAGTTCTCTAATGCCGAAATAGGCAAAATCTCAGCTTTTGGTAAAATCTCAGCCCATTGAGCCACCTTATCCTCCAATTTATCCTGATCACCTAAATCAATTTTATTGATTAAAACAATAACAGGAATACTGGTTTTTTGAATGCGTTCCAGGGTTTCAGGATGATTCATGGTTTCCTCAAAAATATCAGTCATTACCAATAACACATCAGCATCTTTAAGTGCTGAATTGACAAAACGCATCATATTTTCATGCAATTTATAATGTGCACTTAATACCCCTGGTGTATCTGAAAATACAATCTGATAATCCTCATCATTTACAATACCTAATATCCGGTGTCTGGTAGTTTGTGCCTTTGATGTAATAATCGACAACTTCTCTCCCACCAATCTGTTCATCAACGTTGATTTACCAACGTTTGGACTACCAATAATATTTACGAATCCGGACTTATGTTGCATTTTTTAAAAAATAGTTTACAAAAATATTGTTTTGCAAAGAAACAAAATATATATTTGCACTCGCAATTAAAAACGAAGTAATTTAAAATATATATTGCGGGGTGGAGCAGTTGGTAGCTCGTCGGGCTCATAACCCGAAGGTCATCAGTTCGAGTCTGGTCCCCGCTACTACGAAAGCCGATCAAGAATGATCGGCTTTTTTTGTGTTTACTTTTCTCTTGAAACTAAGTGATAGCAAAGGTCTTCAAGCATTCTAAAAGACGATTAAAATTGAAACCAATTTGCTTTACACGAATTTTCTCGCAATTTTGAAGACTCAAATTTCACTTAAAAATTGCCCTTTTAGCGACTCCGGTAACAATACCCGGTAACAATTATTCATTTTTTGAGTAATTTTAAATGTATATTCACCCCATAAATATATCTCTTTTGAATTCTTATTACATATTGTTTATGTTAGATGAGAACACTTGAAACTAACTCAATTAAATATGTAGATTCAATATTTATTTGTTACAAAAAATTAAAATAGTAGCTTTATCTTTCTATGGCGAAAAGGTATATTTCTCTTGCTGTTCAAAATGCGCTGGTTTACTTCCTATTATTTATAGGAGGAATAACACTATTAAGTATTATTTTTCTGTCTTATAGTTCAATTGAAATTCGTGAATTGACTGATAAACGCCTCAAGCATACCCAAGAAATGGTTCAATTAAAGTTTGAAACCAATTTGGAACAACTTGTAGATGACATTAATCAGTTGTCCTATAGTCCGCTATTAAAACAGTACTTAATTAGTTCAGATATTGATGTGTTAGATATTTTACACAACGAACATTCATCTTTTTTAAAATCAAAGCAGCATTATTTCCAAATACGTTTATTATCTACCGATATTAAAGGAAAGGAGATTTTAAGGGTAGAACGAATCAATAGTATTATTAAGCGTTGTCCGGAGGAAGAACTTCAATATAAAGGAGAACGTGATTACTTTCAAGAGCTAATGCAATTACCTCCTGATAGCATTTACTATTCTAAAATTGACTTAAATAAAGAAAATGGCCAATTAAGTGATCCTAGAATACCAACTTTGAGAATTGCGAAAAAAGTAGCTGTTCAAAACGGTAGGGAGTGCATCCTTATTGCAAATGTTGACCTCACTATGGTGTTTAATAATTTAAAAGCACTTACCCCTGATTCTCATGAATTTAGACTATTCAATCAAGACGGGCACTATTTAATCCACCCAATATTTGAACAGACCTTTACTTTCGAATCTGGTCAGCCTTCTTTTTTTCCATCTGAATATAATCTTAATATTGACAAAATCAATTATAATGGCACCACACTTTCAGATGAATATGCTGTCAATTTATTTTTTAAAGTTAAATACGGCCGGCCTGGTTATAAGTTATTTGGTGGGATTAGTGTAAAAGACAAAGTTGAATTTGCATCATTTTACATTTGGAGAAGAAAGATGATTCTTATATCGGTATTCATTGCTGTACTTTTCCTTGTTGTAGCATTTATTTATATGAGAAAGCAAGCCAAAGACTTGAAAAACATCACGGAAGAACTCAAATTATTCTCACTAAATATAAAACCCAAACAAAGCATAATACAACGAAATGATGAAATTGGAGAACTTTCAACCAGTTTTGAATCTATGTCACAAAAAATTTATGACAATCACGTTAAACTGGAAATTGCCAAGAGTAAAGCCGAAGCAGCTCACCGAGAAAAAGAGGCATTCCTAGAAAATATGAGTCATGAAATCAGAAATCCTCTTCAATCCATTCTTGGTGGAGTTCAGATTCTGGAACAAAATAAAAAACTAAATCAGCAACAACCTTTTATTAATTCCATAAAGTTTAATACCCACCAATTACATTCACTGGTTACTGATGTACTAGATTTTGACAAACTACGTGGAGGATTAATTCACTTAAATAATAAATGGCTTGAATTAAAACCATTTTGTTTAGAATTGATAGCGACCTCTAAATATAGGGCTGACAAAAAAAATATTACCGTAAACCTTGACTTTTCAGAAGCACTTGAAATGTCAATTTTCAAATTCGACCAAATCAGACTTTATCAGATCATTAATAACCTATTGACAAATGCAATAAAATTTACGCCTGAAAATGGTACTATAACTGTTAACGTGTCAGCTTTAGAAAATAAGTTAATTCGTTTTTCGATTATTGATAATGGAGCAGGTATGAATGCAAATGAAATAGAATTGTTACGTCAAAGAAAAATAGGTACAAATTACAATTCTGGAGCTGGATTAGGGCTTGCAATTGTACAAGAATTACTTCAGCTATATGACTCATCCTTACAAATAGTATCTGAGCTTGGTAAAGGAAGCACGTTCAGTTTTGACTTATTGTTGGAACGAAAAATTAGAACATCAAATAAAACCATTGCCAATGAATTGAGTGTTGCTCAAATGAAAGGAATTTCTGTTTTGGCGCTAGAAGATGATGCTGAACTGAGACAGTGGTACAGTTATATTTTCCAGCATGCTAATATTACTTTATGTGCAACTCCAAATGAATTAAAAAATCATAGCATAAACGAATTCGATTTCATTGTTTGTGACCTTAACTTCGGTACGTACCTGTTATCAACTGATGAGATCAAAAAAACAATTTTACCACTATTAAAATCTCAGGGTAAACTAATTGTTGTTTCAGGCTCTGATGTAAACCTGAACTTTAAACAGGCAACATCATTCAAGAAACCTGTTTCAAAAGAAGAATTGCTAACTTATATCAATGAACATCAGTTAGGAATCCTTCATAAAATCCCTGATTTTTCTAATATTGAAAAGGACTATGATTTTAATAGGTCGCTAATTAAAAATGCCATTACCATACTAATTGAAGCCTGGGAAAAAGATAAAAACACTCTCATATCTGCGGTCAATAATGAGGACAGAAAAACATTTCATAAAATCCAACATAGAATCATTAGTACTATCAGAAGGCTAAATCTGCATTCTTTTGAATCCTATTTAGAAAATATTGATTTTTCAGAAGAAAATAAAAATTTGCTTAATGAAAAAATGACTTTTTATATATCAAAAATGAAAATCTACTTGAATACACTAGAATAACTTGTTAAGTTTATTGTTTAAAAGTGCTTTGTATTTAGCTCCAATAGGAATTGCTGTCTCACCTATTCTTACTTCATCAGTTGAAATAGCATCTAAAAAGTTCAAATTAATTATGTAGGATTTGTGGATTCGGATAAAATTATTGCTTAACTCATTTTCCAGTTGTTTCAAACTCATTAGGCTCATTACCTTTTTACTGTGTGTATAAAATTGAACATAATTAGATTCAGACTTAATGTATTTTATATCCTCCTTTTTAATAATAACCGCAATATTTCCATCCTTTACTATTAGCTGTTTTTTGTTCGAAGCAGGCGCATCAGTTTTTTGCTTTTGTCCATTATACTTCATGATACTTTTCATAAACCGTTCAGATGAAATCGGTTTCACCAGAAAATCGACAATTTGAGCAAATTCATAGGATTCCGCACCAAAGGCTTGCTCAGTAGTAATCATAATGACAGCAGTATCCTGAGGTATAAAGCTTAATATTTCTTTTCCGTTCAAATCAGGTAAATTATAGTCTAAAAATACCAAGTCAAACTGCTGACTACTCAATGCATGAATAGCTTGATTTCCATTTTCTACTGACCAGCAACTCTCTTCCCATCCAAGTTTCGAACAAAAGTGTTTAACCAGATCACAAATCAGTGGATCGTCATCAATAATTAAACAGTTTGGTATATGGTTTTTTGGTTTCACAAATTAATTTGGGTCGTTCATCAATTATAATAGGTGGTACATCCTTTCACTAAAAACAGGACTTTAATATTAGCTATTTTTAGCCTCATAACCAATTTTTATATAATTAATGAAAAAAAAATTACTCCCTATTACTTTTATTGGAATGTTATTTTTAGTTGGATGCAATTCTGACTATGAAACTAAGAATTCAATGTCAGCCAAATCCTCAACTAATTTGGTAGAAACAGAGCCTAGAGGCAAAGAAAATGTAGCCTATATTTGGGGAGAGGCTGCCTTGCAGGGTACAGCAATGGACACTGAACGATTCAAACCACGTCCAACGATCACTTCAAGGTATTTAGGTCTTATTTTCACAAGTATGTTTGATGCTTGGTCAAGATATGATGAAAATGCAATTCCAGTTTATAATAATGAGATTGAAAGACTACCTCTGAGTGAACATACAATTGAAAACAAAGAAATTGCTATCAGCTATGCAGCATACCGTACTTTATGTGAATACTATTATTCTGACAGTGTATATTTCTCTGGCATAATGAAGAAGTTAGGTTATGATATCAATAACCACTCTATGGATACAAAAACACCTGAAGGTATTGGAAATGTTGTTGCAAAAACAATTATTGAAGCTAGAAGAAATGATGGATCAAATCAATATGCTACACATGAAGGTTCTGATGGTATACAATACTTTGACTATACGCATTACCAACCAGTAAATGATGCGGATAATAATACAGACATTAACCGTTGGCAACCAAAGTACTTTTCGGATGGTAAAGGTGGTAGATTCGCGCCTGGTTGCTTAACTCCTTTTTGGCAACTAGTAAAACCAATTACATTAGATTCAGCTTCTGAATTCAGACCTGGTCCTCCGCCTTATGTTGGCTCAGAACAGTTAGCTGAAGAACTAGAAGAAGTTGTAAGTATTCAAGATAATATGTCTGACCACGATAAGGCATTAGTGGAATTTATGAGAGACGGACCTCAGTCTGTTCAACAAGCTGGGCACTGGTTAAAATTTGCGCAACATGTATCAATAAGAGATCAACACACTTTAGATGAAGATGTCAAAATGTACTTTTTAGTTGAAGCAACAGCAATGGACGCCTTTATTGCATCATGGGATGCTAAAATGCATTATGACTATGCCAGACCTTTTCAATTAGTACACCAGTATTATACTGGAAAAACAATTGAGGGATGGAAAGGAGAAGGCAAGGGGTTTGGTAAAATTGATGGCAAAGATTGGAGACCATATTCTCCGGCAGTATTTTTATGCCCACCTTTTCCAAGTTATGTTTCAGGTCATAGCACAGTAAGTGGTGGTTGTGCAGAGGCATTAAAGCTTTTTACCGGCTCAGATGAGTTCGGGGCTGAAGCAACTATTCTAACAGGTAAATTAACCGAAACTGACCCCGCATTTTATGGTGATTCTGTAACGCTTAAGTTTCCAACTTTTACCGAAGCTGCTGAAATGGCCGGACAATCAAGAGTAATGGGAGGTTACCATATACAGGCAGACAACGTTGCTGGATTAGAATTAGGAAGAGATGTTGCTCATAAAGCTTGGAAATTTTATAATCATCATCTAGGTAATAAATAGTAAAATAGAAAGCATGGGGAGGAGAACTACTTATCTCCTCCCCTTGTTTAAAATTAAATCTATGAATAAATTCAAGTTGCTCTCAATTTCAATAGGTATTATTTATTTTTGGTTTGGTTTTTTAAAGTTCTTTCCAGAGCTAAGTCCTGCCGAATCTTTAGCTATTCAAACCATAGATATTTTAACTTTTGATAAAATCCCTGAAAACATCAGTTATGGGATACTTGCTTTTATGGAAATAGGTATTGGAGCTGGATTGATTTTTTTTCATAGGAAGAAATTGGTAATATGGATGGCTTTAGGACACATGGCATGTACATTTGTGCCATTATTTGCACTTCCTGAATTATCATTCACCACTGCTCCTTATGGATTTACTATTATTGGACAGTATATTATGAAAAACATAGTTATTATTATGGCCTTAATCGTACTACTTCCTTCAAGGAACAAATTAGAAAAGGTCTTTTCAGCAAACAACTAATTTTAAATAACTACTAACCCCCCTTCCCAAAAACAGAAAAATTCTTCGAAGCAGCCATCAATTGCTTATCATTAACATAGTGCTTTTTCAAAACTTCAATTTCTGAGTGATTGCTAATAAGAGGGGCTTTATCGCCGAGTTGTTCAACCAGTGGCCGTCAGGTAAGTTTTTCTGAGATGTTTTTGATGCCAGCAAAGGAGCATATGCACCGGTTGAACCTTTAGAAAATGGTCAAGCAATTATTACCAGTAGTGAAGCACTTGCCCTAAATAGTAACACTATTGCTAATATAGATTTGATTGCGGATTTAAGAATTGGTAGTGCTTTGCCTGCTCAAATTGCAGTTGTGGTTTGTACGGGTATTGTTTTTAGTCAGTTAATCAACGGGACATATCATGAAATGAATTCTGGCCAAGCCATGGTTGTTCAGCGGGTTGCATAGGTTCAAGATTATTATTACATCTATTAAATTCCTGGGGTTTAGTTTTTTTTATGAAGCTGAAAAGAAATTTCCAGTTGATATGGATAAGATTGATTTTTAGAAACTGGAAACGACCATGTTTTTGAAGTTGATGGAGGAGATTTGTTTATAATGGCTTATCGGAAGCCGAAAATGAAATTGATTTTTTTGTCTTGTCAAAGACTGTTGAAATGCCCATAAAAATGAAGACTTACCAGACCCATATGAACCTATTACACTAAATGAATGATACCCCTTATTTAAACAGGGCTTTTCCTATGTGAATTTTAAACATTTTTTATTATTTGAAATGGATTATATACCTATATTGTATTTCAAAATCAACCTATTATGTCAGTTAAACCTAATTCTTATTTCAATGCTGGTTCGAAACTGTTTTATCAAGGAAATTTTAATGAAGCTATTGTAAAACTAAAAAAAGCATTAGAATTTGAGGGCAACATATTTCCTAAAGCATCATTTTTAATAGGACTAGCCTATAGTCGCATAAATAAAAAAAATGAAGCTCTACATTATTTAACTAAATCAGAAAACGATAGTTTTCAATCCAAATTTCCCGAAGCATCATTTAATAAAGGAATCATTTTACAAGATGGTAAAAAGTTTGCTTTAGCACTAGAATCCTTTTCTAAAGCAGAGAGAGACAGTAAAGATAATATTTGCCCTATAGCTTCACTTAGTAAAGGCATAATTTATAGTGTTCAAGATAATTTTGATAAGGCAATCAAATCCTACGATAAAGCGATTAGTGATTCGAATGAAAACAAATTTCCTCTAGCTCATTATAATAAAGCAATCTTACTTTACCAACACAACTTATATCATGCTGCTTTTGATTCAATTTCCCTTTATGAAAAAGAAAGTAACGATAATAACAATCCCATTTTACTAATAATTAAGGGAAATATACATTATGAAAATGGAAATGATATTGACAGCTTAAAATGGTATGATAAAGTAGAAAAAATTGATCCTAATCAAATCTCTCCACTTCATTCATTTAGAAGAGGAATGATTTATAATAGACAAAACAAAACCAAGAAGGCACTTTTGTTACTTACCAAAGCCGAAAATGACAGCTTAAATAAAAAGTATCCCGAAGCCTCGATTGAAAAAGGCTTCATTTATTTAGATATTCAAAACATTCAAGAAGCACTAAAATCCTTTACTAAAGCTGAAAATGACAGTCCAAATCAAAAAAATCCAATTGCATCTTTAAACAAAGGAACAATATTAGCAAAAGAAGAGAAGTATGAACTTGCTCTTAATTCTTTTAACAAAGCTTTACAAGATAGTAAAGATCAAAAATTCCCTTCAGCTTCTTACAATAAGGGAATTTTATTGGACAAAATGGGGAAGATTCATGAAGCAATTGATTCCTACACTAAAGCAGAATTAGATAGTGAAAACAAAATATTTCCTTCTGCTTCATTAAATAAAGCATTATTATTCCGACGAGTTAAAAAGTTTGAAGAGGCTATTAATTTGTTTTCAAAAGTTGAAGATTCTGATCAAATCAAAATTCATTCAAAAGCTTTCTTCAACAAGGGATTGTGCTATATGGATTTATTATTATTTGATAAAGCTATCACATCATTCAAAAAAGCTATACAAGCAAGTTCTAATGGTAAATTCCCTAAAGCTGAATATCAATTAGGATTGGCTTTTAGAAAAATCAAAAAATATGAAAATGCAATAGATGCCTTATCGCAGGCCGAAAACAACTCCCTGAATCATAAACATAGCCAAGCTTCGTATCTGAAAGGACTTATATATTTAGAATTAAATAACAACAAAAAAGCGTTAACCTCTTTTCATAAAGCAGAATTGGATAAAAAGGAAGAATGGCCGGAATTATATTACAATATGGGGCTTACATATATAACAATTGATACTAATAAAGCCATTAAATATTTTTCAAAAGCTGAAAACTCAAGTATTGATAAAAAATTTCCTTTTGCGTCTTATAATAAAGGAATTGTTCTTGAAAAATTAAATAAGTCAAAAGAAGCAATTAAATCTTACGACAAAGCTATAAATGATAGTCTTGACAGAAAATTTCCCAAGGCCTCAGTTAATAAAGCTGCTGCATATGATGATTTAAATATGTACAACGAGGCAATTGAATCATTAACAAAAGCGGAAATTGACTCTATTCACAACAAAAACCCTACCGCATCATTTAGTAAAGCATTAGTTTTTAATAAATTAAAAAAATTTGACGCCGCCATCTCTTCTTTTAATAAGTCCATTAATGATAGTTTAGATAAAAAATTTCCTGAGGCATCATATGAACTTGGGCTATGCTATATTGCAGCAGGTGAATATATGAATGCCATTAAATCATTCTCAAAAGCAGAAAATGATAGTCTTGACAAAAAATACCCCAAGGCTTCTTACAATAAAGGATACGTTTATGGGCTAATCTCAGAATATAAACTTGCAATTCATGCTTATTCTAGAGCTGAAAATGATAGTCCAGAAAAAAAATACCCCTCTGCTTCTCTTGGTAAAGGGGTAATCGCCCTAAAACTTGATTATACTGACCTAGCAATCGATTGCTTCACTAAAGCAGAATCAGACTCTAACTACAAAGAATTTTACGCAACTTTTAACAAAGGTGTAGCTTTTCTTAAAAAGAATCTACACTTAGAGGCTGAAAAATGTTTTCTCAATTGCATTAAATCAAATGAAATCACAATTAAATATCTTTCATATCATTATATATCATATGCATACAAAATGCAAGAAAAAATTATCCAAGCGTTTAATTCTGCTTTTGAAGCATTAAGATTAGCTCCTTATTCATATACTGTTTTAAGTAATATTGAAATAAACTATTCAGGTTTAACAACTAAAACATTCTACACAAATAGACTTAAATACCTTGAGTTAACAACATTCAAAGTAGTCGCTAATTTTTATCAGATCAGTGAACTCACAAATTACATAATAACATTTTGTGAAGACAAAAGCATAAATGATAATAATAATCAATATAGATTAATAAATACTTTTCAATATCTCTTAAACTCTAGTAAAATAATCTTGCCTTTTAATATTACCAACAATAACAGATATAAACTATCTTATTTGATCTACTTTATATATAAAGAGTATTGGTTGGTTTATGAAACAATCAATAATCTGAAATCAAAAAAATACGAATTAAGTGCAATGGATTTTTATTTTCTATTTTACTCTGGATATATGATTGGGGAGCCTAAAAAGAAACTAAACTTGATAGCTCACAAGGCACTTACTAATTCAGATGTGTTGGACAATGAAAATTTGTATAATTATTTTTATCAAATAATTCATTCTTGTCCACTTTTAGAAAATTTAGATCCGTATCTTTTGAAGATAGATGTTGATTTTAATAAATTGAAGATCATTAATTTTTTTAAATCAGAAAATGAATACATTAATCTTGCAGTCGATAATATCAAAAATAGGACTTCATATAAAATACCTTTATCAGAAAACGAGTTACTAGGTTTATTAACACATAATTTAAAAAACAACAATAAATTCGAAGGATATCCTAGCAATACACATTTCATAAATTTTATTGATTCACTTAGATCTCTTCATGATAACACTAACGCCAATGAAACTGCCAAATTAATTATTGATAATATAAGATTTGCAATCTCAAACAATGTTAGTTACTTATCACTTCTGTCAGTGCTTTTAGAAAAATACAATTCATTTAAAAAAATATCTACAAAACGTAAAATAATGATTTTTCAATCTGCTGTTATAACCTCAGAAATTTATGACAATAACAAAAGTAATTTTTATTCAACAAATGCAATTCAAATTCCAATAACTTCAATTACAGGAATCCTGTCCAACAAAGCGATCAAAAGCTTTTTTAACTATGGAATATCTGGAGAAATTGGAATAAGTATTGCTATAAGTTTTTTATTGAAAATGTTGCTCAAAAACCATGAGCTAAAAAAAATTAAAAATAAAGAAAGTATTTTTGAAATTCTTATAGCTGAAATTCAATCAATAGATATTTAGTTATAACAACCAGCTAAAAGCATAAGAATAAAATAAGATTCCTCCTTAACTAAAAAGCGGTAGGATAATCCTGAAAATATAACATTGTTACCTAAAAAGAAATTTAGGAGGTAGAAGTTCAATTTAATTATTCAAAGATCAGACAATTTTTGTAAAAATCCCGGTAACAAAATGTTCATTTTTGTTATCGATTTGCACCATTTTGCATTTTGAACCCCTCCATTTTACTGGCTTTCAGTATCACAATTCTTACTCATAACCCGAAGGTCATCAATTCGTCTCAATATCTATCGTGACTGGTTCCCGTTACTAAAAAAGCACTAATCGGAAGATTGGTACTTTTTTTACACAAAAAAGTCACATCATTAATTTATTAAGTTCCCACGTAAGCTAAAACCTGAAACATTAGATATTTCTAAAATTTTCACTTAGCTTTTAAACAGGACAGCCATGACACCAATATTTCTTTCATATCATTTAACGGAATTATCATTTTACCTGAAGGGTTTGCCACTTCCCAAACCTCAAAACCAGTTTCAGTTATTAGACCATAAAATGTAAAGTGTGGACCAGCGGAATACCCTGCAGTATAATCAGGATCTTCAATAGAACTATATTGATTATTTATAGCCAAATCAATATCATCTATAAAACCCTGTACATTATCAGCTACTCTAAAAATATAGATATAGGTAGCCAGCCAATGGCCTGTAATATCACATTGTCCGTTTGATTTCTTTGAAATGGTTAAATTATATTGATCTAAAACAGCCTTATTCACTAATAATAATTTTTTTTATAAAATTGAATTTAATAATAGGTATCCATTTCTAAAATCAATCTCTTGAATGCTTTTTTCTCTTTTTTGATAAATGCCTTGAGGTATCCTTTTGTACTTCCGGATCATCCGTATTAAACAATCTCAACTTTTCCAATACATTTTTCTTTTTTACTGCCAGGTCTGCAATCAGGGGATAAGCCAGCTCCCTTAAATGATCAGCCTGTACGTCATTGGACTTATATTGTCGGTATATCACATCCAGTAAAATTTTCTTTTTGATACGTTCGTGAGTCTCACTATAAATTCGATCAATTTCATGTCTGTACACTTTTTGATCCTTGATATATTCTAAATACAGATACAGACATTCCTGTTTATTCCCAAAGCCGTTCCATCCCTTAAGTAAGGTCTCCTGAGCCTTTACCTCCGACTTAATTTTATCTCTGTATATTCCTGATGCCTTTATATAATCTCCTTTTGTTATCAGTTTTTCGACACCTCTATTGTAATATTCATTGGCTTTGGATTTCTTTCCAATTAAAAGGTATAGATCTCCAACTTTTTCATCATCATTAAGCTCATCATAAAGCTCAATTGCCTCCATGTACATTTTTCCTTTTTCGTAACAGACGGCAGCTTTTAACTTTTGATTACCATGCTTTAAATAAAGTACAGCTGCTTCCTGATAGAATCCACCTTTTTCAAGAGTCTCGGCCGCTCTCTGGTAATCTTTAAGCAATTTCATATAAATAAAAGCGGCTTTTTTGAAATCTTTTTGCCTGATTAGGGCTTCAGCCGATTCTCTATATTGCCGGTTCAATTCAAAAAACTTGTCTCCTATATTAACTGAACCCCCGCCACCACCAGAACGTTGTATTCCACCTGAAGAACCAAATAATGAAAAATTATTCCAAATTTGACTTAAACTAAAAGCACCACTTCCCATACCTCCTCTTGAACTCCCATTTTCATCCAAAGGAATTGCATACTTAAGCGCATCACCAGGATTTTTTTTGAGCATATCCATCAACCTGTCTACCTCCTTTTTATTCCTTTGCTCAAGATCTTCATAGTTTTCTTTAATCTTGTTACTCCAGCTTTTACCGGCACCAAAAAGTTTACCAAGAATACCCACACTACCTCCAATAACCTTCCCCAAGCCTGTAGGTTCTGCTGCACTTTCACTGTCTTTTGGTTCTTTAAATAGTTTCTTTAACACCCCTAACTTACCTTTTTCAAGCAGACTTAATGGCTTATTAGGATCTTTTTCTTTTTTAGGAAAGTCTTCTTCAAGCGCCTTTAAAATATCCTCTTCCGGTTTGGCTGCAATTCTAAAACTTTTTACACCTGAAGCAATTCTAATACCTTCTTCCGGTTTAAACACAAATTGAAACTTTTCTTCGGGACTTTTTAGAAGATCTATGATATTGAAATCATTAATTAATTCAACCAATCCAAATTCCGGATGAAAAATATGAGTATCAGGCGAGAATAGTTTTTGATGGTCTTCGACAGACAGTTTAGGGTGCAAAGTGGATTTTTCGGGAATATACAGATTTGGAAATACACGTTGACATATTTCATTTCGTCCAATATCTTTTTCTTCAAACTTAAAACCGGTAATCACTAAACACCCCCAAATTGAATTAGCTTCAGTGCCGGGTATTGGATATATTTTCAATTGATTCAAACGAAATGATAATTGTTGAATTTCAAATAACCACCCCCTTACCGACTCACCTTTAATTAAAAAGCCATCAATTGGAAAGGTATTATTTTTTGAAGGTTTAATCCTGAGCTCCATAGGCCTGAATATTATGAATAAATTCTTTGATATGATCTTCATAGAACTGCTCTATGTGAATTGTCTCTTGCCTGACTCTGTCGCTATCAACCGCCTCAATCTCAACCGTAGCTCCCAACCCGTCTAACCTTTGTTTTGCAGCATAAGCTTCAGATTCCGAAAACAGAATTGCAAGATCAACCACACTTTTGAAAGATTCATCAACCATTTCTTTGCAGTGTTTTAAACCCAGACCTGTTAGTTCTTTCAGGATCTTAACCAAAGCTAAATTATTTTTTCTTGAGTTTTTAATAATTTTTACTCTGAATGTTGGTTCTTCATAAAAAAACAAATTACCGGCAAATTCAGTTCTTGTTGCAACACCAAGGCCTTTCTTTAAAACAAGAGGCACATATATGTGAGGAATTTTGGTATTAGAACTCTTTAAAATCATCATCCCGTTTTTATCGTTTTTTACTGTGCTTCCATCCGGAAATTTGAAGATAAAATCATCAGACGAACGTGCTAAAATTTCGTATTTGGCATCAGACTTTACATGTCTAAAACGCAGTTCGGAATTCATGATGTTTAAAGCATGTGTATTTAGCATTAACTGACCATTTGTGTTGATACCCACAGCACGAATATTTTTAAAAATTCCTTTTTTATTAGTGAATAAATTTTTACAGTCATTAATTTTTTTTCCTCTTGAAGTAATTACAGATTTTACTTCAAATTCTCTATTTTCAATTTTATTAAATCTGCCATTAACATGAACCTCCCATTCTTCATTGCCAGCATAATGATAAAACCTGTCATCATCAAAGGTGAATCCATATGATTCTACATGTTCTCTTTCAATGTGACTTTTTGTGTTGAGATTGATAATATGTACCTTATGTTTCTTTCTTCCGTACATCAGTAAAACATAAGTACCATCTCTTAACAAACCGATTTCAAACTGCTGAATATACTTAGGCAAATTATCTTCAACAAGCCGCCATCCCTTTTCATTTGATTTTGAATTACGACCGTAAAACCTCATCAACTTTCTTGATTTTGTAAGCATAAACACCTCTCCGTTCTCTGTTGGTCTGATATCAATAAACTTAACCGGTTGTGGGACTAAAATCGGATAGTACTTTAAATTATTTTCGACAATTTCAGGCTTAGGTCTGGTCCACAACCTTTCAAGTTGAATTTCGAGATGTTGTATATGCTTTTTACTCTTACTTGTATTTTTATATATATCGACACCACCATTAGCTTCATTTAATATCCAATAATCAATTGATGTTTTAAATTCATTCATCACTTTAACCATTCCATCATATTTTAACGTTGACTTTTCGGTTAATATGAATAATTCTCGATTTTTATTTGCAGGAAATGTTTCAAAAAAATGTTCAATTCCAATGGAGGCATCAATACTGGGAATAGCGTGTTGAAGCGCATGAATAACACCATGTACCGAATCAAATTGAATTTGCTGAAAATTTCTTCCTACTACATAAGCTTCACATAAAATATCTGTTTTAGGGTGCTTAGCAATAGCCAATAAAGTGGCAAATGACATTAACTTGGGAGTACCCCAATTTTTTAATGACGCATCAATTAAAATAACGCGCTTTAACTTATTTTTGGTTGGAGGTGCTTCCCGGTTTAAAAACAAAGCTTCATTATTAGCTAATCTTGATAAAAAAAGCATATCATCATTCGCATATTCTGAAATTAAAAGACGATCATAACTGCCCTTATTAGTTAGATCTGAAACCCCACCGATAGGTTGTTCACTTTTCACACTGGCACTATGCACTGGTAAGTTTAGCCCGGACCATAGTGTTTTTACCAGACTCCCTACCTTATGTGTTTGAGGGTTGTCAATAAGCTCCTTAACTAATTCCTCCGGTTTCAAATTAACATCTTCCTCCAATCCAACATCTTCCTTCAAATCCGGAACATTGGCTATTTTACTGATAATAGAATCAGTACTTTCAAACTTCCTATTCAATAAACCTAAAATCTTCGTGCTGTTTTTAAGTATTTTTTTATGTTCTTCAGGATTAGAAACAATAGGACTAATCTCAAAATCGTGTTCAAAACCGAACGCTATAATTTCAGAGTCTTTGAACCCTATTTGAAGATGAGACTTTTCAAATACAGTTTTCAGGACCAATAGCTTATTATTACCAGTTTTGTAACTCAGGGGCAAGTCTATTAGCTTTGACAGAAATTTAGCTGCCTCTTCATGGTATAGGTCATTACCTATTATTTTAGCTTTCTTCTCGTTAACAAACTCAAGGTCTGTCCGGGCATTAGGGTTTAATGCAATCAAGACCAATAATAATGGCTCAAATCTTGGCAGACCATGATCTGATAAAGTATTGATAATATCAATTAACAGCGGCCGGTATACAACCGTATTTCCTTTAACGATTGACACCACTTCTCCACCATCACTCCATTCCCAAAAATGGTCGACATAAAGCTGAAAATACTCATCCTTCATTTTCTTTGTTTTCCGGGTTACTTTTTATTGCCAGTATTGTTTTTCTTAATGCACTTAAACTCAACGGACGGATCTTATCCTTAGGCACACGAAAATACGTTGAATCAGAAGACCACACTATCCAATCGACACAATTTGAATTAATTTTTTGATCAATCACATCAACTAATATTTCTAAATCAAAATTGTAACCAACAGGTAGAATCATGTTTTTACTGACCCAGAAAGCTTTTCCATTTAAAGGTAGCAATGGGGTACCAAACACAATTGCATTCTTATTATTGAGTACTGCCCATTCGAGATTCTTTAAACGAATTTCGGGCGCAGTTTCAGCATAATTCAATAGTGCATTCAATGGTAAAATCATCACCCCAGCCATTTTTGGGTCAGGATCAGGAACAATCGAAATGGAAAATTCCTCATCAACACCAAAGTAATTGTGATTGAGTTTGCCTAATGTTATTGGCAAAGCAAACTCAATAGGGCTACTTAACAAAGCAGGTAAATTTCTTTGAGGCAACAAACTGCCGTAAGAGTATAACTTCCCCTCTTTTTCATAATAAATTGATTTATACGGCAAACTTTTAACCTCAACAGATTCTATTTGTTCTGCTGTAAAGTTTGTTACCCAAATATTATCATTATCAAAGGCCGCCTTAAGGTTAGTCCATTGTCGTAAAGTTGATAGATGATCGATATAAACAGACTTTACTGAAAGGAAATAGTTTATACCTTCTCCAACATTTTCTGCCATAACTTTTCTATTTCACCAGTTAAATGCTGTTTATGTTCAATCTGCTTTATCCAACCTACACGTGTTTGAATATACCTTAGTTTATCTTTTATAATATTTTGCTCCTCAAATGAAAGATTTTCAACCTCCCATTTTTTTGTTAAAATATTAACTTCCTTCATTAGCTCCTCTGAATTGGGAACCTTATTAAACAACGCTTGCGGATGCATTTGATCAGTTTTATCTTCAGTAATAATTGTATCGATTATTCCTGCTAATATTTCAATTTGTTCTTCAGTATCCCAAATATACTTAAGCACCCATAAATCAGATTTTACTGCTTCCTTTCTACCACAAATCAAGGCACTTGCAGCCACAAGGTTTTGAATTTTGACCGCTCTTCTATCAGAAACTTTAATACCCGTATTTCTCAGATTGTGAACTAAATCAACAAAACTTTGACGAATTGGGGACAAATCAATCAATTTGCTTTCTCTTTGAAGTTCAATAATCACATCTGGTGATATTTTGGGAGCCAGACTACCGTCAGATTTTTCAAGTTTGCGTCCCGCTAATAATACTTCCTCAAGTAAATCAGGGTTTACATAATCACATTTTACACGAACTAAAAACCGATCCAGTAAAGCCTCCAAAGATTCATCCTCAGGTAACACATTACTGGCTCCAACAAACATTAAAGCTGGTAATTTTTTAGTTTCTCTTCCCCGACGGAATATTTTTTCATTCAACGCCATTAACAAACTATTCAAAATAGCACTATTGGCATTGAAGATTTCATCTAAAAACACCATGGAAGCTTCTGGTAACATTCCTTCGGTGTTAGTGATTAATTCACCCTCTTTTAATTTCCTAATGTCAAATGGCCCAAAAATTTCATTTGGTTCTGTAAATCTGGTTAACAAATATTCAAAATTCTGCCCTCCTTCAATACAAGACGCTAAAGTCTTAACAATCGCACTTTTAGCGGTACCCGGAGGTCCCAATAAAAAGGTATTCTCTCTGGCGAGTAAACCTATACCTAATAAATCTATTATTTCATCTTTACCTACAAATGCTTGTTTTATATAGGTTAAGACATTGTTTAACTGCTCTGTATTAGTCATCTAATTCAATTAGTTTAAAATCAGGCCAAAATTCCTGGTCATATATCCCTATCCGTGCCGAAATTTTGCTATTAACGTTAGGAATTTTAGCCAACTTTCTGTTTTTAAATTTTATTATTCTGTTAATGTATAATTGTGTCAGGCAAGGACTTTGTATAACTACATCCCAATCTTTATTTTCTATCTCTACTTCAGAATTAACTGCAGAGTAATACCATTTTTGAAGTTTACTTTCAAGAATAGGTATTAGCTTATCTTCACCATCAATCAGTTTTAACTCTTTCAACAAATCCGGGATAAACCGAAAACATATGTCTACTGACATCAAGGTAGAGGGTGTAACAACAAATTCTTCATTAGGTAAAATATCTTGCAACTCGTTTGAATGATTTTCTCTGTAAATAATTAATTGTGCTGATACATACATAAATTCTGCGGCCCATAAAGCCACATCCGAATTAAAATCTGGCACTTCGAACTGAAATGTCAGGGTTTCTAATTCGTATATTTCCTGCAAAAAAAGACGTACCTTATCCTTTTCCTGCTGTCTGATTTTTGATAAATTTTGAAATAATAGAATTTCCTCTTGTTCAAAAAGATGCTTTATGGTGCTTAAGAAATAGTTGGATGACATTAAACCTAACTCAATTTACTAACCAAATATAAATATTTAATCCTACCGGAGTCATTAAATTAAGTTAAAAGCCAATTCGGTTCTTAAATAACAAGGTAATTTGCTTTCTAACCAAACAATAGATTTATACAATAAGGTCTTTTTGTCGTATTAGACCCTAGTCATCCGATTGATTTGAGTAAGTTTCAAAAGCGCATTTTCCAGCATTCTATGGTGTTTGAATAGCGTTCCGTCTTCGAGTCCATTTGGCAGAGCCAAATCCTCAGACATCACTCAATATTTGCAACTGACAATCTCATCAATATGCGCTGGAGTCCTCTTGGCTCAGCTGAGACCTCAGACATCACTACAACCTATTATACTTATTCACCTATCACCTGACTCACTCCCTGACAAACCTCTTGTATGTCTGATTTTCTATACCAATAACACGACAAAGGTATATTCCTGAAGGTAGTGCACTGACATCAACGGAAGATTTACTTCCCGATTCTCCTTTTTGATTAATCAAAACCTGTCCGTTTATTGAAACAATCTGAATTGTGTAAGGTTTATAGTTCTGACCTGGCTCAACAAATAATTGATCTGAAACAGGATTTGGAAATAATCTTAAGATGTAAGCCGCCTTCTTTGAAACAGAGAGAGATGTCAGTTCGCAGGATGCCTGACAATTTGTAATATTTGCCCCTATTGTTGAATTATTATGTATAATTCCAGCGGCACCCTGAGCACATAAATCCAGCGTTCCTGAAAAATCACAATCGTTGGTCACAAAACCAAGTTGAGAACAAAAATTGCCGGATCCGTCAAAATTACAATTGGTAATATTTATAAATTCACTTGAGATAACAACCCCATTGTTAATCCAGCCTACATTATTATTACCTAAAAACATACAATTCCCACCTTCAATGGCCCCATTATTTTCAAATACCGGGTTAGTTGTACCCATTATGGCACTTGAGGTAACCGACATATGGTTGGTAACATCACCATCATTTATAATTGATGCTTCCTCCTGAACACTAAACTGAACCGTGGACTTTTGATTTCCGGTGATGTCTCCCTGATTTATAATTCCTCCACCAGTACCACCATTAAAAAGAATGGAAACTGTATCACTACCCACCACATTTATAGCACCACTGTTCACAATGGCATCTTCTGAAGTTGAAAAAGCAAGACCTGTCTCACTTCCTCCGATATTAATTTCTCCACTATTACTCACCAAATTCTCAGCTGAAAGTATTAATGTTGTTTCTTTATATGAAGCATTTATTACTCCTGTGTTCTCCACCATTCCAAAAATCGATTCAAAAATACAATCCGCCACTTGCCCAATATTAATATCACCTGAAGTTTCTACAGTATCATAGGCCATAACCTGACAAGAAGCAGAATCTGCTAATTCAATATCACCACTTAGAATCACATCATTATAAGTAGGATTCCCCACCATGGTTGAAAAGCTTCCTCCGGTTTCCACAATGATATCACCTTCACCAATAAATCTTGGTACACTGGAGTCTCCTTCACCAGTCCCCAAAGTATCGTTTGTGGCAATACTTAAACTCCCTGTTACAGAAATGTGCATTCTATGATTTACAAAAACCGTACTCGGTACGCCACCGTTTGAATACATTACATGATGTGAAATAATGACACTATCATATGCAGTTGTGGGCGAATTGGAAATAGGTACATTTCCACCCAGCCAGGTGGTTGGGGTATTCCAATTTCCATCAGAAATGGTTTGATATTGGGAATAGGAGGTTAATGATAACATTAACCCAATGGTTAAACCTGATAAAATCTTAAAAGTTTTCATTTTTTGGAGATTATATTTTTGATAAGTCGGATAAATCCTTGATTACCCCCATTCAGGTTAAAGTACAACCATAAAAAAGATTATGATTTTAAATTATGTATTTTCCGGTAACAACCATGTTTAAAGTACGAGGTAATAAAAATTATGAATTATCTATTGATTCATTTGATGAGAAAAAAAACATAATAACTGTTGGTGTTGTTGAAATAAAACAGATGACATTGGAGCTTTTCAAATCAAATAATCGATCAATCAGATGTTATTGTAAGCTCCACAACAAAACCTTCTGAAGACTCCTCAATCCTGATATGATGATTATTTGGATAAATCAAATCAAGCCGTTCTTTTAGATTCTGAATACCCATTTGATTTGAAGTTATATTACTGGGGTTAGTTTTGGTATTTTTCACTTTGAATCGAAGCTGGTCCACTGATATTTCCAATTCAATTAAAATCAACTGTGGATTTTGTCGGCTGATACCATATTTGAATGCATTTTCAATAATCGGAATAAACAAAAAGGGAGCAATCTTTTTATCGTTTACTTTTCCTTTAATATCAAAATGAATAGGGTAATCTGTTCCTAATCTCATTTTTTGCAGCTCAATATAGTCGGTTATAAATCTAATTTCTTTTGAAATGGAATTCTTAGCCCTGGTGCCCTCATTGATAGGATAACGCATAATTTCAGACAATTTTAGTATTGCCTCTTTTGTTTTTGGAGCATTTTCTTCATCCGCCAGAGCATATATTGTATTTAATGTATTAAACATAAAATGAGGATTAACCTGGGCATTTAAATATTTTAATTCTGCTTTTCTGCGTTCTTGCTCTGTCAACTTATTCTGTATACTTTTTTTCTGTAATACTTTCATCAGACCAACGCTTGTACTGATCCCTGTTATCAGAATACCAGACAGTATTAAAATATCCCATATGTCATTATCATCCACCCAAAAATGATAGCCTTGATTCAACAATATATTGTAAATAGAAAAACCTGATAAAATGTATCCAAGGTAAGTCAAAAGCAACATTAAAACATACAACAAAACTCTTCGTTTGCCCAATAACTTAGGCAGTAAAAAGTGACTGTTAAAGTAGAACAATATCAACATCAGAGGAATCAACAAAAAGGCCTCATCAATATGACCTTCCTGCTTTATAACCAATTCATAGAACGAGTGATAAAGTCCACCAAAATCGAAAATGAGATGCAATAACAAGCCCCAGCATGCTATATGTAGAACCACAGTCAATCGTTTACTTGTAAAATCAGAGTCTAAATTCATTCTTTTAAAAACAAAAACATTTTAAGTTTATACGGCTACCTTAATAATTTTTGTAAGCGTATAACCATCTGTTGGGTTTCCCGTAACAGTATCAGCCATATTTAAGGCCAGACTTTTCTTAAAAATACCATCTTTTTTGTTTTTTGTATCAAAATCACCTTTATACTCCGTTGTTCCATACACAGTTTTCGAAATTTCTTCCGGAAAAGCTATTTGGGTAATCAAAAGAGAATTTCCTGAACCTGAAAGAATCTCTAAATGAAGATGCGGAGCACGGCCGGGATACCAACCAGGGTAAATACTGATAAATGACACATTTCCTGATGCATCACTTGTTTGACGACCACGTAGAAAATGCTCACTTGTAAAATCACCATCTAATTGTCCGGTGTATTCAGAGTAATTCCCTTTTGCGTCACATTGCCAAATATCGACCAGCGCTCCTTCCAGTACATTACAACTATTATTTATATTTTGTATGGTCAGATTTATTAAAAGCGGCACTCCTTTCCGATCTCCTACAATATTTTCGTTTACCAAGTCTGCAGGTGTTTTAATCGGGAATGGTCCGGCAGTTTCTTCGGGAGAACTTGCACAAGCACCCGGATCTAATTTTTTACATCCGCTAATTACAGATGGAATGGCTACTATCGTTCCAAGTCCTAACACACTGTTTTTTAAAAACTCTTTTCTTTTCATAATTTTACGTTTAGTCCATATTTATATGGTTATTCTGTTAATAAACCGTACTGTTTTATCTCCTTCTCTGTCATCCAGTGAATCGTCTGTTCGGGGGCAGCATTTATAGTAAAATAATAAAATGCCTCTGCTTCTTTTTCTGTAAAACCGATTGACCTATAGTAATTAATGTAAGGTTGATGAACTATATCACCAACAGGATATGACATTGCCGTTTTGCCATTTCTTCCTCTCCAGGAATGTACTCCTATCTTTGCTCCTGGTTCCTTAGTTCTCCTGACACCTCCAACAAACATATCCACCGCTCCGGAAGCAATAGAAGATGTTGAAAACAAGTGAAACCCAATTCCCATATCATGTATTTTTTTAGATACTATCAGGTTAGCTTCATCATTTTTTGACCCTGGGCAATTTAACATATTAATGATTTTAACATTGGGGTATTTACCAATCATTTCGTCAAAATCTTGAGGGGTTCTCTTATCGATAACACCATCTATTTCAACTGTATTACTATCCAATACTGTAAAAATACCAAACTCCTTATTCGCTGGTTTGAAACATGGCGATAACAAAATATTTATCAACAGAACAATCCCCAATTTAAAAACTAACTTACTAATGATCAACATATACCTAACATCATACTATTTAATTACTGTCTCCGACTCAAAAGAGATCTAATGTCGATAGGTTCCATCCGGCAGTATAGTTGGAAATTTATATTGGGGATCCGTTAACAATTCATAAACCAACACATCATTTTCTTTTACCTTATCATTGGTATTTTGCTTCCACTCATTTCCTATCTCCGAAAGCCTGTTTTCCTGAGCACCAAGAATGGCCGTCAGGGCCCAATAATGATATTCGGTAACCTGGCACCCATAATTACAAGTTTTATCATCATAGGTATACCAAGCTCCTGTGGGATATGATTGAGGTGGTTTATCAAATTGTCCTCCACGGGCTACATCCATTGCCTTAGCTATTTCCGATCCTTTTTCCTCTCCAAAAACCGAAGGATAAACACCTGCATAACCAACATGGGTAATCAAATGAAGTACTTCTTCCAATGCGGCGTCAAAAGTTCCTGTTTTGCCATTTACAACGAATTGCGGATTGGTTTCATCATTACCTAAATCCTGCCCCTCCCTTCCTTTGATAGGAAATAGCTTTTTGTCGCCGCTTTTTTTCCACATAAACAAAAAAGCTTTTTTTTCTACCATTTTGTCAACTACTAATTTGTTATCCACTACACCATCCTCATTATTATCAAGATATTGAGCCATTAAATTTGCAGCATGAAGTAACTTCTCATCCTCCACTTTTGGAGCAGCATAAATATCAACTCCAAAAACAACTACTTTTCGATTGTATTTTTTTAAGCCCTTGTCATTATTTTTAACAATTTTAAAATTGGGATCATTCCCCTCGGCAATAACTGCCTTATTCTTCTTACACCCTATTCCAAAAAAAAGAATTGTGGCTAAAAAAATTATTTGATTTATTTTCATCCTTTTTAGTTTTATAATTTACAATACACTGTCATATAAACCACGGATAAAAATAATCATCCCCCTACCTCTGTTTTGAATGTGTAGACGAACGGGAAAAATGTGTATACTAAACAATGGAAAATGCCCACCTGCCAGAACTAGAAATACTTTTCAAAACTGTTCAAATAAGTATCCCCTACAGGAATGATGTGGCTGCCTATTGTCACTTTTCGCTTTTGGAACAATTCTATTTTTGCCAGTGACACAATATACGATCGATGGATACGAATAAATTGTTGTGAAGGCAACTTTGATTCCATGCCTTTAACATTTGAACGGGTGAGAACCATTCCCTGCGCAGTGTAAATCTTCACATAGTCTTTAAGCCCCTCAATAAATAAAATGTCATGATAAGCTATTCTCACTGTTTTGTATTCAGATTTTACAAGCAAAAAATCGTGGGATTCCTTTTGGTCTTGAATCTGAAACTGATGATGGGCTCTGTTTGCTGCCTTTAAGAAGCGCTCAAATCGAATTGGCTTTAAAAGATAATCTACAATCTCAAGATCATATCCTTTTAGAGCGTATTCCTCATATGCTGTTGTAAAAACAACTAAAGGCTTTTTTGTCAGACTATTCATAAAGTCAATACCCGAAATATCAGGCATTTCAATATCTAAAAACAATAAATCAACAGAGTTGGAATTGATTATCTGAAGTGCCTCCAAGGCATTGGTTGTTTTCAACTCTACCTGCAGAAATGAGATTTTATTGGCAAATCCACTTAACAAATTAATTGCAGGTAACTCATCATCAATTATAATTGTTTTCATGAAATTCTATTTTCAATACTGGATCCTTTCTATCCATAAAACCAGCATTGTGGCAATATACTGATTATTTATGTTGTTTAATACCTTAAAGCATTGTTAGTAACAATATAACTACAAGCGGTTTTGACCAAAGAGATTTTATAATCAGCTAGTGGATTTAACGTTTTATTATAAATTTGAACTTCAAACTACTTCTTTTGATTCGGATAAAACACTTCGTATGCCTTATTACACTGGGAATTAATCTGTGGATATACTCTCAGGATCCTGCATTTGTAAATTACAACTCAAAAGATGGTTTGCCAAGCTCTGAAACCTATGACATCTACCAGGATTCTCTGGGCTTTATATGGATTTCAACCGATCGGGGATTAAGCAGGTTTGATGGAAAAAACTTTATCAATTATACACCGGAAAACGGACTCCCATCACATGTTATATTTGATTTCTTCGAGGAGAGTAAAACTAAGGTTTGGTTTTCAACTAAGGAAGGGAAACTATATTACTTTAACCCTATTAATTACCCCATACATTTTGATGCTTTTGATTTGAATGATCAATTGAAACAGGAAACTGACGCCCTGCACCTTAATACAAACATCAAGCAATTCAGACATATTGATAACCATTATTATATTGGTTTTGATAACAGTTCAGGGTATCTAAAAATCTCCGAATCCGGAATAGCTGAACTTGTAGGAGGTTACAAAAAACATGACAACACTCCGGTTACAGACATTATTGTATCATCAGAAATTAATTATACCAAAGTAAATACGAAGTCAAATAACAGATTAAACTTTTATGACGAATACAATAAAAAAAGGTATAGTATAATTAATCCATACAACCAACTCAGAGGCTTCAATGTAAGTAAGTCGGTTCATCAAAATCAGAATTTAATAATCTTATATTACGATATTATTCTTAAATCTGTTGGTGACTCGATTATCTACAAAAAACTAGATGCTTTTGGATTGGATTTGATTGTATTGGACGAAAAAATAATTGTTGCAACATACAACGGCATTCATGAATTTGATTTTGGATTAAACAAAGTAAAAACCTATTTACTTGGCAGTGTGGTGTCGTCATTATATGTTGATGCTGAAAATGCACTTTGGATTACCACGACAGATAAGGGCATATTTTACATTAAAAATCACAAAATAAAATCCATAACCTATAATGGACAACAATTAAAAGTACGTTATATTTTTAGCCAAGATAATTACACTTTCCTTCTTACAGGGAATGGCCAATTGTATGTTTATAATCAATCGGGTCGTTTTTTATATCATAGTCCATATACTGCCTCTTACACAACTGTAGGTTCAGTAATGGATTCTCCTGACAAAATGCTTCAGCGTTACTTTAGTCACAGAGAAAAGCACAAACATACCTCAAACAAATATAGTTATCATCTCACAGACGCCCCTTTTTATGTAAGTTTTGGAGGAGAGTATCTTTATTCCTGTTCCCCGGATACTGTATTTACCCGACATGAACTTTTATTTAAAGTCAGCGAGTCTTTATTTATGTCAGACACCATTCTTTTGGCTACAAATATAGGTTTACTAGCCTCAATAAGCCCGGATATCTATTTCAATTATCTTCCTAATTCAGAACTTTTTTCCCAACCTTTAAAACATTTAAAGCGAATTGGTAACCATTTCATTACCTCAACCGAAGATAGCGGCCTGATTATTTTTAAAGACTCTATTATATCTGAAATTAATATTTCAAACGGTTTATTAGATAATTACATTAGCGATATCTGTATTGAAAACGACACAACAGTATGGATTGCCTCATACAAAGGATTAAACAAAATTGTTTTTTCAGATAAAATCTATAAAAACTTTACCGTTCAAAACATAACCAGTGAAGAAGGCTTAATCAGTAATGAAATTACTGATGTGGATGTATCAGGTAATAATGTTTGGGTGTGTACTAAGTACGGCACACATCTTTTTGAATCCAACACCAGCTTTCCATCCTCAAAGTCTACTTTTCATATTGACTCAATCTTAATTAATGACAATCGCCTAAAATTAATTCCAGACTCAATCACTTATTTAAACTATGGTGAAAATTTGAATCTCTTCTATACTGTTATTCGATTTGCAAATGAAACGAATTATAAAATTCAATACACCATGAGTGCTGACACCTCTTTACTATGGTTACCCACCAATGAGAATCATATCCTTTTAAGCAACCTTTCTCCTGGTAAACACAACTTAAAAGTTAAAATAAAAAATCAGGATAAGGTTCTTTTTGAACATATTATTTTCGTACCCGTTCCTTACTGGCAAACCTGGTATTTTATTACCGGAATTTCAATTATAATTATCATACTGCTGATACTACTGATCAAAGTATCTATCAAAATCAATAACAAACGAAAACAAAGAGAAATTGATAAAGTCAAACTGGAAATAAAAGCACTGACTTCACAAATGAATCCTCATTTTACTTTTAATACCATTAACTCCATCCAACATTACCTGATTCAAAATGATAAAATCGGGGGGATTCAATACCTGAGTGACTACGCTAAATTAATGAGACTCTCACTTAATCATTCCAGGAATGAGTTTATTACTATTGAAGAAGAATTGAAATTTTTAAAACTATATTGTGAGTTGGAAAAGAAAAGATTTGAAAAAGAATTTGATGTTAATTTCGACATCAGGATTCAATCTGTACCTCATCAGATTTATCTTCCTTCATTGCTTTTACAACCCTTAATTGAAAATGCTATTATACACGGTGTTAATTCAATTAATGAAAATGGAGAAATAAATGTTTCAATGACAGAGACTAACAATTATCTCGAAATTGAAGTATCAGACAATGGCATTGGCATTTTAAACAATAAAACAATTGACATCAATAAGTCATTCGGATTAAATATTCTTAAGGACCGTCTAAAAATATACAATGGTAAAGAGCATAGTAATCTATTGGTGAAATTCACCTATTTAAATGAAAAGCAGAAAACCGGAACAAAAATTAATTTTAAATTATCTTTGAAGTCATATGAGGGCCATAATAATTGATGATGAGAAAAAAGCGCAGGAAGTCCTGGCTTTTAATCTGGAAACTTATGCTAAAAATATTTCTGTCGTAGCCTCCTTTTCCAATATTCAGGATGCAGCTGAAGCCATCCCCGATTTAGACTTCGACATTCTTTTCCTTGATATTAATATGCCTCATGGTAATGGGTTTGAGCTATTAGGCAGAAACCTATTAGACAACGAACTTGTCATTTTTGTCACTGCTCATGAGGACTATGCCATAGACGCGTTTAAAGTAGATGCCTTTGATTACTTACTTAAACCAATTGATTCAGTGGAATTGATAAGAGTTATACAAAAGGCCAAAAAGCACCTGTCAACCAACAATGGGGAGTCTACCATCATTTTCAAATCAGGATACGAAAAAGTGATTCTGGACATTAGTGATATCCTTCACATTTCATCAGAAGGCAATTACACCACTATATATGCTAAAGACAATAAGTCTTATATGATTTCAAAAAACCTGAAAAAGGTTGAAGAGTTATACTTTTGTCAATACCCTTTTATTCGGGTTCATCAATCTCACATTGTCAACTGTTTGAACATTGTCAAATTTAGCAGTACAACCGTCACGCTTAAAAACAATTTAACCGTATCCGTTTCGAAACAGGGTTTAAAAATGCTGAAAGATCAAATACTTTAATCAATCTTCAGGAATGCTTAGTAAGCTCTTTCGTTGTTTCCTTCTATATAATTGATAAAAGATTTGTTTACCACTTTATTCCCTCCCGGAGTTGGATAATTTCCAGTAAAATACCAGTCCCCTTTATGATTAGGACAAGCCTTATGTAAATTTTCAACTGTCTGGAAAACAATACTGATTTCAGAAGAAATACCTTCAGGCTTTAACATCTCAGCAATTTTATCCGAAATTTCCTGATCAGTAAAGCTCGAATACAATTCTTCAACATAGTTTTTAATCTGTTCCTTAGGTAAATGTTCCTGCTCCTTACATTTCTGGTATACAGCATTAATTAAGTCAGTTTTACCTTGCTCTTTTAACAATTCGATTGTTGCTGAAAACGCAATGAAATCACCCATTTTTGCCATATCAATACCGTAGCAATCAGGATATCTGATTTGCGGGGCACTGGACAAAACAACAATTTTTTTAGGGTTAAGTCTGTCTAAAATACGGATAATACTTTTTTTCAAAGTAGTTCCCCGCACAATAGAATCGTCAATCACCACCAGATTATCAGAATTTTCACGAACAGTACCATAAGTAATATCGTAAACATGCTCAACTAAATCATCACGACCATCATCTTGTGTAATAAAAGTCCGTAGCTTAGTATCTTTTATTGCAATTTTTTCTATTCTGGTCCTTCTTGACAGAATTTCCTTTAACTCATCATCACTAAGCTGACTGCCTTTTTCCCTTAACAAGTCAAACTTCAATTTATTCTGATGATCTTCCAGTCCTTTAATCATACCGTAGAAAGAAGTTTCAGCGGAGTTCGGGATAAAAGAAAACACCGAATTGTCAATATCTCCATCAATGGTATCCAACAACTGAGGTAACATCAATCTTCCCAATTCTTTTCTTTCCTTATATATATCCTTATCACCTGGTCTTGAAAAATAAATCCTTTCAAAAGAGCATTGTGTTACTTTTTCGGACTTATTAATTTCAACCTCCGTAATGGTATTGTCTTTTTTAATAATTAAGGCATGACCGGGTTTTACCTCCTTAACCTGGTCAATAGATACATTAAACGCAGTTTGGATTACAGGACGTTCAGAGGTTACCACGCAAACTTCATCATCCTCATACCAAAAGGCCGGTCTTATCCCATTCGGATCTCTCAATACAAATGCATCTCCATGACCAAGTAAACCTGCCATAGCGTATCCACCATCCCAGTCTTCTGACGATCTTTTAAGAATCTCTGAAATCTGAATTTTCTCAGCAATCATTTTATATACATCCCTGTTCGAATAACCAAGCGGTTTAAACTGACTGTATAGTTTTAAATTTTCCTCATCCAGGAAATGACCAATTTTTTCAAGTACTGTAACTGTGTCAGCTTTTTTCTTTGGATGCTGACCAATTTTTAACAGAACATTGAAGAGTTCATCATTATTAGTCAGGTTAAAATTTCCTGCCACAATTAATGATCTCGTCATCCAGTTACTCTGTCGTAAAAAAGGATGACAGCTCTCAATACTGTTTCTGCCGTAAGTCCCGTATCTCAGGTGACCTAAAAACAGTTCTCCGGTAAACCCGGCATTTTTTTTCAGGTATTCAATGTCTTTTAACTTTGAAGGATCGTTTTCTCCAATCTCCTCAAATCGGGCATTTACCCGCTTAAAAATATCCTGAATTGGTTTCTGATCTATTGACCGGGTTCTGCTAATGTAGCGTTCTCCCGGTTCCATATCAAATTTAATATTAGCTAATCCTGCCCCATCTTGTCCTCTGTTATGTTGTTTCTCCATTAAAAGGTACATTTTATTGAGGCCATAAAATGCTGTTCCGTATTTTTTCAGGTAAAAATCAAGAGGTTTTTTTAATCTTAAAAGTGCAATTCCACATTCGTGTTTGATAGGATCACTCATAGTTTAAAATGCTATAATTTATTTGAGGCAACAAAGGTACATAAAACGATTGCTTGAAAACAAAAAAAACTGAAAATAATATTTTTTTCAATATCCTTTGTTAATAAATATGAAGTTCGTACATTTGCAGCCCCAAATTGGGACAATTGTATATTAACTAAAAAGATTAATATTGTGGATACATTAAGCTACAAAACAGTTTCAGGCAATAAAGAAACCGCTAATAAAAAGTGGTTATTGGTTGATGCAGAAGGGCAAACACTTGGTAGATTGGCAAGTAAAGTAGCATTTATGATTAGAGGAAAGCATAAGACGAATTTTACACCTCATGCTGATTGTGGAGATAACGTAATTGTTATCAATGCAGACAAGATTACCTTAAGCGGTAATAAATGGGAGGATAAAAAATACATTCGTCACACAGGCTACCCTGGTGGTCAGAGAGTGCTAACAGCTAAGGAATTGATGGCGAAAAGACCAATTAGAATGGTTGAAATGGCTGTTAAGGGAATGCTTCCTAAAAACAAATTAGGGAATGCTATTTACAAAAACCTTAAGGTGTATGCCGGTGGAGAGCACAATCACGAAGCTCAAAAACCAGAAAAAGTAAATCTAGATTCAATTTTAAACAAACAGTAATATGAGTGTAATTAATACGTTAGGTAGAAGAAAGACGTCTGTTGCTAGAGTTTATCTTTCAGAAGGATCCGGGAAAATTATCGTTAACAAAAAAGCAGTTGGTGAATACTTTAAAACACCTATGCTTTTAGACAAAGTTAACCAACCGTTTAATATTACCGACACTGTTGGTAAATATGACGTAAGTGTTAATGTTGACGGTGGTGGAACAAATGGTCAGGCTGAAGCAATTAGATTAGGTATATCAAAAGCATTAGTTGAAATTAATGCTGAGTATAAACCTGCTTTAAAAGCTGAAGGCTTAATGACCAGAGACCCGAGAATGGTTGAAAGAAAAAAACCGGGACAGAAAAAAGCGAGAAAGAAATTCCAATTCTCGAAACGTTAATATTTTT
Organism: Putridiphycobacter sp.; assembly: GCA_965230195.1. GTDB lineage: Bacteria > Bacteroidota > Bacteroidia > Flavobacteriales_D > Crocinitomicaceae > Putridiphycobacter. The sequence continues at coordinate 5,010,314 of OZ245997.1, forward strand.
TCTGCGACGATTGGTTTAGTATCTAAATTATCAAGACTACGATACGTGCTACTTGGTAATTGATTTTCACCAATAATTCGCTAAAGCGAAAAGTAAAATTAAAAAGAAAGTAAACAATTAAAAAAATTACAAAATGGCAAGAGCAACATTTGAAGAGCTTTTAGAAGCCGGAGTCCACTTCGGACACTTAAAGAGAAAATGGAACCCATATATGGCTCCATATATCTTTTCAGAAAAGAGAGGTATCCACATTATCGATCTTAATAAAACAGTTGCACAATTAGATTTAGCTTGTGCAGCCCTTAAACAAATAGCAAAATCAGGAAAGAAAATCCTTTTTGTTGCAACAAAAAAGCAAGCAAAGGAAATCGTAGAAGAAAGAGTAAAACCGACCAAAATGCCCTTCGTTGTTGAAAGATGGTCTGGTGGAATGTTAACTAACTTCGGTACTGTAAGAAAAGCAATCCGTAAAATGACTTCTATTGACAAAATGGGAGAAGACGGAACAATGTCAACGTTATCAAAAAGAGAGCGTTTACAATTATCAAGAACCAGAGCTAAGTTAGATAAAAACTACGGTACAATTGCTGACATGACAAGAATGCCTTCTGCGGTATTTGTTGTAGATGTATTAAAAGAGCAAATTGCAGTAAGAGAAGCTAACAAATTGAATATTCCAACTTTTGCAATGGTCGATACTAATTCTGATCCAAGAAATATCGATTTTGTTATTCCTGCAAATGATGATGCTACAAAATCAATTGCAAAAATAATTGATGTTGTTACTGCTGCAATTATGGAAGGTTTAGCTGAAAGAAAAGATGCTAAAGAAAAAACAAAAGTAGCTAAGGAAGAAGCTACTGAAAATGTAGAAAAATAATTTTTTAAAATAATTCACAAAATGAAAATTACTGCCTCTCAAGTAAATGAGCTTAGAAAAAAGACCGGTGCTGGAATGATGGATTGCAAAAAAGCATTGGTAGAAGCTGAAGGAGATATGGAAGGAGCTGTTACTATCCTTAGAAAAAAAGGACAAAAAGTAGCTGCAAAAAGAGGAGATAATGAAACCGCTGAAGGTTTAGTTATTGCCAAAACTTTCGACGAAGGTAAAAAAGGTGTTATCCTATCGTTAAGCTGCGAAACTGATTTCGTTGCTAAGAACTCTGATTACTATGCATTTGTTGAAAGTCTTGTGGACGTAGCTGCTAATAATAATGCTGCTACAATTGAAGAGTTAAATGGTGTAAAATATGATAATAGTTTAACAGTTGCTGAAAAGATTGTTGAACAAGTTGGTGTTATCGGTGAAAAATTAGTATTATCTAACTATTCAATGTTAAACGCTGAATCAGTAGTATCATATAATCACCCTGGAAATCAAATTGCAACTGTTGTTGCGTTGACTAAAAATTCTGACGAAGCAAATGATGCCGGAAAACAAGTAGCAATGCAAGTTGCTGCCATGGCACCTGCAGCTTTAAATAAAGATGGAATTGACCAGGCAACAATTGATAACGAAATTGAGATCGGAAAAGAATTGGCTATGAAAGAAGGTAAGCCTGCTGAGATGGCTGAAAAAATTGCCATGGGAAGATTAAACAAGTTCTTTAAAGAGAATACGTTACTTAGCCAGTCTTTCATCAGAGACAATAAAAAATCGGTTGAGCAATTCCTTAAAGACACTGACAAAGATCTGACAATTACAGATTTCAAAAGAGTTGCTTTAAAATAACTTAGAAAAAAAAGAGAAATTAAAATTTCTCTTTTTTTTTGCCAATTTAAATATTTATTGAAACAGGCCGAATAATTAGAAATCTCAAAAGACAATAATTACCGGTTCATTCCACCTAACGGGTGGGAAAAAGTTACAAAAAAATGAAATACAAAAGAGTACTACTTAAATTGAGCGGAGAGGCCTTGATGGGAGATAAACTTTTTGGGATTGACAATGTCCGGTTGGCACAATATGCTTCCGAAATAAAAAAACTATATGGTCAGACAGAATTGGCAATAGTTATTGGAGGTGGTAATATTTTCAGAGGAGTTCAGGCAGAAAAGGGAGGAATGGACAGAACTCAGGGAGACTATATGGGTATGTTAGCTACCATGATTAACAGTATGGCACTTCAGGCTGCACTTGAAAAAGAGGGTATGCATACCAGACTGGTTTCTGCAATTGAAATGAGAGAAATAGCAGAGCCATTTATTAAGAGAAGAGCTACAAGACATTTGGAAAAAGGAAGAGTGGTTATTTTTGGTGCCGGAACCGGTAATCCTTACTTTACAACCGATTCGGCAGCGGCACTTAGAGCAATAGAAATGCAGGCTGATGTTATTCTTAAAGGAACCCGGGTTGATGGAATCTATAATGCCGATCCTGAAAAAAATGCTGACGCAGTTAAATACGACTCAATAAGCTTTGATGATGCCTATAACAAAGGATTAAGTATAATGGATATGACTGCCTTTACCTTATGTAAGGAAAATGATGTTCCTATTATAGTTTTCGATATGAATACAAAAGGTAATCTTGAAAAGGTTGTTAATGGTGAAAAAATTGGTACTTTAGTGTCCAATTAAAAATCTACAAATATTATTTGATAATGGAAGAAGAAATTGATTTTATATTTGACTCGTTAAAAGAGGCTAATGAAAAAGCAATCACTCATTTAAATACTGAGCTCCAAAAAATCAGGGCAGGTAGAGCAACCCCTTCAATGCTAAGCAGCGTGATGGTAGACTATTACGGCTCTCCTACTCCATTAAGTCAGGTAGCTAACGTTAATACTCTTGATGCAAGAACATTGACTATTCAGCCATGGGAAAAATCTTTGTTGGATGAGATAGCCCGTGGGGTTATTAATTCAAATTTAGGTTTAAACCCTCAAAATAATGGTGAATTAATCATCATCAGTGTTCCGATTTTAACTGAGGAAAGACGTAGGGATTTAGCAAAAAAGGCAAAAAGTGAAGGTGAAAATGCTAAAATCAGTTTAAGAAACCACAGAAAAGATGCCATTGACGAAATCAAAAAACTAAAGGAAGAAGGTCTTTCTGAGGATCGCCAAAAAGATCTTGAAGATGAGGTTCAAAATGTAACCAATACATTTTCGGGTACAATTGATGAATTAACCAAAAAGAAAGAGGAAGATATTCTTAAAATATAATCCGAATTGATATTATAAAAAAAATCTGCCTTATTGCGAGGCAGATTTTTTATTTTAAATAAGTTTCAGATGGGAGGTTACAACAGAAATAAAGAATCAAATATAGAAAATGATATTATTTTCGGTGTCAGAGCTGTAATAGAGGCTGTTCGGGCAGGAAAAGAAATCAATAAAATCATGATTCAAAGAGGAATGCAAAAAGACCTCTTTAAAGAATTAAAAGAGGAATTGGCTAATAAAAAGTATAACCTCCAGTTTGTTCCAATCCAAAAACTAAATCGCTTAACGCGAAAAAATCATCAGGGTGTTATTGCTTTTATAGCTCCTATCACCTATCAAAATATTGAAGATATTACCGCTAATATCTTCGAACAGGGTGAAAGCCCTAATTTTTTGTTACTAGACAGAATTACAGATGTAAGGAATTTTGGTGCAATAGCCAGAACAGCTGAATGCACAGGGATTGATGCTATTGTTATCCTTGAAAAAGGAGGGGCTTTGGTTACTTCTGATGCTGTTAAAACTTCCGCAGGTGCTTTAATGAGAATACCCGTTTGTAAAGCAAAGGATCTATCTTCTGTTGTTCATTTTTTAAAGTCAAGTGGCTTACAAGTTGTAGCTTGTACTGAAAAAACCAGCAACCTGATCCAGGATATGGACTTAAGCGTGCCAACAGCGATTATTATGGGATCGGAAGAAGATGGAATCTCAACTAAATTATTATCTGAAAGTACGCATAAAGCAAAAATTCCAATGGAAGGTAAAATTGCTTCGCTAAATGTAGCAGTTGCTGCAGGAATTATCATGTACGAAGGATTGAGACAAAGGTTAGGCTAATTCCATTTCTGGATAAACTTATTTTGTCTGCCTTTGGTGAATTCAATTCGTGTTTTTAATTAAATTTACCTCATGGCAGGATTTTCAAGTAAGCTTGTTTTAGTTTTTTTTCTGGTTATAGGTTTTATTCTTCGCTTTACAGCAGCTATTACCCACACCTACTCAAGCGACGAACTTAGTGCCATCAACAGACTTAACTTCGAATCATTTTCAGAGCTGATTGAAACCGGAGTTAAAACCGGTGATATGCATCCGGCGGGTGTACAGGTCTTTCTTGTTTTCTGGTCCGATCTCTTTGGCACGAATGAAATTATATACCGTCTACCCTTTGTACTTTTTGGTACAATTGCCATATACCTGGTATACCTTTTGGGTAAAAGAATTAATGAAAAAACAGGGTTAATTGCCGCTGGTATTTGGGCTACCTTACTATTTCCTGTCCTTCAGTCAGAATTAGCCAGGCCTTATAGTCCCGGACTTTTTTTGAGCTTGATTGTTGCATTACTTGCCATAAAACTACTTTTTGATACTCATTCCAACAGAAAAAAATGGGGGTTAAGTTTCTTGTTGGGTATTGCATTTGCAGCTTGTATGTATACCCACTATTTTGCATTCCTGTTTGTCGGATTCATTGGAGTATCGCTCCTTTTTTTTCTACGGAAGGAAACTGTTCTTCCTTATCTCGTATCAGGCTTACTTGCTGTGTTATTATTCCTCCCACACCTGTCAGTAACACTATACCACACCTCAATTGAAGGAGGATTACAATGGCTTCCTCCACCAACCTTAAGGTGGTTACCTGACTTTTTGTTTTTCGCCTTCAACTCTTCCTGGTTAGTTATTATACCACTTGCATTGATAACTGTTGCTGGCATTTTAAGAACATCAAAAACAGAGTTCAGTAAATTTCACCAGATATTTACGACCTGGTTTTTTGGGGTTTTTATATTGGCATTTATTCTGTCAATTTATAGTACACCTATTCTCAAATTTCCAGTTATGCTTTTTGCATTTCCTTTTTTTGTTATCCTGATTTCTTTCTTTATTTCAAAACTTCCTTTCAAATCTACATGGTTAGGGTTAAGTTTTATGACACTGATAGGTTTATCAACAATCCTGGAAAAAAAATTATACTCTAACCACCATTTTGAAGTATTTAAAGAATTGGCCGATCCAATTATGAAGTGGCACAATAGCTATGGGAAGCAAAACTTTGTGAATATCATGAACGTCAGCCACCCTAACTACATTAACTATTATCCTCAAAAAAAGGGTTACCAGATTGATCTGGATATTGATTTGTTAAACTACAGTGATAATGATTTATTAAAATCAACCCTTGCTAAATCCAATAAACCCTATTGTATCATTGGTTATTCAGGGCGATTAACACCACCCTATTTTTTCCGGACAGCACTCGAACATTACCCCTTTATAATTGAATATAAAAAATACACCAATAGTGCCGTGTTTTTGTTATCAAGGTCTGAGAATAATGCCTCTGTTGAGCTGAACAGAAACCTATTGATTGAATTCCCTGATCATCTCTCGGATTGGACCTACGATTCCTCTCATTTTTCAACAGAAACACAAATCTACAAGTCAGATTCAGCTGCAATTTACGGACCTCAAATCAAGCTAAAACTTACAAATCAATTAATCGGTAACCAGCAGTTCCTCGAATTCGAAATCAAAGGAAATATAAATCCGGATGCTCAGCTTACGTTAGTTATTTCGCCCGAAGGTGAAGACGGAAAGGTTATCAATAATTTAAAAGGTGAACCCATTTGGATTGGTCGTGACCTCGAACATATGTTAAACGACAATTCAAGTGCTTATTTTGCACTTTCCGTTCCTGAAAATTTAGACCTCAACGACCATTTAAAAATCTATCTTTGGAACAGAAACGGGAAACCTGCTGACATTGAAAATATAAAAATATTCGCTACCGAAAATATCTGGAATTAATTATCAAAAAATAACAATTTTAATTCCTGTTTTGGCGTTTTTTTTAACTATCTTACTTACAATTTTCTAAGCAAAATTATAAATCATCCAATTCAATATGAAAAAACTTCTTTTTTTACTTATAGCTATTCTACCGCTTTATACTCTGGGCCAAACACCAACTAAAAGTTTACTTTGGAAAATTACATCACCAAATTCTGAGAAAACTTCATACCTCTATGGTACAATGCACATTAGTGGCAGGTTAGCTTTTCATTTGGGGGAAGAGTTTTTTGAATCGATTATGGCTGCTGATGCCATTGCCCTTGAATCAAATCCAATCATTTGGTTAGACGAGATTTTTAATTCCACTCATGCCAGTGACTACCTTGGAAAATACGGATTTCAATTCCAAACCTATAAAGGTTTTTATCAGGAAGCCTTCAAATTAAATACTATTGATAATAAAAAACTGGGGAGTGCACTTTCAGGAGACCACTATTTGAGTAACTGGATGTTGTATCGCGAGAATAAAAGTAAGGCCGATTTTGAAGAGGAAACCTTTTTGGATTTATTTATATACCAAACCGGTATGAAAAATAAAAAGCCGGTATACAGCCTTGAAAATTTTACAGAAACAACCGACCTGAGCAAATTGGGAGATATGCCTGATCCAAAAAAGAAGGAAAAAGAGGCCTGGTTCGAAGAACTTACTGAAGAAAAAAATGCTCGTTCTTTAATTGAGGAGGCTTATCGAAATAAAGACATCATGTTTTTAGATTCTTTGCATAGTCAGATTAATTCCGACAATTTTATCAAATATATGCTGGAAGTCCGTAATGATATTATGGCTGTAAAAATCGATTCTTTTATCCAAGTTGAAGATATCAGCTTGTTTATTGGGATAGGTGCTGCACATTTAGGAGGAGAATACGGCGTCATTCAAATGCTAAAAGACAAAGGTTATACTGTTGAACCAATGTCGACTACTATTACTGATAAGGCTAAAGCAACAAAGGAAGCCTTTGACCTGAAAACAACCTCAATTTCATATGACCATCAGTTTAAATCGGATTTGTTTACCGTTAGTGTTCCTGGTACCATGTATGAAACACCATCATATGCCAATAACCAAAGACAGTTTTTTTCGCCAGAACTGACCAATGGATCTTATTTTTCGATCAAGCAAATCAGTACCTATAGCTATTTTACAAAAATAAATCAAGATGATTATTTTCTGAAAGTGGACAGTCTGTTATTTGAAAGCATTCCTGGTGATATTGTTGAAAAGACAAAAATTACAAAAAGTGGTTTCGACGGGCTCGATATCATTAATCAATCCGCCAATGGGAACTACCAACGTTATCAGATCTTTTTTACACCTTTAAATATTTTCATTTTTAAAATGGGGGGAAAAAATGAGTTTGTAAAGGATCAGGGACAGGGCTTTTTTGACTCAATAAAACTTACTCCTCTTGAATCGAAAAAATGGACGACTGTAACCTCTCTAAAAAATGATTTTTCAATCAAAACTCCAGCGTATTATCATATAAAAAACAATACCCATATCACATCATTATACGGACATCAGGAAATGGAAGCTTTTGACCCAAAAGATGGTTCATTTTACTTTCTCAAACGTGCCAGTTTACATGATTTTTCGTTTATAGAGCAGGACAATTACGAATTAAACAGATTAGTTGAGAAGTTTTTTGAAGAACTGGATATTGATTCGGTTGACAGTGAAATACAAAGCTCTCAATCATATCCTACAATAATTGCTCATGCTGTTAACGCAAAGGATGAGCATATCGAACTCAAAATCATTATAAACGGTAGCTATTACTATCTGATTTCATCAGTTTCAAAAGAAAAGAAAACTGATAACCTGTTCTTAAACAGCTTTAAGGTTAACAGCTTTAAATATAATTTTCCTTTTGATTCAAAAACGGATTCCACTCTGCTGTTTACAGTAAAATCTAACTATATCTATCCAACAAAATATGCAGATTTATATGAAAAAGCCTACAAGCTAAAAATGGAGAATCAAAGTAAGAAAAAAGAGGACCTGTCGTTTAAGAGCAGCTCCGATTCAAGGATTTATTATTCCGAAAATTTTGAGCGGGTTTATGTTGAAGCTTACAAGTATCACAATTACGCCGAGTATGAAAATATTGATTCATTGTGGAGTGATGAAATAAAATATATTCAAAGAAAGAATAGCCTTATTTTAAGAAAAAAAGAACAGTTTAAAAACAATGATATTTATACCCTTAATATAGAATTTGCCGATACTAACAGCAGCAGGGTAATAATGGTTAAAGAAATACTTAAGCATGGTTTACTGTATACAATTCGCGCAAATATTGATACACTCAACCCTCCAAGCGAATTTGTATCAACCTTTTTCAATTCTTTTACCCCGCTTGACACCTTAGTTGGACAACCTGTTTTTGATGATAAATCAGAAATATTTCTCAAAAATATTTATAGTGAAGACAGCCTGACTAAGGAACAGGCTTTGCAATCGGTAAAAAGTCACATTAAATTCGATAAGAATGACTTTGAGAGCATGAAAAAGGTGATTCTCTCCTATCCGTTTACGGACAAACAAATAGAAATAAAAAAACAAATGATCGCCGATTTGGGTAAAATTGATCACCGGGGTGTTTCTGACTTCTTAATCAATTTGTACCCACAAGTTGAGGATACAGCTATGTATCAACTGGCAATTTTAGAAGCATTAGCCAATCAAAGCACAAAAAAATCATGTGAATTGTTCCTCGATTTACTCGATCAGGACATTCCACTATCCAGCCGGTCGTGGGGTACATATGCCATTTATGCGCCTTTCTTTGATTCTCTTGAACTGGCCAATGAAGTGTTTCCGGAGTTATTAAATTATACTTTTATTTCTCAGTACAAAACACCGACTTACAGCTTACTTTCAATGATGGTTTCAGAGGATAAGATTAAGAGACAAAAATATAAAAAGAACTATAAGCAGATTCTGAGAGAGGCCAAAATTGAGTTGAAAAGCCAAATCAGCCAGGAACAATCTGCACAAAGTAAAAAAAGCAGCAGATACAGTTACTCTTCGTATAAAAATCAAGGAAATTCCCTACTGGTGAGTTATAGTAATTTACTGTTTCCTTTTTATAAAAAATCAGCTGTACAAGAGTACTTCAGTAAATTGGGTAAAGTGCAGGACTTTGAGGTTCAAACCTTAATTAATATTCAGAAAATCAAACATGGAATTGCTGTTGAAGACACAGTTTGGTCATATTTAGCCGCGGACTTAATTAACCGTAACTTCCTGTATCAGGAGCTTGAGCAAATTGATCGTCTCGATTTATTTCCGGCAGAATACAAAAATCAGCAAACTATTGTTGAATCTTTGTTATACGATCAGGACTTCAATCCTGAAAAGGACAGTATGCTGTTTATTGAAAAACATGAAGTTGTTCTTAAAAATGATACCGGTTTTGTATACTTTTTTAAAAGTAAAGGAGAATATGATGATGACTGGTCAATGGATTATGTTGGACTTCAGCCAAAAGATAAAAATGATATCAATATTGAACCTCAATTTATAGATACCGGAATAAAAATTGAAAAGTACAAGAAGATTGATGAAATTATAAAAGACGAAATTGAAGCCATACAACTTGAAGGTCATAAGCGTGCCAAGAAGTCAACCAAGGCACTCAATTATGATTGGTTCTATTAAATTCTGAATGAGTAACCCTTTGATAAACATATTAATTTTCAACCACGACATCCGGGAAACCGATCAGCTATCCCGTTTTTTTGATCCGTTGAAATACAATGTTTTCAAAGCTTTATCTGAAACAGATACGGACGAAATATTGGTCCAAAACAATATTGAAATTTTATTTTTATCCATTGACAGGACAGATCAATCTGAGTACTTAGCAAAGATTAAGAGAAATACGAATTGTATTACTGTTTTAACCGGTAGTAAAACAAAAATAGAAATGGTTAAGGCTAACAGAACTGATCTTGAATTTCTACCAAAGCCCTTCAACAAGGAGGTTGTTATTTCAAAACTTAAGCATTTGATATCATATCATGCACCTTTTGCATCCAACAAACAAAATGAAAACGGAAAATATTTTGACTTTGAAGGGCTGCGAAAGTACATTGTTGGAAAACTGGAAAAGAACCTCGATTCAAAATTGGTTTATCATTCACTCAGGCACACACTCAATGTAGAAAAGGCAGTTATTAAATATGGTAAGCTTGAAAATTTGAGTGATCATGAATTATACCTTACCAGAACAGCTGCTTTATTTCATGATGCGGGTTTTATTCAGCAATATGACGACAATGAGCACATTGCAGTTAATATGTTCAAGTTAATTGCCCCTCAATATGGCTATTCGAAAGATGATATTCGAATGGTTGAACGGATTATTTTAACAACTATTGAAACTGCAGAACCACTTGGCATTTGTGGTAAGATTATGTGTGATGCAGATTTAGATTATTTGGGTAGAAAAGATTATCATGATATTGCCAATCATTTGTTTGAAGAACGACAAAACTTTGGGATATACCTATCAGAAGAAGGATGGCTTAAAATTCAGATTAATTACCTGGAAAACATTCACCGATATTATACAAAATCAGCTCAGCACAGTAGAAACAAAGGTAAGCGGGAGCGTATTTCTGAGTTAAAGAGCCTGTACAAATCTAAATTTGGATAACCTACTTTCAGTTATAACTACTTCACTTCGTAAAACAAATCGTTAAGTTCACTCGATTGTTTAATGGTTATTTTAAGTATCCTATAGGCATAATCGAATACAGGTGCCTTTTTTGATGCATTAATTGCTACTACTTTATTTTCCTCTCTTTTTTGTTTAAAGCTTTCTTTAGCAACAACAACATCATCATTTTTCCCATATTTTTCGGTCTCATTAACCTCTTCTATTTGCTCAGCTTCTTCACTTAACTTATCCTTTAATTTTTTACTGTTCTCATCAATTGTAACTGTAATATTTTCTAAATCAGTATTTAATTCTGTTGCGGTTGCAGGCGCAAAATCAACCTCATTCAGGAATGCTGAGTTAGTATTGGTATAATTTGTTATTTCGGGTGATGCAACGGTTGGTACTGCTTCATCTGCCATAAACCTTTCATTAATTATTTCTTCTTCTACTTCAGCTTCAACATCCATACTAATATCTGCATCTGCCAAATCTTCCATAACCTGCACCTCCATTATATCATCTTCAACTACAATACTTTCAGCCAGTGGTTCCAAAATATCGTCTGTTATTGCTTCATCCTCAACAGGTATCTTCTCCATTTCGTTTTCGGCCACCTTTTCATCCTTTACTTTCTCTTCAACAGGTCTAACTTTTTCATCCGTTTGTTCTACTACCTTATCATTTAAAGCCAATTCTTCATTTTTAAACGGATTATCCATCATAAAAAAGAATCCAAAAAACAGTAGTACGATAAGACTTAACTGAAAGGCAGGGTATCTGAATACAGGAGTATTTTCAGGAAACAAAAAAGAAAAAAAAGAACTGAACCAAGTTTTTTTTGAACTTACAGGCGCATAAAGCTCATCCATAACATGTTGACGCATGGCATCACTCGCTACAATTTTATCCTCTGCAATGGCGCTTTCTGTAGCTAATAAAAAAGATTTTAATGTATTATACTCTTCTTCATTTGAAGCAATTTCCCCAACCAATTCACGTTCCTGAACCGTCAATTCAATAAAATCCTTTTCCTTTATTATTGCTTCTAAATCCATTCTATTCAGAAATTATTGTTTTAAATTCCTCTAATTTTTCCGCCAGATATTTTGTTGTATAGTGTAGTCGCGATTTCACAGTACCCTCATTTATTTCCAATACATCTGCTATTTCCTTCATTGACAAACCTTGTTCGTGTCTCAGAATAAATACTTCTCTATGTTTTTCTTTTAATTGTTCTAATTCTATTTTTAGTCTTTCTTTAAAATTCAATTTGTCCAGTTGCCTGTCTCCCAAATCATTTAAATCTTTCCCTTCGTAATGATCGGAAATTTCATGATTAGCATGTTTCCTGACCTCGTGGCTTTTATACTCATTTTTACACATGTTAAAAGCTATGGTAAACACCCAGGTTTTAAAGTTTTTTGAGGCGTCAAATGACTTCGGGTTTTGTATTATTTTACTAAATATATCCTGAGCTCTGTCTTCTGCCTTTTCCCTGTCCTGCCATAATTTTTTGTAAAAAAAGTTGACCAAATTATCACTATATCTTGCATAAATTTGCTCAAACGATCTCCTGTCTCCTTTCTGAAAAAGCAGCATTAATTCTTCATCCGTATATGTTTCATAGTTCTTTCTAAATAACCGCATTTAGCTTAGCTAATCATATTTATCCAGTATTATATTTACTTGCTTTTCCTGATTTACTTTTTTTCCTAGTGATATTATTACTGCTTTTAGTTTCTCCCGGTTGGTTCCTGCCTTATACTTGTAAAGAGTTAACAACGGTGGAAGCAAATTTCTGAAAACTTTCTTCTCATTGTCATTCCATTTAAGCTGGTTAAGCTTAGAATTCTGAAATTTCAGATAAAAAGCTTCCAGTATTTTCTGAGGATCCGAAATGTACTTTCCAATTGTCAGTCCTATCAGATACTGATCTGATCCAGACCAATACTGATTAGAAACCGTTGTACTCACAAAAACTCTTTGGTTTGGCGCAGACAATAATATTTTCATATTTTTTGATCGGTCTCCTGTCTTTAACTTCAATTTATACTTCTTATTTATTCTGTCAACATATGTCTGATCATCAAGAAACGACATATTTAGTATTTCGACATCTTTTCGTATCGATTGTGTGAGTTGAAGAATTTTTAGCGGAAAGGTATCGTCAGTGGAGTTGGTCACTAAAATTGCATTTGCCGGAAGTCCTTCAAACGACAATTTATAATATTCGTAGAGTGCGGCAGAGTAATTTACCTTTACTTTTGGCGCTAACACTTTTTGCTTATTAAAGTCATTTGAAAGAAGTGCTGCTTTAAACTCGTTAACCACTTTATCGTTCTGCGAAAACAAGTTAGTTCCGGTAAAGAAAATCAATATGATTACAACGTACTTCATGCTATTTTTTATTCTAATACAACTCTAATTGCAATTCGTTCATTTTTCAACTAAAGATACTAAATAAAAAATTATAAGATTCTGTAGCCTATTTTAAAACCGCCCCATATATTCCTGTCGGTATACTGATTAAACTGATATGCCAGTTCGAGAGCCCAGGTAAACCTGTTACGCTTAATTTTATGAATTCCTATAGGAAAATACAGGTTATGCTGATGGAACTGACCATCATTTATAAAGAATGAGTTACATACTCCAAAATATGGTGTAATATTAGATGGCGTTTTGGCCAAAGCATGATATTTTACCCCGGCAAAATAGGCTATTGGTGTTTCACCGGACGCATTAATTCCGAAACCACCTTCTATATTTAGTTTTGATTTTATAAAAACATCAGCCGATACATTTCCCCAACCTGTTATACCAAGCACACCAACATTAACACCAACCGGATGTTTTCTTCTTCTGTTTTTCAGGAAATCTATTTCCAAATCACTCTCCCCCATAACGGTATCTGCAGCAAAAGAGCCATTTAAAAAGCTTATTGATATAAAAATAAATAAGGTTCTAATCATCTTAAATTGTAACTATTTATCAAACATTAGTTACAAGTTTCGGGCCGAAGTTTAAAAACGCCAGGATAGTGCAATACTCGGCATTATAGGCAGTTGGTAAACTTTTTCAGCTGTTACCCTGTTGATATAAAAGATATTTTGTTGACTATATGCATTGGTTACACCTCCAATGATTTCCCAACTCATGAACTTATTCCTTTTCGACTTAATTGTTTTTTTAACATTCAAATCTAACCTGTGGTATGTTGGCAATCTTCCTGTATTCAAATCTTCATATAACAAGGTTAAATCAGAATTATTTGCACTAACATAATCTTCACCAATAGTATTTATTGTTGTAATTTCTCCAACACCAGTTGTTTTCTTAAACGGTAGCCCGGAACCAAGATTCCATCTTACACTGGCCTCCCATGAATTATCTTCTCCAAACGAATAAGTGGAAATGATATTTAAATTATGTCTTCTGTCAAATACCGGAAAATAAGTATCAAATCCATTCCAACGTGTCACTTTACCTAATGAATAAGCTGTCCACAAATAAAACTTTTTAGTGGTGTACTTTAATACCACATCTACCCCAAATGCTTCTCCGTTTTCAACAATGAAATCTTTTTTATAAATATCACTTTCATTTTTATTGGCCTGATTGTCTTCAAATATTTTATTCGGATTAATATTAGTCAGCTGAGTAAACCATTTGTAGTAACCTTCAACATTTAATGCTATTTTTTTACTAATGTCATATTCAGTACCTCCAATAATATGATAGGCTTTTTGCAACCCATTTCTGATCTCAGTTACTTCTCCTGCTGAGTTAGTAAAGTCTTCGGGGATGTTGTCAGGTGCGGTTAAAAAACCATAAAATAAGTTAACTACATCACGATCGGAGGTAGTACTGGTATAATTCTGTGTAAAATATCCTCCTGCAAATTTAATCCGCCAATCTTCAGTTAAATTGAATTTTCCCCCAAGTCTCGGTTCCGGTGAAACGATACCGACTTGTGGATAAATTTGCAAACGCATACTTGGCTCTATCACTAATCTTCCGGCTACTTTTTTATAGCTAAAGTATAAACCTGACTCAGGTTGATTATTTCTGTTTTGAATCAACCTGTTTTCACTATTAAATGTAACATAGTCTGTTGAAAAGTAGTTAAACGCAAATCCATAATCCAACTGACTTTTTCCCTCAAGGTAATAAGTAAAATCAAAAGCCATCTCAAACCCTTTTATGCCTGATCTTCTATCCGGTAAATCCTCTTCCACCAATTCAATGTCGTATTGTGAATAGTTGATACGTCCTTTCAGGTATAATTGAGATGCCTGTGGTACAAAGGCGAAATTAGCCCCACCACCATAACTCTTCCAGTTAAGGTCATTTAATGCCTGATAGTTCACCTGATCGTCAAATGCAAAACCAAATACGTTAAACTGACTACTACCACTACCTCCAAATGATGCTTTTGCATAAATATCTCTAAAATTAAATGGTAGTCCATCACCATCATTAACATAAGGATATAAGAATCTTGATGTTTCGTCCAGCAAAGATATCTTCGAAGATATAATAAAAGAGGCATCATTACTTTTTCCTAATGGCCCTTCTAACAATAATTTAGACGTAAAAGGAGAAGCACCTACCAATCCTGAGAGTCTTTTTCGGTTACCATCTCTGTACTTAATATCCATTACTGAAGAAATTCTTCCACCATACTTTGCATTGAATCCTCCGGTATAAATATCAGCAGACCTGATTAGATCAGTTTCGAACACGGAAAAGAAACCAATTGAGTGAAACGGATTGTAAATTGTCATTCCATCCAGAAGAATTTTATTTTGGATTGGTGTCCCTCCACGCACGTACACCTGCCCCCCTTGATCACCAGTGGTTACAACTCCTGGTACCGTTTGAAAATATGTGGCAATATCTGCCTCCCCACCAGTAGTAGGAACTCTTAAAATGTCTTTTTGAGTAATCTTAATCACTGAAGTTTGCACTTCTGTTTCACTTCCGCCACCATCAGCAGTCACATCAATTATATCCAGTACTTTTCCCTTTTCCAATTCAATATTTAAGGAGAGAATTTCTCCATTTTTTATTGTGATCTTTTTAGAAAACTCCAGATGTTCAACATGTGTTGCAGTTAAGGTATAAGTACCTGCCGGTATTTTTGGAATTGAATAAAACCCGTTAAAGTCTGTATTAGCACCTAGTTCTGCTCCTTTTACATAAACCTTAACAAATGGGATAGCATTTCCGTCCTCATCACTTTGTACAAACCCTCTTACTGTTCCGGTTTGTGCATGAATTATGCTTAAAAAAAATACAGAATTAATAAGTAGTAAAAAATTCTTCATAATCAGGTTTAAGATAAGCTACAAATATAGCACTAAAAACTTCATTCTATAAATTCAGGTGGCAGCACTTATTAAACTGTATTAATTCAGAATTAATCTGTCATTTTTAATTCTATAATATTACTTTAGTAAAACCGAAATCATCATTTATGCTAGAAGCAATCGAGAAGTTAGACCAGGAAGTATTTCTTGCTCTTAATTCCCACCACACTCCTTTTATGGATAGTGTAATGTGGTATGTCAGTACAATTATTCCATGGATTCCCTTATTTCTGTTTTTTCTATACTATGCTTATAAAAAGGGAAAATTGAAATTTGTGCTCATTACTGTTGTTGGTATTGTACTATGCATACTGTTAGCAGACAGGCTCTCGGTAATGGCTTTTAAGGATGTTTTTCAAAGGTACAGACCTACTCATAATCTCGATATTGGTCATTTAGTTGAAACCGTAATTAATCCATTTAAAAACGAGGAATACAGAGGAGGGCAATATGGTTTTGTTTCATCTCATGCGGCTAACTTTTTTGCAATATCAACGTTTTTACACCTTTTATTTATGCAGTTTTCTAAAAAATGGTGGTTGTTATACTTATGGGCAGGGTTAATCGCTTATAGCAGAATATATCTTGGAGTACATTATCCACTTGATATAATAGGAGGTGCAATGCTTGGTCTGTTAATAGGATTTGTAACCTATAAAATGTTAAATAAGATCAAATATGAACATGCTTAATTTGGGTTTACTCATCTTTCTGGGGGGAGGCTTAGGCAGCCTGGTTCGTTTTTTACTAACCAAATTAACACATGTTATTTTTGAGACAAAATTTCCACTGGGCACATTAATTGTTAATGCCATTGCCTGCTTAACACTCGGCTTGATAATTTACACGTTAAAAGATAAATCCATTACCAGCAATTTTACCCGATATTTTCTTATTATAGGCTTTTGTGGTGGTTTTTCAACATTTTCAACCTTTGGTTTGGAGACTGTTACTTTGTTTAAAGAAAATCTGATCCTTTTCGGTACTTTAAATATTTTACTGAGTTTGACCCTTGGTTTTTTTATATTATGGGCGCTCATCCGGTAATTTAAAGTTTCAAAAGCATATCCTGATCACTTCTACTTCACAATAGTAATTGAACCTTTAAATTCATAGATCTGATCATACCTGCTATCCTTGGTTTCAATAACCCACGGATAAACACCATCCATTATTGCTGTACCGCCATTACCATAAGTACCATCCCATTCCGCTTCCGGATCAAATGATTCGAAGACTATTTCTCCCCATCTGTTGTATATGATCAGATGAAATTGATAAATATCTATTCCCGAAATATAAACCCGCCAGGTATTGTTGAAATCATCATTATCAGGCGTAAATACGTTTGGTGCAAAAATATTAATGTCATTGTCAATTTCAATTGTTCCACTCACCTCATCAACACAATCGTGTGTATTAGTGACTACAAGATTAACCGGAAAGGTACCTGGAATACCTTCAGGATATGTGACTACAGGATCTGATTCGTTAGAGGCAGATGGGGTTGCACCACCCGGGAATGTCCAGTTCCATGTTTTAATCGCTGGATTTCCTTTTGATAAATCGTAAAACTGAGCAGTTGTATTGAAAATATTCAGTCTATCAGGTGTAAAATTAAATGCCGCGTCAGGATGATCATGTACAACAATAGAACTAACCGGATATATCTCTTCAAATTCACAACCTTGCTCGGAAACAACAGTTAATGTCACACCATAGTCTCCCGGTGCTTCTATTTCATGTGAAACACTCTGGTTATTATTCGTTTCATAAGTTACGCCATCAGTAAATTCCCATGTTGCCGTTTCTACATCATCCTGAGGGTTTAAAGGTGTAACATTATCAATACTCGAACTGGTATTTTCAAGTACAAAGCCTAATGGATAACAACCGTCGAAAAACTCTGGTATCTCAACTATAATTTCCGCCGGTATAGTTAATGTCATACATGAATCAGCAGTTGGCGACAACGGACAATCTGCATCTGAAACCACTACACAAACTGTGACAGACTGCGTAGGTGAATGAGTCACCTGCTGATTATTATCAGCTATACCATTATCCCAGGCATAAGCATAATTACCATTCGATCCTCCTATCCCCTGAACTATAATAGTAGATGATTCCCCTAAGCATAATGTATCTGCAGGAGAAATATCAATGACATCAATCGCTGGTGGCTCAGTTACTGTTAGTATTGTATCAGCAGAACAAACTGTTCCATTAGAAACTGTTGCAGATTGAACAACTATATTATATGTATCATCACATAGTCCTGTAAACATATTACCGGGCTGGAACGTTGCTCCATTATCAGAAGAAAAAGATATTCCATTGGTGGCATTGACTTCAATTTGTCCGTCACAAATAGTATGACAGCTTGCATTTGTCACAACTGGTGTCAATACAACTTCAATTATAGTTACTTCTACAAACGCCGACTGAGAACAGTCGGTACTGTCAATTCTGTATTCATAGGAACCATCAATAGCCACGGAGAGATCTATTGGCATTGTGACCGGATCGCCGTTAGGATCGAACCAGTTTCCTGTTGTCATAGGTGTTCCACCAATATAATTGAATAAGTCTTCCGGTGTACCTTCCTTACAAAATGTAACAATACTATCCGTTCCAGGATCAATAAATACACTTACACTTACCACCATACTATCTTCGACGGTACAGTCCGGATGTCCGATCGGATGTGTTGTTAAAGTATATGTGGTTTGTCCATTTGGAGTTACTGTTGGGTTTACGTCGGTAGGCAATGTCACATTTGTTGTCGGTGTCCAGCTAAACACATACCCTAAGTAGCAATCAACAACAACAGTTTGAGGTAAAATAGTAGGTGTAGCAAATCCAACTCCGTCAGAGTAAACCTGAGTGCCGTCTCCTGAAAATAGGAATATTGAACATTCACTTTGGAATGCACCACCTCCTAAAAATTGTATTGTAATGGTTTCTCCATGCGTTACAGGTACATTAATCCATATTGAATCAACGGCAGGTCCGTTATAGGTTGTTGTCCCGGCACTGGTTGTAATACTCATTGAGTTTCCATTCCATCCGTCACCAAAAGAATCCGCCAATAATAAAGTATAATTACATGTAGCACCACTGTTGGCTGAACCCGGGCCTATCACAACTGACTCTCCAAAACATACACTGGTATCAGGACCTGCATCAATAAATAAATTGTCTTCAACAGTAATTGTTACGCTGGAGTCGAAAGTACAGCCAAAATCATTAATTAAAGTATAATCATATACAAATACTCCTCCTGTTACAGCTTCTACAGTTATTTCATTCAGGTCGGGGGTATTTGCAATAATATTAGGATCTGTTAAATCCCAAAAAGATGAATCAGATCCTGCTCCAATATCAGGTTGAAATTCTGTTACAGGAGGATTTAGAGAAGGGTCAAAATTTATTGACCAACCCGGAATAGAACCATCATCTGCGGCCCATAAGTCTGTAAACAATAAGTTCCATTGTCCGTTAATCGGACAACCATCCAGGGCGCCGAACCCCAAGGGGTCAACTGGCAAATAACTGCCAGCAGGAATTGAATTTCCACCGGTTGCGTTTGGAACTGTATTACCATTATTTACAGCATCTACCCAAGTCTCTGTTGCTGAAGCTTCAAAACAATACGACCAAGGAATTCCAAAAGTAGACAGGTTAGCACAGTCAATTGTTCCCTGCTCAGGCACCCCTAAATTTGCACCTCCACCACCTTGCTGATGCAATGTCATAATTTGTCCGGTTGGACATTGTACCTGTAAAACAAAATCTCCTATAAATGAATGCTCAATATCCACACAGATACTCAAAATATCAGGATTAGCATTATCAAGGGATATATTAGGATCGTAGCCTGTAATTAACATTGGTGTTTGTGTTATCGCACCAATATTATCTTCCATACAGTTGTCATCATCCTGAACACTTAAGCCAAAACCACTCCACAACACTTCATAAGCATCAGGAAAAGCCTCAAGTACAACCTGCTCACCAACACATAATGTGGTATCGGCAGGGAAAGGATCCCACGTAGGGAGGGTATTTACAAAAACCCTGATATCGGTTGCATTTAAATTCGAACAACCGTTATCATCAATCACTTCTAACTGTATAATATATTCACCTGGCACAGAATAGGAATGGTTTACCACTCCTCCTGTTGCTAAAGTATCATTGTCACTTCCGTCTGACCAATGCCAAACCCATTCCACGAGATTAAAGCTTGCCCCGGCAACAGATCCGCCATCCTGAAAACTTACAATTTCATCAACACATACTGCAATAGAATCGCCCATGGCATTATCCGCATTTAAGATAATCCCATTGGCAACCGGATGATCACATGGTGTGGTACATGAAGCTGTAAACGCCCAATCTCCAACAATAGGAGAAGAGTTGGACTCAAAAACAATAGTCAAACAGCCGTTAACGTTAGCCGGATTTACAGACGTATTGGCTGTAAACACATCACCAACAGTAATCCCTCCGGCTGTATATGTTCCCAGTGTATTGGCCGGGTCAACAAAATCAGCATTATATACTGTTATATTATCCGCATCAGAGCCCGGACCAGGAATATTATCGGTCGGGTCCAGTGAGAAAATACTCCAAACTATTGACATCAGGTCACCAGGGTTATTGGGACATAGTGTGATGGTATCTGTTTCATTAATACCATATGGACCACCTGCACCACCGCCACCTGTATCAAATACAGTTTCCTGGCATGTCTGCAATGTGGTATAACCATTTAGGGGGATTGTAACGCCGCCTTGGGCGTGGGCCATTGTTACCGAAAAAAATGCAACGAACAAAAAAATTTTCTTCATTATGTCATTGTCTAAATATTAGTAAACAGGGATGACATATATACACAAACGTAAGAAAGTAACATTGGGTTGTTAAATTCTTCAAAAAAAAGGGAAATTGCGTTAAATTATTTTTTTCTCAGCTTTTTAATTCGATCTTTTATCAAACGCATTAATAGATTTGCATTTTTTTCTTCGATCTTTTTTGCAAAGCCAACTGTTTTTGAACCGGAGTTAAATACTATGCTATCTGTACCCTGACGCCAAAATGCATTTTCGTAATCGAAACCAAAGGAAAAGGTTTTATGTTTTACCAAGTCAATATTTTTAATATTTTCAGTGAAGTGACGTGTAGCCTTACCATAACCAAAAAAACTATTCTTAATTGTCATTTCATCTTTGGTAATTTTAACTAATTCACGACCGCCAATCAGCCAAAGAAATCC
The DNA here is from genome assembly GCA_965230195.1 of Putridiphycobacter sp. Classification (GTDB taxonomy): domain Bacteria; phylum Bacteroidota; class Bacteroidia; order Flavobacteriales_D; family Crocinitomicaceae; genus Putridiphycobacter. The sequence goes on from OZ245997.1 coordinate 5,031,654, forward strand.
TTTAACCACCTTATACTCAAAATAAGCCCAAAAAGCGATCACCACCGCAAAATAGATTTTTTGATTTCGCTTAATCTCAGTCGGGTCTCCTTCTATTAACGAATTATCAATATAATCAATTCCCCATACCAACATATAGATCATGTAAAAGCCAACAAATGTAAACCCCAATAGCCAGGCCAGTAATATGGCTTCTTTCCAACGGCTACGTTTTGGTTGAATAACAATTGTACATTGTCGTGGCGTATCTTCATAGCTCACACGATTACCTATCCACTTTTCCATAGGTGCAAAAATAAAAAAAGGAGGATAAATCCTCCTTTTTTTATTTTTATAATTTTTAGATTATTTTAAGATCGATATTGTACCATTGAACTCATATCTGTTATCATTCTTGATATCTTTTGCTTCAATGATCCATACATAACTTCCTTCGATAACAACATCTCCTGTATTACCAAAAGTTCCGTTCCATTCTGCATTAGAGTCAAACGATTCGAAAACTTTTTCTCCCCATCTGTTAAATATGACCAGGTGGAAATCATAAACATCAATTCCTGAAATGTAAACTCTCCATGAATTATTAAATTCATCTCCGTCAGGTGTAAAGACATTTGGCGCAAAGATATTGATCTCGTTTAAAATGGTGATTGTATTACTTACCTCATCCACACAGTCAAAAGTATTAGTCACTACTAAATCAACATTAAAAGTACCCGGAATACCCTCAGGATATTTCACAATAGGATCAGATTCATTTGAAGAAGAAGGTGTCGCACCTCCGGCAAATGTCCAGTTCCATGTTTTAATTGCCGGGTTTCCTTCAGACAAGTCATAAAACTGAGCAGTTGTATTGAAAATATCTAAAGTCCCAGGTGTAAAATTAAATGCAGCATCAGGATGATTATGTACCAGAATAGAACCTACAGGATAAGTCTGAGAGAACTCACATCCTTGTTCAGAAACAACGGTTAAGGTTACACCATAATCTCCATGCTCAGGAATATCATGAGAAACCGATTCATTACCATTTGTTACATAAGTCACTCCATCAGTAAACGTCCATGTTGCCGTTTCCACATCATCACGAGGATTCAATGCTGTAACATTATCAAGACTTGAGCTGGTATTCTCTAATGTGAATCCAAGTGGATAACAACCATCAAAGAACTCAGGCACTTCAACTTCAATTGCTGCAGGTATAGTTAATGTCATACACGAGTCAGCAGTTGGTGATAAAGGACAATCTGCATCAGACACAACCACACAAACTGTAGTTGATTGCGGTGGAGAATGTGTTACCATTTGGCTGTTAGCAATAATTCCATTATCCCAGGCATAGTCATAAATTCCATTCGAACCTCCTATACTCTGAACTGTAATACTGGATGATTCTCCTAAACACAATGTATCCGCCGGAGAAATATTAGTAATGTCGATTGCCGGTGGCTCTGTCACCGTTAATAAAGTATCAGCTGAACAGACTGTTCCGTTAGATACCATTGCAGATTGTGCCACAATATCATAATCTCCGTCACATAACCCGGTAAATATATCACCTGGCTGGAACGTTACACCATTATCTGCAGAATAGGTTACCGCATTAGTAGCATTGACCTGTATCTGACCATCACAAATGGTATGACACGTTGCATTAGTGATCACAGGTGTCAGTACAACTTCTATTATTGTTACATCAACAAATGCCGAACGTGTACAACCTGAACTATCAATCATATATTCATAAGCACCATCTATAGCTACTGCTGGGTCAATTGGCATATTGATCGGATCTCCATTAGGATCAAACCAGTCTCCGGTTGTCATTGGCGTACCTCCAAGGTAATTAAATAAATCTTCGGTTACCCCCTCTTTACAGAAAGTAACAGTACTGTCAGTTCCCGGGTCAATAAATACACTTACACTTACTACTACACTATCCTGAACAATACAATCCGGATGACCGACCGGATGGGTGGTCAGAGTATATGTGGTTTGCGTGGTCGGGTTAACTGATGGGTTAACATCTGAAGGTAATGTAAGATTCGTTGTTGGTGTCCAGTCGAAAACATACCCAAGGAAACAATCAACCACTACATTTTGTGGCAGAGGCGTTGGAGTAGTTCCGTTGGTACCATCAGAATAAACAAGTGTACCATCACCAGCATACATAAAAATTGAACACTGACTGGCACTAAAACCTCCAACACTATTAAATTGTATTGTTATAGTCTCACCATGAGTGACAGGAACATTAATTGTCACAGAATCCGTTGCAGGACCAGTATAGTTTGTTGTACCAGCACTGGTTGTGATATCAATGCTATTACCGTTCCATCCGTCACCCCATGAATCTGCCAATACCAAAGTATAATCACAGGTTGAGCCACCATTCGCGGAACCAGGACCAATATTTACAGGTACACCAAAGCAAACCGTAGTATCAGGACCAGCACTTACGAACATATTAGAATCTACAGTTACCGTAACTGTGGAATCAAAAGCACATCCAAAGCTATTTACTACTGTATAATTATATTGGAATACTCCTCCTGTTACTGCTTCTACAGTAATAGAATTCAAATCAGGTGTATTTGCAATAATATTAGGGTCTGTTAAATCCCAAAATGAGGAATCAGCTCCTGTTCCGATATCTGGTTGGAACTGTGTAACAGGCGGGTTTAAAGCAGGGTCAAAATTGATTGACCATCCTGGAATAGATCCGTCATCACCACCCCAAAGGTCAGTAAATAATAAGTTCCACTGCCCATTAATCGGACAACCATCAAGTGCAGCAAATCCTAATGGATCAACTGGTAAATAATTACCTGCAGGTATTGAGTTTCCTCCGGTTGCATTTGGTACAGTATTACCATTGGCAACTGCATCAACCCATGTTTCAGCTGCTGTAGCTTCAAAACAGTAAGACCATGGGGTTCCGAAAGTTGTTAAATCAGTACAATCAATACCTCCCTGCTCAGGGTCTCCAAGGTTAACACCTCCACCACCTTGTTGGTGAAGTGTCATAATTTGTCCGGTTGGACATTGTACCTGTAAAACAAAGTCTCCTATAAATGAATGTTCAATATCAACACAAATACTTAAAACATCAGGGTTGGCATTATCAAGTGCTATATTTGGATCGTATCCGGTAATTAACATTGGGGTTTGTACAATAGCCCCTACATTATCTTCCATACAGTTATCATCATCCTGAACACTTAACGGGAATCCACTCCATAACACCTCATAAGCATCCGGGAATGCATTAAAGACTACCTGTTCGCCAACGCACAATGTGGTATCGTTCGGGAACGGATCGAATGTGGGGTATGTAGTGACATAAACTCTGATGTCGGTTGCATTTAAATTTGAACAACCATTGTCATCAACAACTTCAAGCTGTATTACGTATTCCCCAGGGGCATTAAAAACATGTTGAATCTGACCTCCTGACGCTGTTGTATCATTATCTGTATTATCTGACCAGTGCCATATCCATTGTACCAGATTGAATCCCATTGCCGGAGTAGAACCATTATCCTGAAATGTAACTGTATCACCAACACAAATTGCAATTGAATCACCAGCTGCATTATCAGCATTTAACATCATTCCATCTGCTAATGGTGGATCACATGGTGTTGAACAAGAAGCAGTAAAAGCATAGTTTGGAGCAGGATTTGTTGTATTCGCTGCATTTGATTGAAATACAATCGTTAAACACCCATTAGGGTTTGCCGGGTTCAATCCCGGATTTGCTGTAAATACATCCCCCACACCAATTTGTCCTGAAGAATAAGTTCCTAATGTATTTGCCGGATCTACAAAATCAGCATTATATACAGTAATATTATCGGCATCAGAAGCATTTGGATTTGGGTTTAAATCCGTAGGATCTAAATCAAAAATTGTCCATATTATGGACATAATATCACCAGGCGTATCAGGACATAATATCAATGTATCTGATTCATTATTGGTATAAGGCCCACCGGCACCTGTCCCTCCCGAATCATAAATTGTAGCTCCACAGGTATTTGAAACAATATGTGATCCATCTCCTCCAATTGCAACATCTCCCATCACAATATCAATATTTTGAGAAAATGAGTTGTGAGCTACCGTTAGCGATAATACGGTAAAGAGTAAAAATATTTTCTTCATTATTTAAAGTTTATTAAAACTATACATAGTTTGCGGTAATCTCTAAACGGAGGCTATTGCTAATAGTTGCCTTAAATCCCGTTTAAAAAAAAACATTTTTACTTATAGCGGGTTAAGAATATAACAATAAACAAAATCGCGTAAAAGTATCACCTTTACTATCAGTAAACTAATATTTAAACTCAATGTTTAAATGCGATTATATAGATAACAGCACTTACAAATTGAGTTTATCACCAAGAAACAAATTTAAGGGAATAATTGCAATATTTTACTATACAAATAGAAGAATTCTCTTTTCCGTCTGATTCTGAGACAGATGAGAACCTAAATTTGTTTTGAATCAGCTCAATATCGTGATCAGGTAAATAGCTGTTAAAGTTTTTACCATACATATACAACGCGCTTAAAAAGTAATATCCAACATCAAACCCCTGCACACCGTAAATATCCGGATCAGTACCATATTCTTTCCTGAAAGCATTGAAAAAGCGATACCCAGGCTCTGAATCATAGTCCAGATAACGGTAGGAGGCATAATGCTGCTCCATTCTCATTCTGTGCTTTAAATCAATATCTTCAATTTTATTCCAATCTTCGAGCCCAAAAACAATTATTTTCATGTCCCTGGCATAAGTATTAGAATTTAAAACATTATTTAACCGCATATATACCGAGGTAACATATTTTACATCTGTTGAAGGTACAATTACCACATTAACGGTATCTTTTCTCAGCTTTAAATTAAGCTCTCTCCCACTTGAGCTGCCCAGACTAACCTCAACAATATTAGAATTGTAAACATTGCTTTTCTTTGGAGCACTGTTATACCTGTCTTTAGCCCTTTCGAAAAGTGCCTTATCTCCATCAGAATTTGGTTTAGTAATCACTACATGATAATGAGAGTATTCTTTGGCAACAAAATCAATTAACCCATCAATCTGGATCATATTGGAAGCTGTTGTTTTGTAAACATATGGATTATTATACAGCACTTTATTACCAGAGTTAAATGGTATAACCATAGGAATTTGATTCGCTTTACAGTACCTTCCCACGTAGTCAATTGCTTCGGGGAAAAAAGGTCCAAAAACCATATCAATATCATTTAAACCATTGTTAGCAATTATTTTTTTGATTGTATTTGAATCTCTTTGGGTATCGAAAACAAATATTTCAGTATTCAATCCTGCATCTGCCAATGAATCGACGGCTAGTTTAAAACCATGATAAAAATCGGCTGAAATTGCAGTTACCAAATCCAATTTTTCAACCTCACCTACTTTTAGGGGTTTGTTCATTGAAGATTTATTCTGTGCATACATCAGTGGTAAAAATAAAACGACTTTATAAGTTCTTTTTTTAACTATCTCAAATGATTTACCTATGGTGTGATCGTAAGACAACTCTGTATCTATTTCATTTTTTGAAATTTGATAATTAACCTTTTTTACTGGCACTAATAAAACATCACCTGCTGAAATATTTGTAACCTTTATTTTATTTAGTTTTCTGATAGTATCCGGGGTTACCATATATCTTTTGGCTATTGAGTACAAAGTTTCATGACTCAAAACGGTATGATAAACCAAAGTATCAGAAGATGATACTCTTCTTTTACCATTTTCCACTGACTTTGGTTCTGGCGAAATCGATACCGGAGCTTTATCATCTGTTATGATGGCATCACCTGAACCTCCTTTATTAACCACTAAATTTAGCCTTGGTACCTTAATGACCTGTCCGATTTGTATCCCGTCTCCCAATTCAGGATTAATCGTTTTTAATTCTGACACGGAGCACTTATATTGCTTTGATATCCCGTAAAGCGTCTCTCCTTTTGAAATCACATGATTTTGGTAAACATCAGTATTATGAACACTGATAGGAATTAAGAGCTTTTCGCCAATTGACAAGCCATTCGAAGCGCCTGTATTGGCCTCTGAAATAGCAGAAACAGACACATTATAAAGCTTATGAATGCTGTAAAGTGTTTGGTTTTTCTCTACATAATGAACATAATATTTCTTTCCATCAATGGTGGTGATCTCAGATTGAGACCTACCAGCAAAACTAATCACCAGGACAATAAAAAGATATAAGTATTTCATCAGTATATAATTTTCTTTCAAATGCCAGATGGAATTCCCAAAATTATGGTCATTTCATCTATATAAAGTTTATTTATTCCCACTCAATAGTAGCAGGAGGTTTAGAGCTGATATCGTAAGTTACTCTGTTAATCCCCTTGACACTATTTATGATTTTATTTGATGTTTCAGCTAAAAACTCATAAGGTAAATGACACCAATCAGCTGTCATACCATCAGTAGACTCCACTGCTCTCAAAGCAACAGCATTTTCATATGTTCTTTCATCTCCCATCACTCCTACTGATTGTACCGGCAATAATATAGCTCCGGCCTGCCAAACATTATCATATAATCCCCATTTTTTCAGTCCATCAATAAATATATGATCAACCTCTTGCAAAATCCGTACCTTTTCCTGTGTAACGTCTCCTAATATCCTTATCCCAAGCCCGGGACCAGGAAAAGGATGACGTCCAAGGATTGCATCAGGGATGCCAAGTGATTTCCCTACTCTTCTGACCTCATCTTTAAAAAGTAGCCTCAGTGGTTCTACCACCTTTAACTTCATAAAATCAGGTAAACCACCCACATTATGGTGAGACTTAATTGTTGCTGAAGGGCCTCCGGTTGCAGAAACCGATTCGATTACATCAGGATATATCGTTCCTTGTCCTAACCACTCAGCTCCTTCTATTTTATGAGATTCCTCATCAAATACTTCAATAAACATCCCCCCGATAATCTTTCTTTTTTTCTCAGGATCAGTTTCTCCTGCCAAAGCGGTATAAAAACGATTGCTGGCATCTACTCCTTTTACATTTAATCCCAAACCTTTATAAGATTCTAAAACCGAAGCGTATTCATCTTTTCTCAAAAGCCCGTTATCTACAAATATACATTGCAGATTATCTCCAATCGCTTTACTTAACAGGTAAGCCGCTACCGAAGAGTCCACACCTCCTGATAATCCCATGATTACTTTTCCTCCGTTTACTTTTTGCTTCAATTCCGCTACTGTAGAATCGACAAAAGCATCCGGTGTCCAGCTTTGCGAACATTTACAGATGGTTGCAATAAAGTTTTCAAGGATTTGTTTTCCATCCAGACTGTGGTAAACCTCCGGATGAAATTGAATGGCATAAGTTTCTTCTCCTTCAATTTTAAACCCGGCAAATTCAACATCCTTTGTACTACAAATTTTAGTAAAATTGTCAGGAATCGATTTAATGGTATCACCATGACTCATCCAAACCTGCGAATGATCTGAAACTTTTTCTAATAATGGATTAGAACTGTCAACAAAATTTAAACTTGCACGACCATACTCTCTGATTTTAGAAGGTAATACTTCACCTCCAAAATTTTGAGCCAAATACTGAGCTCCAAAACAAACCCCTAACAACGGAATTTTTCCTTTGTATTTTTCAACATCTGGTTTTGGAGCATTTTCATCTCTTACAGAAAAAGGGCTTCCGGAAAAGATAACCCCTTTAACACTTTCATTTAAGTCGGGGGCTTTATCCCACGGATGAATTTCACAATAAACATTTAATTCTCTCAATCTTCTTGCGATCAATTGAGTGTATTGCGAGCCAAAATCAAGGATCAGTACTGTTTCTTTCATTGGACAAAGATAAAATAAGTATCACATTTGAGAACTTAAATCTATCTAAAAAAATTATCTGTTATCAACAATTTATTTTTTGCGTCCGGAATCAATACTAAAATTTAAATTCGCTATCCAGCCAATTCTTTAAATTATCCTTTTGAGGTTTTCCGTAAAATTCGTTTAAATAGGCTGTTACTTCCTTGATTTTAACTTCTTCGTCTTTATCAGAATATTCTCCTACAATTATCTCTACCTCACTTTTTAAATCATTAAGTTCAGGGAATACAGGGTTGAATACTGAAATTTTTTCAGCAGTACCGCTATTCATATAGTACAATGCCATCTCTATTTTTTGAACAGGAATGGACTTATTGTCAATTTTGAAAATATCTTCAGCATTTAAAATCAACATTTTCCCATCATAGTTTAACTTTTTTCGAATCAATTCACCATTGTAATTATATACCAGGTAGAAAAAATTCTTTTCATTTTGAGGGAATGCTTTTTCACCAATTTCCAGCATCATTTTTCCAATAACCAGATACTTTCCTGTAAAGTGATTTTCCAAATCAATTCGATTTAATAAAGCACCTGATCTGGAGGCAATATTATTGGTAGCCGGCAATATTTTAGGTTGTCCTTTTTTAGCCGGTGACAATACACATCTTCCTTTTAGCTTATTAATGATCGCTGCACGCGACTCATTGGTGTGAAAGCTGATTGGGGTACCGTCTGTGTAGAGGTCACCCTGCTTCATATTTGATTTGGTTTTAACAAATATGATTTTTCCGTTTACCTTAATTACTCTGTAACTAATGGACGCTAATTCCTTTAGCGTAGTCTGTTTTCCGATCATTGACATTGCTCCAATGCAAACGATCAAAATGGCTATTAAATTTACTTTGTTTTTCATGTTGTCATCATTTAAAGTTTATCTCTTTTTCTATTCTGATTTCAAACTCATCTTCAAGCCACTTATTCAAATTATCGGTCTGGGGCTTACCATAAAATTCGTTTAAAAATGCAATTATTTCCTGTTCTTTTTTAGCTACACTTACGTCACCTAATTCTTCAAGAAGCAAGGCAACTTCACTCTTCAAAATATCTTTTTGAGGAAATACCGGTGTAAAAGTATTTACCTTATTGGAAACGTCGCCTGATCGGTAGTATAAAACCATTTCAAGTTCTGCCGTTGGTACTTTTTTTCCATCTATTTTAAATAATTCATTTTCACTAAAAACAATCGAATTATCCTCCTGAGGTATTTTTTTTGCAATTACCTCATCATTATAATGGTATTTCACATAAAAAAAGTGTTTTTCATCCAACGGAAAGGCTTCTTTACCCATTTTGAGTTTGGCTTCTCCTAAAAAAAGGCAATGATCCGAAAAGTAGTTTTTGACATCCAGCCAATTATTTAAATAACTTACAGGTCCTCTGGTCGCAATATTACTGGTAGCTGGTAAAACTTTTGGTTTCCCCTTAATGTTGGGTTGCAAAACGAATCTGCCTTTCTCTTTACTAATCACAGCAGCCCGATCTTTCAAAGTAGAAAATTTCAAAGGGGTACCTTCAACAAAGTAATCCCCGATTTTCATATTATTGCCGGTTTTAATAAAGAATATTTTACCGTTAACCTTTATCACTCTGTATCGTCCGGATTTTTCAAGTTTCGTAGTATTACTACTCTGAATGGAATAACCTACGGAGACAGATAACAATATCAATGTTATATAAATAAGATTTTTCATGACCTAACTTTTTACAAAAGTCGTTCCATTTATAGTTTTAATGCAATCAATTGCAATTTAATTTTTTCCAGCTTTTCCATAACATCAAGGTGTAAACGAGGTATTTCCTGCTTGGCATTTAGCTTTCGCTTTGCGCCTTCAAGGGTATATCCATTCTTCTTAACTAATTCGTATATTTTTTCAAAATTTTGGATATCAGACTTGGTAAACATTCGATTTCCTTTACTATTCTTTTTCGGTTTGATATGGTCAAACTCCTTTTCCCAAAATCTGATCAGGGATGCATTTACCCCAAACATATCAGCCACCTCACCAATTGAATAGTATAATTTTGTCAATTCCAAACTAGTGCCTTGCATAGGGTAAAGATAGGCATTTTAACCAGATTTTCAATATTTTTTTTCTATTAGACAGCCTGCCTTAAGGTTTCAAAAAAATTAAAATTTGTTTTTATTGCTGACAACAATTTAAAAACCTCTGCATCAAAGGCAATATTTAAAGCCCCAAATTGAAGTCCTAGTGTGTTAAATCAAACAAATTGATGTGAACAAAAGCGACTCTTACTAGCCATTATTATTCCGAGAATAGGTAATTTTGCAAAACCAATTGCTTTGTTATGGCAAGTTATAAGTTTAGAATTTTATTAGACAATTCTGAAAACGAAGAAATTTTCAGGGATATTGAGATTGATGGCTCCAATAGTTTTGAAGATTTCTATAAAATAATTATTGAAGCTTTTTTCTTTAAAGGCGATCAATTTGCTTCATTTTATGTCAGCAATGAAAGCTGGGATAAGGGAGATGAAATAGGGCTGTTTGAAATGGACATTGAAAACAATGATTCTGTATTTCATCTGATGTCAGATTCTATTATTGAGGATTTTGTTGCATCAACCAATCAACGCTTTATTCTGGTTTATGATTTTTTGAAGATGTGGTGTTTCCTGATTGAACTCATCCAGACTTCTGAAGTTGAAAAACCTAAACCGGAAATCACTTTATCAATTGGTATTTCTCCAACTGAGGATTCCCGTGATATCGACTTTGGTATTCCAACCGCTCCTCAGGACTCAGAATATGATCTGGGAAATGATTTTGATGATATTTTCTCTGAATTTGATGACGAAGAGGGATTTGAGGGATTTGAAAATATTGACGATATAGACATTTAAACTATGGACTTTGAGAACGACCCGATCGGGAAGGCAATATATGATTTTCAACATGGAATGGTTACCGAACCAATCATAGTTCATTCTGATCTTTGCGAAGATGATGAAATGCAGGTTGGTTACTTATTTCGTGATTTTGAGAACATGCCACCAATCGAAAAAAAAGCACTTCAATTGTGCAAAGGTAAAGTTCTTGATGTCGGTGCGGCAGCGGGTTGCCATGCCAAATGGCTTTTGGATAGAAATATGGAAGTACTTTCAATTGATACCTCAAAGGGTGCAATAAGCTTTCTGGAAGACGAAAATTATCCTTGTCAGAATATTGATTTTCATCAGCTCAACAATATTAAGTTCGATACTATTTTATTTTTAATGAATGGCATTGGAATAGCCGGCAAACTGGATCGTTTAAAGTCATTTTTATCGCATGCAAAATCACTACTTAATGATGGAGGTCAGATCATCTGCGATTCAACTGATATTCAGTACCTCTATGAGGATAATGAAGGTGGACAATGGATCGACCTGAACAGTCAATATTACGGTGAAATGGAATTTCAGATGGAATACAAAAACACGACAACCTCATGGTTTCCGTGGCTGTACATAGATTTTAACCTATTACAGGAAGAATGCAATAAAACCGGACTTCATGCCGAACAAATTATGACCTCTGAAAACAACCATTACTTAGCTAAAATTACAATTCTATGAGTGATTATAAACTTCTTTTACTTAGTATCTTTTCATTAATTTTTGCAGGCTGCAGCCAATCTTCTTCACTTAATCATGAAGAGGTAAGTGATAATAATTCTTTACTTTGGAAAATTGAAAAGGAAGGACTGCCAACATCATACCTGTTTGGCACTATGCACCTCATTGAAAAAGATTATTATGACTTCACTCCTAACCTGAAAAACCTGATACAATCAAGTGATGCTATCATTATGGAATTAGGCGAAATGCCTAACCCTATTCAGGCCATGATGCTTCTTAAATTAAAAGAAAATACCCTTCAGGATTTCTTTACACCTGAAGAGTTTGACCGTGTATTGGCTTTTTTTAATGACCAATTGAATATTTCGGAATCAAACTTTATGATGACATATAACAGTTTTAAGCCTTTTTTTATGCTTCAATCCATTACACAAGGTTATTTTGAAGGCAGTACAGAGTCGTATGACATGGAAGTGATGAAAATAGCCAAGCAACATAAGAAAGAACTGATTGGACTAGAAACCATTCAGGACCAAATTGGCTTTTTTGATCTGATCCCGGATTCCGCAATTGTTGAACTAATTATGGAAAGCATTGACTCTTTTGACAAAGACAGGGAAGAGTTCCATTTGTTACAACAGCTCTATAGTGATCAAAACGTTGAGGAATTAATACCTTTTATGAAAAAACAGTCTCCTGAACTGATGAAATACGAAGATATTTTCCTGGACAACAGAAACAAAAACTGGATTCCAAAATTAAACACCGAATTGAGTAATAAAACCTGTTTTATTGCTGTTGGAGCAGCCCATTTATTTGATCAAAATGGAATCGTATCACTTCTAAAAAAAGAGGGGTATCAGGTCACTGCCATTAAAAAGTAGTTTTCCTCTTTCATACCAACACTTTTGGCGTATTTCCAGCTAATCATTTCCGGTTAAACAGAACTGTATCATATCATAAACTGATACATGTCATATTCGCAGATGTGTTTCTTCATCTTTTCTACTTCTATCTGCATATACATTTGCCTAAAATAATTTTTAAGCGAATCAACATTTGTTTTCATGCAGATCATTTTTATTCTAATTGCCGTCAGTATTTCATTAGCATTATTCTTCCTATTCTCATTTATATGGGCGAATAAAGGCGGACAATTTGAAGACACCTATGGTCCGGCTTACCGCATTTTGTTTGATGAAGATGACTCAAAAACTAAAAAGAAAAAGTAATGGAAGTAGAAAAATTTTATTACGACAATAAGATTGTCAAGTATTTTTTAATTGCCACGGCCATTTGGGGATTAATTGGTATGTTGGTGGGCCTTACGGCCGCACTACAACTGGTTTGGCCTGAGCTTAACCTTACCAGTTGGCTCTCGTTTGGTAGAATCAGACCGCTGCATACCAATGCGGTTATTTTTGCATTTGTAGGTAACGGAATTTTTACCGGGGTTTACTACTCAATGCAAAGGTTGTTAAAAACCAGAATGTTTTCAGACAAACTGAGTTATATCAACTTTTGGGGTTGGCAGCTGATTATTTTATCAGCCGTACTAACCCTGCCACTGGGTATTTCAACGTCGAATGAATATGCTGAATTGGAATGGCCGATTGATATCGCAATTACATTGTTATGGGTGGTTTTCGGAATCAATATGTTTGGGACCATTCTAAAAAGGAGGGTTAAACACATGTACGTAGCCATTTGGTTCTACATAGCCACATTTGTGACTGTGGCAGTACTTCATATTTTCAGATCATTTGAAATGCCTTATAACTGGCTACATTCCTACCCTGTTTTTGCAGGTGTTCAGGATGCACTTGTACAATGGTGGTACGGTCACAATGCAGTAGCCTTCTTCCTTACCACACCTTACCTGGGTTTAATGTACTATTTTATACCTAAGGCAGCAAACAGACCGGTTTATTCGTACCGATTATCAATTATTCACTTCTGGGCACTGATCTTTATTTACATCTGGGCTGGTCCGCATCACTTGCTCTATACTGCATTACCTGATTGGGCACAATCATTAGGTGTTGTATTTTCTGTTATGTTGATTTTCCCTTCATGGGGAGGTATGCTTAATGGTCTGTTAACCTTGAGAGGAGTTTGGGACAAAGTAAGAGATGATGCGGTTTTGAAATTCATGGTGGTAGCCATTACTGCCTACGGTATGGCAACTTTTGAGGGACCAATGTTATCATTAAAAAATGTAAGTTGGATTGCACACTATACTGACTGGATTCCTGCTCACGTTCACATTGGTGGATTAGGCTGGAATGGAATGTTAACATTTGGTATGCTATACTGGTTAGTACCAAAGATGTGGAAAACAAATCTTCATTCTAAATCATTAGCTAACACACATTTCTGGATTGCAACATTAGGAATTCTGTTATGGGCCATCCCTATGTATTGGGCAGGTTTTACCCAAAGTATCATGTGGAAAGACATCAACCCTGATGGTACGCTGGCACATCCAAACTTCCTTGAAACTGTTACCCAGTTAAAACCATTCTTTATGATGAGAGCAATGGGAGGACTATTGTATATCGTTGGTGTTGTGATTATGATTGTTAACCTGATTAAAACTGCTAAGGCGGGAAGCTTCCTGGCTCAGGAAGAAGATTCAGCCCCTGCGTTGATTAACTCTAAAAAAGGACATAAAGGAGAGCACTGGCACTCTTGGATTGAAAGACGACCGGTACAATTCTTAATCCTGAGTTTAGTTGCCATTCTGATTGGGGGTATAGTTGAGTTAATGCCAACTATCCTGGTCAATAAAAATGTGCCGACTATCAGTACAGTTACGCCACTAACACCCCTTGAACTGGAAGGACAAGACATTTATATCCGGGAAGGGTGTAACAACTGTCACAGCCAAATGGTGAGGCCATTTAGGGATGAGGTTTTACGATATGGTGGCTCTGAAGGAGAATATTCTAAAGGAGGCGAATATGTCTATGCTCATCCACATTTATGGGGATCAAAGAGAACCGGACCAGATTTGGCCAGATCAGGAAAAGGAAATAAGTACGACAGAGGTGAAGCCTGGCATTACAAACATTTAATTGATCCAACCACTACTTCAGAAGGATCTATTATGCCAACTTATCCACACCTAAAAGCAACATTGGACTACTCTCTAATTAAGAAGAAAATTGGTGCACTAAGAGCCGTTAATGTACCATATGAAGAAGGCTATGAGGATCAGGCAGAAGCCTTATTAAAAGCTCAGGCTGAAGAGATTTACAATGCAGTAATTACTGACCCTGAAATCACACAAGCCAGACCTGATATGGAAATCATTGCTTTGATTGCTTATCTGGAGAGATTAGGATCGGACATATTAAAAAGTGAAAAAGAAGAAATAACCAAAAAATAAATTTAGACCATGTTGAAATATATAAAAGGACATATGACTTCAATTGATGGTATTGAGATTTACCCTATCATCTCTCTGGTCATATTCTTCACCTTCTTTATCGGATTAATCTGGTACATTATGAGAACCGATAAAAACTTAATTAACGAACTTAAACAATTGCCTTTTGACGAGGATAAAAAATAGATATTATGAAGTTTATTAAACCTGTAAAATCGACCTTATTTCTTTTTATTGCAATGGTTGTCAGTAAGATTTCCTTTGCTCAGGAAGCACTGGAGGCTCCTGAAATAAAAAGACCAATATATGAAGAGTTGGGTGTGTCATCTACCACATTATTTATCGTGATGCTCACATTTACCATTTTCCTTCTCTTCATTCTAGTTGCTTTAATCCAGTCAACAAAAAATGTTTTCCATTTTAAACGCAATAAAACTAAAATTGGTTTAATTGTACTTGCCTTAGGTAGTAGCTTTAGCAGCCATGCAACAAGTGTAGCTGCAGAACCTCAGGGGGAAGCCTTTATTAATTTTCCCGATTCTGCTTTTTGGGCATTCCTTACTCTTGATATTATTTTAGTAATGTTAATCCTTTATTTTACGGGAATCATTAAAGGTGTATTAGCTGAATTTGCTCCAAAGAAAGAGAAAAAGAGTTTATTTTCAAGATGGAATAAAACATTAACCAATGCAGTTGATATCGAAGAAGAAGATACCATTTTACTGGATCATGATTATGATGGTATCAAAGAATTGGATAATGATCTGCCACCATGGTGGAAATATGGTTTCTACATTACAATTGTTTGGGGTGTTGTTTACTTCGGAGTATATGAGGTTTTCGGCCTTGCTGATACACAGGCAGAAGAGTATATTGCTGCCAAAGAAGCAGAAGATCTTCAAATTGCAGCTTATAAAGAAGCTAATCCGGACATGATAACAGCTGAAAACGTAACGTTATTAACGGACGCTTCAAGCTTAAACAAAGGAAAATCAATATTTACTACAAACTGTGTTGCCTGCCATATGGATAATGGTGGCGGTGGAATTGGTCCGAACCTGACTGATAACGCCTGGATTTATGGTGGTGACATTAAAGGTGTTTTCAATACTGTATCGGAAGGTGCAACCAAAGGTATGATAGCCTGGAAAGATTTGATTAGTGCTGATGAAATCCAGGCGGTTTCAAGCTATGTTTTATCTCTTCCTCTGGCTGAGGGTGGAAAAGAAGCTGAAGGTGATAATATTGTAGAGCGGCCTGCTAAATAGCAGGCGCTCAAATACGATATTACATATTCCCGGAATACAATACACAACAACGACATTAAAAACAAAGCATGAGTGATTCTGGTAATTTAAAAAACGAACAATTCAGGGACTCTATATCTACTGTTGATAAAGACGGTAAAAGGGTTTGGGTTTTTGCAAAAAAAATATCAGGTAAATGGTTTAATAAAAGACAATTCTTTTCTTATTCCTTACTCGCCTTTTTATTCATTGCACCATTCATCAAAATAGGTGGTAATCCCCTATTGATGTTTAATATACTTGAAAGAAAATTTGTTATTTTCGGTAAAGTATTTTGGCCTGAAGACTCCCACTTATTTGCTATCAGCATGATTGCATTTGTCGTCCTGATTATTGTATTTACTGTTGTTTTTGGTCGGTTATTTTGTGGTTGGGCCTGTCCTCAAACCATCTTCCTGGAAATGATATTCAGACGAATTGAATTTTGGATTGACGGAGACTGGAATCAACAGAAAAAACTGGACAAACAACCCTGGAATGCTGAGAAAATCAGAAAACGTCTTATTAAATGGGGAATTTATTGGATTATATCATTTGCAATTGCTAATATTTTCCTTGCCTATATTATTGGTATAGATGAGTTGTTTTCTATCATGGGAGACCACCCTAAAAACCATATTGGTGGCTTAATTGCAATTTTTGCGTTCACCTCTATTTTCTTTGCTGTTTTTACGTGGTTCAGGGAGCAAGTTTGTATAGCTGTTTGTCCCTACGGAAGACTCCAGGGCGTTTTACTTGATCAAAACTCCATATTAGTTGCTTACGACTATAAAAGGGGTGAAGGTAAAACAGGCAGGGCAAAATTCAAAAAAAATGAAAACAGAGCCGAACTTGGAAAAGGAGATTGCATTGATTGTAATCAGTGTGTTAATGTATGCCCCACCGGAATAGATATTCGAAACGGAACACAGTTAGAGTGTGTTAACTGTACAGCCTGTATGGATGCCTGTGATTTTATGATGGAAAAAGTAGGGCTCGAAAAAAATCTGATCCGATATGATTCTGAATTTGGAATCAGTCAGGGCAAAAAGTTTAAGCTCACTTCACGGGCCAAAGCTTACATAGTATTAATGATTGGAATCCTGGTATTACTTACAGTTTTACTGGCTACCCGATCAGACATTGAAACTACAATTTTACGGGAAAGAGGCACCTCTTACCAACGTATTGACAGTATAACCTATTCTAATATTTACAATATTCATTTAATCAATAAAACCTCAAAGGACATGCCTATTAAGTTGAGAGTTGAAAGTGAAAACGCAACTTTGGAAGTTTTTGGCGGAAAGGTTAACTTAGCACCAAGTGAGCAAACCAAACGAAAATTATTGGTTAAAATGAAATCAAACAACATCACCGGAATAAAAACACCAATAAAGATTGGAATCTATTCACAAAACAAACTTGTTGAATCGGTTAAGCTATCCTTTAGTGGTCCGGGGTTCTAAAATTTAAAACTATGAAATTTACATGGGGTCATGGTATTACAATTGCAATAGTGCTGTTTATGACATTTATTGTCTACATTGTAATCCAGACATTTCAGCTCAATGCTGACCTGGTCAGAGATGATTTTTATGAGCAGGAGGTTCATTTTGACGATAAAAAGAAAATGATTGAGAATTATCAAAACCTCTCTGATAAAATTACAATTGAGAAAATAGAATCAGGAGTTAACATTACCTATCCGGAGAGTCCGGATGAAATTTCCGGAGACATTTTATTCTACAGAAGGGATGATAAAAGATTGGATAAGACATTCAAAATAAATCTTTCGGAGAACCGTGCACAGCTTCTTCAATATTCTGAATTTTTGGAGGGTAAATATGACATTTCCATCAAATTTAATGATCAGGACAAAGGTTATCTCTTCCAATCCACAATTTTATTCTGATGTTATGGTCAGCCTTTTTATTAGGGTTAGCCGGCAGCTTACATTGCGTAGGTATGTGTGGCCCCATTACATTACTGATCTCTTCCGGAAATCATCAATCCCGTAATCGGGCAATTCTACTCTATCATTTAGGTAAGCTAATGACTTACATTATTATAGGCGCACTTTTTGGATTAATTGTAGCTACCGTATATGACTTTAACATTCAATCCATTTTAACGATAGTAAGTGGAGTCATTCTGTTGATGTTTGCTTTTGTCCCCGGTTTTTTAAGTCTGCTTGAAAAAAAAGGATTTACTTTTTTTAATTCATTTTTCAGGTTCAAGAACAGAATTTTAAAATCAATTAATAAAAACAGGGTTGAGTATAGCTTTTTTATCGGTTTTTTTAACGGATTTATTCCCTGTGCCATGGTTTATTCAGCAGCAATTGTAGCATTATCTCAAAAAACATTTGGCAATAGTATTGTATTCATGATTTTATTTGGTTTAGGTACCATTCCGCTAATGACAATTTTCTATTTTATGGCCGGTAAAATCAAAGCACGATTTTCCAAACATGCTTCAACCGTCCGATTAATTTCTTTTCTGATTGTAGGGTTATTTCTGGTTGGAAGAGGTGTTTACTTCTATGGCAATGAAGTCCCTCAGGAAAAGGAAGGCAGCAAGTTTGAAATCTGTTTACCTTTTTAAACCCGAATTAAGTAGCAGAACTTTGTTTATAAAGGTTCAAACAATAATAAAATGAATGGTTTCGGGAATGAAACGTGTACACTAATACGGTGATTGATGGAAATCAAACGAAGTGATTAATTTTGTTTAATAGTCTACCAATTGAACACGTATTTATTGTTGAATCAACTTTTACCTTCATGATTTCGTTATATTAGCACTAATCAGAAGGCCTTTTATGAGAAACATAATATTGATAATTCCCATATTATTTTTTACTTTCTATTTGAAAACCAATTTATATGGTCAATCGTGGAACTGGATGATAAAAGGTGATGGCATTACCACAATGCAGGGACAATCAAATACCATTAACAATATTGTTCAAAGTGACAACGGCTTTCTATACGTTACGGGAAGTTTCAGGGATACATTAATTATTGAGGACGATACTTTAGTTGCCAACGATTTTACAGATGCCTTTGTGGCAAAGTTTAATACCCAGCAAAACTTAATCTGGGTTAAACATATTTCAAGTAGCGGAGTAACAGATTGTAAAGGGCTAACCATTGACGAAAACGGAAAAATTGTTATTGGCGGTTATTTTCAAGGTGACCTGACTTATGATTCAGGCTTAAACCTCTCATCTCCTGGTGCTTCAGAACTTTTTATGTTTTGGCTTGATCAGCTGGGCAATATTGTCCAGCATGAATATACCTCAGGGTGTAATTATTGTGAGATATTCGACATTGCCGTTGATCAGAATAATAATGTTTTGGCTGCAGGAAATTTTTTAGGACAATTTAATCATGACAATGTTAATTTAAATTCCATTGCGGGATTGAACTTTTTTTGCATAAAAGTTAATTCTGCAGGATTTTTTGAATGGGGAGCACAAAGCATTGGCGGAGGTAATCTTGCCAATGGCATTAGCCTTGATTCGGAGAATGAGGTTTATATAGCAGGAAGTTTTGAGGATGGTGCAGACATTGGAGGCAGCACCTATACTTCAGCAAACGGAAATCATAATATGTTTGTAGCCAAATACAACAGTGCAGGTAATTCCGAATGGGTTTATACCGTTACAGGTTTTGATGAAATTCACGGCAACAATATTCATGTCAATTCAAATAATACTATTGGTGTAGTTGGAGAATTCAGACAAATAGCTGAGGTAGGCACAGATACCCTACTCCAAAGTCAGGGCAATTACGATATTCTTTTTCTTACTTTGACAGAGAATGGTGATTATATTAAAGCACAAGGATTTGGTGGATTAAATAATGACATCCCTACCGATATGGACAGTGATTTTTACGGGAATTTTATTATTGGAGGTAAAATTGGATATGGCGCTGAGTTCGGAGACACTACTGTATCTGCAGTTGGAACAGCGAATACTTTTGTGACCAAAATAAAAAGGGACAGTGTCAAATGGGTCAGAACCATTCCCGGAACAGGACTCAACGAAGGACTTTGTCTTCATTACGGCCTAAATGAGAAAATATACTGTGGTGGTACGTTAAGAGATTCCGTATTTATTGCAAATGACACCTTAACGGCACCAAGTGGTAAAGACTTTTATCTGGCAGAACTGGGAGACTACATTAACCATGATGATTATGCTTCTGTAAAGGAAAACATAAAGGAAAGTATAATTAAAGTATTTCCTAACCCGGGAACCGGCTTGTTCTATATAAGTAGTTCCAGTCCCATACAAGCCGTTCAAATTTACAACCTTAGCGGTCAGCTGATACAAACTGTAAATAACTCCAATACTTATCCATTGGAAATTGACATTACTTCTACTAATAGCGGGATTTACCTTTTACGTGTCCAAACTGAAACAGAAACTACAGTCTTAAAAACAATAAAAACTGATTAAAATCTAATTTTCAACCCCTTACCTTTTGCTTTTGAAATAAATTGGATCTAAAATTTAAATATGCAACTTTAAAATGCTATTTTTCGTCCTTAAAAATAGAACCCGTTTTGGAGTGTGCCAAAATAATTTGGGTATAAATTGCCTCAGTTATTTTGTCTCATTTCATCAAACTATAAATTTTAAATTACCTCAGGTGAAATAACCACAAATATTTGATCGGCTTAGTTTACATACAATGCCTGAACAAAATTTTGGAAATTCCATCTAACAAATGAAATAAAACTTAGACAGATGAAACGACTATCATTATTACTTTTCTTTTCCCTGATTTTTCTTCAAGGTCAGGTTCATGCCTGTACATTCTTTGATGCCAGTGTATCAAATATACAAAGTCTGGGAAATGACCAATTTCAAATTACTTTTGAACTGTGTCAGGGTGATACTGATGGTGCCACTTCATTAACAACAGGGTTCTTATTAGATATTCAGTGCGCTACTATCGACAACCTGTTAACACCAAGTTTGACCAGTACCAATGGCCAAACCATTAATGCCACAATAAATGGTACTACTATTGAATGGGGGGATGTCGACGATCCGACCGCTCCGGTTTTTATTGACCAAAACGTAAATGGTGGGGCACAACAATGTTTTACTGTTGATGTTGTGGTTACAATTGATTTTAACTGTACTGTTGCCGATAATATAATTACCTATGATTTTGTAGCTGCCTATGGTGCACCTTCAGGTTCAATTTATCCTGGTAACAATCAACAACACTGCTGGGGATCATTTAGTGAAATTTTACCTTGTGAATCCACTTATTCGTTTGACCTTTCCATTAACCAACAGTTTTTTGGTAACTGGAACTGGCAACCACTTGGAGATTCCTTAGTTATTTCTGACCCTTCCGGAAATGTATTGGCACAATACGATTCTCAAACCTTATTTAATTTAGGGTCAAATGATGGTAACCTGACGGTAAATCTTTACCCTTTCTGCTTTGAATGTGGTAATTTTGTGATCAACTATTATGTCCCGTTAAACGACCCTCAGGGAAATATCGTGACACCAAAATGGATCGAAGTTGACTTTAATGGTACCGTTGTTCAGTCGGATACCGGTCATTCAGTCACACTGAATTTTGATTCAGGTGTCCCCTGCTCCATTGTAACATCCACTAACCCTACTTGTTTAGGAAACTGTGATGGTACAATTGTGTTTGATGGATCGCTACTGACCCAACCTGTTGACTATAGTATTGATGATATGGCAACCAGTCAAAACAGTAATACATTTACCGGACTTTGTGCCGGCACTTATTATGTAAGTGCAACAGACGCAACAGGGTATATCGTTTTAGATACCGTTGAATTAACAGCCAGTATTCCGGTAGTTGATCTGGGACCAGATATCATTAATTGTGATGGCACCCCTATTTTACTTAATGCAGGAGGTCCGTTCGCAGGCTACGATTGGCAGGACAATAGCACTGCTCAAACTTTTAACGCAACTACATCAGGAACTTACTGGGTAACAGTTACAGACATTAACGGCTGTACGAATTCTGACACTATTGAACTGGGTATAAATCAAATCACTGCTAATGTGACCAATATTATTAACGAATCGTGTAATAATGCAAATAATGCATCTGCAACTGTTCAAAACATACTGGGATCGGGAAATGGTCAGTACACTGTAACCTGGATTGATCCTGTAGGCGCAGTATTTGATACCGAAATGGTAAACCAGGGTGGAAGCTCTTCTCAAAATACATTATATTCAGGAATATGGCAGGTTATTATTACTGATGATTATGGCTGTCAGTGGAATCAAAACATTCCAATTCAGGTCGGATCAATCACCATCAATGCCTTGTTAGGACATCCTCAGTGTTATAATACTGCAACAGGATCGATTACCGCAAATACCACCACTCCAGGTACTTTTTACTTCGAAATAAAAGACAGTAATGGTGATGTTAAAAATAATAATGGAACCAACACTGCGAATTCTCTGCTATATGGAACCTACACTGTTAGCATTACTGATGACAATGGTTGCTACAACGAATTAACGGTTGAATTAATTAATCCGCCAAGTCTTGACGTTGATATAAACATTACTGCACCTCCATGTTACGGAGAGTCAAAAGGAATTGCTTTTGTTGAAAGAGTGCATAATTATCAGGGTGGATTAGATGACATCATTTACAGCTGGGATCCAACAGGTCTGCAAGGGATTGGTGAAACCATTATTCTGGACCAGCCTTCAGGAGAATACACTGTTCAAATCCAGGATTCAATCGGTTGTACTTACCTCGAATCTTTCTTTATTCCGTCTCCGGATCCTTTAGTGGGTATATTAGAAGTGGTATCTCCAACTTACTGTAGAACTGCCGGATACCAAAAAGGAAATGGTGAAGTAGCCGTTACTACAGGTGGAATCGGTCAATCAGGAACAGGTAACGTAATTTATGAGTGGGAAAATTTAACTAATGGAGATGTATCAAATAACACTACATTTATTGTAAATGAACCGGGATGGATGGTTGCAACACTAACTGATGATAACCATTGTATATTCAGAGATTCTATATATGTGGATTCCCTTAACCCTGAGGCTGCATTTATACTTGAATCAGATGATTTTGAAGGACCTGGTAAATATGAAGGTACAGAAATGTTAGATGTTGAGCTGATTAACCAATCTATTAACTTTTCTAAATCGACATATGCATTATCAGATTCTACTTTCAGCCTGAGCTGGTTTAATAACGAGCCAGGAAATGAAAATAACAACTGGTTCTTCAGATATGACTATAACATCACCAAAACTGATACGGTACTTCCAGGCCAGCAAGATTATGAAGTATGTCTTGTCGCTAAAAACTTTAATGATTGTAGAGATACAATTTGCGAAATTTTAACTGTTAATGCATTTCCGGAACTGGAAGTTCCAAATGTATTTACACCAGGTGCCAGTCCGAACAATGAGTTTTTCTTCCCTTCGAGAGGAATTGAAGTGTTTGATTGTCGTGTTTTCAACAGGTACGGTGTTGAAGTATTTAGATTCAATAGTATTGATGATAAATGGGATGGAAATAATATGAGGAATGGAAAAGAATGTCGTGACGGTGTTTATTTCTATGTCTATAAAGCCACTTCAACAAATAACACTGAATTTGACGGACAAGGTAATATTCATTTAATCCGAAAGAAGGAGTAAATTAATCCTGCTTTATTGGAGCTTTCTGCCTCGCAGGCTGGTTAATGCAGTCACAAACAGAACTACGCTAATTGAACTTAACGGCATTAATATTGCTGCTACCATTGGTTTTAAATTACCTGTAATGGCAAACCCCATTCCTATGGAGTTATAAAGCAATGAGAAAGCATAGCTAAACTTAACCACTCTTATATTATACTGACAATAATTGATAAACTCAGGCAAAAACCTGAGTTTATCTCCGTTTATAATAGCATCAGAAGAAGGGGTAAATGAATAAACATCATCCACAACTGAAACGCCAACTTCAGCCTGCTGTAATGCTCCGGCATCATTTAGCCCGTCTCCTAACATCATTACTGTTTTGTCAGATTGCTGAAGCGATTTTATATAGGCCAGCTTATCCTCAGGTTTTTGATTAAAACTGAGTTGAGTATCTGGTGGTAACATTTGTCTGAGTTTACCCTCCTCAGCTGAATTGTCTCCAGATAAAATGTGTAGCTTGCGTCCATCAACATGTAAGCTTTTACACATTTCTTCCAAACCAGACCTGTATGAATTTTCAATGATAAATGACCCTTTTACATTATCATCAACCACAACACAGACTCTGGTTTTTTCATCATTGAAATTGACATTAAGCCAATTTTTACTTCCTATTTTATATTGTTTCCCATTAACAACAGCCTGTATTCCTTTCCCCGGTAATTCTTCGTAATTCTCAGGAGATACTTCATATTTATGCTTTAAAAAACCATTTATTTTTTGGCTTAAAGGATGAGCAGAATGTCCGGTTAACATTTTAACAATACTACTTTCAGATTCATCCAACTCATCACCTTCCCATGAAATTGAATTCAAATTGTTTTGGGTAATCGTTCCCGTTTTATCAAAAACAATGTCAGTCACTTTAGCAAAAGGTTCAATAATATTAACAGCCCTGAGGTAGAGTTCCTTTCTTCCCATCACACGCATCCCGTTACCGTAAGTAAAAGGAACAGAAAGTGCAATGGCACAAGGACAGGCAACAATTAGAATTGAGACCACTATGAACGCTACCTGACTGCTATCAATAAAATACCAGGAAATACCTGCAAGCACCGCAATGATTATTAATATTAATGTAAACCTGCGACTAATTAAATCGGACAGAGTTTCATGATCCGTTTTCTTATTAAAAATGGGATTATTCCACAGCTGTGTCAGATAACTATTTTCAATTTTCTTTGTGATTTCAATTTCAATAGCCGTTCCTTTTTGCCGTCCACCAGCATAAAGTTTATCTCCCTCCGACTTCCCAATCAAATTTGATTCTCCTGAAACAAAACTATAATCAATTCTACCATTACCCGAATGCAGCATTGAATCAGCCGGAATCAGCTCATTATTACGAATCAATAGCCTGTCCCCCACCTCTACCTCTCTTAAAGGTATAATTTCCTCTTCCTCACCTACCAATTTGGTTACTGCCATTGGAAAGTACGATTTATAATCCCGTTCGAAATTGATGGCACTATAGGTTTGCTGTTGAAACCATTTACCTAATAATAAAAAGAAAATCAGCCCGATAAAAGAATCAAAATAACCAGCTCCAAATCCAAAAACAACTTCATACAAAGACCTTAAATACAGTGCAAAAATTCCCAGCGAAATTGGCACATCAATATTAATTCTTTTAATTTTTAATGACTTGTAAGCTGAAATGATGTAATCCTTTGCTCCAAAAACCAAAACCGGAATAGAAAACAAGAGATTTAGATAATTGAAAATGGTTTGAAAATTATGATCCTGTTCATTAATCCCCAGGTATTCAGGAAAGCTTAGTAGCATAACATTACCAAAACAAAATCCTGTTAACCCGATTTTAAAAATTAAAGATTTATTGTTCGATACTTTTCTTTTACGATCATAGTCTTCTAAAGTGATATTTGGAGGATAGCCAATTGAAGCCAGTAATTCTGCCAGTGACTTCAATGAAATTTCATCTTCATTAAAAGTGATTTCCACTTCTTTTTTAACAAAATAAACCTGACTTGAAATTACCCCCTCAGCTAACTGACCAAGACGCTCAAGCAACCATAAACAGGAACTGCAGTGGATTTGAGGGAGAAAAAACTTGATTTTAGAAACCGATCCCTCATTAAAAATAATCAGCTTTGATCTGAATTCCTCCAGTTCTAAAAAATTATACTTCCCTTTAAATGCCTTGTTTGATTTTATCCCTGGATTTTTCTCTTCAAAATCATAGTAAGAGGTTAAATCCGAACCGTTAAGAATGTCATAAACCGTCTTACACCCTTCGCAACAAAATTCTTTTTGATCAAAAAAGACAATATCCCGACAATCATCACCACAATGGAAGCACTTACTCATGAATAATAAACTAATTTGATAACAAAATTAACCGGGATTTTTTAACTTTATCATGCAAAAAGTCATAAAAAAAAATGATCAATCAGGATTCCATTAACATTGAAAATAATAATCGTTTTTTTAAACTGGTTTTCCAAAGTATTGAAGAGGGATTAATTATCACCAATGCCGACGGAGAAATAGTATTCGTAAACTTCAGAACTCAGGAATTATTCGGATATACTGACAAGGAATTAATTGGAGAAAGGGTTGAATTACTCATTCCCCGAAAACACCATGGTGAACATGTTAAACAACGTAGGGAATACAGTGAAAACCCTACCAGAAAAACAATGGGAAGTGGCAGGGTACTGGAAGCTTTGAGAAAAAATGGCTCACATTTCTATACCGAAATCAGTCTGAATCATATTGTAGTTGACGACAAAAAATATGTAGTAGCACTAATTACTGATATTACCAAGAGAGTTGAGGCAGAGCGAAAAATTAAAGAACTCAATGCCAGACTGGAAGAAAAAGTATTTGAACGTACCCGTGAACTGGAAGAAAGTCAGGTATTGTACACTGCCGTAGCACGAAATTTCCCAAATGGAACTATCAATGTATTTGACAAAAACCTAAACTATATTTTTGCTGAAGGAAAAGAACTATATAAACATGGCATTACCTCAAAAAAACTAATTGGAACCGGCTATGTTAACCGACTATCTGAGGAGGTAAGACCAACAATTGAACGTGCTTTAAAAGATGTATTCAATGGCGAAATAAAAGATTTTGAGCTTGAATACAAAAATCAATTCTACAATATTAATGCTGTTCCCCTTTTCAATGAAAAAAAGGAAATAGACAAAATTCTTGTGGTTGAGAAAAACATCACTTCTCAAAAAATTATTAATCGTAAACTGGAAGAATCACTTGAAAAAGAAAAGGAAATCAACCAGATGAAGTCTAGATTCGTATCAATGGCCTCTCATGAATTCCGTACACCATTAAGTACCATTCTCTCATCTAACTCTTTAATTGATAAATATATTGAAAAAGGCAAAGTTGAGCATGTGAGTAAACATACTAAGCGAATAAAAAACTCAGTAAAAGGATTAACTGATATTTTAAATGATTTTCTGTCGACTGATAAACTTGAAAACAATAAGGTGACCGTAAAAATAGCTCCTTTCAATTATGAAAATTTCGTGATGGAAGTCCAGGAGGAATTACAGGTCATTTGCCAGGAAGGACAAAAAATAGTAACAACTATTGACTCGAAACAGGAGGAAATTACAAGTGATCGGAATGTTGTAAAAAACATATTGTACAATCTGATTTCTAATTCCATTAAATATTCCGGAGAAAATCAGGAGATAAACTTTAACAGCATTATCAAAAATGGCTTTCTTACCATTGAAATTATTGACAGAGGAATTGGAATACCGAAAGCAGATCAGGCAAAATTATTTACCCGTTTTCACAGGGCTGAAAATGCCACAAATATTAAAGGTACCGGACTGGGATTGTCAATTGTAAAAAGATATTTAGATTTGTTAAAAGGTTCTATTATATTTGAAAGCGAAGAAAACGTAAAAACAGTATTTACCTGTAAAATCCCTATAAACTGATGAGCAAAATTGTATTGATCGAGGATAACGCTGATATGCGGGAAAACATCCAGGAAATTCTTGAACTGGCAGATTATGAGGTTTTTCCTGCCGAAAATGGAAAAATTGGTGTTGAACTAATTAAAAAGGAGATTCCGGATTTGATTTTATGTGACATCATGATGCCGGAGTTAGACGGTTACGGTGTACTTTATATGGTCAGTAAAAATCCTGCCACCTCTTCTATCCCTTTTATATTTCTAACTGCAAAATCGGAACGTGATGATTTTAGGAAAGGAATGAATATGGGAGCAGATGACTATTTAACGAAACCTTTTGACGATACACAACTACTTGCTGCGATTGAAAAACGAATGAACCGTATAAAGCTGTTTTCGGATAAAAACGAGGATGATTCTTTTAATAGTTTTTTAAGTAATACAGGTGGTATTAAAGAATTGGAAGATTTATCAAAGAGTAAGAGAATCAAAAAATACTCTAAAAAGGACACCATTTTTTATGAAGGCGATACACCAAACTTTTTGTACTATATCAATTCAGGGAAGGTAAAAACCTATAAAATGAACAAAGATGGGAAAGAGTTAGTGACCAATCTTTATAAATCAGGGGACTTTCTGGGTTACAAAACATTGATAAAAGATGAAGCTTATTCAGAATCTGCTGCTGCACTTGAAGGTACAGAATTGTCCCTCATACCTAAGCAGGACTTCCTGAATTTGCTATTCACCTCAAAGGAAGTATCCATGAAATTTATCAAAATTTTGGCCGGATCAATTGACACCAGACAAGATGAGCTATTGAATCTGGCTTATGATACTGTTCGGAAAAGAGTAGCCGATTCCCTTTTAAAACTTGAAAATAAATACCGTTCTGAAGACGGAGAACAATTTTCTATCTCTATTTCCCGTGATGATCTCGCCTCAATGGTTGGAACTGCAACCGAGTCGGTAATCAGAACGTTGTCAGAATTTAAACAGGATGGTTATATCTCAATTAAGGGTTCAAATATTACCATTCTTCAAAAAGAAAAATTACAAAATTTTAGATTTTAAACATAAAACAAATAAACAAGGAAATGAAACGAGCGTGTTTACGATTTTTGGCACATGCCTGAATGACTATTATGTGAGTTCCATGCCTGTACTGAGCAACGTCGAAGTACGACCATTAAAAACAAATTATAAACACATGAAAAAAATAATAGCTTTTGCTTCTCTATCACTAATCATGTTAGGCTGTAGCAACGAACCAGAGAAGAAAGATTATGAGGAAACAGAATATGATGTAAAAATAAGCGAGTTTCTAAAAGACAAAGACTGGGCAGTTGAAAGACAAGAGAGTGGATTATATGTGTACGTAGAAGAAGCAGGATCAGATGAAAAACCTGATTTAAACAGCTTCCTGACACTTAACTACAAAGGTTATTTCCTGGATGGTACTGTATTTGACGGTACAGATGGAACACCAACCACATTCCCCTTTCCGGTTAGTAATTTAATTAAAGGCTGGCAGGAAGGCATTCCGTTTTTTGGAAAAAATGGAAAAGGAAGATTAATTGTTCCGCCAACAATTGGATATGGTGTAGATGGTGGAGGCCCAATCCCACCAAATAAAATCCTGGTATTCGATATTGAAATTATTGACTTTCAGTCAGAGAAACCAACACCTAAAAGAGTAGATTACACTCCGGTTATAGAATCTTATATGAAAGAGAATAATATAGATGCCAAACCAACAGGAAGTGGATTGTATATTGCCATTGAAAATGAAGGTGGTGATGAAAAGCCTAATCTTAACAGCTTTCTGACGTTAAATTATGAGGGTTACTTATTAAATGGTAATAAATTTGACGGAACTGATGGAACACCTACTACCTTCCCTTTTCCTATGAGTAACTTAATAGCCGGATGGCAAGAGGGAATTCCTTACCTTGGAAAAGGTGGAAAAGCCAAATTACTGATCCCACCATATCTGGGATACGGTGGTCAGGATCGTCCTAATATACCAGCCAATTCAGTATTAGTATTTGATGTTGAAATAATTGATTTTACTGATCAGCAACCTAAATAATAAAAAACATTTTAAGTTAAAAGCCGGCCTGTAAATTCAAGCCGGCTTTTTTTTGCTAAAATCTGTCCAAAACCTAACAAATGTTAGTTTTAAGCTTAAAACTTGGTGTAACTTTGCAAAAAATTGAAGTATGTATTGGAAAAAGTTACCTTTTAAAACAATAAAGCAACAGGTTTTCGAAGCACTTAGACAAAACTTAAATTATAAAGATGAGCCTATTTTAGGTTTACCGGCTACTTACCTCGATCAGGAACAATTTTATTTTGACGCCCCGTTTTTGAAAGATGCCCCGTTTTTATCCACATTAATTTCAAACCCAAACCATATTGGGTGTCATACATATAGTGAAGGAGAATCTTATTTTTCCGGAACACAAGCCATTGAAGTTGATTTGTTAAGAATTTGCGCCGAAGAAATTATGCAGGCTGAACCTGACAGTTATGATGGATATGTTGCTCCTGGCGGTACAGAGGCAAATATTCAGGCACAATGGATTTACAGAAACTACTTCCAGAAAGAGAAGAATGCTAACTTAAACGAAATAGGTTTAATTTTTTCAGAGGATGTCCATTATTCCGGTTATAAAGGTTGCAATCTTTTAGGTATTACTCCAATTACCATTAATATTGATGAGAACAGAAACTGGGACCTGGGTGATTTGGAATCGCAGTTAGTCAGATCAAAGGAAAATGGTATCAAATACCTTATCGTTCATCTGACTATGGCTACAACCATGTATGGTAGTGTAGATGTCCCTCAGCCTATTCTGGATATTATTAAAGCACATTTTAATGACTATTTTGTACATGTGGATGCTGCATTTGGAGGCTTCATTTACCCTTTTACCAATGAGAACTGCCAGCTAAACTTTGCCAATCCTGATGTTTCGTCTATCACTATTGATGGTCATAAAATGCTCCAAACGCCTTATGGAACCGGTATATTTTTATGTCGCAAAGGACTAATTGAATATACCCAAACCGAAGAAGCATCCTATGTACAAGGAACTGATTTTACCTTATGCGGAAGTCGGTCAGGAGCTAATGCCATTTCTATATGGATGACTTTGATGACGCATGGATCAGAGGGTTGGAAGTACCAAATGCAACGTTTAATTGACAGAACTGACCGAATTTGCGAACGTTTGGATGACCTTGAAATTCCTTACTACAGAAATCCATACATGAATATCATTGCCATTAATGCCAATTATATTTCAAGAGATATTGCTCAAAAATACCATCTTGTAGCTGATGACTTCAACAAGCCAAAATGGTGGAAAATAGTTACAATGATGCATGTTGAAAAGTATGTTATTGACGATTTTTTAATAGATTTGCAGCAAACTAAACACAGTGTTTCATAATAGTGCCATTAACAACTTAATGGTGCGTCCACTTAAAAAAATTATACATGAATTTAAGAGTCACCAAAATTTTTGATTTCGAAACAGCACATGCACTTTGGAATTATGATGGTAAATGCAAAAACATCCACGGGCATTCGTATAAACTAACAGTTTCAATCACCGGTAAAATCATAAATGATCCTTCAAATGTAAAAAACGGGATGATTATTGATTTTGGAGATTTGAAAAAAGTAGTGAATACTAATGTTGTAGATCAATTTGACCATTGTTTATTATTAAATGGTAATACTCCTCATAAAGACTACGCAAAAGTTGAAAATGGCTTCTCTAAAATCATGTTGTGCGACTACCAACCTACCGCTGAAAATATGCTCATTGATATGGTTGGAAGAATTCGACTCAATCTGCCTCAACACATTACTTTGAAATATGCCAGATTACAGGAAACCGATAATAGTTTTGTAGAATGGTTCCAGGAAGAAAATGACTAAAAACCTCATTCAAAAATACAATATTCCGGGGCCACGATATACCAGTTACCCAACAGTTCCTTTTTGGAATAAGGATGGTATCAGGACTGAAGATTGGCTAAATACGGCAAAAAGAGCATTTGACGAATCGAACGAAACTGAAGGTATCAGTATTTATATTCACTTGCCATTTTGCGAAAATTTATGCACATTTTGTGGCTGCCATAAAAGAATAACAAAACAGCATAAAGTTGAGGAGCCGTATATTGAAACTGTACTTAAGGAATGGGATTTATACCTTGACCTGTTTCAAAATAAACCCAATATTAAAGAACTCCATTTAGGTGGTGGTACCCCTACTTTTTTTAGTCCTGAAAACCTGAAATTATTACTGGATGGTATTTTTGAAAAAGCCAATAAAACTGCCGAATTTGAGTTGAGTTATGAAGGACATCCCAATAATACAACTGAAACACACCTTAAAACCCTTTACGATTTAGGTTTTAAACGCAATAGCTTTGGTGTTCAGGATTATGACCTCAAGGTTCAAAAAACAATTAACCGGGTTCAACCATTTGAGAATGTTGAAAAAGTAACCAATCTTTCAAGGGAAATTGGATATACTTCAGTCAGTCATGATTTGGTTTTTGGCTTACCACATCAAACCGAAGCATCTATTATCGATACCATAGAAAAAACAACACTTTTAAAGCCTGACCGCATTGCCTTTTACAGTTATGCTCATGTACCGTGGATAAAAGGAGTTGGGCAAAGAGGTTATGATGAAAAGGATCTGCCTAAAGATGAGGAAAAACGTAAACTGTACGAAACCGGAAAGCAAATGCTTCACGACTTAGGTTATGTTGAGATTGGAATGGATCACTTTGCTTTAAAGACCGATAACTTGCATACCGCAATGATGGAAAAAACATTGCACCGGAATTTTATGGGCTACACTGCCGGTAAAACCAAACTAATGGTGGGGCTTGGTATGAGTTCTATCAGTGATTCATGGTATAGCTTTGCACAAAACGTAAAAACAGTTGAAGAATATCAGGAGCTTGTTAATAATGGTCAATTTCCTTTGTTACGAGGTCATTTGTTAACTGAAGAAGACCTTGTGATCAGAAAGCATATACTCAATATCATGTGTCATTTCGAAACAAACTGGGAAAATGAAGAGGCCCAATTTCCTGAATTAAACGAAGTTTTAGACCGCCTGAAAGAAATGGCAAACGACAACCTGGTAGTACTTGAGCAAAATGGCTTAACCGTTCCCGAAAACGGTCGGCCTTATGTTAGAAATATTTGTATGGCTTTTGATCTGAGATTATTACGAAATAAACCTACTACCAAGGTTTTTTCAATGACTATTTAAACTACTCAAATAAATCCTGAATAGCGCTGCCTAATGAATCCAGTGCATCATTATTGGAAATTTCTTCTTCAAGTTTATTCTTGACAGCATTAAATAAATTATCAATAGCCGCATCAATTACACTTCTGTTATCAATAGTATCACCATCTTGTAAAAGATCAGATTTACTTCCCAATTGGACAATTATTTTCTCTGTGAGATCTTCTGAATGGGTCGCTTCGAATTCTGAATCAACCGGAATTTGAATTTCAGGATCAATTTCAGTTTTTATAATTACGTCTCCATCAGGTGTTATAGATACAAAACTGACTTCTCCAATTTTTACATCCTTCAATGTGATTTCAGAATCAGGTTTAAGACCTCCAGCTTCATCTGCTAAAATATAAACTGTTTTCTTTTGTGAACAGCCAAAACATATCATGACTAACAGTGCATACAGGATCCCTTTTATTTTCATATCTTAATTTTATTCGGACTTAAATTTAAACATATTTTTTTACCTTAGATTTTAGTTTCAGATAAATATGTCTTCCAACCCTAAACCTCTTAAAATTTATAATGCATCAGCTGGAAGTGGCAAGACATATACCCTTGTTCAGGAATATCTGAAAATTGTACTTTACCATAAAGATCCCATTAAGTTTCGTTCCATTTTGGCCATGACTTTTACCAATAAGGCAGCTAATGAAATGAAGGGTAGAATCATCAGTGCACTGATTGATTTAGGAACTGAAAATCATTTTAAAAGTAAAGCTCAACTTGAATTTTTAATTGCTACAGCTAAAAACCTGGGATTAGGAGAAAAAACTGTTGAAGCAAGAGCTCAGGAGATTCTCAATAAAATATTACATAATTACAGCAGCTTTTCGGTAATGACTATTGATAAGTTTACCCATAAAGTCATCCGTACATTTGCTAAAGACCTGGGTATTTCCATTGATTTTAATGTTGAAATGGACATTACAGGGTTTAGAAAAAGCGTAACGGATATGCTCTTTGACCAGATTGGAAGGAATAAAAAGCTAAGTGACCTGATGCTACTTTATGCCAGGGACAACCTCCAGCAGGATAAATCCTGGAATTTTGCAAAAGACTTATTTGATTTTACCAATTTACTCTTTAAGGAAGACGCCATCAATGCTGTTAATAACCTTAAAGAATTAACAGATGAAGATTTCAGAGCCATACGTTCGGATTTAATCAAACAGAACTCGATCACCGAAAAACAATTATCAGGACAGGTCTCCGAAGCTATTGATTTGATAGAATCCAAACAATTGAACCATGATGACTTTGCCGGAAAGGGAACCGGGGTATACGCCTATTTCAAACGGGTAAAGCGGGGGGAATACAAATTACCATCTGCCACCTTGCTTAAAAATGCTGAAGCAGGAAAGTGGGCACATCCAAAAAGTCCAAATGCCGGAACAGTTGAACATATCGGTGATTTAATCCACAAATATTTCAATCAAATTCGCTCAATTATTGAACTGGATATACCGCAGTTAAAATTAAATCAATCTATATTAAAAAACCTCAACAACCTTTCCTTGTTAAAATATTTATTAGAGTTAATTGAAAAGATAAAAGCAGATGAAAACGTATTACTTCTTTCAGATTTTTATAAGGAAATTGCAGATATCATTACCAAAGAACCAGTACCTTTTATTTACGAAAGATTAGGTGTTCGTTACCAACACTTTTTACTGGATGAATTTCAGGATACCTCCCAATTACAATGGATCAACCTGATTCCTTTGGTGCATAATTCATTAGCTCAACAACATGAAAACCTGATTGTTGGAGACGGGAAACAGGCTATCTACAGATGGCGTAATGGTGAAGTAGAGCAATTTACAAAACTACCGGATGAGATACATAATCCCGAAAATATTGCTTCACTAACCGAAGCCAATCATCTTTTTAAAAAGATGGGCGAAAAGGTTAATCTTGAATATAATTACCGGTCAGCACCTGAAATTGTGCACTTTAATAATGCCTTTTTTAAGCAGCTTGCTCAAAATCTTGATTCCAGTCTAAACTATATTTATCAACAACATGAGCAAAAAGCAACTAAATCTTTTACCGGCTATTTAGAGGGGTATTTCAGTCCGAATCTGGAAAAAGAAGACCAGTTGGATTTCGTATTGAAATCTGTCAAAAAAGCTATGGCTGCAGGTTTTAACCAAAAAGACATTTGCATTATTACCCGAAGAAATATAACCGGCTCTGAAATTGCAAATCACCTGACCGATCATAATTACAAAATAATATCACCGGAAAGTTTATTTATTGGTAAAGACAGAACCGTAAAGTTTTTATACTATCTGATGCTGTCAATCAGTAATAAAACGGATCAGAATGCAAAAATTAAGACTGTTGAACACTATTGCATACTCAACAATCTATCTGTATCAGGTTTTTTAATTGATCACGAAGCTGAATACATTGATCAGGATATTTTGACTTTTTTTAAATCCAAATCAATAGAAATAAGGTTACCAGAGGTTTTTCATAATTTATACGATTTTATTGAACATTTGATAGAGGTATTTGACTTTGATGCGTCCCAAAACCCCTATCTGCAGTTTTACCTTGAAAATATTCATCAATTTGAGACCAATAAAAGCAGTAATATCAGTGATTTTTTGAATTGGTTTAAAGAGAAGGGAAAAAAGAAATCGATTATTAGTCCTGAAGGAGCTGATGCTATCAATATCATGACTATTCACAAATCTAAAGGTCTGCAATTCCCTGTTGTTATCTGTCCTTTTTTTGACTGGAATCTTGAACTACACAATCAGATTTCATGGATTGAAAAGTCAGGAGAACCTTTACCGGCTTACTTTGTTAAGATGAATAAAGAGCTTCAAAATTCAATTTTGAAGGACACCTTTTTAAGTGAAAAAGCGAAATACGATCTGGATCAGTTCAACTTGCTTTATGTTGCTTTTACAAGGCCTGAAGTTGCACTTTTTATTTCGGGTAAATCTAAATCCGGTATTGCTAAAACGAATATTTTACCAGCTATCAGTCAAATTGATTTTGTAGAGTATAACAACGAAAAGTTTACCTCGGGAGATTTGATATTTCCCAAAGACAGTAGCTCAAAACAGGCACAGGACAATATCAATATTACCTACCTGAAGCAAAAAATGAATAAGCCTCAGCTAAGTTATAAGAGCGCCATGGAATGGGATATTAATGAACTGGATCAAAAAAGAGATTTTGGAACTTTGATACATCAGGTACTTTCGACATTAACAGGTATTGATGACCTTCCTGAAAAAATGAATCGAATTGCTCTGAAAACGGGATTAACGGATCCGGAAAAACAGGATATTACACGTTATATCGATTCCCTGTTTGAAAACAACCGTTTTGCCGGTTACTTTAAAGTTGACAGCTGGAATGAAAAAGAAATTGTTACGGCAGGTGGTATAAAATTTATCCCTGACAAAATTTTACATGAAGGTAATCGCATTAAGGTCATTGATTTTAAAACCGGCCAACCTACTCCATCTCATAAAAAACAAGTTCAGGACTATATAAAAGTATTAAAGGATATGGGGTATCAGGAAGTCAGTGGAGAAATTTGTTATACTGAAAATATTGATTTTGTAGAAGTCAATTAAATCAACATCCGCAACTGTCACCTCCACAAGACTTTTCAGTTTTTTTCTTTTTCCCAAAAAAAGTATAACCCAGAAATCCTAAGGCCAGAAAAAATAATATGTAAACAACTGCAACCTGCATTTTATGATAATAATTGATAAGCAATTAAAGAAGCAATGTAAGCAAAAATTGCCATGTAAACGAATTGAATGGTGGTCCATTTAACGGACTTTGTCTCTTTGTAGGTAACAGCAACTGTACTAAAACACTGCAAAGCGAAAGCGTAAAACAAAAGTAAAGAGATGGACGTGGCCAGATTGAATGTTGCTACTCCGGTATTGGCATTGATTTCCCTTTCCATCTTTTCTTTAATGGTTACCGGCTCTTCAGAATTAATATTGTAAATGATTGACATGGTTCCGATAAAAACTTCCCTTGCTGCCAATGACGAAATTAATGCGATTCCTACTTTCCAATCATAACCTAAAGGCTTAATTGCAGGTTCAATGGCTTTTCCAATATTCCCCAAATAAGAATGCTCTAATTGGTAATTGGCAACCATATTATCATACTCCTCTCCTGACAAATCAGAATATTCCTGTTTTACGATCTCCTCTGACCGTTTAAAATGGTCTCCCCCGTTAGTCGCTAAGACAAACAAAATAATAGAGGTAGCAATAATGATTTTACCAGCATTTGTGACAAACGACAAAGCATTAGTCCAAACCCTGATTCCTATATTTTTTAAACTGGGCACCAAATACCTTGGCATTTCCAGAATCAGATAACTTTTATGTTCACTCTTTAGAATATGCTTAAACAACCAGGCTGAAATTAATGCAGACACAATCCCGAGAAGATACATTCCCAACATGGCCATTCCTTGTAAACCGTACATGGTAAATTCACCACCTTCCATTTTAAAGGTATAGGATTCCGGGACAATTAGCGAAATTAAAATAACGTATACCGGAATTCTTGCAGAACAGGTCATTAATGGCGCCACTAAAATTGTAATCAATCTTTCTTTCGTGTTTTCTATGGTTCTTGCAGCCATAATACTTGGAATAGCACAAGCCATACCCGAGATAAGAGGTACAACACTTTTTCCTGACATACCAAAGCGTTGTAGTATACGATCCATCAGAAAGACTATTCTGGTCATATAGCCTGTTTCCTCCAGAATGGAAAAGAAAAAGAACAATATGGCGATTTGAGGAATAAAAATAAGCACACCTCCAATGCCGGGAATTAAACCGTCACTAATTAAATCACTCAGATAACCTTCAGGTAACAAACCTTTAACTCCTTCAGCCACAAATGTTGTTCCGGCATCTATCCAATCCATTGGAAAAGCAGCCAAATTAAAAATGGACTGAAATACCAAAAACATTATGGCTAAAAAGATAACATAACCCCAAACCGGATGTAGTAACCATTTGTCCAGTTTTGAAGTCAGATCTGAAGCGTTTGCTTTATCCTCCTTAAAAACCTCATCAAAATAACTGTTAATGGTTTTATATCGTAAAATCGATTCATTCACTCTCAGTTTGTGGGCTTTCATTTTTTTCCCACTTAACCGACTGACTTCTTCATCTTTTTTATGTTTGATTAAGTCCAAAAAACCAATATAAGGATTGTCAATATTTTGTTCTGTAACGTAATTTTCAAATTCAGAATCGTCTATATCAATCAGATAATCTGTTATATCAGATTGAGGTGAGGCAATATCATTAACCAATTTCGACTTTAAATCAATTATACCCTCTCCGGTTTTTGCTGAAACAGGAACAACCGGACATTTCAAAACTTGTTCAAGTCTTTCACAGTTAATGGCAATACCTCTTTTTTCAGCTGCATCAATCATATTAACTGCTAAAACAATAGGTATTCCAAAGCCCTGAACCTGATGAAACAGATATAAATTACGCTTTAAGTTTAAAGCTGACACCACCACCACCAGTTTATCCGGTAAGTCATCAGAACTAGCTAAGTAGTCAAATACAACCTCTTCATCAGCCGATTGAGGATAAATACTATTGACTCCGGGAAGATCAATGACCTCAAAACTCTCACCACCAAAATCGAAATTCCCCTTTACCTGAGCAACAGTAACACCAGGGTAATTTCCGGTTTTTTGTTTTAAACCACATAGTGTGTTAAACAATGTTGTTTTTCCGATATTGGGATTGCCGACAAGGGCTATTTTTGTATCTGCTTTCTTCATTAATTATGCCTCAACAAGGATACAATCTGCTTCTCTTCTTCTGATAATAATTTTAGTACCGTTAACCAGAATAGCTAATGGTCCGTTAAAGGGTGCCCTGTTTTGAATCGTAA
Source organism: Putridiphycobacter sp. (assembly GCA_965230195.1). GTDB lineage: Bacteria > Bacteroidota > Bacteroidia > Flavobacteriales_D > Crocinitomicaceae > Putridiphycobacter. The sequence continues at coordinate 5,070,766 of OZ245997.1, forward strand.
ATACTGCTCCGGGCATAATTCCCAGTTCCATTAAACGCGTGAGTACATCCTCTCCTTCAATTGAAGTAATCCTGCTTTGAACCTTACGTTTTAGTGTCGACAATGGAACATTCATTAACTTAATATTATTATTTAGAACAAATATAAATAATAATTCACAGTTGGTGATCAGAAAATAAGTGATATTTATCAATTATTAACCCGGGTTCATTTTACGAAAAAAGCCATCTGAATCAGATGGCTTTTAAAATTGTCCTTTATAGTTATCGAAATCAGACTCTTTCTCCTGTCCAACTCATCATTCCACCTTCAAGGTTATAAACTTTCTCAAACCCTACTCCCATCATTTGCATACAGGCCTGACCACTTCTGGCACCACTTCTGCAAATCATAACATAGGTTTTACTTCTGTCAAATGCTTCAATTTTATCCATAAAGTCAGGTTGGAATATATCAATATGAATGGCATTGGGAATCATTCCCTCATCAACTTCTTCCTGCGTTCTGACATCAATTAATGTTAATTCCTCTTTTTCAGATAACATTTTTTCAAGTGTGCCGGGGTTTACTATTTCCATTTTGTATTCTGTTTAATTGTTGTATTAAATAACAAATTTACATCTCTTTATTGAATTGAAATGTAATTAATGTTACCATTATTCTCCTATTGCAGCACTTGAGGTTGGAAACCTTCTGTCTACCTTTTTAAACAGTCCCTGTAATACTTTCCCGGGTCCCACTTCCACAACTTCGGCACAACCATCTGCAATCATTTGATTCATGGTTTGAGTCCAGCGAACCGGAGCAGTTAGTTGAGCAATTAAATTCGTTTTTATTTCTTCAGGATTAGTAACTGCAGCAGCCGTTACATTTTGATAAATTGGGCAAATCGGATTTGAAAAATCGGTTGACTCAATTGCCGCAGCTAATTCAGCTCTGGCTGGTTCCATTAAAGGAGAGTGAAATGCACCTCCTACAGGTAATTTAAGCGCTCTTCTTGCACCTTTCTCTGTCAGGATTTCACAAGCCTGATCAATAGCAGGCACACTTCCCGAAATTACTAATTGGCCCGGGCAATTATAATTCGCTGCTACCACTACACCATCAATTGAATCACATACCTCTTCCACCACATTATCGTCCAGTCCTAAAATGGCTGCCATTGTTGATGGTTCAGCCTCACAGGCTTTTTGCATGGCTAAGGCTCTTTTCGAAACAATTTTCAATCCATCTTCAAAGCTTAATACCTCATTCGCCACCAAAGCCGATAATTCTCCTAACGAGTGACCAGCCACCATTTCAGGTTTAAAATCATCTCCCAGTACTTTAGCTAAAATTACCGAATGTAAAAAGATAGCCGGTTGTGTTACTTTAGTTTGCTTTAACTCCTCATCTGTTCCTTCAAACATGATATCAGTAATACGGAAACCCAAAATCTCATTAGCTTTTTCAAATAATGACTTTGCTAGTTCCGATTGATCATAAAGGTCTTTACCCATCCCAATAAATTGGGCACCTTGCCCTGGAAAAACATATGCTTTCATAGTGTCTAAATTTATTCGGCAAATGTAATATAAATTAGCTTAATTTGCATTTCTGAATAACAACACTTAGGTTTACCCTCTAACTTATTGTAAAATAGGCCTATCATATTATTCTATTGTTTAAGAAAAACTTATATAGCTTTTTACTATTTCTGATATTTGAACTATCAGTATTTTCACAGGACCCAGCCTATGCTAACTACACTGTTAAAGATGGGCTCCCCAGTTCCGAAACTTATGATATATTCCAGGATTCATTAGGTTTTATGTGGTTCTTAACCGATAAAGGTATTGCTAGATATGATGGTTCTGACTTTCAAACTTTTGACCAATCAGGTTTACCAGATGTCATTTTTGACTTTTTCAAGGAAAGTGAAACAAAAGTTTGGATTAGTACTATGAATAATCAACTCTTCTTTTTTAACCCATGCGAATATCCAATTTCTTTTCACGAATTTAAGTTTAACACCATTCTGAAAAAAGAAATGAATAAACTAGCAAGGCATGATTACATTAAGGGTTTTAAAATTATAGACAATGACTACTATTTTACTTTTTCAATTTCTACTGGTTATCTCAAAATAACAAAAAAGGGACAGGCAGAATCAAACTTTACATTAACTCAAGAATTACCGTACTTAACTGATAAAACAATTATTATCACTCCTGACTTAATATATACCACTTTATCAAAAAGTAAAAACCCACTTAAGGATCAAACTAAAGTTTATGATAAGACATCACAAAATAAATACATAATTAAAGAGAGCATAGAAACACTTCAGTTTTTTGCAAAAGGGATTACTAAGATTTTGAACTTAAAAAAAAAACTTATCATCTTAAGTCAAAATGATTTATTAAAGTTAGATAATGGTGAAATAAATTCAAAATATATTGTTAACCGGGGCCTTGATATTGTTTTTTCACCTCACAAAAATGCATATATCCTAACTACTCACAATGGAGCTTTTCTTCTTTCAGAAGACTTTGTTTTTATTGATCATTTTTTTAAAGACATTGCTATAAGTTCAGTTTTTATTGATCAACAGCAAAATTTGTGGTTTGGTACTATTGAACGCGGTGTTTTCTTAATCAAAAATCTAAATGTTCGTTCACAAAATGTATCTGATCAGTTTTCAATTATCACAAATGTATTTTTCAGGCAACAAAAAAAAATTTTCACGAATGGAAAAAAGAGTTTACTAGTCTTAAATGAGCAAACAAAAAAAAATACTTTAGTTAAAAATGTTAGTCTCTTAGGAAAAGATAATCTCTTCCGCCTAGATACTAAATCTGATACACTGACTTTAGGCAGTCCAGATTTTAGGTTAAAAAGTGTTTCCTCACCAAAAAAATCGTATCACTATCATTATAAAACAAATAATCAAGACTCCATAAACATATATCTTACTTCTACAGGAAATAGGATATGGTATGTGGACGAAAATGAATACTTTAAAACAAAAACAAAACTGGATATTATAGGTAATCGTTTAACTAAATGTGACAGTTCAACTTATTTCATAGCCGCAGAACAAGGCCTATATAACCTAATCTTACCAGAAAAAAAATGCATTCCTTATCATCATCAATCCAATAATTTGTTTAAAAAACCAGCAAAGTTTATTGAAAAATTTGGTAGTGGCTATGTGGTAGGTACCCGAAAAGATGGGATATATTATTTTGAAGAGAACGTTAAGTGGCATATTGATCAATCAGATGGTTTATTGAATAACCGGATTACTGATCTTTTAGTTGAAAATGATTCTGTGATTTGGGTCAGTTCTTTTTCAGGAATTAACCGAATTATAATTGATCGTCAAAAACAAGGTTTTTCAATTGAAAGTATTACAAGGGATAGTGATGGTATTCCATCCAATGAAATAACAGATCTAAATATCAATAATGATACAATATGGACCTGTACAAGAAATGGGGTTTGCTTTTTTGATTCGAAAACAGAATTTAAAACTAAAAAACCTCTTTTTTACATTGACTCTATTCAATATCAAAATTCTACCTATCATAATCCAACCGAAGATTTTGTAATTGATTATGATCAGGACCTCACAATCTACTTTTCTGGTATGCAATATGGCATCCAAAAACCAGCCAATTTCGAATATAAATTGTCTTCCTCCAAAGATGGAGCCTGGAAATTAACTAACAGTAATAGTCTCTCATTAGCCCACTTGCCTTCAGGAGAACATACCGTATCCATTAAGAGACAAGACAACCTTGAGATACTAGGTGTAGTAAATATTTCCGTGACCCCGCCTTATTGGCAAAAATGGTATTTTATTGTAGCAATTTCAATTATGCTTATCGTATTATTAATTCTGTTAATCAGGGTATCAATTAAAATTAATAACAAACGAAAACAGAAAGAAATTGATAAGGTTAAGTTGGAAATTAAAGCTTTAACATCCCAAATGAATCCTCACTTTACGTTTAACACAATTAACTCTATTCAACATTACCTTATTCAAAATGATAAAATTGGGGGGATTCAATACCTAAGTGAATATGCAAAACTGATCAGACAATCTCTCAATCATTCACGAAATGAATTTATTACAATAAAAGAGGAATTGGAGTTCCTTAAATTATACTACCAACTAGAACAAAAACGTTTTGACAAAACTTTTGAACTCAATTTTACTATTGACCTGGAGTCTCCTCCTGATAAAATCCAGATTCCTTCATTATTATTACAACCATTAATTGAAAATGCAATTATTCATGGTGTTAATGCAGTTGACTATCCGGGAGAAATTAATATCATTATTAATGAGTCATCAGGAATGTTTGAAATCGAAATCAACGATAATGGGATTGGTTTGCTAAACAGTTCCGAAAATAACCTGAAAAAATCACACGGACTAAATATACTTAAGGACCGTTTGAAGATATACAATGATAAAAATGCAACTGATAATTTAATCGATATAGATTATATGGATACCAGTCTCAAAACAGGAACAAAGATTCAATTCAAGCTACCAATAAAGTATTTGGACTAGATAAATAGGTTAGATACCTCAGATACTTGTAATCGCTTAATATTTTAAGTATATTTATTCACACTAAACTTAAAACTATGAATGAACAGGATATTATTTTTTATGCCGTTTGCGGACTGATTGGTTTATTATTAATCTATAAAGCAGTTATATTGGTTCAGGAACGAACTTATTATGTGATTCAAAGACTGGGTAAATTTACAAGAATGGCCGGTCCGGGTTTTGGATTAATTATTCCATTTATCGACTCTAAAGCTGGTGTGATTAATATGCGTGTTCAACAACTGGATGTTGATGTTGAAACCAAAACAAATGATGATGTATTTGTTCACTTAAGAGTTTCTGTTCAATTTCAGGTCATGAAGTCAAAGTTATGGGAATCTTACTATTCATTAGACAATCCCAGACATCAAATCGCTTCCTATATTTTTGATGATGTAAGAGCCGAGGTTCCCAAAATGGAATTGGATGATGTATTTGCCAAAAAAGATGATATTGCCAATGCTGTCAGACAAAACTTAGCTGATTCTATGGATGAGTATGGTTACAGCATTGTTAAAACACTAATTACTGATATTGACCCTGATGCCAGAGTTAAAGATTCCATGAATAGAATTAATGCAGCCAAAAGAGATAAAGAAGCCACTATGGAAGAAGCCGAAGCTTCTAAAATCAGAGTTGTAAAAGCGGCTGAAGCTGATGCAGAATCCAAACGACTTTCAGGTGAAGGTATTGCTCAGCAGAGATTAGAGATTGTTCGTGGATTTAAGGAATCGGTAGAGGATTTCCAAAAATCACTAAAATCAATTACCCATGAAGAGGTTATGCAATTTGTGTTACTGACTCAGTATTTTGACACCTTAAATAATATTGGTGCTAATGGTAAAAACAGCTCTATTTTAATCCCTCATTCACCTAGTGCAATGGCCGATTTCCAACAACAAATCATCAATGGCACTTTGGTTGGCGGAAAATTAAAGGAAGCTGACGATAAAAATAATGCTTCAGAATAATTAGATTCTGCCAGTTAAAATGAGGTTTGCTTTAAAATATTGGTGTGTCCTCATTATTTTGCTAGTCGCTAAACGGATCTCTGCCCAAAATCCTCAGATTAATAACAAGGGAATTCGGGTGATGTTCTATAATGTTGAAAATCTATTTCATCCTGAAAACGACAGTTTAAAACGGGATGATGAGTTTACACCTGAAGGTTTAAAACGCTGGAATTATTACCGTTATACGAGTAAACTAAACAAGATTGCTCAAAATATTATTGCTATCGGGGAATGGCAACCTCCTGCGGTGGTAGGATTATGTGAAATAGAGAACAAACAATGTTTAAATGATCTGATTTATAACACGCCTTTAAAACAATTTGGGTATCAAATCATTCATCAGGAAAGTAAAGACCCACGTGGAATTGATGTTGCTTTACTTTACAGGCCGGATTTTTTTAAACCGGAATACTTCAGGAGCATTGAATTGGAATTTCCTGACGGCAACAGTACCAGCAGGGATATTTTATACGTTAAGGGTGTTACCGGTAAGGATACATTGCATTGTTTTGTGAACCACTGGCCTTCAAGGTATGGTGGACAGCTCGAGACTGAACCTAAAAGAGCATTTGCAGCACGTATATTAAAATCACATATTGATTCCACTTTAAACACAAATAAAAATGCCAATATTATTGCCATGGGTGATTTTAATGATTACCCAACAGACAACAGCTTAAGCAAAATTCTTAACGCCCAAAAGGATACCTTCGGGTCTAATAGTTTAATTAACTTATGCTGGCAATTTGAAGGGCATTCAGGCACCAATAAATACCAGCAATATTGGCACGTTCTGGATCAGTTTATAGTCAATAAAAACTTAATGGACAACAGAAAAGGACTGTACACCTCTTTTCACCTGACTAAAATCTTTACTCCAAAATGGTTATTGATTGATGAGAGTAATAGCCCCGGGCAGAAACCATTCCGGACCTATAACGGCTTTAATTATATCAATGGATATTCAGATCACCTCCCCATTTATATTGATATTCTTTATGCTAAGTAAAGTGGTTATTTTTTAAATCAGCTATTGTTCTGTTATATGAACCGGATTCATCTTTTCTCTTAATCGTCAAATAATAGTGTTTAGCAATTTCCCCCTGTTGTTCAAGGTTAAAATCCTTTAAGCGAAATTTCAACCATTTCTTGTCATAGGAGTACCCACCGTTTCTTTGAGCTCTTAAAGCCTTTATAATATAGACTATTCCAATTTTATTGTACTGTTTAATATGAACCATTTCATGAATGAGCCACGCCATATCATTCAAATTGTTTTCCGTATCAATCTCCCGGCTAAAATATATCCGTCGGAACAGCACAAAACCTAGTTTTTGTTTACCAGCATATTTTGCACCCCATTTTGCCCAAACTGAATGTTCTTTTATTGTTACATATTTAAACCGATAGTCTTCACCAAAAACAGATTTAATTTCCTTTACCTCAAAGTCATTTAACCTTCTACACCGGACAAACAACTTTCCAACAGCACTAATCAATACGAAAATGCCAAAAATATCTATGATTGAAAATGGTATAAACACCAGCCACCACAAAAAGGAAAAAATCGAATAGAATTTTGCCTGCACAGGCTTGTTTAATCTGTTTGAGTTAAAATCAAACAGGTACAAACCAAAGCTTTTTTTGATGAAGTTAACCATTGATCAAAAGTAAAAAACCGTCCTGAATACTATTCGGGACGGTTCACAATATTTGAATTTTTATTTCTTATTGTTGCGTTTTGATCAAATTTAAAGCTGATCCGTATTTAAACCATTCAATTTGAGAATCATTATAAGTATGGTTAACTGAAATAGTGTCTTTTGAACCATCACTGTGAACAATCTCAACAGTCAATGGTTTGCCTGGTGCAAAATCAACCAAATCTACAAAATTGAATTTATCATCCTCCTGAATCAGATCATAGTCAGATTCATTAGCAAACGTTAACCCCAGCATGCCTTGCTTTTTTAAATTGGTTTCATGAATTCTGGCGAATGATTTTACTATCACTGCAGCGACATTTAAGTGTCGTGGTTCCATAGCAGCATGTTCCCTTGAAGACCCTTCACCATAATTATGATCTCCTATTACAACGCTTGATATTCCAGCTGCCTTATATGCTCTGGCAACAGATGGAACAGGTCCATACTCACCAGTCAATTGATTTTTTATTTTGTTGGTTTCCTTTCCAAATGCATTTACCGCTCCGATTAAACAATTGTTTGAAATATTGTCTAAATGTCCCCGGTATTTTAACCATGGTCCCGCCATTGAGATGTGATCGGTAGTACATTTTCCAAATGCTTTTATTAATAATGGTGCATTTTCGATATTTTGACCATCCCAGGCCGGAAAAGGCGTCAATAACTGCAGCCTGTCCGAAGTTGGGTTCACCACAACTTCTATCCCCGATCCATCTTCAACTGGTGGAGTAAATCCATTATCCTCCACATCAAAGCCTTTTGGTGGCAGCTCCCATCCGGTTGGTTCATCAAGTTTTACTGCTTCTCCATCACTATTTATTAAGGTATCTGTCATTGGATTAAAATCCAGACGACCTGATATGGCAATAGCGGCCACCATTTCGGGAGAGGTCACAAATGCATGCGTATTTGGATTTCCATCAGCACGTTTGGAAAAATTTCGGTTAAATGAGTGTACAATAGTGTTTTTTGGTCCGTTTTTAGGGTCATTATACCTTCCCCACTGTCCAATACAAGGGCCGCAGGCATTGGTAAATATTGTAGCATTCAAATCTTCAAAAATATCCAATAAGCCATCTCTGCTTGCTATATACCTTACCTGTTCCGAACCAGGATTAATTCCAAATTCGGCCTTTGTTACTAATCCTTTATCCACTGCTTGTTTAGCAATTGAAGCTGCCCGTGACAAATCTTCATACGAGGAGTTAGTACAAGACCCGATTAATCCCCATTCAACTTCTAAAGGCCATCCATTTGCAGTTGCCTTAGCATTCATCTCTCCAACAGGAGTTGCTAAATCTGGTGTAAATGGTCCGTTCAAATGAGGTTTTAATTCTGATAAATTAATCTCTATCACCTGATCAAAATATTGTTCCGGGTTTGCATAAACTTCATCATCTCCGGTCAGGTAGGATTTAACTTTATTCGCTTCATCCGCAATATCATTTCTATCGGTAGCTCTTAAATAGCGTTCCATAGATTCGTCATATCCAAAGGTTGAAGTTGTGGCTCCAATTTCAGCCCCCATATTACAAATGGTTCCTTTTCCGGTACAAGACATGGATTTTGCTCCTTCTCCAAAATACTCTACAATTGCCCCGGTACCTCCTTTAACAGTAAGGATTCCGGCTACTTTTAAAATCACATCTTTAGGGGAGGTCCATCCGGACAATTTACCTGTCAATTTAACCCCAATCAGTTTTGGAAATTTCAACTCCCATGGCATTCCTGCCATTACGTCCACAGCATCAGCCCCGCCAACACCTATTGCGATCATTCCCAAACCACCTGCGTTTACAGTATGCGAATCGGTTCCAATCATCATACCACCGGGAAAAGCATAATTTTCCAAAACAACCTGATGTATAATTCCCGCACCGGGCTTCCAGAAACCAATGCCATATTTATTTGAAACTGAAGCCAAAAAATCAAATACTTCACTGGAAGTATCCAAGGCATTTTTTAAATCTGTTTCAGCCCCACTTTTTGCCTGAATTAAATGGTCACAATGCACAGTTGTGGGTACTGCTACCTGAGATTTACCAGCTTGCATAAACTGTAATAAGGCCATTTGTGCTGTTGCATCCTGACAAGCAATTCTGTCCGGTGCAAAATCAACATAATCTTTCCCACGTTGAAATGCAGTTGAAGGATTCCCATCCCACAAGTGAGAATATAATATTTTTTCGGCAAGCGTTAATGGTTTTCCTGTAACCGCTCTTGCCTTATCAACGCGTTCTGCAACGCCCTGATATACTTTTTTAATCATGTTAATATCAAATGCCATATGTTTTCTTTTAATCTTTAATCTCCACTAAGGTACAAAATTAGAATACCTTTTACCAATTGTTAAAATAGACTTTTCCTATAATGGAATAGACAAAATCAATCGACCTCTATTTTGAGGTGTTTTGCCACCTACAAAATCAAAGAAAAAAGTAAGCAATTATTAAACACAAGTCTAAAGGAGTCTTCTCGGCTGAGCCTAGACCTCAGACTTCATTTCTAATTTTAACGAAAAAAGGCTATTTCAGGATTGAAATAGCCTTTTTGATTTTCTAAAAGTTAATATGATTAAAGTACCAACTGCTTTTGAGATGGTGCAAATCGTGTTAAAACAATACCTTCTACAGCAGCTTCATATTCTTCCATAGTTGGTGTTCTTCCTAAAACTGTTGACAACACTACCACTGGTGTTGACGATAATAAAGATTCTCCTTTTTTACCTTCGGCATCTTTAACAACTCTTCCCTGGAACAAACGGGTAGATGTTGCCATCACTGTATCACCTGGCTCAGCTTTCTCCTGATTACCCATACATAGATTACATCCGGGACGTTCCAGATATAACATATTTTCATATTTGGTTCGGGCAGCTCCCTTTGGTGCATTATCATCAAACTCAAATCCTGAGTATTTTTGCAATACTTCCCAATCTCCTTCAGCTTTTAACTCATCAACAATATTATAAGTTGGCGGTGCCACAACCAGAGGTGCATTAAATTCAACTTTACCTTGTTGCGCTTCAATGTTTTTTAACATTTGAGCCAAAATTTTCATATCTCCTTTATGGACCATACAAGACCCGACAAATCCCAAATCCACTTGTTTAGTCCCACCATAGTATGATAAAGGACGGATCGTATCGTGAGTATATCGTCTTGACGGATCTTCATTGTGAACATCCGGATCGGCAATCATTGGTTCTGCTATTTCATCTAAATCAATCACCACCTCGGCATAATACTTGGCATTAGCATCTGGTCTCAAAGCAGGTTTTTCACCAGTTTTAATCTCTCCAATTCTACTATTTGCTTTATCAACCAAACCTTTAAGCACTTGCTTTTCATTATCCATTCCTTTGTCGATCATAATTTGAATACGATCTCTGGCAATTTCCAATGACTCGATCAATGTCTCATCTTCCGAAATACAAATAGAAGCCTTAGCTTTCATTTCAGCAGTCCAATCTGTAAAGGTGAATGCCTGATCAGAAGTCAGAGTACCAATATGTACTTCAATAATTCTTCCCTGGAATACGTTTTCCCCTCCAAACTGCTTTAGCATCTGCTGTTGAGTGGCGTGTACCACATCACGGAAATCCATAAAGCTTTTCATATCTCCCTTAAAAGTAACTTTAACTGATTGTGGAATCGGCATAGTAGCCTCTCCCGTAGCCAATGCTAATGCTACTGTTCCTGAATCTGCTCCAAAAGCAACTCCTTTAGACATACGTGTATGAGAATCTCCTCCAATAATAACATCCCAGTCATCTACCGCAATATCATTTAATACTTTATGAATCACATCAGTCATAGCATGGTACCCTCCTTTGGGGTCACGTGCTGTAATCAAACCAAAGTCATTCATAAATTGCATTAACCTTGGAATATTAGCTTTAGATTTATCATCCCAAACTGATGCGGTATGACAACCTGATTGATAGGCACCATCAACAATTGGTGAGATAACCGTAGCAGCCATCATTTCTAATTCCTGAGAAGTCATTAACCCTGTTGTATCCTGAGATCCAACAATATTTACCTCAACTCTGACATCAGAACCGGCATGTAAGGTTTTACCTGGCGTAGTCCCAACTGCATTTTTATTAAATATTTTTTCAACTGCTGTTAGTCCTTGCCCTTCAATAGAAATTTCTTTTGACTGTGCGTAAACCTGAGGTACATCAATTCCCAAAACTTTACAAGCAAATGTTTGCAGTTTTTTACCAAAAACAACTGCATAAGATCCTCCAGCCTTAATAAACTCCATTTTTTGTGGTGTCAATGCTGTAGAAATATCTTTTAATTCCTGATCTCCGTTATATAATTTTTTAGTTTTAGTATTGATGGTTAGTACTGTTCCAGTTTCAACCGAATATTTTTGCTCAAGTACTGGTTCTCCCTCCTCATCTAAAACTGTGTTTCCATCAGCATCTTTTTGTTTTACCCAGTTCTTTAAATCAATTCCAATACCCCCAGTTACACCTACTGTAGTTAGGAAGATTGGAGAAATACCATTTGTTCCGGCAATAACCGGTGCAATATTAATAAAAGGTACATAAGGACTTGAAGCTATTCCAGTCCACAATGCTACATTATTTACACCCGACATTCTTGATGAACCAACCCCCATTGTCCCTTTTTCAGCAATCAACATAATGCGTTTATCAGGGTGTTGGTCTTTTAATGCTAACACCTCCTTTTGCATGTCTTTATTATGCTCAAAAATAGACTGTCCATGTAATTCTCTATCTGATCTGGAGTGAGCATCTGCTCCCGGAGACAGTAAATCGGTAGAAATATCTCCAACACCCGCTATATAGGTAACCACCTGAATTTCCTCCTCAACCTCAGGTAACTTTGTAAAAAACTCAGCCTGAGCATAACTTTCTATGATTCCTTTAGCAATAGCATTTCCGGCTTTCATTGCTTTCTCCAAACGCTCTGTGTCCGCTTCATAAAGGAAAACCTGAGTTTTCAGTACCTTAGCTGCTTCTTCTGCAATCGCCGCATCATTCCCCAAAGCCAGGTCCAATAATACCTCAATTGACGGTCCACCTTTCATATGAGATAATTGTTCAAATGCAAAAGCAGGACTTATCTCTTTTAGTTCAAATTCGCCTAAAATAATCTCCTTTAAAAATTTGGCTTTAACTCCAGCTGCACTTGTTGTACCTGGTAGGGTATTATAAATAAAAAAATGAAGAGAATCTTCGCGGTAAGTATGGTTTACATCCTTAATCTGAGCGATAACCTCACTTAACAGTTCTGCACCATCAATTGGCTTTGGATGAAGCCCTTTAGCTTTTCTTTCTTCAATTTCTTTAATGTAATCATTGTAAATACCCATAATTCCTTGTTTCAAATATTCTGTTGAGGCCGCAAAGTTAGTGAATTTCGATTTTTTTAGAAAGGAAAGCCCTGATTATCTGAATCCGATATTTTATATAGAACTGTTCTAATCTATAACTCCAATCTTTGAAGATTCGTTCATTTTAGCATCTTAAACTCAGAATTTAATCAAAGAATTTCACCCCAGTAATCTTGGATTCCTATTGAAAACTCAACAGTCTTCATCTTAACTCAATAAAACCTACCGTTCAGATTTTATTCCTTTTTCGGCACCAATTTTGCTGTATCTTTAATAGTAAGAAAAAAAACTACAAATGAAAGATCTCAAAACAATTGATAAAGACAAGAAGAAATCGTTGAAGGGATTTGATTTAGGATTAGCTCTAATTGGTTATAAATATTTCATTCCTGCGAAAAGCACTAAGAAATCTGCCTAATTGCCACTAAATGGTGAAGCAATTCCCATTTTGTCAGCAAAATGAAAGCAGTAATCCCTTAAGTCCTCAGTGATATTCTTTTCTCCGGTGGCACGTTCAAAAGAATCTGCCATAGTAAGAAGTGTTTGGTGAAAAAATCGCTTCATTTCATCAACAGTCATTTGGTCATTCCAAAGGTCAATGCGCATAGCGTTCTCTTCTTTCTTGTCCCATAACGACAGAATCATGGCTTTGGCTTCAGCGGTATCCACCCCTCCATCCTCAGCACTCCAATGGATTTGCTTAGGGATATTATTTTCGTTTGTTGTAATTTCTATTGTAATATTTGACTTTTTTTCCATTACTTTCTATTTGGTTTGTATGATTTTAAAATTTTGGTAAAGTTACGTTCTGCTACCAATTCCTTAACTGTTACTTCAGGATAATTTTCCATATAAGCATTAACGATTTTCCATCCTATAAACTGCCCTAGTTTAGCTGGCGAACCTTCAATACCAACTGTGGTTGGTGCCGGTCTGAAATACCGCATTTGCAATTTCATTTCTGAGGAATATACCCAGTTTTGTTCTACAATATGTTGCCATACATCATATTCATTTTCTTCCGCCCACTTTTCCTCATCAGCCGTATATCTCAGTATTTTGTGATCTTCTGAATCCGGCAACATACTTTTAATTAAATAGTATAACTTTCCGTAATAAATTAAATTTGATAAAAAGGATTCATCTGATTGATCTTCTATAACATTTGCAGTTAACCAGCTTTCACTAATATCAGCCAATAGGAAATCAACATCCATCTTCTTTTTGAAATACTCCGGAAAAGGAATTTGTTGTACAATTTCATTATCTCCTCCCAAATACATTTCAAGTCCCAGCCCTATTGCGTTAGATGTCGATAACACACCATTTGTAAAGGTAGAGTTATAGGTCATAATTTTCTCAGGCATAATAGCATTAGGAATATGATATTTTAGGTGTTTAAACATCTCCACAATACCATTCTCATAAGATGAAAAATCCCCAAACTCAGTATCTATACCTTGTTGTACAATTTTCATGATAGAGTCAGAAATAAACCGCATCAAAAACACCGGAGTTGAATCCTGATTGGGCGCACCAACCTGTAACATCTCGGCAGTGTAATAAGGATATAACTCTTCACTTTTAAGGGACAATTCATTATTTACTTTTGCCACACTTTGCAGGTCATTTTGTGCCTTAAAAATTTGATCAACACGTAAGATTTCCACTTGAAAATCAACTTTAGACACATCAACTTTTAAGGGATTTCGACTACAGGATATCAGGAAAGCGATTATTGTGATTAAATAGAAGAATCTATTTCTCATTTATGAATATTTAGTATTATTGTATTACAAATATAAAATCAAAATCATGAAAAAGATATTTTCGTTTATTTTAATTCTAAGCATTAGTTTGGGGGCGTCTGCTCAAAGCAAAAAAATTAGAGCCGGACTGGTTATGGGGACTACTGTGACATCACTTAAAGTACAAACTAAAAAGATTGAAAGAAATGGGGTTGGAAATGGATTCGTGATTGGAATGACAGGAGATTACAGAATTAACGAAAATATTTCTTTTTCCACAGGCGTGCAATTTGACCTGGAATCTTTCAAGGTTAATTATGGAAGCGCATCCAATGTAGACCTTGGAAATGTATTTTACGGCTTTAATGATACAGAGATCTATAAATATGATGGCGGTTTTGTTTCAAACTATTCGGACACGATTGGTTATGAATTAATGACAAGAACTTTTAAACCAAAATATATTACCATTCCGTTATTTTTGAAATTTCAAACCAATATGATTGGTTCAATGAGTTATTACGGAAAATTTGGTTTCAGACCAAGTATTTTGGCTGGTATAAGAATGAATGACGAGGGACATTTAGCCAAATATGATCCAAATACCGGTTTCTTTCAAAGTGATTCTAAAGAGTTGATTACACAAGAAAACATGAAGCCTGAACTGGTTAAAAAGGATTTATCGCTCGTTAAAGTAGGAATTGGTGTTTATGGAGGAGCTGAATGGAATTTTACAGGAAATACTTTTCTATTTGGGGAGTTCGGATTTAACTATGGTGTTACACCGGTATTGAATAGAAAATCAGGACATTTGGTAGACAGAGTTGATACCAATGGTGATATCACATACGAGAATTTAAATGTTAAATCAAACCCTCAACACATTTTTGAATTGAAGGTAGGGTTATTGTTCTAATCCAATAAATGCAAACAAATAAGGTAATTGACCACATAGTTGAATGGTTGAAGAATTATGCAACAAATGCCGGAGTAAACGGTTTTATTGTAGGTATTAGTGGAGGTATTGATTCAGCTGTTACTTCCACCCTGTGTGCAAAAACAGGCTTAAAAACTGTTTGCGTTGAAATGGGTATTCATCAAAACCCAAATGAAGTCAACCGTGGTCTTGAACACATCAGCTGGCTTGAAGAGCAATTTAACAATGTAAGCCATTTCAGAGTCAATTTAACTGATACTTTTGAGACCATAAAAAATGCTTTGCCTCAAGGCGTTGAATCTCACGGCTTATCAATGGCTAATACCAGGGCAAGGCTGAGAATGACAACACTTTACGCTATAGGGCAAGCCAATGGCTTGTTGGTTGCCGGTACAGGTAATAAAGTTGAGGATTTTGGTGTTGGGTTCTATACCAAATATGGCGACGGAGGTGTTGACCTGAGTCCGATTGCTGACCTCTACAAATCGGAAGTTTATGCTATTGCTGCTGCTATGAATGTTGTTGATTCGATTCAAAAAGCAGCACCAACAGATGGATTGTGGAAAGACGAACGAACGGATGAGGGGCAATTGGGAGCCACATATCCTGAGCTGGAATGGGCAATGGAGTTTACCGGTGATGAAAGCAATCTTACTGAACGTCAAAAAGAGGTTCTAAAAATATATCATGCTTTCCATAATGCTAATAAACATAAAATGATCCCTATCCCTATTTGTGAAATTCCTGAAGGTTTAAAATAATTCTGGCCTGACTAACCAAATTATAACAAAACCTGTCC
This sequence comes from Putridiphycobacter sp., assembly GCA_965230195.1. Lineage (GTDB taxonomy): Bacteria > Bacteroidota > Bacteroidia > Flavobacteriales_D > Crocinitomicaceae > Putridiphycobacter. Next base: position 5,086,951 of record OZ245997.1, read on the forward strand.
GAATTTTAAATAAAGCAGGCACTACTTTTATTTAAACAATACCTTTACCTGAAAAAATAAAACTATGAAGAAAACTGCACTACTACTATTGTTAATCGTTGGTTGCGGCACTATTTTTGCCCAGGAAGACCTGGATGATGTTTTTGATGATGGCGACAAAGATTCAAAAATTCATGTTGGGACAAATATCACAACCTTGCTGGGTGGTACTATAAATGCAGGTCTTGATCTTTCACCAATTGAAAAACTAACGCTTAATGTGGGAGCAGGTTTCATGCCGTTTTCAACACACAGGGACCTATCATTTTGGAGACCACAAAGTTTTGATGATGGATCAATGCAGGTTAAAGATACAGCAGTTTCCGGTGGAAATTATTTGACGTTTGCCTTAAAATTCAACGCCAATATGTTTTCTGATATTGATTTTGACTATTATTATTACATCAGCTACAAAAGGAAAAATTTTAACCTCATGGATGATATCATTGCAGTAAACCAAAATAAAATCAGTCTTGGACTGGGTTATAAATTTGGACTCATTGGTCGATTCAACACCGAAATTCAATTTGGTGTATTTAGCGGTTCAGATATTACAACATTGAATTCAGATAACTATACTTTTACGGGACTTGAAACAAGAGGAGTCACGTTATACGAAATGAATGACTTTGAAAAGCGAAGAGTCATTGGATTTGACCTTGGTATATCATTAACCTATGCATTATAAATTATTTTTATGAAAAACTTACTATTACTCACAGGACTACTATTAAGTCTATCAATTTACGCAAATGATATTGAATGGAGTGACTTGATACCAGCCGGAAGAAGAACTGCCGCCCCAACAATCATTGGTCAGGATGGTGAAAACATCTACTTATTAAGATATTCAAAAACGAAAACTTATATTGATAAATATGATATTGATAAGCTTTCTTTAAAACTATCAACTCAACTCGTCTTAAAGTATAAGGATAAGAAGCTGACATTGCTGGGGCAATTCATGTTTGGAAAACAACCCATTTTACTGTCAAGTTTTTACAATAAAAAGACAAAAAAATATTACTTTTTTTTGCAGAAAATTGATAAGCGAACTTTAAAGCTTTCTACTCCAAAACCGGTAGGTTCTTTTTTTATTAAGAAGAGCGGAGGGCTTATTTATACCACAGCAGCTACAAACGAAAACCCAAGAGACAGAAGCTTTTATATATCTCCTGATGGTAAACATGGTTATTTTCTTTCAGTAAAGAATACAGAAAAAAAACTGGACTCCAAATTATCGATTGGTTTACTAATTAATTCTTCATTTGAGGAAGAAGCTAAGAGTGAGGTACAAATGCCTTTTACCAATGAAGAATTTGTGACTCTCAAAAGCGAACTGGCTGATAATGGATTATTTTATATTTTGGGTTATAATCAAATTCAAGGTAAATCAGGCAATTTAATCAAAAGACAAGCAGTATTCAGAGATGACATCTGGCTTATTGTTATTGATCCTGAATCAGGGGAAACTGACAAGGTAAAAGTAGAAACAGAAAAAGATATCAGTATGTTATCCTTTACAGTTTCGTCAAATGATGATATTATTGTCTCAGGACTTACTTCGGAAGACAATACAGGTGTTACCGGATCATTCTCTATTATGTATGATGCAGGTCTGGAAGAAATCAATCATGAGTATGTTCGTTTTGAGGACGATTTTATCACATCCAGCTGGAGTGATAAGGCCAAGCAAAAACATGAAAAGAAGAAGTCAAAAGCTCAGAAAAAAGGAAAGCAGGTCAATGAACCAAAACTTTATAATTATTATATTGACCATATACTGGAAAACAATGATGGTAGTTTTACTGTTTTAGCAGAACAATATTATGTCGTTGTGAGAACTACTACCACAACCAATGCTAATGGTAGTATGACGACGACTACTACCTACTACTATTATTACAATGACATTATTGCAGTTAACTATTCAAAAAAAGGTGAGTTTAACTGGAAAACCCTTATCGATAAATACCAGGTGAGTGTAAATGATGGTGGTTTTTATTCATCTTACTTTCCAATTAATGACGACGGGCAACTGAGCTTAATTTTTAACCAAAGGGAAATTGACTTATTAGATAATAAAGACGATTTGTCTTCAAGGGAAAAGAAAACGGCCGCCAGAAAAACCATGGGTGTGAAAGTCGATATTGACAGTGACGGAGAACAGGACAAAACAGTACTTTTTTCTTTTGATGAAGATGAAGGTTTTAAGTTAGCTCCCAAATACTGCTCTTATATAGGAGACGATTTAGTTTTTCTATATGCCAGAAACCGAAAAGGAAATAAATTGGGTACACTGACTATTAATTAAAAGATAACAAAAAAGGCTGGTCAATTATAACCAGCCTTTTTTATTCTTATAAATAAATTGTTTATCAATTCCCTTCAGGGGCTAATCTCAATACGATTCCATCAATTTCATCTGAAATCTGGATTTGACAACCTAAACGGCTATTGTCTTCAACAAAAAAGGCTTCATCCAACATATCCAACTCAGAATCCGATTGCTCCGGCAACTCATGTTCAGACTCCAGATAGCATTGGCAAGTAGCACACATAGCCATTCCACCACATCTTCCTTCAACGGGCAATTCGTATGATCTACACACTTCCATGATATTCATGTTCATGTCTGTTGGTGCCTCAAGCTCGTGCTTTACACCTTCCCGGTCAATAATATTTACCTTAATTGTGTTATCTTCCATTTCTAAAATCCATTAACTCCATTAACGGTAGTATATTTCAATACGTTTTTCTTATCCGGATAAATTCTGGCAAATGCAGATTGTACGGCAATGGTTCCTTCATGAAAACCACACAAGATCAACTTTAATTTACCCTGATAGGTATTCACATCACCTATGGCATAAATACCCGGTCTGTTTGTAGAATAATCAACTGTATCAACTTTTATGGCGTTTTTTTCTATCTCAAGACCCCAGTCTGCAATTGGTCCCAACGAAGGCTTTAATCCAAACAGAGGCATGAAATGATCCACCTCTTTAGTAAACTCTCCTTGCGTTTTATGTTTTATAGTGACATTTTCAACCTTACCATTTCCATTAATCCCAATCACTTCAGCTTCAGTAATCAAATTAATTTTATTGGCATCAGCTAAATCCATTACTTTCTGAACAGAATCAAGGTGACCTCTGAAAGAGGTTCTACGGTGAACTAATGACAATTCTTTGACTATTTTATGCTCAACCAAATAAATGGCCCAGTCCAAAGCAGAATCGCCTCCTCCTGCAACAACAACTTTCTTTCCTCTGTAAAACTCAGGATCCTTAATGATATATTCAACACCATTATCCTCATAATCCTCAAGATTTTCAACAGGCGGCTTTCTTGGTTCAAATACACCTAACCCACCAGCAATCATAACAACGGGTGCTTTGTGTTTTGTCCCTTTATTGGTTGTAACAATGAATTGATTATCTTCAACTTCATCAATTGAAACAGCTGACTCTCCCAGTGTAAAACCTGGTTTAAACGGAGCAGCCTGTTCCATTAAATTGTCAATCAATACGCCTGCATCAACAGTTGGGTATCCAGGAATATCATAAATAGGTTTCTTTGGATAAATTTCTGTCAACTGACCTCCAGGTTGCGGTAAAGAATCAATTAAATGGCACCTAAGCTTTAACAAGCCGGCTTCGAATATAGTAAATAGTCCCACGGGGCCAGCACCAATTATAATTATATCTGTTTCAATCATTTTATTAAAATAATAAAAGTAATAAGTTGCAAAAGTAATTAATAATCTTTAGAAACATTCTATTATTGACTACAAGTGTGCTGATTTTCGTCAGTCTCAATTTTATAAAATCCTCTCCCCCTGACTTAGTTCAAATTCCCCCAATTATTTAACCTGTTATTCAATAAAATCACAAATGCCCGGCCAAAACACCTACAAGCTTGTAATGCTCATGATTCCCTTCTAAGTCAAATACTGTAACGTGAATGATGTATGCTCCGATAGCTGCTTTTTCATTATTATCAGTAATACCATCCCATACCACTGTACCGGTTATACCGGGATAGAAATTATCTTTTAGCTCCCTTACCTTAAATCCCTTTGAGTCATAGATTTTTATATCCATAATATTATCTCCTGTGTCAAAGGTATAACTGATGGCTAAAACATCCTGATAACCATCATTGTCTGGTGAAAAAATACCATTATTCAGAATCACCTTTCCTTCTTTTGGTGAAGATATGGTTTGAGAGTTTAAATAACCTGGCGTTCCCCACCCAACAATTTCCGAAGCTGTGTGCCAATTGTCTCTGGCTTCCGTCTCTTTTATCAGCGATAATCTCTCCAAAGCCTTTCCTTCCACATTATTTAAAAGTTTAAAATGTAAATCTTCATGATAGGAGAATCTATCAATCCCTGTTTGATATTGATTCATCAAGACTACTGTTCCCGAATCATTATTATATGTTGGAAGGTCGGCTTCATAAAAACATCCTGGTTTATAATCAGGGAAATTTTTGATAATATCTGATGAATCTTCTGTTATTAAAATATATGCTTTGGGTAGCAGTAGAAACTGAAACTCCGAAATCGGCTTGACATTATCAATAATACCATCATTAATATTGGCCAGATTTAAATCGTTTAATGCAATGATTTTATCTGATACATTAACCAATTCCACATAGTCAGAACCATTGGTTACCGGGTTGAATAGAATTTCATTAATCAAAACATCATTCTTTTCTGGTATCTCGGGCAATCCAAAATTTAACCGGCTGATCAACATCTTATTTCCCCAGCAATCAGTAAAACCTGATACTTCCAGATCATAAACCTGTTTAGGTATCAGGTAGGGACATGTTATCAGAATCTCATTCCCTTTCACAACCCATTCAAAATCAGTTCCAGGTATAATATTCAAAGTGCCATCCGAGATAGTTTTGTCAAATACAATATGGAGTAAACTATCTGCTTCCATATAAAACATTCTGATATTTGGCAAGGTTAAATCAGGAAGAACGTTGTTCACTGAATTCAATACACCAGGTGTCCCTCCTTTATTATGATTTGAAGCGGACCAATTAGATTGTCCCGGACAATGCACAACCAGGTTCTTCCGTTCCAAACTCCATCCACCTTCTGCTTTATCAGGGTCACCATACCAGTCTCTGGTATAATATATAGAATCAATAATCATCCCTGATTCATTCTTCAGTACCACTGCATCCCCATTATTGTTTAGTGCAGGCAAATCAATTTCAAGTGTATTAGCTATACCATACTGTACAGCTGAGCCAGGCTCACATAATAATAGATAGGTATCTGGTAATAACTGTGTTTCAGGTAGCATTACCGGAGAGGTAGCGTCAGAAATCGTCCAGCCGGAAAGATTAACAGACTGAGCGGATCGATTATGGATTTCTATGTATTCGAATTCGGGCAGACCAATGACCGGTTGCGGGTCGGCCATCACCTCAGTTACAATAATATCTCCTTCTACAATGGGATCGAAATACTCAAACTCAATAATATCCTGTGGTGTAAGGTTACCGGAATCATCTTCAATATTTTGTACAAAGAGTTGATAACTGGTCATACTCATAAAATCCGAATCAAAATCAAGTCTGACAACCTGACCATTTGAGGATAACACAGCACTAACTGGTTGGCCAATTCCGTTATCAGCAAGGTAATTCACTTCATTTTCCGAAGAAATTGCAATCACACTTTCTGAAAGAATAAGATCCAGAGAATTTTCGTCTATAATTTTAATGTCAACTAATTTTGGCGGAATTGTATCAAGGGTACTGTATTCTGAAACAGTAAAATCATCAAAATAAAATTTATCAGATCGTGTTGCTGTGTATTGGCAAAATACTCCAAAATAACTTGATGTATTATAAGTATTATCCTGTACCTGTCCTTGACTCACATAATTTAATCCCCCACTATTGTCGGCAAATAATGACCAGTTACCATTACCGGATCTGATAACTTTAACGCGAACTGAAACCGGATCGGCACCAACAAAAGCATCCGTGCCATCAATTATTTTTGTTATTGCTGTACCATCCTGTCTATACAAGCTCACCTCATCAGCACTATTTCCAATCATTACAAAATAACCATTTAAGCTTTGCTTTAAATTGCTGTTATCTGACGATAAATAAACGCGCGCAAGATTAGAACCGGATGTACCAAAATCCAAATCGACTTTAAATGACCATTCAAAATCGTTAATTGCATTGGAATTAACAACCAAATATGAAGTATCATTTACCACAGGAGCCAGCAAATGAAGCTTTTGACTCCCATCGACTTCAAAATTGGATGTCATCCCAATCCACACGGGGTTTGATGTAAAATCCCCATCTGAAAAATTATCGGTAAACTGAGCAAACGTGAATCCTTTGACAAATAATAAAAGACCTGTTAAAATTAATCTCATATGTTTTTTGGGTTAGTTAAATATACTAATTTTGTGACCAACAAAATGATTAAGATGAAAATAGCTATTGTAGGTGTTACAGGTATGGTCGGACAAGAAATGATCAAGGTATTAGAAGAATTTAGCTTTCCGGCTACAACTTTTATTCCGGTTGCTTCTCAAAAATCAATCGGCTCAAAAATCAACTTTAATAATTCCGAATACACTGTTGTGGGATTAGAAGAGGCTGTTAATATGAAACCTGACCTTGCTATTTTCTCTGCTGGTGGTGGTGTTTCTCTGGAATGGGCTCCAAAATTTGCTGAAGCAGGGACCACAGTTATTGACAATTCAAGTGCTTGGCGAATGGATACAACTAAAAAGTTGGTTGTTCCCGAAATTAATGCTCATTTGTTAACTGAAAATGATAAAATTATAGCTAATCCGAATTGCTCCACTATTCAACTGGTGTTAACCCTGGCTCCTCTCCATAAAAAATATGGTATTAAACGAGTAGTGGTTTCCACCTACCAATCTATCACCGGAACGGGAGTTCAGGCAGTACGACAGTTAGAGGAAGAAATGGCAGGTACACCATCTAATATGGTCTACCCTTACCCTATTCACCAAAATTGCTTACCTCATTGTGATGACTTTACTGAAAATGGCTATACGAAAGAGGAGATGAAACTGACTAATGAAACCAAGAAAATCCTTGATGAGCAAATTCTTGTTACTGCTACTGCGGTAAGGGTTCCTGTTGTTGGTGGACATTCAGAATCTGTTAATATTGAGTTTAATGAAACTCCCGACATTCAGGAAATCAGATCGATTTTACACAATACTGATGGCATTACACTTAAAGATAATCCGGATACAAATACCTATCCAATGCCTTTATATGCCAAAGGAAAAAATGATGTTTTTGTTGGACGAATCAGATTAGACGAAAGTAAAAACAACTGTGTTAACATGTGGATTGTATCAGATAATATTCGAAAAGGAGCCGCTACTAATGCTGTTCAAATTGCAAATTACCTGAAGGATAACAACCTTATTGCAACCAACTAAATTTTAAACAACAATAGTGGTTTTTTACCATATAGAGCCAGCTTTTTGGTGACACTGGTATGCATGATCCGCTCAATGAATGAATACGTTTTCCTAAGTAAAATTAGAACATCTGAGCTGTTATTGGTTGTATAACTCAATATGCCCTCTGCAACGTTGGTATTAATCACCTTATGCAGTTCATAGTCTATGTTTTCTAATTCATTTCTGAGCAAAGGCCTTTCATCTTCACCAGAATCTATTGTATTGGTTACCGACACAATATCAATTTTAACCTTACTGGTATCAATTAATTTATCCAAAAATGTAACTGCATCTAAAATATTTTCATCCTGATCGGATGCTAAAATTATATTTTTCCAGGAAGTATATTCCACATCCTGCGGAATTACAATAATAGGAAAGTCGATATGTTTGATGGTATCAACTGTATTACTTCCAAAAATTCTATTGGCCAGATTGGTCACTCCGGTTGTACCCATTACTACAAAATCAATCTTGTACTGTGCTGAGGCTATCTCAATGGCTTCTGTAATGTAACCGTAGCAACTGAATGGGATATATTCCAGGTTTGAGAAATCCGGATTATCCCTAAACGATTTTAAATTATTTTCCAGCTCTTCCTTTGAGTCTTTTTCTAAAATATCTGCAAAGTTGATCATCACATTGGTACTCCCTGACGGAATCTGGTATGAATTCATTACAATTAACCGCGCACCAATTTCTAGTGCTAATTTGCTGGCATATTCCAAAGCCTTATCGGCATTTGGAGAAAAATCTGTTGGAACTAATATGGTCTTCATCTATTCTTAATAAGCTCTTTTTATTCTAAATAGGGAAATTTTTCTCCAAAAATAGATTAATATTTTATGCCGGGGTATTACTCATAATCAATTTAAAAACTGATTTACGTCAGTTTGACATTAAAAACTTGGACATGACACGGTTCTGTACTTTTTAACTGTAATCACCTTATCTTTAGGATATTTAATTATAAAAGAGATACGATATTTCACTGTTTCTCCGGGCTTAAGATTAACTTTCCAATTCAAAATTCCAGTCTCTTCATTACGCTGTGCACCTGAAACATCTTCAACACTGACAGAAATATCACTATCCTGGGAAATAGGAATCTGATCGAGTAAATCCATTTGGAGATTAATACTTAAATTATTTTTCACAGCTATCTCATAGGTATAAGTATCCTTTTTATTGGATCCTATCACTTTACTGCTACTAAATTCTTCGAGTAGTTTTCTTTCTATTACCACTTTATTATCTCTGCCAAAAGAAAGTCTGAGTGTATCTTCAACATTTCTGGTATCGATATAGGACTGTCCAACATAAGTACCGGAATAATACACATTTGTTGGTCCCGAAATCAGGTTTAGCTTTTCCCAACCAACAACATTTGCAAGTAAAAATGCATCTCTGTCCAGTTTTGGAACCGCTTTATATGAAAAGGTTGATGACAATTCAAACTCTTTAATTTCAACAATGTATGGTTTTGAATCAGATGGAATACTATAAACCTTAGCAATTTCAAATTCAGTGCTAATTTGAGGCACTTCTATTGTTCTAAAACTAACCGGAGATTGGTTATTTCTACCAACACCACCTGCACCCCAGCCGTCTGCCATTATCCCATCCATATTCTGGCTGATTTGAGGTGTACTGGCATTTTGATAATACTTATCATAACCTCTGTTTTGAGGTACAATGACCGCTCTCTGTTTTTTAAATGACCTTGAAATGGTTTTGTTATTCAAAAACCATGCATCTAACACTGGTGCTGTTGCTGAAAGGCTAGGATTTGAAGTTGACAAAGTCAGTTGTACATCCTTCCAGTTATTCCCTGTATTATTATACACTTTTGCTTTATATTTCAGGTTTATCTTACCCGAGATATCTTTTGCGGACAAATCATAATTGGCCTGCCAACCACAATTAGATATAATGTACTTTAAAGAGGTATTAATGGTTTGTTCATTCTCAGAATCAATTATAACCACGATCTGATTACTATGACTTCGTTCAGCAATATTTAATTCTCTCAACTGTTTATTAGCCTGATTAATCTTTTGATTTAAATCTGCTATTTTCACATCATACCCTGAAATAATTTTGTTCAACTCCATTATTCTGGTTCTGTAATACTCTGCCATTGACTTTAACTCATCTGCCGATAAGTTTTGTTGAGTTCCCTTAATAACACTATTAGCCTTTAGCAGTTGTAGTTCGGAGTGATAGGCATCCCTTTCGTTATTTAACCCTACTTTATTAGAATTATGTGTTTTTAATTCATCTTTTAAAACGTCAATCTCAGGTAAACCTTTATCAAAAGTTAAGTAATCCATTTCAGTACTTACCGATACTAAATCAACACCTTCTTCAGTGGAGAACTGAATACTTTTAGAATCTATCACCGTACTTATTCCGGCATAGATCAACTTATTTCTACCCTTTCTTAACTTTACCTTTGTCTCCCGTATTACCTCTCCTCCGGTTAGAAAAACAGTAACACTTTTAATATCTGATCTAATTTTTTGTTCATATGCTGACTGACTATAACCTAAAACAGAAAGTATCAGAAAGCTGATTAAGAGGAAATTTCGTTTCATATCAATTCAATTTTAAACTAAAGTAAACAAAATACCTTCTACCTGAACAATATGTACTGAATAACTTATACTTACAACTTTTAAAAAGTCGGATTATCCACTTAAAATGCAATAAAAGCTAACCAACTTTTACCCTCTGTCTTAAGCCGGGCCATTCTCCCCCAACTTTGACAGCAATATCCCAAAAGGTTTCAATAAATTGATGGTTTGTCAGCCCTGAATTCATAGGCTTTTGATCAACCAACTTACCTAATGCTTTGCCATCCGGAGCACCTATTAAGTCTCCTGACTCACCATGTGATCCTTCCAGACATTCAACATATTTTTTTGCTGCTTGTTTCGGGCTTTGGGCCAGTCCAATTAACATCATAAATGGAAAAACAAGTTTTTCCATAAAAAATCGTTTAGGGTTAGGAACATTTTGTAACCCACTGGTTCCGGCAGTTAATCCGGGTGAAAACCAAACATATTCTTTTTCATTATCAATCTCGGCCAGCTTTTGAACCAGCAGACCACTCATGAATTTTGAAACACCCAACGCATCAAAATCCTTATATATTTCTGAGCCAGAGTTGATGTAACTGATCATTTTTTTCACCGAGGTAAAATCAGGCTTTTTTATAAACCCTTTTACACCTCTTGCTCCCTCTCCTCCCGGAAACACCACCCTTGCATTTTTAGCTACCAGATTATTTTCAAGCAAAAATTTTAAGGTTATATAAGCGCCAATTGTATTTTGATATATTGTTCTTTCAATTTTTTGTCCGTCAGACTCAATGAATTGAAAGTTTTCACCTACAATCATACCGCCTGATTGAAGAAACACAATATCAAAAGGATCATTGCCATTCATTTGCTCTACTGCCCCTTTTATTGCAATTTTATTGTTCATATCAAAGCCTCCAAAAGCTTCTAGCACCGTATGATTGTTTTGTAACTCAGTCCTTACTTTTTCAGCTTTATCTTTTGTTCTGCAGGCCAGAGTGATACTTTTTACTTTTTTATCAATCAGTAGTTTTACCACCTCTTTTCCTATTCCTCCATTTGCCCCGGTTATAAATACCCGGGCATTACTCATCTTATTTTTCATAGCCATTTTATTTAAATCAGAATTTTTTGTACACACCAACACATACGGTTCCGTTATACCCAACATATTTAAACCTTAATGGAACCATAGGAACATTGGCATTAGCACCCCATCCGTTTTCTGTTTCATAAGATACTTTTCCACTAATTACAGCCCAACTTTGGTCATTTGGATATAAACCGGTTTGTACCAGGTTTTCATTATGATAACTTCCATTTTCCAAAGCATGTCTGGCATTAAGTGCTAAAGCAAGATTCCATCTGGCACCCAAATTCCAGCCATGCTCTAAATTAATTTCAATTACATCACTAAAATTATTGGTGTACTTATTAAAACCTACCTCAAGGAATCCATAATGTTTTGCATTACTTCTCCCTACATGAGCCATAACACCAAAAGAATTGGCATCAAAGCCGGTTGCCAGCCCTCTGTCAAGATCTTGTCTTATTGTATTCCATCTTGTAACAACAGAAACAGCAACCTTCACTTTTTTATCCAAAATGCCATATTTTAAGGCCAGGTGATAGTTACTTAATCCTGAGAGGCTACCTTCAGGGAGCAAATTGTCAAAGTATTGCTCATCTGTTAATTCACCGGTTGCCACATATTTAAATGGAAGCGAGGTGATAATATTCAACTTATCTGTTATACCATACTCCGCATAGAGGCTATAATCCAAATTATATACCGTTCTGTTAATCCCCTGTGTTTCATTTATAAAAACACCCATCAGCATTGAGGAGTATGGATAAACCGGTACAATAACTTGTGCCTGAACCAGGCCTTGTTTTTTCTTTTGAAGCCATGGCCCTCCAGCCATAGAAGAAATTCCAAAAATCAGGGATGCAATCGATAATAGTATTTTCTTTTTCATGATCATTAGATTAATTATTTATAGTACAAAATTGATTAATCTACTTTCAGGAAAACGGAACAAAAAGTTCAGATAACAGGATATTTAGTTCAATCCTGTATTTTTAAGTTCAGAAGGTAGGATATTATAATTTTTCTTGAAGGTTTTTGAGAAATACCCCACATCACTAAAACCGCAATCATATGCTATTTCAGAAATACTTAAATCAGTTGTTCTGATTAATCTTTGGGCCTTTTCCAGTCTTTTGGAAATAATATATTTGTTAGGAGAAGTACCGTATACTGATGAAAACTTTCTTTTAAATGAAGACAAACTCATATTGGCAAGAAATGCCAGGTTTTCGATATTCAAATTTTCAAATAAATTATTCTGAATGATCTCCTGGAAATCATATTCTTTTATCTCAAAAAGCTGTTCAAAAATCGTTCTGACAGTGCCAGTAGGACTCGTATTAATTAAAAGTGAAATAATCTCCTTTGCCTTGATTTGTATCAACTCTTCATTCATTAAACTTGAGTCATCAATATAGGTTTGCAGGTTTTGATAATAAGATCTAATAAAATGATTAGACGGCACCTTTTCAATTGAGTTAACAATGGTTTCATTTCGCTTTTTGTACCAAACCGGAAGTCTGTTATCATACAAATGCTTTAAAAATTCAGCATTTAGTTGAAAAATGATCACTTTATTTGAAGTATCAGCATCATTTTTTTGCCAGTTATTTACAAAATTATCAGATTTCAAAATCAAAGTATCACCACTGTTTAGTTCAATGTACTGATTAGCGGAGTACAATTTAGATCGTCCTTCAACGGCATGTACAATACGGGCTTCGTTGATTAATGAATCAGAGGCCTGAAAAGGAGGTGTAAACTCTATACACCCTAACACAGTCCAATCTTTTACCTTAAAATCTTTTCTACTCATTTAAAACTTTAGCTAAAAGATAGAAAAATAGCTTTGAATAAAGGCAAAAAAAGCAGGAATTAAATTCTAGTTAACAAAACGAAATATAGTATTGCCTCCCTGTAAAATATACATCCCTTTAGAAACATGCCCCATCATTTGAAATTCTGCTTCAGTTTGCCAATCGCCTACAGAATAAGATTTAATTAATTCACCTGTCACTGAAAACAAATTCCACTCTCCACTAATATGGGTTCCTTTTAAACGAATGGTTTTATCATTAGGCTGGTAAGTAAATGTTATTGGATTATTCTGATCAATTATATCGCCCGAAGAAAGCACATTGGTAATACTAAAACTTTGATCAATCAAACAACCATTGGCATCTTCAATAACCAGGTAATATGATCCCGGCCCAAGGTTTTGATAGATATTCGTGCTGTCAGGGTTCCCTTCATAATAGGTCTGATCAGGATCGGTTCCCCAATAATAAGCATATGGTCCTGTACCTCCCATAACTGTAACTTCTATTTCTCCATCATTGCCAAAAATCTCATCCGTAATCAATGAGCTGATTTGAACGGGCTGTGGTTGTGGAATTAATATTTCAAAATCTTCACTCTGACACAAATTATTTAGTCCCGGAATTGCCAATGTATAAATACCTGCTGAAAGTTGGTCAATAGATACAGCATTGTTTATCACTGTGTCGAATTGTACATTAACCATGTTGGAAAGTGAATAAACCAATCCGTTATCAGCACTGTCTAACTCAATTGTGAAACCACCATTCTGTTCTCCAAAACACGAAACAGATTCTGTAATAATATTGTAGTTTTTACCAATATGAAGAATAAACCTTGGATACCATGTGGTGTCAGATAAATTAATATTAACAGGTATATTGTTTTGAACATCATAAACCTGACCGGTATATGTATCTTCAAGTTTAATACAAGGCACGTTAAGTTCATGAAGGTCTGAAAATAAAATATCATAACTACCCGACTCAAATACCACTACTCTTAAAGGAATTGCCCATTCTTGTGTCGACTTATCGAACGAATGAACAGTCAGATCAACTCCTTCCGGGTTAATCAAAGAGATATGCGGATACCCATCCCAGTTTGCGAAGCGCTTGTAAGCATCATATTCACTATCAAATGACTGATTGGCATTATCTACATGTCGCATCACACATTCATCTGATTTATCAAAACCATCCACCTTAATGTGCATACCCGGACTGATACCTCCTGAAGATTTAAAGAATGCCTGATCAACAGGAGATTTAACCCCTTCGGTAGCTTCAAGGACAGGATTTGCAGCTGTGGCCACAACCCAAAAAGCTTGTTGTGAAGCAATCAAGGGCGAACCTCCATTGGCACTGGCACCGTTAATATAGGTGGCATATTGTTCGGTATCGGGATTTAAAATATAAGTTGCATTAGCCATACGTTGTTTATTCCAGTTTGGCGAATCCCAATCAATGGTTGAAGCGTAAGGATTACCAACCAGATTCCATCCATCACCACTGGTATAATCAACCGGCATTTGAATAGTGCCCTGATGTGGAACTCCTCTCAGATCAACTACAAACGGCTGAGTTCCCGTAATTGTATCTCCACTCCATACTGTCAAACCTTGCCCTGTTTCAATAATTTGAGCAGCCGAAGACACTGGTACATAATCATTCCCTTCATCATAGGTATAAATTGAGGTAAATCCAAAAAACGGAAATAAACTACCATTATAACCTGCCGTGGCAAAATCGTCATTATAATCCTCAATCGTGGCATTTTGGACTGCGGAAGAAAAAAACCGCCAATAGGTTTCTCCAGCGTCAATATACCTTTCCATTACTATTTCTCCCAGAATACCTGTTCCTGTAATTTCATTAATTCTTGCCGTACCGGAAGCATTCGAAATCAATGTTACACTGTCGCTGGTCACAAATGAGCCCTGACGAACATCTAAAGTCCCGGTAATATCAATACTCCCATTCATATTGGTTACTAAAAACGGATTATCAATTACCAAATTGTCAATTTCTAATTTATTATCTGATACAATACGTTGATTAGCATCTGAACTGCTAAAGTTTAATGTTCCACCATTGGAAAGTATTTGTCCTTCATGAATTAAATTCCCCACCAGATTTAGTTCCAAACCAACTAAATCCAAAGTAGCTCCAGGTTCTAGAGTTAAATTACTTACGGTTCTGTTTATATCTAAAACAGGTTGATTTGTAACATCAGGTATCAGGATATTTGATGACGCTGGTGGTACACCTATTGGTAACCAATTACCTGCTGTATTCCAATTTGAATTTACATTTCCTGTCCATTCAAATGTTCGTGAATCAAGAATAAATTCATTAGTCCCCTGCACGGTGGCAGTTATGGTTTGCGGCCCCAAATTTAATACCGAACTCAATGTTACCCAATTCGGATCGGCATTATTATTTCTGGCTAACAACTCCAAATCCGGCTCATTACCCGAATTTACCAAAGGATGATTAGCATAGTCATATTCAATATCAAAATTCTCATTACCTCCGTCAATTTGAAAAACACCATAATAGTGATTAAACTGATCAAACTCACTAATTCCATTGCTTGAATTAGGGTCTTGCTCAACCAGATAAATATGAATTCCACTCAATGAGCCGGAGACATTTGATACTGTAATCTCATCACCACTACAAGATTGCAAACTAAGTGACTGGCCCGACCAGGAACCAGGATAGATATATGAACTTGTATCTCCTATAGGTGCAGATGCCACCTGCCAAACATTGGTTAGGTTAACATTCATTAAGTCAGCAACACCTGCTCCGTTTTGATCATTGGTACTGGTTCCTGTGCCCTCATCAAAATTAAAGTGAACATTCAAATCTGATTGTACTGACTTAAAGGTACGACACATTCCAGCTCTTATTTCAGCTTGCGATAATGCTTTACCCCAAATTCTTAACTCATCAATTTCACCGTCAAAATGATATGAGGGTCCTCTTGGGCCATTATAAACTGTGGCCTCCGAACCAGTTCCGATAAATCCATATCGTATGGCACCTGTTCCTATTCTGTTACCTTGATTTGCAGAAGCATCTAATTCTCCATCAACATAAATTGCAGCAAATCCGTTATCATATATACCTACAACATGGTGCCAATTCCCATCATCCACCCTTGTAGGTCCTCCTAAATCCAATATCCCCGCATTTGTACGAATATTCCATGCTACTCTCCCGGTTCCGGCTCCGTCTCCATTAACACCTAATCTCCAGTAATCACTTCTGTCAAATGAGGCTATGATCTGATTTCCACCGTCCGTGGTTCTTATCCAGGCCTCAACGCTGACTTCATACAAGCTATTGGTTTGGTAAAAAAAGTTATCAATTGCAGCATAGTCATTTGCTCCGTCAAGCTCAACGGCATAATGTGATGGGGTTCCATTGACAGTAATATTAACTGTATCGGACGAAGCACAATTCCCTAAAGTTCCTTTTACCCAATACTGTGATGAGGCATTTGCTGTTATGGTTTGGGTTGAAGCCCCATTACTCCATAAATAAGAATCAAAACCTGATCCGGCATCTAAAAGCGCATAAGTACCAATACAGGAAGGTGAATCTGCACCACTGATATCTAAGGAAAGTGTATTATTAACCTCCACTTCCACAGGAGTCCGCGCACTCTCACAAGCCGGACATGAATATGGTTTATTAAGAACTACCCAATCTGTAGTTGCAGACATATTGAATAGATTCCCCGTATTTGAATTAGCAATATCTGTTATTGATGTTGAACCGGTGCCATCTTCTATTTGGTAATATAAATCCAGATTTGGTTCTGACCCGGTCAGACATCTGTTCATGTCAGACTGAATATCTGTTAAAGTCCTTGCGGCATCCCAAATTCTAAATTCATCTATTTGACCCTGAAACCAGGAATTTGGTCCTCTTGGACCATTGTAGAAAGAAGCCTCTGAACCAGTTCCAATAAATCCAAACCTTGTACTACCGGTTCCCATAGTGCTTCCCATGCTTGCAGTTGCATCCAGTACACCATCCACATAGATTGAGGCTGTGCCATTATCATATACTGCTGCAATATGGTGCCAAACACCATCATTAACAGTGATATTTCCACCAAAATCCAGTATGCCGGAATTTGTTCGCACACTCCATGATACTTTTCCTACTCCGGCTCCTGTACTTCCTACCCCAAGTCTCCAGTAATCACTTCTATCATATGAAGCAATAATCTGTGCTCCGGGATCACTGGTTTTAATCCAGACTTCTACAGTCACTTCGGGAATACCTGATGTAGAATAGTTAAAATTCTGAATGGCAACATAATCATTATTGCCATCAAAATCCAAACCGTGGTTATCTCCCTGAGATGCTACATAAAAATTAGTGGTTGTACTAACAACAGGAGTAGTCAACACGGTACCATTTCCAAGGAAATTACCTCCTGATGCCGCATCATACCATGCATATTTACCGGTACCACCGGTAGCTGTTAAATTAACTTGACTGGCTCCAACAATACATGTATCAGTAGTTGAAGGAACCTGTGTTGGACATTGTAAATGTGCTGTTGTGACATAACTAAAACAAAGCACCATTAATACTATTTCTTTCATAATGTTCGGTTCATAAAAATGAACACATTTTCTCAAGGGTGTAACGGTCAGTTCGAAAGCTTTCTGTTCTTTTGAAAATTGTTCAGTATTTCATTTTAGTAACAAGCAATCTTTCGATACAGCTCATTACTTAAATAAAACTTCTAAAAACATTTTATGAACGAAAAACCCGGGGGATGATCCCATGATCAGAACTAATTCTTCTCGAACTTTTAAATAATTACTGAAAGTTATGCTGACAACATATTAAAACACAAGGTTATCAGCACACATAGGCGCTAAGATGTAATAGGGATTTTCATAATTCTGCTTTGTTTTGTTTTATTTCTTAAAATTCTGGCAACAAACAATTTAATTTTATTGCCAAAGATGGTCCCACGTGGTAAGAAATTTTCACTTAAGAGAAAAACCTACCACTCCAGCAATAAATATACAGATTTTTTTGTTAAAATCAAAATGAAACCTATCTCAAGATCTTTAAGAAAGTCTGCAGAATTATTTTGAAATCAGTCAGTAAGCCTCTGGTTTTAACGTATTTTAAGTTAAGATTCAGTTTTGCTGGCATAATTTCATTGATGTAAACTTCTTCAGGGTTTTCTGCTTTTCCTAACAATTCCTGTTCATTAAAATACTCAACCGAAGCAAAATCAGTTAATCCGGGTTTTACTGATAAAACCGTCAATTGTTCTGCATTATACATTTGGACATACTTTCTTACTTCAGGCCTTGGTCCTACTACACTCATTTCCCCTTTAAGAATGTTTATAATCTGCGGAAATTCATCAATTTTATACCGTCGAATGAAATGACCTATTCTGGTTATACGGCTGTCATTCCCAATTGTAATTTGCATATTTTTATCAGAGTCAGGCCGCATAGACCTGAATTTTAACAATCCGAATTCTTTATTATCTCTGCCGACCCGTATCTGTTTGTAAAAAACACCTCCTTTACTGTCTGATACAATTAACAATGCAACAACAATGAACAGTGGTGACAACACTATTATTATAACCAGCGAAAAAATGATATCAAATATTCTTTTCGAAATACTATACATTAACATTATCTAATAGAAATTGAACACTATTTGAGGCAGCCTGCCCATTTCCATATAAATTTACTGTAAAATCAGAATGCTTATTAAACATCTGCTTACAGGTATCCAGAATATCCTGCATATTTGCTCCTGCCAATCGGTTGACATCCTGTTCAACCAATTCAACCCATTCGGTTTGATCTCTGAGGGTTACACAATTTTTTGAAAAGAAATAAGCTTCTTTCTGCAGTCCTCCACTATCAGTCATTACCATTTGAGCATTACGGATCAACTCAATCATATCAAAATAGCCTACAGGCTCAATTTGCTTCACATTGAGTCTTAAACCAAAATTTTCCATTTTTTGTTTTGTACCCGGGTGAAGTGGAATTACAACAGGACAGATCGTTTCATGAATAATATTCAAGGCATCAGTTATATTCTTCAGACGTTCTTTATCATTAGTATTTTCAGCCCTGTGTAATGTTGCGAGAATGTAATTACTATGCTCAATACTATCCATAATTCCAGATTTTTCAGATGCTTTTACTGCATAATAATTAGCAGCATCCTGCATCACATCACCTGTTTTGACAAACTTTGCACCAAAATGGTCAAAGCCTTCATTTTTTAAATTTTGAACAGCTATATCTGTGGGACATAGCAAAAAATCAGATATTCTATCAGTTAAAATACGATTAACCTCTTCCGGCATCTCCATATTGAAGCTTCTGAGGCCAGCCTCCACGTGTGCCACTTTTATGTGCATTTTTCTGGCTGCAAGTGCTCCTGCCAAAGTTGAATTGGTATCACCATAAACCAGTAATAAATCAGGTCTTTCTTTTGCTAAAACAGACTCAATTCCCTCCAGCATCCTCCCGGTCATTGCACCATGCCCCAAATTGTTAACTTCGAGATTATATAATGGCTTGGGGATGCCCATTTCTTCAAAAAAAACATCACTCATATTTTGATCAAAATGCTGACCGGTATGTACAATAACTTCTTCTATTGTGTTATGTTTCTCAAATTCCCGGCTTAAAACAGCTGCTTTTACAAATTGCGGGCGCGCACCAATGATCGTTACAATTTTCATCCTTTGAATTTGATCCTCACGTATAACAAATAACTGAAGCCATATTTTAGTGAGGGAAATGACCAACGAAAATAATAAATTAAAGAGGATTACGGTTAGATTCCCGCTGATTTTTACAAACCGGAAATGACCATATCGCCTTCACATAGACAGCAAATTTCCTTTGTTTATTTCAAATAAAGGTAAAAAGAGAAACAAAATACGTGATCTGGTCTTAAATCTCAGACCATTATCAATCGATTACTGACTCAACAGCAGCAATTACTGTTTTGGTAATTGTTTCCAGATTTTCATCAGTTAAATCAAAATAAACCGGTAGGGTAATTTCATTTTCGTATTTAGCCCATGCTTCAGGATAATCCTGCATTACATACCCCTCATTTTTATAGACTGTTAATAACGGAAGCGGCTGGAAGTGTACATTTACAGATACACCATTTTCGAATATTTTTTGCATAATAGCATCTCTTTGAGCCTCAGTAGCCCCCTCTATTCGTAGCAAAAACAAATGGTATGATGTTTCTTTTCCTTCTTCCAGATATGGTGGAATGATAGCCCATGATTTATCTTTAAACGCTTCTACATAAAAATTAAAAATCGTCTTTCTTCGTTCCAAGTTGGATTTATACCGTTGCAATTCAACCAGTCCGATTGCCGCCTGAATATCGGTCATATTACATTTAAATCCGGCTTCAAGCACATCATACCTCCAATTACCAATTTGTGTTTTGGCTAAAGCATCTTTGGACTGCCCGTGCAACGACATTCTATTCAGGTCAGCATAAATTTTTTCACAATCAAATGGTGAAGGCAGACTTAAACAAATTGCACCTCCTTCTGCTGTAGTCAAATTTTTAACTGCGTGAAATGAGAAAACTGAAACATCAGTCAGATTACCGGATTGCTTTCCATTCATTTGTGCACCAATACTGTGTGCAGCATCTGCCATTACTAAAATTCTCCCCAGTTTGCGCTGGGCTTCTGTTTCAGGGTTAAACAATGCTTTAATCTCGTCTTGCTTCACTAGGTCATTGATCAGATTATAATCAGCCGGAAAACCAGATATATCAACCGGAATGATCACTTTCGTTTTAGGTGTAATAGCAGACCTGATTGCTTCGACTGATAAGTTGAAATCCTTTTTATTGATATCAACCATAACCGGTTTAGCACCACAATGCATAATCACATTTGCAGAGGCACAGTAAGTATATGCCGGTACTATTACTTCGTCTCCAGCCTTTACACCATACCATCTTAAAATCAACTCCAGGCCGGCAGTTGCCGAACTCAGACAGATTGTTTTCTTACATCCAATGTAGCTTGTCAACTCCTTTTCGAATTGTTTTGTTCGCGGACCAGTTGTTATCCAGCCAGACAATAATGCTTTACTGACTTCATCAACAATTTCCTGATCAATTCTTGGTGGTGAAAATGGAATCATACTTAATGTTTCCGGCAAAAATAATATTTATTTTATCTCTGATGTGACTTTTAGTACAGTGGAATATATTTAATACCTTTATCTTCGATATCATTTTAATAGATATGTCATCAATAACCAGTATTGTTTTTAATGAGATAAAAGGTAGTTTTGATTGGATTTGGCGTCAAATCTCCTTTAATGTGGAATGGTACAACAACTATTTTTGGGGCCTTATTGTCATCTCTCTCATTATATTCGGGCTTGAGATACTTTTTCCATGGCGAAAGGATCAAAAAATTATCAGAAAGGACTTTTGGCTGGATACTTTTTACATGTTTTTTAACTTCTTTCTCTTTTCAACTTTTATTTCAGGATTTTACAAGTTAATTAACTTTTATCTTGATTTGGAACCCAACCAGTTTGCAATTCTTGACTTGTCAGCGCTTAACCCTGGGATACAGTTATTAATCTTTTTTATTCTTAGTGATTTTGTACAATGGTTTACCCACTATCTTTTACACAGGTATGAATTTTTATGGACGTTTCATAAAGTTCACCACTCTGTAAAAGAAATGGGATTTGCTGCACACCTCAGATACCATTGGATGGAAAATATTTTATACAAACCGGCAAAAGTATTTGCAGTCATGTTAATTGTTGGAGGTGAGCCCGAAGATGCCTTTATTGTTTATTTTATCTCCATTATTATCGGGCACCTGAACCATGCTAATTTAAAAATTACATGGGGACCTTTAAAGTATGTCATTAACAACCCTGTCATGCATTTGTGGCATCATGTTAAAGCGCTTCCTGCTGAAAGGAGTAATGGTGTTAATTTTGGACTTAGCCTCAGTTTATGGGACTATCTGTTCAAAACAAATTATATCCCAAACGAAAATGGAAACATTGAACTTGGTTTTTCAAATGATGAACGGTTCCCTAAATCCAATTTTTGGAAGCAGTTAATTTACCCAATCAAAAAACAAGACTAACCCCTGGTTAAAACCTGACTTTTACCTGATGGCTCTTTTGAAAGAATCAAAAAATGAATGATTCCTTTTAAATAACCGTAACCATATCCCCAATGTAAAACGGGAAAAACCTTTGCTACCTTGCCCCCTCTATTAAAGCCTCCCCCTACTTTGATTCCAAAGTACAGGGCTAACACCATATAGAAGAGCAGGCCTCCCAAAAAAGCATAGAGTAGTATTTTGGAAAACAAGGACAGTAATAATCCAATAAAAATACCTAATACAAAAAACAAGGGAATCAGTTGTCGGATTGATGTTACTGTTTTATGCATTTTATTAACGTAGACTTTCCAATACCCATATTGTTGATATTGTTTGAATAGTTTTTTTAAATCTGCCCTGACATAATATTTGATCAGGATATCGTTGTTTAAAAAAATCTTCCCTCCATTTAATGTTACTCTGTAATTTAACTCATCATCCTGATTTCGAACCAAGCTTTCATTAAACAGCCCTATTTTATCAAAAACTTCTTTTTTATACATTGGGGTTCCAACTGTATCAGTAAATTCTGATTTTTTTGAAACCCTGAAGTTACCTGCCCCCACTCCGAAAGGTGATGCCATTGCTAATCCAATAATTTCACTCTCCTTATTAGAATAGATATTTTCCACACCGCCTCCAACACACCAAATAGAAGGATCATCCTCTAAAGTTTGTTTAGCCAGCTTAAGGTAATTTTTAGAAATGACCTGACGTGCACCAATAATTTGAACATAATCTCCCTGAGCTGCTTTTATACCTAAGTTAAAGGCCACTGGTGTTACTTTTAATTCATTAGTAATAATTCTTAGTGAAGGATATGTTTTTTGAAGTGTTGTCACCGCATCAATTGTTCCGTCATCACTTAATCCGTCAACCAGTAATACTTCAATGGTATCACCTTCAAGTTCTGAATCATAAATTGCATGAACGCATTCCGCAATATTTTTGACTTCGTTTCTACAAGGTATAATTACTGAAATAAGCATAATCAGCTTTTAATAACTTTAGCCGGAACACCTGCTACAACATTTGATTTTTCAACATCCTTTAATACTACACTTCCCATACCGACAAGTGCATTATCGCCAATTTTTACCTTTTGCATAATAGAGCTTGACGGCGACACCCATACATTTTCTCCAATCTCAACACTCCCGGCCACCATTGCATGAGCAATAATTAAACTATTATCCTTGATTTGGACACCATGTGCAATGTGTACCAAATTATCAATTTTAACATTTGAACCGATTATAGTACTACCTAATACAGCCCTGTCAATGCAATTATTGTTTCCAATCACCACATTATTCTTAATGACTACGTTGCCCAGGTGGGGAATAAAATCATACTCTCCATCCTTATTTTTTTCAAAGCCAAAACCGTCCCCTCCAATAGTGTTATTTGATCCTATATTGACATTATCTCCTACCACTGTACCACTTCTAATCACAGAATTGTGGCCAATCATTACTTTTTTCCCCAGAACAACATCTTCTTCAATTACAACATTAGAACCAATATTGACCTCCGATTTATCATATTTAACAGAAGCATCAATAATTACTGAAGTACATATTTTACCATACTTCGGTTTTTTAACGAAAAAAAGATTCAGGATCTCCATGAATACCAACCTTGGTTTCGATACAATAATATACGAAATGGCCAGCTCATCTTTTTCGCTGATCAAAAAGTTGTATGATTCCTGAGAGATCAGTGCCACTCCCTTTTTCAACCCTAATAACCCAGCCTTATTTTTATCGGAACACCAAAACAGTGCGTTTTCAGTTACACCTTCATCCCCCAGCGCTTTAATTTCATTAATAAAAGTATTCCGATCTCCTTTAAAGTCGATTATGTCAATTTTTTGGAGTAGCTCCTTTAAATACACTTTCATTCGTTATTGTTTTAATTCATTTAAACGAATCAGACGAAATTTATCAAAAAGCTATCTGAAAGGTAACTTACCTGACTGATTTCGTGACACACTTCATTAATTTATCCAGCGGATGACTTCAAATGTTTCAGCATATTTGGTACTGATCTGTACACCTCTTACTGTTGCAAGTGACTTGATAAAGGTTTCTTTTGAATAAGGTCTGTGCGCCTGTGATTCATATTTTTTTAGTGCTTCAATTTTAATGTCAATATTTTTATCACTCAACTTATAAAAGCATGAGGTTTGGAACGAAATATTATTCCATGGCATCTCATAGGATAAAATAGAAGTAAATTTAAACGCACGTAATGCTTCTTCAGCAATAGTTTTATGATCCTGATGAATATCTGTTAAAGCCGGTATAAATACTAAATCCGGTTGAATTTTAGCTCTTAATTTTATAATATCATCCAGTATCTCCTGTCGTCGATAATTAAACGTTCGTACTTCATATTTGAACAATATCAAATTCTCAGGTTTTATACCCAATACTTTAGTAGCAGCTTTCACTTCGGTAATGAGGATATCGGAAGGAAATTGAGGCAAAACAGACTGCTCACATGCTGAAAACGCAACATAGTAAACCTCATGCCCTTCTTCAACTAATTTATTGATTGTACCTCCGCATCCAAACTCACCATCATCAGTGTGTGGAGCTAATACCAAAACTTTTTTCATCTGTATAATTTTGTTTTCAATCGTCAGATGGAATTCCTAAAATTTTATTCATACTTAGTAGTATATTAAGTACTCTAAAATTTATAGTCATTTCATAACGTTTAATTAGAGGACAAATGTATTAAATAATGCCAAGTTAATCAATTATTGAAAAAATTAACCTGATCAAACATAATCGACAAATAATGGTCAGGATTAATTGTTAACTGCCGGACCATTTCCGGGACCTCTATTTTCAGTTGATTCAATACTCCTGGGTTCTGAAAACGACAAAGAAGATTGACTTAATAAACAGAAGAACAATCCAAAGAAAATGGTCCCTGCCTGATTTTCAAGAACGGATTCCGGAAACATATACAGGATACATATAATTGCAAAAACAATCATGTATTCATTACCCGTTTTCTTTGAGGTACGTATTGCATCAATAAATATAAAAACGAATAAGGTTAAACCAACAAGGCCCAAAGCAATTGCAACCTGTAAAAACTGATTATGGCTATTTAATTTTTTTCGGTAAGCAGTCAGTATTTCTCTTTTTAAATACTCGTCCATTAACTCATCTTTAACATCTCCTGTACCTGAACCAAACAAAATATTCTTCTTGACTACACCAATACCAGTTTGCCATATTTGAACCCTGATTCCGGTAGAGCTGTTAGTATATGCTCCCGGTTTTTGTCTGAAACTAAAAACAAGTTCATCCACCCTGTTTTTAACATAGGGAGAACTGTTATACGACAAAAAGAAGATCAATAAAAGGCTACTAAAAATTGCTATTCCTGTTTTATATTTCCTGTTAATCAGTACCCATCTTACTACGTAATAAGCCAAAAGAAGAGTAGAAACAATAATTCCTATTTTAGAGAGTAACAGAATATTAAAACAAAATAAAAAACCAGCCAATCCAAGTTTAAGGTGTACCTTCTTTTCTGATTTAACAGAGTAGTTTTTTAATTCAATCAATAATGTTGAAAATCCTACAACAAAATACAGTGACAGGTATGAAGGGTGTATAATATCGGAAAGATTTGCATAAAAGAATTCTTCAATTACATGGGTTGAAAAGTATGAGATTGAAGCTTTGGAGAGTAACCATAAACTGGTAAAGATCAAACCAGCATAAAAACACTGCATGATCAATTTCATTTCTTTTTTCGAATATTCTAAAAAAGAGAAAATCAAAGGAAATATAAACAATGACATTTTCACCTCAAGGTCGAACCCGGCTGTCTTGGTATTGTCCGACCAGAATAAACCGGCTATTAAAAGCAAATAAAAAATCATCAAAAGCACATTGGGTCTTTTGAATTGAAATCTTTTTTTTTGTTTAATGATCAGTATAATAGCTGTAATTGCCCACAACATAATATTAGGTGAAACCCAGCTGTGATCAACTGGCAATAAAAATACCAGGCAGCCCATTAAAATAATATTTAGCTGCCTCAAAATTGTTGTATTTTCTGTTCCTCCCTTCATTATTTAAGTTTGAACCATGGCATTGGATAAACCTTGTTTCCAATATACCAGGTTAATATAAATTGTATAAAAAATGATAAGGCAGATGCATAAGCTGACCCTGTTAACCCAAACCATTTAATAAATAAAATGTTTAAACCAATATTAATAATGGCAATACATATTGTAATAGTAGAAATAATTTTAGTTTTCTCAGCGTAAAACATATAATTTACCATCATTTTGTACATACCATTAAACGCAAAACCTAAACCTATAATAGCCACTAGCCCCATCCCTTCTTTAAAGTCCTCTCCGAGGAACATGTATATTACAGGTGTAATTAACCACAAAAGCAAAACAAAAACCAACATAATTACCATATACCCGTATGTGATTTTTACCAGTTTTACATTTTCTTTTTCTGAGTTTAATGCTAATTTTTTAAATAACCAGGGCACCCAGGCCTGGTTAAAAGAATTTTGTAAAAGTGAGATTGCCATTCCAATTGTAAAAGCAACACTATATAGTCCGTTGTTATCAATTCCAATCATTTTAGTAATTACAATTTTATCGGAATAAAAAATTAAGACACCACTGATTGAATGTGGAACTAAAGGCAAACCATACTTCAAAAAATGCGTTTTATACTCAGTTTTATAAACGGATTTAAAATAACCTTTTTTAAACAGGTATACAGTTGAGAAAATCCCTCCCAGAATTCCAGCTATATAAATTCCCGAAAATCTCCCAAACCAACCATATTTGTATGCCATTACTAATATTAAAGAAGCTGAGAATTCGATAACTGTTCTCGAAATTCGTAATATGCCATACTTAAATGGTTTTTCCTCCATTCTCCATATAGCTAATACTGCCTCCATAATGGTATCCATTATTGCATAAACAGATATCACATATAAAATCTCTTTCGGGACAGCAGTTAAATCATAAATTAAATCTGCAAATCCGGTAAATACTATTGAAACAATTAGAAAACTGATGCCGACTACTCTGATTGCCGATTTAACATATGACTTCAGATCAACGCCCTCCTTAACATACTGTCGTGATATTGCAGCGGGGAGGTTTATACCTATAATTGTAACGGCTATTACCAATAGTGATTCAATATTTGTCAGTATTCCAAAATCCGCAGGGCTTAAATAATTAGTAAGTACTGACAACAGTAAAAAAGGGATACTTTTGTTAATTATATTGACAATAGTATAAGCTCCTACTGAAAATACCAATCCGTCTTTTTTCAATAATTTACTCATACCCCAGCTCGTTCAGGAATCGATCAATATTATTTTTGTAGCCAGACACAATAACATCCTTGTGATCTGATCGCACTTGTTCAGGATTAAATGTTAGCTGTGCAACTACTGTTTCAAATTCAGACTTAGTTGAAATATATGAAGTCGTTTCTTTACCAAGTATAGCGCCATAATACTCAATGGCTTTGTTTTCAAAATTAACCAGGATATTTTTTCTCCCCATAGCCGGGGCCTCCAATGCACACGAGGAATATGCGGTAATATGAATATGCGATTCCATAATCGTTTCATAGACATTTTTATCACCAACAAGTGACATATTTTCGGGAAAATCGTATAAAGACAGATACTCTTCAATTGTAGTACGGCGTGGTTTAAGTAAAAAACTGAAATTTGAATTATCTCGTGCAACTTCAATCAAAAAAGGAATCAATTTCTGCCCGATATCGCAGTCCTGTAATGAAACAGAAAATATAAGCTGTCCGTCATTTGAAACACTTTTCGGATAATTATTTTGAACATGTTCGATATAAAAACTCCCAACAGGAAATATATTTTCCTGACGAATAGATAAGTTAGGAGATTCAAAAACCCTCTTTTCACGCTCCCCAAAGCTTAAAAGATAATCCGGAAAATAAACTCTGTCAAACGATTGGTATACATTATAACCAAAATGCTCTCCATTAATAACCCCATGTTGAACTTCAACAACCTTTACCCCTTTTTCCTTAAACGCCCTGATAAAACCATAAGCAGTGTATGAAGGTGCTATAAAAACAACTTTTGGTACTTTTTTAAGTCTTAGCAAAAGCTTCATTACCCTATATTGGGCTACCATTTTTTTTATAGCATAATCCGGTTTATAATCAATCTCATATTTCTTTATTATCTCCTCAATTATGGTTTGATCCACCTTTTTTATATTAAAAAACAGTGAAAACATTTTTTCTAATACGATAAGTGGTGCTCTGGATACAATATATTTTGAAGCAATTGTGTTTCTTTTTTTTGTCTTTTGAGTTGACAACTCTATAAAGAGCGATTTCCCAATTCTTTGTGCAGGATAGTCAAATAACTTATCATAATATTTTCCATCCAGAAGAACCCGGTTTAAACCTGACCCTAAAAACCATGCATCATATGACCTGAACCAATTAAAAAAGCCATAAAATACAGCTTGCAGCAGACTAAATGCCAACGAGGCATTAACTTTTAAGTTAGTTTCTTTTCCAATTGAAAGCTTAAAAAAAAATCGATTCCTGATTTCAAGCCAAAGTGGCAGGCCTTTATATTGAACCTTTTCTACTTCGAATTCAGACTCAATGCTTTGAATGACTTTGCCTATCTTCATTTTTCAAAGAATAAAAGAACAATATATAATAAAATATGATATCAAAAATTGAAATCCCCCAAAGTATAATGTATTGACCCATTGCAACAAACAAAATGGAACCGATAAACACATAATTGTTCCATCTTAAGTTCATTATAAAAATCAATAACAGATAAACTAACAGGTAAATACCATAGGAGCTTAGAATTTCAAGAAAAGAATTGTGAGCATGATAGTTTCCAATTAAATACTTCTTACCTTTATTTCCGAAATGTACATTATCCAGCCAAAAATTGAAAAAGGCATTCCAAATTTCATTTCGGCCAGACATTTCAAGGTGATCTATTCCGATTTCTTCTGTGATATTAATAATCTCTTCAGGAGACTTGTTACCCGGAGAAGAAGAACCTCCTGTTTGTAATGCTACTCTACCTTCAACAACAGGTGTATTGTTTCGCGTAAATTGCTTGGTAGTCCAGGATGGGTTTACACTAAATATCAGGATAAGTACCAGCGGGGGAATCAGGTTAAGCTTTGCTCTCGTTTTACTAATCAACCATTCATCAATTAGCTTAAGAAGGTAGTAAAACACTATACAAATCAAAGCTATTCTACCAAAACTGATCAGGGATACCAAAATCAAAACTGTTTCAAAAATGATTTTTTTATAGCCCTTATAATTTCTGACCGCAATTAAAATAATACCCAGTATAAATTTTAAGGCCAATATGGAAGAGTTTGAACTTAACCCAAATGTTCTGGTATAATACAGCAAATCATAGCTTTCAAAGGTTCTGTACCCAAACAACCCGGTAAAAAAGGTTGATACACCAAATAAATATTCAATAAATGCAACTACAGCCTCAACCAAAACAAACCAGATTAAATAATCCAAAATGACTTCTCTGCCCTTTATTGTTTTTGCAACAAGATAGGTCAGTGGAAAGAGATAACCAAAGCTGTATACATCCCTAAACGACTCCCAGTTCGGAATATCGAATAACCTCAACAGCAATGAAAAAAAACTGAATAATAATAAAAGTCCAAAGTTTCTGTCACTGATCTGAAATTTAATCAGTCCTTTTCCAAACTCTAACAGATACTGATAATTCAGATAAACTGAAAAGAGCATCAGGATTATATAAATATTTAGTGAGAAATAAGCGCAGGAAGGCAGATATATCAGTAACGCTAATATGATATTGGTTATTTTTTTTCCTGGCACCTACTGCTTAAATTTTTTTGATTGAAAATATAGCTCTAAAGCTTCATTAAGTTTATTTTCTCTTTTTAGAATTGTCTCTACAAATTCTCTAAATGCACCATCCCCTCCCTTAAGTCTGGTTGTAAAATCAGTCTCTGACTTAACATATTCAGGTGCATTTGCTGTACTTGCACTATCTCCAACCTTTCTCAATAATTCTATGTCATTAATATCATCTCCAATATAGGCAACATCTTTAAAACTGATCCCCATCTCATCAATAATTCCTTCAGCAACCTCAACTTTATTGCTTACACCCATAAACAGATAGTCCACTTTCAATTTATCGGCCCGCCGTTTAACGATAGTGGTATCTTCTCCTGTAATAATGCCACATTTAATACCTAACAACCTACAAAATAATATCCCGGCGCTGTCCGAAGTATTAAATTTTTTCCATTCATTACCAAGGGTGTCATAAAACATTCCACCATCTGTCCACACACCATCTATGTCTGTAAGAATTAATTTTGGAAGCGCCATGATTTTTTAATCAACAAGGTTCAAATAAATAATCTCGTCCTTTGGAACATCATTCAACAGGGTTTTACCAATGAGCTGATCCCGATCTGCCCATTTAACACCGTCACCCGGTGAAAGCATATGAATATCGTCTAACCCAATCACTTCTCCCTTTTTTAGGTCGCGGTTAGTTGCAATACTTCTTTCTAATTTTTTTTGTGCTGCCTTTACATCATCTACAATATCCATTTTAACCTGTCCCATTGAGATATCTGTTAAACGAATATCCCTCACCATTCTGTTCACCCCGTCAGGACCCAACGAACCAGCCTGATCGGTTCCTTTCATTCTACGATCAAGAGTAATGTGTTTTTCAATGATTTCCGCACCCATTGCCACTGCAGC
Source organism: Putridiphycobacter sp. (assembly GCA_965230195.1). Classification (GTDB taxonomy): domain Bacteria; phylum Bacteroidota; class Bacteroidia; order Flavobacteriales_D; family Crocinitomicaceae; genus Putridiphycobacter. Next base: position 5,118,014 of record OZ245997.1, read on the forward strand.
CGTTGGAACAGAGATACCAATTGTATGATCAGAATATCCAATTGTATAGTCTGAATAATTGTCTTGCAAAAACTTTATAGTTTGTAAATTAACATTCTTTGGTTCTGTAGGATATTGCGATACACAATGCAAAATCGAAATATCGTTATGATGCCTGGTTAGTACTTCCAAAGCATTATCCAGTTCTCTTACACCACCCATTCCGGTTGATAAAATAATAGGAAGTTTAGTTTCACCAAGTGCATCCAACAAAGGTAAATTGGTTAAATCACGGCTGGCTACTTTTAAATAATCAGGTGTAAATAATTTTAATAACGACATGGCTCCAATAGCACAAATAGTTTCTACAAAATCCAGTCCCTTTGACTTTGCATACTGATATACTTCAAAATGCGCCTCGTCTGATAATTCCAGTACCTCCCGGTGTTCACCATATGTTGCAGCAAAAGCATTTGGTCCGGAATAAGGTGCTGACATCTGACTTGCCGATAGTTCTTCTTTCAGGTCACGTTTTGTCAGCTTTACCGCATTGATTCGTGGTAAATCCAAATTAAACAAATCTTCTTTAACAGGACGGCTTACCATATCCACAATCAGTTTTGCAATATCAACTGATCCGTTGTGGTTTTGCCCGATCTCTCCAATAATATAAGTTTGCTTCATTTTTTTTGTTTTTCTATTTCCATCAACATAATGGATTTGTACCTTACGTCAGAATCAATTTTACTGATTAGTGTTTCTATACTGATGCCATTTTCGAGAATATCGTTGTACAACTCCTGTACCAAATTAAAATCGTTAATAGTATCAACAGTTAACCGTATATCGTGTCTTCCGTGTAAACTTACAGGCAAATCTATAAAATCTACTGTAAAATCGTGCGGATTCCCATATATATAGTTAGTTACATGTTCAAAATAGAAAGGGTTGTCCGTTTTTTCTTTTACTTTTTTTAAGGCTCGTAAAGAAACAACTTCAGCAAAAAGTCCAATATGAGACTTAATTACCGGCACCTGATTTTCAAATTGATAAGATAAATAATCTGTTTTAGATTCGTCAAATTGGTCAATCAAATTTTGAATATATTCAGGCAAAATAAACGGGTTATCGGCACAAACCCTGACAATTGTATCGAACCCGAATTTTTCAGCTACATCAATAAACCTGGACAACACATCATCTTCCGAACCTCTGTACACTTCCAGATTCAGTTGTTTACACAACAATTCAATTTTATCATCTTTAGGAGAGTCTGTTGTTGCTACAACAATATCAATATCCTGGAAGTAAGATTTAAGTCTCTTAAGGATAACCCCTAATAAAGATTCATCTTTGTAAAAGGGCATTAACATTTTTCCCGGCAACCTCGTTGATCCCAACCTCGCTTGTATAACTATCCCCTTATTCATCCCCTTACGAATTTTATTTAGCATAGTGTACTGCTCTTCTTTCACGAATCACAGTAACTTTCACCTGCCCGGGATATGTCATTTCATTTTGAATTTTTTGAGAAATGATAAAGGATAGCTCATCTGCTCTTTGGTCAGACACTTTTTCGCTCTCCACTAAAACCCTCAACTCTCTACCGGCTTGTATTGCATACGATTTCAGCACACCATCAAATCCAAGTGCTATGCTCTCTAATTCCTTTATTCTTTTGATATAAGATTCAGCAATTTCCCGTCTCGCTCCTGGTCTGGCCCCTGAAACGGCATCACAAACCTGAATAATTGGAGATACTAATGAAGTCATTTCAATTTCATCATGGTGAGCACCAATGGCATTACAAACATCTGCTTTTTCACCATATTTTTCTGCTAACTTCATTCCAAGCAAAGCATGAGGCAATTCCGGCTCATCCTCCGGCACCTTACCAATATCATGTAATAGTCCGGCTCTTTTCGCTACCTTAACATTAAGCCCAAGTTCAGAAGCCATAATGGCACATAAGTTAGCAACCTCCCGGCTGTGTTGTAATAAATTTTGACCATATGACGATCTGTATTTCATTCTTCCCACCATTCTGATTAACTCAGGGTGTAAGCCGTGAATTCCAAGATCGATACAGGTTCTTTTCCCTGTTTCAATAATTTCCTCCTCAAGTGATTTTCGGGTTTTAGCAACTACATCTTCAATCCTTGCCGGGTGTATTCTACCATCAGACACCAACTGGTGCAAGGCTAATCTGGCCACTTCACGTCTGACTGAATCAAAGCATGATAAGATAATAGCTTCAGGTGTATCATCAACAATAATTTCAACACCGGTTGCTGCTTCAAGCGCCCTGATATTTCTTCCTTCACGCCCTATAATTCTTCCTTTCAGCTCATCACTATCAATATTAAATACTGATACTGAATTTTCAATGGCTTGTTCAGTGGCCACACGTTGAATAGATTGTACTACAATCTTTTTAGCTTCTTTATTGGCATTGATTTTAGCTTCTTCCACTATGTTTTTGATCGTTGCCATAGCATCTGTTCTGGCCTCATCAATCAATGCCTGCTTCACTTCTGTCTTTGCTTCTTCAGGAGATAAGCCTGATATTTTTGACAATTCAGCCACCTGTTTTTGGTGTAATTTCTCTATTTCATTTCTCTTACCTCTCACCAATTGCTTTTCAGCATCCAGGTCTTTTCTCTGTCCTTCCAGATCTTTTTCTTTACGATTAACCTCTCCTATTTTTTGATTAAACGACTTTTCTTTATGTCGAACCTTATCTTCAATTGATTGTATTTTTTGCTCTCTGCTTCTAACCGCCTTTTCATGAGCATCTTTAAGTTGAAGAAATTTTTCTTTTGCCTGCAGAACTTTATCTTTTTTTAAGGCTTCTCCCTCAACTTCTGCTTCTTTCAATATTGAGTTAGCTTTAGACTTTAAGGCACTTTTTTGAAGAATAAATGCAATAACAGCACCTATCAAAATTCCTATACTTAATCCTACAATTATACTAGTTGTATCCATATTTTTTCCATTTTGCTAAACCTTAACTTAATTGTTAAGATCAATTAGTACAACACCAGTTTTTACAACTGTGCTTTAATTTTGCTTAAAATTCGATCAAGGTCTTGCTCAATAGAAGAGTCAACGGAGGGGGAGGCTGTTTTAGATTCACTATTTGCCTGAACGGCAAACTGAAGAGTAGTCATAGCAAGGAGGTCCTGCATATCTTTCACTGCGTAACTGCCTTGTAGCTTTTTTATATTTGAATTTATCTTTTCGGCTGCTTGCAAAATAGCAGACTCTTCCTCTTTTTTAATTGTCAGGGGATAAGTTCTGCCAGCAATTATGACCTTTAAAGATACCTTTTCCATGTCTTATTTATTGAGCAAAGAAATACAAGCATTGATTTCTTTCACCAATTCATTAATCTTATGATTATATGCCTCAGTATCGATTTCCGGCACATCAGAACCTGATGATTCCCCGGTTTTCTTAACTTTTTCCTCCAACTCCTGATTCAGAATTTCCAAACGCTCATTTTTTTCTGAAAAATTATTATTTTTTTCGGTGAGCATTTCGATCTTCTCCTCCTGACTTTTTACCAAATCGTTCAGGGAACTTATCTTGCTTACAAGTTGGTCGATCCCCTGTTCTATTTCTGATAATTTTGAGTTGGAATTTGACATAAGTAATTAATCAAATTTTAAGGAACAAAAATACAATTTGAAAAATCATTATCAAAATAAAGTCTAAGGAATTATCAAAAACATTTTTTTGAAAATATGACAACACGAATTTGAATACATTTAAATTAAGGCACTAATTTTGTGAAAACTCCATTTATAGAGGCTTATCATCATGAATCAACGTATTTTATTTTTTGTTGTACTGTTATTTTCACAATGTGCTTTAGCTTATAACAAGAAGGATATTGATTATAATATGGATCTCGGGTTACCCATGAAAATTGACTTGGTTTTAGCAGGCAATTTCTGTGAAATGAGATCTAATCATTTTCATACAGGACTTGATATTAAAACAAACGGCAAGGAGGGGTACCGACTTTATGCCATTGAAGATGGATTTATCTCAAGAATAAAGATATCACCCTGGGGTTATGGCAAGGCCATTTACATTCAGCACAACAACGGATTAACCAGTGTTTATGCTCACTGCAGCGATTTCCCTCCCTTAATTGACTCTTTGATCTATACCATCCAGAAAAAAAATGAAACAGCCATAATTGATGAAGACATCAGCCTTTACAGATTACCGGTTAAGCGAGGTGAAATCATAGCCTATTCAGGAAATACAGGAGGATCATCTGCTCCTCATTTACATTTTGAAATCAGGGAAACCATAACTGAACACGCCATAAACCCACTTTTGTTCAATTGTTACCGCTCAAAAATTAAAGATAACAGATCTCCTGAAATCAGAGGTATCAAACTATACGCACTGACCCCTTCAGGTTTTATGATTCCAGGTAAGTCTCTATACTTCTCTGCAAAAAAAAGTGGAAAAAACTGGATAGTAAACGACAATAAACCCATTAATATCGATCCGCTACTGGTAGAAAATTCGGTTATCGGCTTTGGGTTTAATACTATTGACAGACTTGATGCTGCCCACAATGTATGTGGAGTGTATGCTACAGACCTACAAAAAAACGGCTCCTCAATTCACCAGCAAAAAATCGACTATATGAATTTTGATTTTAACCGCTTTTTGAACAGTCATCAGGATTATTTTGCATTTAAAAATCAAAAAAAGCATATTCACAAACAGTTTTCAACTAGTATCAATCCTTTACCAATCTATCCTTTAAACAACGGCAAAATAAAACCGGAAAGTGCTGACGGAACTTATTCACTTACAGTAAAAGATGTGCATGGTAATGAAAGCAGGCTGACATTTAAAATTGAAAAAACTGATACAACTTATCAAAAGAATATCTACTCACAGAAAAAGTACTATTTTCCTGATTCACTTAATCACATTAAACTTGAAGGTTTTGAAGCAATCATAGAAAAAGGTTCATTCTATGAGCCCGTTCAAAAAATATTAAAGACCATTCCTTTTGATTCAACCAAATTTTATTTGAGCAGAACCTATCAAATGTTTGAGTATATGATACCGGTTCAATCCAGGTTTAGTGTTCGTATAAAAATTCCGGAAAATTATAATCATCTTCCGGCTGAGAAAATGGGAATTGCGTTGATTAACAATAAAAATCGCACCTTTTTCCAGGGTGGTAAAGCTGAAGACAATTGGATTACAGCTCAGATCAGAAATTTTGGAAAATTTACATTGGTAATTGATACTATTCCACCTAAAATTACGCCCCTTGACTTTAAACCTAACCAGAATATCACAAAATACTCCACTCTGGAAATGAGCATTTCAGATAACCTTTCAGGCATATCAAAATACAAAGCCTTTTTAAATGGAGAATGGGTGTTGATGGTTTATAATAAAAAGAAAAAAAGGTATATTATCCCGCTTGACAAGCGATCAAAGGTTTTTCTTAAAAAAGGGAAAAATGTACTTAATATTAAAGCTTCTGACAGAAGAAACAATGTTTCAAGTCACAAACAATTCCTTTTGTACCAATCTGTTTAGCAAAAAAATTTAAATTCATTTTCTTTCCTTAGCTAAATAGTGTAACTTCATACACTCGTTAAATATGATGCATTGGTTAATGATACTGTTGACCAAAATAATAAAATCAACACATGAAAACACTTTTTTTTATATGTTCCCTTTTTATCTTCAGCTCAGGGTTCTCACAGGACGAACTTTCAGAAGATGAAAAAAGATATCAGGATTCGATTGCACAGGTCAACCAATTAAGTGCCGCAATTGAACTTGCCCAAAATAATTACAATGAAGGCATTGCACTATTTGAACAAAAAAAATTCAAAGCGGCTATCTCTAAATTTGAATCATCAATTAAAGCCAACCCTGACTTTAAGGAACCTTACTTCAATAAAGCAATCGCTGAAAATAAAATCAAAAACTACAAAGCAGCCGTTAGTTCATTAAACAAACTGTTAAAGCTTGACCCTACATACGGAAAGGCCTATTTACAACGTGCCTTAGCCTACCAGGGAAACTCCAATTATGAATTTGCTGAAAACGATTACAAAAGAGCGATAAAATATGAGCCTAATAACCCCAAAGTATTCTACAATTTCGGTACCCTGCAGTTTTTACAAAAAAACTACGAAGGTGCAATTGACGCTTTTTCAAAAACAATTAAACTAGATCCGTCAGACGCTTTTGCTTATAATGACAGAGGCTCATGTAAAAGAATGATGGGTAAATATGAAGCAGCTATTATTGATTACGAGACTGCTTCACAAAAAAATAGTAACCTGGCTTTCGTTTTAAACAATATCGGCTCAACCAAAACCAAGTTAAAGCAATATGATGAGGCTCTAAAAGCATTCAATAAAGCGATTAGTATTGATTCCAAATTCTTTTTGGCATACAATAACCGTGGCGTTTGTCTGATGGAAATGGGCAGACCTGGTGACGCCAAAGATGATTTTACAAAATGCATTGCCATAAACCCAAAATATGCATCAGCCTATAGTAACCGGTCTGGAGCCAATTTTAAGCTTAAAAGCTATGAAGATGCTAAAAAAGATGCTGACAAAGCCATTACGTTGGATAAAGCTCTGGCCGAAGCATATGTTAACAGAGGAATGGCCAGGGAAATGCTTAGAGATATGAACGGTGCTTGTAAAGACTGGAATAAAGCCAGAGAACTTGGCTCACCAATGGGGAAACATTATCAATCTACAAACTGCTCAAATTAAGGAATATGAAATTTTTAACTACTACTGTCATATTATTACTTTCAGTAACTCTGTTTGGACAGGACATACCATTTAAGGCCGGTAATTTTAAAGATAAAAAAGATGAGTTTAAAGCTGCCAAGGCAGAACTGGATCAGGGTACAATTTTATTTGAGGAAGGAAAAGCCAAAGTATTTGCAGTTCAGGATCCCAAACTTAAGTTCCATCAGGCATTAACTCACTTCAATAAAGCTTATGCCTTTAATCCTAAAAGTGCTGACCTTAACTATAAAATGGGCGTATGTTTTGCTCATGGTACTGAAAAAGAAAAATGTATAAAATATATCAAAACAGCTCACCAACTCAACCCAAAAGTTGATCCTTTTATCAATTATTACATGGGGTACGTTAATCACCTGGACGGGAATTATGGTGAAGCACTTAATTTTTACAAAAAGTTTGAGATCGAATATAAAAAAGCAGATGATTTTGGGAAGTTTGTTAAGAAGAGAAAAAAGGAATGTCAAAATGCAATTGCATTATCTAAATCTCCTGTGAGGGCATGGGTGGATAACGTCAGTGAAATTAACACAGAGAATAATGACTTTGCACCTTCTGTTACTATGGACGGAGAGGAGCTGGTATTTACATCAGACCGAAAAAACTCACACTCTCCAAACGAATTGGGACAGTTTGACAATGAAATATACATTTCCAGTTTTGTAAATGGTAAATGGTCAGCTCCCAAAGCAGCCAAAGGAGGTATCAACTCGGATAAAGATGAAATCTCAAATTGTCTGTCCTATAATGGTACAAAAATGTTAATCTGTAAAATTAATGAACAGGGAAACTATGATATTTATGAAACATTCCTAAAAGGGGACACATGGTCTGAACCCATAAGTTTTTCCAGAAACATTAACTTAAAAAGTAACGATATTTACGCATCTTACAGCGCGGATGACGTTTATATTTATTATGCCAAGGCTAATGAAGGTGGTAATACAGGATACGACATTTATATTTCAGGAGTGATGAACCGGCCAACAAGGAAATATGGCTCCCCTAATAAAGTAATGACCAGTAGTTCTCCTTTTAATGATGGTCCTATTTACTTACACCCTGATGGTGAAACAATGTATTTTGCCTCTGAAGGATTTAACTCTATGGGCGGTTATGATATTTTCGTTTCAAAATATGAAGGTGGAAGATGGGGAAAACCTGTTAACATGGGATATCCGATTAATACACCTTACGACGATTTTTTCTTTTCGTCTTCCGCCAATGGTAAATATGCATATATCACATCAAATCGCGCAGGTGGTAAAGGTGGAAATGATATTTATCGGGTTACATTCTGGGGACCGGAAAAAACACCACTCCTGAGTGTTGAAGATTATTTATTAGCTTCAATCACTCAACCTATTAATGATCCAAAACTGGAGAGCACTGTTGCTGTAACCAAAAGTATAAATCTTACAGTATTTAAAGGTAAAACTCTTGATGATCTTACCAAGAAACCAGTTGAAGCCTCAATTGAAATCACAGACAATTCAACAGGAAAAGTGATTGAAACTTTTAGCACTAATAGTGTAACCGGTAAATTCTTATTGTCTCTGAAATCAGGAAAGAATTATGGAATTGCAGTAAAGGCCGAAGGTTATATGTTCCATTCTGAAAATTTTGATATTCCACCTGGTAGTGCTTACAATTTGGTAAACAAAACCATTATCCTGAAAAATGTCAAAATTGGTAATACAGTTACACTGAAAAACATCTTCTTTGATGTTGGAAAATCCACATTAAGATCAGAATCGCATGCAGAGCTCAACAGATTGATTAAACTGATGAATGATGTTCCAACCCTAAAGGTGGAAATTTCCGGTCATACTGATAATACCGGGTCTGCCTCTATAAACAACAAATTATCGCAAAACAGAGCTGAAGCAGTAGTAAATTATCTTATTGGAAAAGGAATATCAAAAGATCGCTTAACGGCAAAAGGATATGGTTCTACTGCTCCTGTTGCTTCTAATAAAACAGAGCAAGGCAGACAAGACAACCGAAGAACCGAGTTTAAAATTATAGGAAATTAGTTAAAAATGAAATCACCCGTAGTCAGAAAAATTGTTATTGTACTGATTATTTTAGTAGCCTTATCGCTGCTTATAAGAATGATCAGGTTCTTTATTCCAATCCTTATTATAGCTGTTGTTATTGGATATTTATGGGACTGGATGGAAAAGAAAGACAAAAATAAATTTGATAAATACGAAGAAATGTAAATAAAAAAGGGACGAGTTGACGTCCCTTTTTTATTAAAACTATAAATTGGTTTATTCGTCAAACCCAAACGAGAAGGTGATCAGTTCCCATGCAAAGTTAATTGTGTTATTCTCGACTGTAAAAGTCATAGATTCTGAATTTTCTTCAGTTTTTTCAGGTGTTACTTCAAACCTGACCACATCTTTTGCTTCATCATATCCATATGTCCCCCACATTCCATGCTCTTCTTCATCCCATTTTTCGTTCAGCACTACTGTCCAGTTTTCAGTCTCTTTCGGGATAATAAACAAACCATAAGTTCCGGCTTTCAATTCAGTACCATTAATTGACACATCCCCCTCAAAAGTGATAGCAGTGGTTTGGTTAGCACCAGCTCTCCACATTTTATCGTAAGATACCAATTCTCCCCAAATCGTTCTCCCTTTTACGTATGGTGAACCATAATCAACCTCTACCTGAACACCAGATACTTCTCCTGAGGCTTGACGTCTGGGGCTTTTCGGCTTTTTCTTTTCTTCAACCTCTGTTTCCTCGTTTTCGTTTGTTTCTTCAACTACTTCTTTTGGATTTTCTTCTGTACTTTCTGCTTCCGCTTCTGCACAACCGATAAAAAGAACAGAAGCTGCAACCATGTAAATTATTTTCTTCATAATGTAAAATTTTAGCTAAAGATATTGTTTTTAGCTAAAATCAAATACAAATAATTGGCATACTATGGTAATGGAAAGTGTTAGAACTACTCTCTCAGATCTAAATAAATAGGTAACCTGTAAGCAGTAGAAACAAATTTACCATTTTTCATGGCCGGGATCCAATCAGGCATTTCTTCTACCAATTCCACCGCCTGTGCATCAATCCTCCTTGAAACACCTTGAATGACTTGAACATCTGATATAATACCTGATTCATCAATAATAAAATCAATATAAATTTTTCCCTCTCTACGTTTGCTGATTGATTTGATTGTAAAAGATTCAATATACTTCCGAAGCGCTTCTTCACCACCTTTAAAAGAGGCGGGCCGTGTAATTGGCTTTCGATATTCATCTTCAGTCACCTCTTCAGTTAAATCATGTGATTCCACCACTATAGTTTGTGGCTCTGGAATTGTGTCATTAGAAACCACAACAACATTTCCAGTCTCTTCTTCTTTTTCCTGTATTTTTTCATTTTGATTTGTACTACCTGAAGAACGAGGAGTATGGGTTCTAACCGACTTTTTGCTATTTTCTGCTAACAACTCTATTTCTTTTTCAGGTTCCGATTCATTTTCTCCATCCGGAATATTAACACTTGCAAGCGTACTTTTATCAAAAGTTGGATCTGTTGTATCGAGCAAGCTAAATTTTAAAATATAATCTCTTAAAGTATCCACTGAACCATGGTGTGATTCATTGTCATTTTTAATAAGTGAAGAATTCCACAAAAAGAATCCAATAGTTAGAAGTGCCAGACCGCTTGTAATCCATACTGACCATTTTAACGATAAACCACCACGATTGGATACAAGAATGATTTGCTCAGACAGTGCTTTTCTTCGGATACTTTGAATAATTTCTCTTTGATAAGCCACATCATCTCTTAAAGCCTGATCAAACTTCATCTCTTGCTCGAAAGTATTACTTTCATCAGAAGTCATTTGATTATTCAAATACCGGTCAATTTCTTCAATTCTCTTTAGATCGTCTCTCATTCATTACCACTTTAACATTCAACACTCATTTTTGATGCCATTTTAATGGCTTTCTCCATACACTTGTACTTTTGGGTTTTAGCTGAATTCACATTTGAATATCCCAGTTTTTCAGTAATAACCTGCATAGACTTTTTTTCGAAATAGAAAAGTTTGAAAATGGCTTTACACTTTTCCGAAACACTATCTAATATTTTCTGAAGATGTTTAAGTCTTTCCTCATTTTCCTCATTGTAATTAATGTCATCTGCTTCAATTATCAATGTGTCTTTCCACTCTAATTCTACTGATTTGTTTCTTCTCCTTAACTCATTCTTCCACAAAAACCGGTTAATCCCATATAAAAAAGTGGACAGCTTTGAAGTCAATTCAAACCCTGGTTTTTCAACCTTTTCAATCAATAGAATTAAACTGTCATGGAAAATTTGACGCGCAATAACTTTATCTCCTCCACTCGAGAGAATCAAAGCCTTGATCTTGGGAAATTCCTTATACAGTACCTTTACAGCCTTTTCGGTATTCCCCTTTTTGATTAAGTTTACTAAATCTGCGTCGCTCATAAACTGCATTTTCTACTTAATGTCTGTTTTTTTAATAGGTAACCCTAAAATAAAAAAGTCATTTGAAATAAAATAGTTTGTCACAGACAAACAGGAAAAAGAAAAGTTTATCTTCCCATTTGAGAAATGGCTTCAGCCACCTCTGTCACAGGCATTTTACAAGTTTTTTCGACACAAACAAAGATTGTTGTCTCCCCTATAAACTTTCCTTCAAGTAACGGTAAATTACCTTTTTCACCACCCATCAAAATTTTATTTGGTAAATAATAATTGTTTAGCTCCGTTACTTTTTCCGCCCACTTTTCTCCGGTGATCGCTATTTCATGGTAAGGCTCACTCATTTGAAGGTGCAACAATGCCCAGTTAGAATAACCTGAAGGATAAGAAATCATATCGCCCTGAATATTGATTAACATTTGTTTGGCAATTGATTTATAATCATTATTATCCAGTAAACTACCCAAAGTATGTAATGCTTTCGCCATTTCAGAATTTGAAGCCGGAATAACATTATCATTTACTTCCATTTTTCTGGCAATTAAAGTTTGACTGGAACTTGAAGTATAAAAGAACATACCCGATTTTTCATCCTTAAAATGTTTAATAGAATATGATGCCAGGTCATTAGCTACATCAAGCCATTTCTCATCAAACGTGGCCTCATACAATTTTATAAATGCAGCAATGGTAAAGGCATAATCATCCAAAAATCCCTCAATTTTACTTTTTCCTTCCTTGTAAGTATGATACATGGAATGATCTCTTTTAATTTGTTGCTTTACCAACCAATTTGCATTTGTAATGGCCAATTCTAAAAATTTTGGTTCATTAAATGCCATAGAAGCCTCCACCAATCCCTTTAACATTAAAGCATTCCAACTAGTTAGAGCTTTATCATCAATTCCAGGTCGAACTCTTTTTGCTCTTGTCTCCATTAACTTACTATTAATGGCCTCAATTTTTTGGTCTAACTCCGACTGAGTCATATCATGTGCTCCCGCATAATTAGTATCAGCCAATTCCCTTAACAAAATATAATTACCTTCCCAAAGTCCCTTAGGATTGATATTATAATAGTCTTTTGCAAGATCAAATTCATCTGCTGATAAAATCTTTTTCAACTCCTCTTTTGACCAAACATAGAATTTCCCTTCTTCACCTTCACTATCCGCATCCAAAGCTGATAAAAATGCACCTTCAGAAGTTTTCATTTCTCTGCTTAACCACTCGATGGTTTGATATACCACTTGCTTATAGATTGGCGATTTTGTTCTTTGATAAGCCTGACTGTACAATGAAACTAACTGGCCATTATCATACAACATCTTTTCGAAATGAGGTACTTTCCACTTTACATCAGTTGAATACCTGGCAAAACCACCACCAATTTGATCATAGATTCCTCCTAAAGCCATTTTATGCAAAGTCAAATCCACATAACCCATCAATTTCTCATCTTGCGTCAGGTGGGCATATGACATTAAGTATTCCAAATTATTTGGTAAAGGAAATTTTGGCGCCCGATTGGGTCCTCCTTCTTTATAGTCAAAATCTTCTTTCCATTCAGCATAAAAATCTTCCAAAACCTTTTCATCAATTCCATTATCTTCTACAGGAGTTTGAATCAGCTCTGATTGTTGGATACCTTCTGTCAAATTTTTAGCATATGTTTCAAAACGACTGGGGTCTTTGTCAAAAGTTGTACTTAAATCTTCCAGTAGTTTTATCCAGTTATTCTGTGGGAAATAAGTTCCACCGTATACCGGACGACCATCAGGCAAAGTAAAACAATTTAATGGCCATCCTCCCTTACCTGTCATCAATTGCACGGCATTCATATAAACCTGATCAACATCCGGTCTTTCCTCACGGTCAACTTTAATACAAACAAAGTTATCATTCATTAATTTAGCAACGGCAGAATCTTCAAAGCTTTCGTGCTCCATTACATGACACCAGTGACAAGATGAATAACCAATACTCACCAAAACCAATTTATTCTCTGACTTGGCCTTTTCAAAGGCCTCATCTCCCCACGGATACCAGTTTACCGGATTATGAGCATGCTGGAGTAAATAAGGACTGGATTCATCTATTAAGGCATTAGTGTGTAAATGATCTGCTTTCATTTTATCGTTGTTTTTTTGACTATTGGCACAGGAAGAGAAAATGATTAAAATAAGCGTGACAATACCACACTTTCTAAAATTACTGATGTTCATACCTTTTGTAAATTGATCGTCATTTGATGTTGTAAATATACTTAACTTAGCGGCTAAATTAATACAGTTATGCAGAAAATACTCCTCACTCTTACATTGATGTATCTTTCTTTCGGATTTGCACAATCCTATTTTCAACAGGAAGTCAATTACAAGATAGATGTGACCTTAAATGACAATAGCAATACTTTATCAGCTTTTGAGGAGTTTGAATACATTAATAATGCACCTTGCGAATTAGAGTATTTGTACATCCATGTATGGCCAAATGCCTACAAAAATACTGAAACCGCACTGGCTAAACAACTGTACAGATTAAACAATGACGCTTTAGCCAATGCCAGCGAGGAAGGCAGAGGCTATATAGACTCTTTAGATTTTAAGGTTAACGGAGAGACTGTGAAATGGGAATATGACCCTGAACACATTGATATTGTAAAGTTATATCTTAACACTCCTGTTGGTTCTGGGAAATCAATAAAGGTTAGCACCCCTTTTAAAGTTAAAGTACCTTCTGGAAGTATTTCCAGACTGGGCCATGTTGGAGAATCTTATCAAATTACACAATGGTATCCAAAACCAGCAGTTTATGACCGAAATGGCTGGCATCAAATGCCTTATTTAACCCAGGGGGAATTCTATTCCGAATACGGTTCCTTTGAGGTATCTATCACATTACCAAAAAATTATGTGGTAGGTGCTACAGGAGACCTGCAAACTCAAAGTGAAATAGATTTTTTAAATGATAATGCTGAACGTACCAAATTAAAATTTGAAAGTAATGGTTACACCAACCATAACAAACCATTTGGACGAACACCATTTCCAAAGTCAGACTCATTATTCAAAACAATCACCTATACTCAACAAAATGTACATGATTTTGCATGGTTTGCGGACAAGCGCTTTGATGTTTTAAAGGGAGAGGTGGAATTACCTCACTCAAAACGGAAAGTGACTTCCTGGGCTATGTTTGTGCCTCATCACGCACAACAATGGAAAGATGCTATTGAATACCTTAATGATGGTACATACTATTACTCAAAATGGAATGGAGACTACCAATATAATCAGGTAACCGCAGTTGACGGAACAATCAGTGCAGGTGGTGGAATGGAATACCCCAATGTAACTGTAATAGGTAATGCCAGCTCGAAGCAGGAGCTTGAAGTTGTTATTGTTCATGAAGTAGGACATAACTGGTTTTATGGCATGATAGGTTCTAATGAACGGGATCATCCCTGGATGGACGAGGGACTGAACACATTAAATGAAATAAGATATATTGAAACCAAATATCCTGAAAACACTCAAACTTCAGATATGTTCAGAGGGTTAGCGGAAAAAATTCACCTGGAACACCTGAGTCATCATGACATGAGTGACTATACCTACTCCGTTACAGGAGGATACGGACTCGATCAACCAATTGAACTCCATTCTGATGATTATACCTCCATGAATTACGGTGGAATTGTTTACTCAAAAACAGGCTTGGTATTTACTTATTTAAAGGATTATTTAGGTGATGAAATGTTTGACAACTGTATGCGGGCCTATTTTGACAAATGGCACTTCAAACACCCGCAACCGCAAGATTTAAGACAAGTCATTGAAGAGGTTTCAGGTAAAAATCTATCCTGGTTGTTTGATGAAATTATACCCACTACCAAACAAATTGATTATAAATTAAAACGGGTTAAACAAGACGAGAACGGAACTGAAGTCACTGTAAAAAACACCGGGCATGTTGATGGACCTATGAGAGTTGATGTATACTCGTTGGGAAAGCACCGTAGCTCAGCCGTTGTAGAGCCCGGTCAAAAAAAATCGACTGTTGTGTTTCCTGAAAGATCAATTGATGAAGTAAGGATTGATGGTAAACAAAGAATTCCGGAAGTGAATAGAAATAATAATAACTGGCATAAGAAAGGCTTGTTTGGAAAAATTGAACCGATTAATCTGGAGTTTTTAGCAGGTGATAATGATCCGAATAAAACTACTATATGGGCAGCACCAATTGCAGCCTATAATGTTTATGACAAATTCATGCTGGGGATTGGAATCCACAATTACACTATTCCCAAAAACAAATTTGAATATGTTTTAGCACCTATGTTTTCGTTTGGCAGAAAGAATTTTTCCGGCTATGGAGGCCTGAAATATTCTCTTGTTCCTGCCCGTAATTTTAAAACCATTACTCTGGGTTTACGTGCCAAAACTTTTGGCTTTGAAGTAAAGGACTCTACTTTGTCATATATTGCAATAAATCCATACATCAACCTGACTTTTGGCAAACCAAAAGCACGAACAAACATCAATCAAAGTATCAGAATTCAGGGGGCTTATAATATTGAAAGTGGATTAACACCTAAAACAATTATTGGTGGTTTCGCCAGGTATGAATTTTATTTTAAGAAAGGGATTCACCAATTCAGTTCCAGATTAAGAACAGACTATATCTCTGAAATGGATGAAAATGTTTCTGTAGTGAATGCACATGTTTACGCTTCCTATAAGTTGACTTATCTGGAATCAAAAGGAAAAGATATCAGTATCAGCACCTATTTTGGAAAAAATTTGATGAGAGAAGGTGCACCAAACATCAGATATGGTCTAGCTTTGGGAGGTCAAAGTGGCACTCAGGATGTATTTTACGAAAATTTTATGTTTGCCAGAAACGTAACTACAGGGCTTGGCAGTCAGCGTAGAAATTTCAACCAGGGTAACTTTAATACCGTTAGCAAATTAACTTTTGGTAATCATTTGTTTACAACAAACCTATTCCTCGAAATCCCTTATGTACCTCTGATCGGTGCTTTTGTTGATTATGGATTAGTATCTTACAGTACAGGATTAGCAAACTATTTTCAAGGTGGGATTGGCGTCAGATTATTGGATGGTAATATTGGAATTTATATGCCACTTTTCGAAAGTGATACCATTCTTGATGCTCATATTAATGAGGTGGACAATGTTTGGAAGAAGGTTCGATTCACTTTTAACCTTTCAAACTTAACGCTCGATAAAGTAATTAATGGTGCTTTTTAATTGGAGTTAGAAAGACTTCCATTCTTCATTACTCAAAAAGAGCTTAGACTAATTGATTTTAACCATGAAAAAAGGCTGCTTAAAATTAAGCAGCCTTTTTATATTTTTTATTCATTTAATGCCCAATCGTACTCTTTAAATTCTATTGTGGCATCAGTGTTAATTTTTGTACCGGAATAGTCATTTAAAAAGGCGATTAAATCTCCGTTTTTAAAATCAGTTTTATACCATTCGAAAATTTTAGATATTGCGATTTTGTCTGCTGCAATATCATTACCCGAACCATTAACAAATGATTTAGTCTGACGTCTTAACTGACTGCTTAACTGATCTCCTGTAAACGCCTCATTTAATAATTTAGGGCATGATTTGGCTGCACAATTTACAGCAAAATGAATGCGTGCTTCCTTAAATCTTGGCCTGATGATGTCATTCTCGATATTGTTCAGGGAATATTGTTTAGAGCCAATTGTGATTAGTTTTTTATCCCATGGTTTTCCGCCATGCAATTTAGTAATGGAGGATACAGGATAATTTGAAGCTATTAATTGAACAGTTACCGCATTATACAAATTAATCCAATAGGCCAGCTTTTCATTTCTCGATAAAGCGGATAAGTCTGTGAATCCCTCCAAATGATCAACATAAGTATTAATTTTTGTCAGGCTGGATTTCATTCCTGAATAATTGACTTTCCCGCTTGATGAAACATTTTTTCTTAAAAGTGCATCCCATACAGAATGATCAGGCTTTGACACTGCTTCAACAACTTCTGCGGCAGGAGCTATTCCTTCTACAGGTGATGGTGCTTCCTCTACCTTCGAAACCACTTCAGTCTTGCCCATCTCTGTCTCAGCAACTTCAACGGTCTTATCATCTTCCATTTCTTCCATGACAACATCAGTTTCCACACCTTCTTCTTCTACTGGCATATCAGATGTTTCATTATCAGCCATCTCTTCACCTGCCATTTCGTTTTCTGAGGTTTCCATCACTTCACTTACCTCATCCTGAGGAACCGCTACCGCTAAAGTATTTTCTTCACCCCCGGATTCCCCACATCCTATAAGTACCAGGGCCATTATTATTACAACATAATTTTTCATATTCTCTGATTTATTAGGTTAACTCATTTGATAGGTTAATGTATTCCTCACATGTACATCAATCATATCTATTACAAATTTATTTTTAATCTTTCCATAAACTAATGACAATTCCGTACAGGCCAAAACCACAACTCCATCCTGCGTATATTTCTCTATTATTTTTTTTAATGCTGAGAGGTCTTCTGAATTTAACTCTCCTTCATAAAGTTTCTTTCTACAATTGTCAATGGTCTTCTTATCTTTCTCTTCCGGGGAATAAACTTCATATAATATCGGATCTAATTTAGAGGCCAAATATTCAGAAGTCATAGTATAGTACGATCCAAAAATACATACCTTACTACTCTTTCTATTTTGTAACTCAGTAATCACTTCTTTTACCGGGTGAATCAGCTTTTCTTTTAACTCATGACCCAATTCCAAACGATCAATTGTTTCATGCAAAGTGATATTTGGAACAACAATACGTTCCACCCCCATTTCATTTAACATTTCAAGATAATGTTTGACTACAGGTTTAAGTATTGAAAACTGACTGGGAAGATAGGGGTTAATCTCATCAAAATCAGCATTCAGAAGTTTAACAGGACATGTACTATACCCTCCATTTAACTGATTATAATTTCTATTGAGTTGTTCAAGATAATATAGCGTTGAACGGCTACCTAAACCTAAAACCCCTATATAATTCTTCTGAGACACTTCTAATATCTTTTTAATATATAATCAGCAAAATAGCCTTTACTATCCATTAATTTATTGGTTATTTTAAAGTCGGTATCCTTTATTATTTTTTGCAAAACCTCATCATTATATTTTCTTGAAATTTCAGTATGAATTTTCTCATCCTTGGAAAATTGAAAGGTCTTATTAATCGATTTCAGCGTTACTTCGTGATTTTTTGTACTCTTTAAATAGCTTTTTGCAACCCCTTCACTTTCTTCATATTCGGGGGCGTGCTTAAAATAGTCCAAATTAAAATCACCTTCAAGCTCATTATTAATTCTGTTCAATAAATTCAGATTAAAATCTCTGGTCAGTCCCTTAGCATCATTATAAGCCGGCAATACAACATCCTTTGATTTAATGAGATCAACACCAAGCAATAATTTATCATTCGGATACAAATTGGAACCTAAACCATAAATAAATTCACCTGCTTTTGCATCTGATAGATTTCCGATATTGGATCCTAAAAACAATATTACTTTTGGCCTTTTGTTTTCCTTTAATGAAGATAAAATTTCAAAATAATCACCCTGCTTGGTTTTAACGTTAAGCTCCGGTAATTCAGTATTAAGTCTGCTTTGCAATCCTGACAATGCATTTTGCGAAATATCAATCGGTAAATAATCGAAATGGTAATCTTCATCAACCAATACCTTAAGTAACTCAATAGTTTTTGATCCGTCTCCTGCTCCAAGTTCGATCAGTTCAAAGTAGGTATTTTTATCCAATTCAAGACTTTGTATAATCTCAAGAGTTTTGGTTTTAAAAATTTCCATCTCAGCTCTGGTGAGATAATATTCAGGCATATTCATGATCTGAACAAATAAGTCATCTCCTACTTTATCATAAAAATATTTCGAAGGCAGTGTTTTGGGTTCATTACTTAAACCCTGTTCTATGTCTAGTTTAAATTGCTCTGTCATTTTATCGCGCTAATCTTATACCTGAATACTGCCACTGAAAGTGAGGATGAAAAAAATTCCTGTATGTTTTCCTGCTGTGGTTATTTGCAGTTGCTACTGATGCTCCTCTTAACACCATCTGGTTAACCATAAATTTTCCATTATACTCCCCCACTGCGCCATCTGCTATTTTAAAATTCGGGTAAGGCAGATAGGCTGAATTAGTCCATTCCCATCTTTTCCCCCAGGTCAACTGATCAGCAGCAATTTCCCACTCAAATTCAGTGGGTAAACGCAGTCCCTTCCAGGTCGCATATGCATTAGCCTCATAAAATGAAACATGACCTAAAATAGCCTCTTTGTCAACCGGCTTTAAACCTGCCAATGTATAGTAAAACCATTCTCCATCAATTTTATGCCAGTATAAAGGGCTTTTTACATCATTTGTATTGACCCACGACCACCCTTCATCTAACCAGAACCTGAAATCCTGATAGCCTCCAGCCTCAATAAATTCAATAAACTCACCATTTGTCACTAACGATTTGGATATTTCATAATCGTGCACAAATACTTTATGTTTACCCAGTTCATTGTCAAAACAAAATTCTTCGTTATCATGACCAATTGAATAAACACCCTCATTAATTTTTAACCACCCTTCCTCTGTATTATGATCTTTTAATAAATTTCCATCTGCTTTGTAAACCGGAAAAATAGGATTGTGACCAAAAGCATATTTAAGATCAGTTTGAAACAATTCCTGATGTTGTTGTTCATGATTAATTCCTATTGTAATCAATTCTGTTATCTCATCAGATATTCCTCCCTCTATCAGTTCCACCATATGCCGGTCAACATAAGCTCTGTATTCAAAAACCTGATCTACACCAGGTCTGGTAATATTTCCACGTTGCGCACGAATAGTTCGTTCACCTATAGTATTGTAATAACTATTGAATAAAAAATTAAAATGAGGATGAAATTCCTGATACGATTCAACAAATTTCTTCAATATCATCTCTTCAAAAAACCATGTAACATGCGCGGCATGCCACTTTGGGGGACTTGCAAATTCGACTGGCTGAGGAATATAATCTTCTTTTTGTAGTGGTTGACACAGCTGCTCTGTAAATGCTCTGGTTTCCAAAAAGCTTTCAAGTATACTGCTTGATACTTTGTAATTAGGGGTTGTTATGGTCATAATTTAATGGGATTGTTTTTGTTTCGTTAGTTATTTTGTGATTCTTACTATTATGTAATAAATTCTTTTGTTTCAATCAAAACAGTGTTTCCTAAAGTTTTGTGAACAGGACATTTTGCAGCAATTTCAAGTAATTTTTGTTTTTGTTGATCATCTAAATCACCAACAAACTTGATTTTCTTACTGATATGATCAATTTTACCCATCACTTCCGTTTCAACATCCAATTCATCAACATGCTTTTTAGCATATGTTAAATATACAAATACCTCTTTTAAATCCCATTTTTTTCGCTCTGCATATAACTTGATAGTCATTACTGTACAGGCTCCAACCGAGGCATTTAGTAATTCGTAAGGGGATGGCCCTAAATTATTTCCGCCAAACGACAGTGGTTCATCAGCTACGATATGATGATGAGGCGTATAAATTCTTGTTGTAAAACTATCATGTAAATTTAAATGAGCAACCACTTGTTCTCCTTCAGTTGACAAAGGTTTTACCTCTGGCATGGGATCCAAATACCTGGTTGCCCATGTTGAAATCATTTCAGCCACATAAATCGCATCATCTTTTTCAGATAAAAGGTGATCAGCCCCATCCAGGGTAATAAAGCTTTTGGGGTGATGTGCTGCAAGATATAATTTTGAAGCATTATCAATATTTACAATTTTATCCTGCGGAGAATGCAAAATGAGATAAGGTCTTCTTAATTTTTTAACTATTGACAGTAAATCATGATTTTGAAGATCTTCGATAAACTGACGTTGTATTTTAAATGGTCTGCCGCCAATATTAACCTCTGCTTCCCCTGACCTGTTAATTTCTTCAATACTTTCCTTAAAAAGATGTTGGACATGTTCAGGTTCAGCCGGAGCTCCAAGTGTCACAACAGCTTTTATATCTGGCAATTGGGCTGCTGCCATCAGGACGGCCGCCCCTCCTAAAGAATGCCCGATTAACATGTGCGGTTCCTCATAATTATCCTTGAGATAATTGTAAACCGTTATCAAATCAGAAACATTACTTGAAAAATTGGTATCAGCAAAATCACCTTCACTTTTACCTAAACCGGTAAAATCAAATCTTAAAACCCCAATACCATTCATTGTTAAGGTTCTGCTGATATGCCTGACTACACTTAAATTACTGGTACAGGTAAAACAATGGGCAAATATGGCATAAGTCCTGACTTTTTCATCTGCAGGAAGTTCTAATCTTGCAGACAAAGTATGATCTGCCCCGGGGATATTCAGAGTAGTGGAATTCATGGTAATAATCTGTTAAATATTAAAGTCCTAAACCGGTTAAACTAACCTTTCGGGTGGAAGAAAAGGCACACGTTGACAGGTGTTTATCTTATGAAATTAAAGATACATAAAATATCCTTAGTATCAACAATTAAGCTGTCTTATTGAATTTCGACACCTCTCCAAAAAGCCACATATCCTTTAATTGACTTTGCAAGTTCAGATGTTTCAGGATAATACCAGGCTGCATCATTATTGACTTTTCCATCCACAACAACATTATAGTATGACGCTTCTCCTTTCCAATGGCAGGTAGAATGTAAATTACTATTCTGAAAATACTCCATATTTAGTGATTCCGGTGGAAAATAAAAATTTCCTTCTATGTTAATTGTCTGATCACTTTCAGCTAAAACCGTATTGTTCCAAATTGCTTTTTTCATAGTTTGAATTGTTTCGTTTTATAATTTGTTAATTTCTTAGGTATAAATTTACAGTCTTTGTCGGTTCATTCGACAAATGCTTTCAAAAAAAATTTAAGAACTACAGGATAACATTGAGCAACCTACTTTTTCCTTTGCCCAATCAGGACGTTTTGCGAACCATTTTTCCATTTTTGGTTGCTCTTCATATGGAAATTTAAGCAGGTTAAACAATTCATTCAAAATGGAGTAATCTTCTTTTTCGGCTGCATCAATCGCCAATTGTGCCATATAATTTCTGAGTACGTATTTTGGGTTAATGCCATTCATTTTTACACTTCTCTCCGCCAGTACGCTACTTTCTTTTTTTAACCTCAAATCATAACCGGACAACCAATCTTTCCACAACACTTTTCTATCATCAAATTCAGTCTCAGAAAGATAACTTGACGACTTGATTTTGATTAACTGTTCCTCAATGTTACCATTAAATTCACTTAAGGTTCGGAAGAAAAGCGTCATATCAACTTCCGTTTTCCTTAAACTTTCTGTCAAAAAATTAACCAAATCATCATCACCTTCAATAGTAGTTTCCAGTCCTATTTTAGATAGCATCATGGATAAATGCTCGGCTTTGAAACTGATTTTAAATGCTGACAAAATATCTGTCAATGCCTCAACATCCTCTATCAGGGGAAACAGAGCATTTGCCAACTGGGTTAAGTTCCATAAGGCCACGGCAGGTTGATTTCCGAAGCGGTATCTTTTGTGTTGGGCATCTGTTGTATTTGGGGTCCAGCCCGGGTCATAATCTTCCAACCAGCCATAAGGACCATAATCAATAGTCTGACCCAATATCGACATATTATCAGTATTCATTACACCATGTACGAACCCTACTCTTTGCCAATGTAAAATCATAAGCTTTGTTGATGTGCAAACTTCTTCAAAAAACTTAAGATAAGTTGTTTTCGACGGCTCTCCTAAATGGTTGTAATGTGTACGGATGGTATGATCTGTTAATTTCCTTAGAGTGGAGATATCTTTCCTTGCTGCGAAGATTTCAAAATTACCGAAACGAATAAAACTATTAGCCACCCTACACACTATTGCTCCCGGTTCATATTCAGGGTGTCCGTCATATAAAATATCTCTTAAAACTTCATCACCACTTAATGAAAGAGAAAGTGCCCGGGTCGTTGGTACACCTAAATGGAACATGGCTTCACTGCATAAATATTCTCTGATAGAAGAGCGCAAAACTGCATTTCCATCTGCCGTTCGCGAATAAGGTGTTCTACCCGCTCCTTTTAACTGCAAGGTCCAGTACTGACCATTAACTTTGGTTTCAGCAATATTTATTGCTCTGCCATCTCCCAACTGACCAGCCCAATGTCCAAACTGATGCCCACCATAACACATGGCATAAGGCTGGCTATTACTGATGATTGTTTTACCACTCACAATATTCAAGAAATCGCTGGATTCAACATCTAAATCTAATAAATCAGCCAATGGTTCCGAGACATGAATCAGGTTGGGATTTGAAGGAGGGCTTGGTTTAACAAAAGAAAAGCAGGCATTAAAAACCTGTCTGACAGAATTATCCAAATTGGTATCTGCAGGTAAATCTCTGACAAATGAATCAGATAATTTAATATTATTCAATATACTCATGAATTATTGGTCATGGATTATGGATAGCGAATTTACACAATACCTCAACCCGCTGGGTTCAGGTCCATCAGGAAAAACATGGCCTAAATGTGCATCACAGGTATTACATAAAATTTCAACTCTTACAGAACCAAAGCTCACATCCTTTTCATATTTAACAGCATTCATTTTAACAGGTTGCGTAAAACTTGGCCAACCAGTACCCGAATCGAATTTAATTGTGGAATCAAACAATGGTGTTCGACAACAGGCACAACTGTATTGGCCCGGTTCATAACTCGAACAAAATTCACCACTATGCGGGCGCTCCGTCCCTTTTAACCTTGTAATTCTGTATTGTTCCGGAGTCAAAAGGTTCTGCCATTCCAAATCCGTTTTTTCTATGCGCTTGTCGGGTTCAGGGTTACCATAGTTTACAAACTTAATAATGTCATTCCAGTTGAGCATAGGTTGTAAGTTTTAATAATTAAAGTGTGTACTCAAAGATACGGGTTTTTGAATGCATCTGCTAATCAGGCAAAAATTTAACCTTTAAGACAACCTTTTAAGGTGCTAAGGTGTACTAAGTAAAAAAGAAAGATTAATTCAATATTTTTAACTGCCTTTTAGCGGTAAACAGGTATTGGACGAATAAATTATAATCAAAAGCAACCCTTTCTTATATTGAAACGTTATAGGGGTATATTTTTATCATAGGGGATTAAAAATATAACAAATTTCTTCATTAAATTATTTATTCGTTAGTTAATAATGTTGAATTTAAAAAAGCCCAAAGTTCACTTTGGGCTTTCTCTTTTATAAAAATTAAGCTAGTTTATGGCTCTCTCCTCTTTTAGAGAATATATCTGATACCTAAGGCGCCTCCATATCCAACTCCGGAATAATAACCACTTAAACTCCACATAGGTCTGGTATCCAAACTGATCAGCAACGGAACATCAAATTCTGTCAGATCGTACTCAATACCAGCTTGTCCGCCAACAGCAAGGGCAAGTCCCCTTTCATTATGATTAATTGTATGTGAATACCGGTAACCACCTATCTGAACACCTGCTCCGGCATACCAGTTTAAACCATCTTTAATATTCCATACCCATTGGTAGATACCAGTTGCCAAAAAATGACGGTAGTTTGAACTTCCCACTAAGCCCAAATCTAGCTCTAACCGGTTTGCTTCACCTAAACCATGCTGATACGATAACTCAGCACCTGCACCATAATATCCTCCCCCAAGTCTCAGCCCAATTACCTGCGAATTTACCTGGCTTTCAGCCTGCCAACCAAAACCTATGACGGCAATGGCAATCAAAATCATTTTTTTCATAGCGATATCTTTTATTTTACTGCAAAATTATTCAAAAAATATGCCAAATCAAGTTGAAAAATAAGTCTGGATTATGAACTTTTGAACAAAAAAATGAGAGTATTGGCACAAAAAAAACACCTGTTTGATTAATCAAACAGGTGTCGGTAAATTTAAAATTTATTATTATCCTATAATTCGGTCTTTCCCATATTGTATAATACAAAACTCATTTCATCAGTATGGGCATCAATAATTTTTGATACCGGAGTCCCGGCTCCATGACCACCATCTGTTTCGATTCTGATTAAAACCGGATTATCACCCGTTTGCTTATTTTGCAATTCGGCAATAAACTTAAATGAATGTGCAGGTACAACTCTGTCATCATGGTCACCGGTAGTAACAAAAGTCGCCGGATAATCTACGTCCGATTTAACATTGTGAACCGGAGAATATCCCAAAAGATATTCAAACATCTCTTTCGACTGATCTGATGTTCCATAGTCATATGCCCAACCTGCACCAGCTGTAAAAGTGTGATATCTTAACATATCCAGGACACCTACAGCAGGTAAAGCAACTTTCATTAAGTCAGGTCTCTGTGTCATTACTGCACCAACTAATAAACCTCCGTTTGACCCACCTTTAATAGCCAGATAATCGGAAGAAGTGTATCCGTTTTCAGTCAGGTACTCAGCCGCAGCTATAAAATCATCAAATACATTTTGCTTCTTCAACTGTGTTCCGGCATCATGCCATGCTTTACCATATTCTCCTCCTCCCCGGATATTTGGAACGGCATAAACCCCTCCTTTTTCCATCCAAATGGCATTTGTTACACTAAAACTTGGTGTCAGACTGACATTAAAACCACCATAGCCGTATAAAATTGTTGGGTTCTTACCATTTAACTCTAATCCCTTTTTATAAGTAATAATCATTGGAATTTTTGTACCATCTTTAGACTGATAGAACACTTGTTTGGATTCATAATCCTCACTTTTAAAATTAATTTTTGGCGACCAGTACAATTCTGACTTTTGTGCTTCCGGCTGATAAGAATAGATACTTCCAGGAGTGTGGTAATTGCTAAAAGAATAATACAATACTTTCTCTTCCTTCTTTCCTCCAAAACCACCGGCACTTCCAATTCCGGGTAGCTCAACGTCTCCAACCAATTCACCTGAATAGGTATATTGTTTAATTTCCGATACGGCATCTTTCATATAATTTGCAAAGAAAAAACCACCTCCGGTTGATGGACTCAATACCTGCTCGGTTTCAGGAATGAAATCAACCCAGTTTTCGACTGCAGGATTGGCTGCATCAACAGTTACAACTTTCTTATTCGGTGCATTTAAATTAGTCACAATATAAAGTTTGGAACCTTCATTTTCTATCACATAGGAATCACTGTTAAAATCCTCCACAATAGGCACTATTGTCTTTGCCGGATCTTCCAAATCCATCATCATCAATTCATTTCCTGAAGTTGAAACTGACCCTGAAATAAACAAATACTTACCATCCTCAGTTACACTTCCACCAATATAGCGTCTTTTCTGCTCCTCAGTTCCTCCGAATACTAACTCGTCATCTGATTGAGCAGTCCCTAATTTATGGTAATATAACTTGTGTTGGTCAGTTTTTGCTGATAATTCGCTTCCTTCAGGTTTATCATAACTGGAATAATAAAATCCATCATCTCCCCTCCAGGATAAACCACTAAATTTAATATCCACAAGGGTATCCTCCATCAGCTTTCCTGATGCCGCATCCATCACCATTACTTTTCTCCAATCACTTCCACCTTCTGAAATAGAATAGGCCACTATTTTCCCACTTTTTGAAAAGCTCAGGTTACCCAATGAAACAGTACCGTCTTCTGAAAATGTATTCGGGTCTAAGAATACTTTTGCTTCTCCATTTTCATCCTCTTTGTAAATAACGTACTGGTTTTGCAAACCATCATTTTTATAAAAATAGGTTACCCCACCCTCTTTAAACGGTGGTCCTACTTTCTCATAATCCCATAACTCTGTAAATCTGGATTTAATCTGATCTCTGAATTTGATCTGATCCAGATAATTAAAAGTGAACTTATTTTGACTTTTAACCCATTCTTCTGTTTCCTGGCTTCTGTCATCCTCTAACCAGAAGTAAGGATCTTTAATTGTAGTCCCGAAATATACAGCAGAATCACTGCCTTGCCTGGTTTCAGGGTATTGATAGTTTTTCACCGTTTCCTTGGTATTTTTAGTCTCACCGCAAGATAGCATCAAAAGCATTCCTGCCGATAAAATCATAGTCGTTTTCATAATACAATATTTGCCTAAATGTAATCATCAGAATTTTAATTCCGATAGGAATATTGTATAAACGGTGATTTTAATTTCCAAACCGATCGATTTGAATGAACAACAAAAATCAGGTGCCTTTTTTAAGCTCCTCCGCTAACATGATGTCCGGCAACACTTGATAGTTGTTTATCCTGCGTAGCAAGAATCGGAATTTTGTAATCATTCCGGATCACTGTATCCATAAAGGCCTTGGAATTGATGTTAATAAATCCGGATTTTGTAAAATTAACTAATGATATCATATCCACATCCGACTCAACAGCATATTCAATAAGCATTGACTTTAACTCACTCTCAGACCTTCCCAGATAATCAATACTAAATTCAACACCAACATTACCTAATATTCTACCAGCCATATAAAGGCTCTCATTTAATTCCCGTTGCTCTTCACCACTCGATTTATAGGTCACTAAAGTTAACCTGAAATCAATCATTAATCTTAAAAATCGTAGGGCTTCCAGTTTTTGCAAAGAATGCCTATCTATTAAAATCGGAGCAATGATATGCTTTATCGGCCGGAACGAGGTTAAAGTACTTGGAATAAAAAGGAAATTGGCATCTATATGATTCATTAACTTTAAAATACGACTGGAAAATATATATTCCATAAACCGTAAGCTATGTGTTCCACAAAAGACAAAACCAATTTTTTGACTGCCGATATACTCTGGTAAGTCATGTTCCAAATCGCCTACCAAAGCCCGGAATTCAATATCAAAATCTTCTGTTGCGTAACGGTATTGTAAATCTTCAAGACGACCATAGTTTAATTCTAAATCTTCTGAGGAAGTAACATTGATCATCTCCAACTTTCCATCTACGGACTTTGTAAATTCAATGGCATAATCAAGAGCATGTAGTGATTCATCTGTAAAATCAATTAAAACTATATTTTTCATGGCTCGTTTTTATTTTAGGGTTCACCCTATAAAATACGATTTTTTAACCAGAATTTCAAGTTTTTTTGAGCAAAATTACCTCTCATCTTTACCAGAAGTTGTGAGGTAATGATTCATATTGTAGTGTTGGAATGATTGATCAACAGGCAAAAAGAAACCTGCCAGTTCTGGCAGGTTTCTTTTTCAGGTATAAATCCCTGATTAAAAGTAAAAGTTTAGTCCTATTTTAGAAAAGGTTGGACTGGCATTTATCTTAGTGTCATAAGTTGCTTCTGTCTCAACAGTTTCAAAAGTAATCGGATTAAAAATAGTTCGAGTCTCAGTTATCTGAGAATTGAAGTGAATATATCTAAAACCAAATTCACCACCTAAACTAAATTGTTCACTAAAAAAGTACTCTGCTCCAAAACTTAACTCACCTGCCCAAAGGCTAATTCCCTTAATTGCATCATTTAAAAATTCATCATCTTCTCCATCAATTTCTGCCTTTGCAGCAATTATTGGTTTAGTGAAATTTAGTGTAGCACTTGCTTTAACATTCTCCTTTTCAAACAAAAAATATTTGGCGCCAATATTTGGCATGATCAGATTAACTCTTCCTTTGGAACTTTGACTCATGTCAACTATAGTACCTGAATTAAAGTCAAAATCTTTATAGTTATAATCATAACTGGCAGATGTCCCAAAATACTGGAAGCCAATAAAAGGCACAACTTTGTTAAACTTATACCCGAAAGAAGCAGCATTTAAGCTCAACCCCGGAGACACACTAAATGTGAATTGACCATATGTAGCACATCCTGAAACCAGTATGGCAAACATCACTAATAACTTTTTTTTCATAATTCGGTTTTTTTGTATTTGTGCTAAGCTATCAAGAATCACACCTAAATTATAATTGAATTTTGCAACCCTTTCAAACGTCTTGCAAAATTCGCAAAATGACCTATCAATTTTTTAATCACGGTTAAAATTCGTAACTTATTAAGGCATACTATTAAACTGAACCACTATGAAAAATATATTAGTTAGCATTGATTTTGATGATAGTACTGAAGTGATAATCAACAAAGCTTCTGCATTTGCTAAAGCTTTTAATTCAAAGGTTTGGTTATTACATATCACCTCTCCTGCTCCGGATCTAAATGATTATAGAATCGGGCCGATTTACATTAAAAGTGTAAGGGAAAAACTGGTCATGAAGGAACAGCAATTATTAGCACAATTTACCAGTAAAATGCTTGAAAATGGTATTGATACCGAAGGGTTATTGTTACAGGGCGCCACTAACGAAATGATTTTAGAGGAATCCGAAAAACTAAACATTGATTTACTGATTCTTGGCCGACATGAACATGGTTTTTTATACAATTTATACTTCAATACCACCTCATCAATCATTATAAACAGAACAAAGATACCAGTACTGGTTATCCCTGTAGGTTAACTTTCAGTTGCTCAAATCAATCATTCAGTCCATAACATTATTTACATGTCACTTCGTATGAAATTATACAGGTAAATTATTGCATATTTCCAAAAAAATAACATTCTTGTCTTCTCAAAAAACATCCTGTTATGATTGTAAAATTTTCGAAAAACCCGATCCTCCAAATTATCGGAATTATTTACTGGAATATTGGTACTTTATTATTTTTTGCTTTTTGTTCTGCTCTGGCCTACTTTCTATGTATCGAGCTTAATTTTGAATTCCTGGTATTACCGGCTATTCCGGTTAGTATTTTAGGTGGAGCCCTTGCTATTTTTCTGGGGTTTAAAAACAGTTCAGCTTACGACAGATGGTGGGAAGCCCGTAAAATCTGGGGCGCCATAGTAAATGACAGTCGATCGCTTGGTATGGAATTTCTTACTTACGGTATTGCTAAAAATGAAGCAGATCAGAGAGACCTTGAAGAATGGTCGAAAAGAAGTATACACCGCCATATTGGATGGGTGTATTCTTTAAGATCAAAATTAAGAGGTGAAATCATTGATAAGGACATTACCAATTGGGTACCTGAAAACGAAGTTGAGGAATTGCGATCGGTAACCAATATACCAACTCAATTACTGGTACTTCAGGGCAAAGATATTGCCTATGCATTTAAACGTGGCTGGATCGAAGAATTCAGGTTTAATGCATTGATGTCAACCATTAAAAAATTATATGACGATCAGGGAAAATGTGAACGCATCAAAAACACTATTTTTCCATTTTACTATAATTACTTCACAAATTTTTTCCTCTGGCTATTTACTTTATCACTACCATTTGCACTTGCGGGTATCATGTCAAACTGGATATTAATTCCGGTTAGTGTAGCCATTTCATTTGCATTTGCTATTTTAAATAAATCCGGTGTAATAACTGAAACACCTTTTGAAGGTCGTGCCGCTGATACGCCAATGAGCACGATATGTCGTGGAATTGAAATAGATTTATTGGAAATGATAAAGGAAGAATCAGTGCCGGAATCTTTATCCGATTCTGTAGCAAAATTTGGTGTCATCTATAAAACATAAATAGCCCTTTTTAATTTTTTTTAAAAAAATTTTCAATTACAGGCAACCTTATTAAAACTCAATTGTAGTTGTAATGGTTTTTGATGTTTAATATAATGTATTTTCATTAAAAATTATTGGGTTTAGTAAAAGTCCGGCTTAATGCCGGGCTTTTTGTTTTTACACCTCCAACACCCATTAAATCAAACAATTTACTATACTAAACAACTGTAAAAAAGTATAAGATTACTACCACTTACATTCCCACCGAAACCCCTTGATTGGATATTTCATAAAAACCCGTTTTCCTCCTCCTGACAAATAAATCCCTCTTTTTTGTTTCAACTTAAATCCAATTAAATCGAATGATTTAATAAAATTTCTAAAGGCTGTTGTAAAACGATCCTCTTTCGATTTACTATAATTTTTAATGCTCCATCCCCTATCAAAAGAAAAACTAATACGGTAATGTCTCTTATTTTTGTTTTTTCTGACCTTATTATCCAGTAAATAAATCAAAAAAGCATCTTGCCATTCTTTTACACTAATTGTTTTATTCTTAAAAACCAAACTGTCCGACTCCTCAGCCGAAAAGGAAGTGTTTTGACTTTGGTAATTAATTTTGTTACGATAATAATCATTCAATAAATAGTAATCTTCATATGTAAACTTAGGGTGAAGTAACAGCTTAACAGATGGTTTGCTTTTAGCTTGATAGTATGTTGTCAGATTTTTCCTTTTATCCTGAATATGTTCGTATCGAATGGTAGGCATTCCACAAGATCCGCCATATTCATGATGCTCTATTGTCACCAAATTGCCTTTATAATCATAAACATTTTTACCAATTATATACCCCTCTTTTTCATCATAAACAAAAACCTCCTTTTTATATTGAAGTGAATCATTGGGGTGATAAACTATCATTTTACTATCATGAACGAAACTCAAAAAGTAGGGTGATACCTTTTTTGTACTCATCATCCATATTAATGTATCGTTATTGCCATCCAGAGTAATGGTAACAGCTGAATCTTGTTTTGCTTCACAGTTTCTAAAATGCCGTTCATACTTTACTGTTCCATTAAAATATTCAGTTTCGGTGAATAATTTATAGTTAATGCTATCTAATAGTTGTATTCTGGTAAATGAGTTATTGTTATAGGCGATATAATTTAATGGGAAACCACACCAGTCTGGAATATTAACTTGCAATTTCCTTTCAATCCTGTTCTTAAATAGAATTGAATCGCCCTGTTTAACAAACTCATGATATATTTCTCCTCTGGGGTTCCTATACTGTGTAAAAACCGTATCTGCTTTGTATTCCTCAATTATTTCAACGTTTCCGTTATTGTATTTCTTTTTCAGAAGTGTCCCTGATCCATCATAATAACGCAGATGGTTTTCATGCTTTTTTTTAACCCTCTCCCTGATTAAACCTCCTTCATTATCATACTCCCATTCATGTTCAGCATCATTGAAGGAAAAATTTGACACTTTTCCCGATTCGTTTTTATAAACCCAATAGTTTTTCTTTGGCGCTCTGAATTCTATTATGGTGTCAAAGTTCATTTTCTGTATCTCATCAATTGTAACACCTCTTATTCCAAGCCTTAAAAACTTTCGATACAATACTGAATCCTGTGTATTATCCTGCGCATAAGTGGACTGGCACAGGCCAGACAGAAGTAGAAATAACAATATTATCTTTCCTAAAAAAATTTGTTTCTTAATTTCCATCTGTCGGCTTAATTAAAACAGGTATAGTAAAATAGCACCTGACGGGACGTCCTCTTTGTTTACCGGGTATCCAGTAAGGTACCGATCTGATAAGATCAATAACTGCCTGATCAAATTGGGGTACATAAGATTTCACGATTTTAATTTCAGAAATTGTACTGTCTTTTTCCACAATAAACCTGGCATAAGTTCTGGTTTGAATACCTGCCTCATTATTTAGGACAGAATCCGGCAAATGCTCCCTGATATACTCTGGTAAGGCTTCATTCCCCTTGTAGAATCTTGGCATTTCCTCACAAAAGGAAAAAACCTCATCTACAATTTGCTCCGGCGGTTCCGTTAATTCAGGTTCAAGTTCAATATCAGAAACAACATGTGGATAGCATGCTCTTGTGTGCCAATTATAAAAATATAATACAACAGGAGAATGATAAGGCTTCTGACTGTATGATTTAGCATCTACCCGCATATTATAAATACAAGTTGATTCCTTAATAAAACTACTTTGAATTTCTTTAACCATTAAACGATATGATGTTGGACCAAGCCAAAAAACCGAATCTGCCACTTTGAATGGAATTTGTGATTGTTTTAATGGTTTAATATGTTGTTCCCCACTAAAGTGATGCCACCTGTCTTTATACTTATTCAAATAAAGAATGTACTTCTTTTTATATTTTAACGAAGGGTGACCAAAATTCCCAAAAGCGGACATGGAAATTTTTAATCGCTTTCCCCTGATTATTTTTTCACCGGTTTTATTTTTCAGAATCTCATCTATATAAGCATAATAGTATCTGTTTTCACCAATTGGTTGAACAGAGCAGGTTACAATAAGCTTTGACTCAAATACCGCTGCAACGTCAGGTGTATATATTCTGGACATTGAATACAAGACGTTTGTAGAAGCAAAGGTGAAAATAATGAGGAATAATTTTGACAACATATTACTTATTGATGAAATTCAAATAACATTTCCATAAAAATAATAAAGTTCAATTTCGTACTAATTTTTATTATATAAACGGTCTGTACTATCTATTAACTGGAATAGTCCTAAATAATTTTATTTTTGTAAGACAGAAATCGTACATCATGATTAAAAAAAACTGGCTTATTCTGACTGTCTTCCAATTAGTAACTATTCTATCTGTTGCCCAGGATTCTGACACCAGTTTTATTAATAGTGTTAATCAGTTCAGAGCATCACTTAATCAGCAGTATAAGGATAAAGCACATTCACCTCTTACAAAAAAACAACGGCGCAAATTTAAAGGTCATCAATTCTATACTATTGATTCAAAATACAGCGTAACGGCAAAATTTATCCGAACGCCTGACGAGACTGATTTTGAGATGAAGACTACAACCGACAGGAAGCCTATTTACCGAAAATATGCCGAAGCACATTTTGAAATTGATGGGAAACAACTCGTTTTAAGTATTTATCAAAATCAGGCACACTTAGATTCTGAAAAATACAAGAACAATCTTTTCTTACTCTTTACTGATAAAACAAGTGGTCATGGCTCATATTATGGTGGACGATATATCGATCTGAAAATTCCGGAAGGCGATACCATAGAAATTGATTTTAACAAATCTTACAATCCCTATTGTCATTACAACAGCCGTTATTCCTGTCCGATTCCCCCATCTGAAAATCATTTGGATATTGAAATTAATGCAGGAATAAAATCATATGGTAAAGCAAAACATTAAACCTTGGCTACAACCTCACAAAATATTTTCCTGACTAAAAAGGAAAAGCTCAAATGTTCAACCTGTTCTTCTCCAATCAAAAAAGGAGAAATGTTTGTTGCTATAAGTGAAAAGGCACCCGGAACCTGTTTCAAATGTTCTATCTTCTCATCTTACACTTTCCTGCCATCAGGAGATGCTGCTTTGACTCGTCGTTCAAAAAAGCACTCAGATCACTGCGGCGTACTTTTATTTTGGAATCAGAGAAGAAAACGGTTTGATCGAAAAGGTCAATATGTCCAGGTAACTGCCATTCAACAAGCGAAAGCAGAATGTCAGGCGGATGCTCAAATCAGAGCTAAAAGGAATGAAAAAGCGGCAAAACAAAGAATAGTTCAGGATAAAAAATACATCAATGATTTTGCGAGTGCTATCCATCAGTTCTATCCGGGTTGTCCTCCAGCCAAAACCACTGAAATTGCAAACCATGCCTGTGAAAAACATAGTGGACGAGTAGGTAGAACTGCCGCTGCTAAAACCTTTGACAGAAATATGATTGATCTTGCTGTTGAAGCCCATATCAGGCACCATTATACCAATTATGATGAACAATTTGGTAAAGGAAAACGCAAAAAACAAATTCGATCTGAAGTCAAATTTGACATTCAAAAGATTCTTAATCAATGGAAAAAGAGACCTTAACCCTGGTTTATTTTTGATTCCTTAATATCCCTTATCGTTACTTTTCTTTTAATCCTGTATTTCATAAATACAAACCAAAACTAAAAATTATGGCAGGAGGAAAAGAAACACCAAGGCAAAAAATGATCGGGATGATGTATCTCGTATTAACTGCGCTGTTGGCACTTAACGTGTCAAAAGAAGTCATTGCAGCATTTGTAACTATTAATGATAAACTAGACGCCAGTAGCGCCACCATTCACAAAAAAAGTGATGTTGCTTATGAAGGATTCGACAAAAAGAAGGCCGGGATACTACTAACAAAAGGCGATTTAACTGAATTTAATAAATGGCATGAGAAAGCCAATCAGCTCAAAAAAGAAACTGAGTCAATCGTTGGTTTTATACTATCGGAATGTAACGAAATGATTAAAACCGCAGAGGGAGAAGATTGGATTGAAGAAAAAAATGAGGATGGCAAGATTACAAAGTTAAAACCCTTGATGCAGATCAAGAATATGGATAACTATGATATTCCAACTAATTTTTTTGTGGGAACCAATCCTGAAAAACCCAAAAAGAGAGGACTTGATCTCAGGGAAAAAATACACGAGTATAGAGATAAGGTTTCCACACTTTTAGCAACCTATACTCAGGGGAATAAAAGCTATTCTTTTATCCCTCCAAAATCAGTCAATAACCTGGAAAGCGCACTTAGTTCTGTTAATCCGGAGGACAAAAACAGCCTTTATCAGTTTTATATGACATTGACCCTTCCTGATCAGCTACCAGCACATCAGGATGGTGTGGAATTACTACCATGGGCATCCGCCACATTTGATCATGCACCAATAGTGGCAGCAGCTTCATTATTAAATTCAATGAAACTGGATATTAAAAATGCCGAGTCTATGGCGGCTGATTACCTTTTATCGAAAGTAAATGCACCAGCGTTCGATTTTAACAAAATTGAACCAATGGCATTTGCTCCAAGCAGCTATATTAACACCGGAGACTCGTTAAGTTTAAATGTTATGGTAGCCGCTTATGATAGTAATGCGGTGACTAAAATTCGTTATGGTATCGACGAAGATACATTGGTGGAGAGATGGAAGGAAACAACAGGAAAACTATCCCTTAATAGTAAAGTAGCTGGCCAACACCGTGTAAAAGGTGCTATTGGTGTCCGTGAACGCGGTGAAACCGTCTGGCGTCCGTGGGATTTTAACTATACCGTGGGACAACCAATGGGGGTAGTAGCACTTCCGAAAATGAGAATTCTGTACAAAAAATATGATAATGAAGTTGAAGGAACTGCATCCGGGTTTCCTTCTGAACGAGTTTCATTATCTGGTAGTGGATGTACATTAAGAAGAGAAGGTGGAAAGTGGTTTGCAACTCCAAACCGAGGTATTAGAACCGCAAGTATTTCAGTAATAGGAACCAATGAAGATGGATCTAAAACTAATCTGGGGTCCTATGACTTTGAAGTAAGAAGAAGACCTTCACCAAGTTTATATCTGGGAGGAATAGAAAACGGAATGACTCCCGGATTACCTACGGTTACTGTTCAGAGAGTAGCTTCAGTAAGATATGATAATTCAGTCACTTTAACCGGAATATCCTTTAGTATTATTAAGGGTTCAGTTTCAGTCGACGGACTTCAAACCAAAGGAAAAGTGCTACGTGGTGGACGTTTGGATCAGGATGCCTTACGAATCTTACGACAATCAAGGGGTCGAACAGTTACGATAAGCGTTAAGTACGTTGATAATAAAGGGGAAAGCGGTAATGTCCCTCTCCAATTTAAAACCAGATAATTATTCTTCACTAACCTGAGGTTTTCCTCTGTACAATGCAATAACAAAGCAAAGCAGGGGTAAAATGGCTACCAGATAATACATATGGTAACCTATCATACCATAAACACCGGCCGCCAAGACAGGAAATAATGCCAGGGCAAGAGAATTAATGGATTCACTGATTCCCATAATCTCTCCCTGGTGTTTTGGGTCGGCATGTTGTGCAATTAGTGAATTAAACGTTGGAAAACACAACGATAATCCTAAATTCATGACATAGTAGAAAACCAGATATAACCATAAAATATCAGTTATAGTAATGGCAATTAAACCGAAAAAAGTTAAACTTAATCCAATCAATAATGTTTTATATCCACCAAATCTGGTCATAAACCATTTTGAGACTATAGCCTGATTAAATGCCAGGAAAATTCCCACAAAAAGCATGAAAGTTCCCAGTTCCTGTTCATTAAAATCAAACAGGTCAATCACAAATAATGCTATTGACGCCATATAAAATGCTACCATAACCGAATAGAAAAACTTCACTAAAAAAATCGTTTTGATAAACCTTCCGGGGTTTATCCTTCGGATTCGTCTCAAAATGAAAAAACTATCCAAAATAGAATGTTTTTCTCTCGGTTTTCTGTTTTCAGGAGGATGAGATTCTTTAAGGAAAAGAAATATGGTTGCAAGTGTCAGAACCGAAATAAGAATAGCGGTGAATAGTGTACCTTTATATCCCCATGCTGTTCCTGCAGTAAATCCGCCTAATCCAGGCCCGATTATCAAGCCTATTCCTACAATTCCTCCCAGGTAACCAAAAATATACGACTTTTCTTTTGTTGTTGTTATATCAGCAACATAGGCATTGGCCACTGAAGCATTCCCACCGGTAATTCCATCTAAAATTCGGGAAAAACCAATAATAACCAGTGGTAAAGTGAATCCCCATATTTTAATCTCTGGTAAATACAGCGCTAATAAAAACACAAACCAGCTTAATAATGTTCCGGCCTGACTAATTAATAAAACAGGCTTCCTGCCTCTTTCGTCAGAAATACTTCCCAAAAGTGGTGCCCCTATAAACTGGAAAGCCGAATAAAAAGTTAATAATAATCCATAAACCCATTCAGGTGCCCCGTAACTCTCCACAATAAAGGGTAAAACGGGCATTAGAATGCTAAACCCCAGCACATTTACGAATGTCAATAAATAAGCAGGGAGGAATTTTTTTTGCATGGGTACAAAGATACGATTAATGAAACGGCAATAGCCCCCAAAACAATTAAAGAAAAATCTTTCTTTTAAAAAACCGGAGAAAGTAGTAATTTTAAGACGCTACAATTCAGTTTTGTCAGGAAACCAATTTAAACCAGACCAATTCAAAACGAGTTCTAATACATATCCGTCATTAGTTTTTTTATTATGAGACCTTTTATTTTTGCATTAATAAGTTTTTTTCTCTTCACATCTTCTTCAAATACTGTTTACAAAAAATCAGATGCCAATAAAAAAATTAACGGTGTGAGTTTTGTAGCCACCAATCAAAACCTTAACAGTACCCATTTAAGTCCGGTCAGAAATATTAAAGCCAACTGGATCACTGTTATGCCATTCGGTTACATTCCACCAAACAGTGCCAAAGTTAGATACAATAACAGTTACCAATGGAAAGGGGAAACATCTGAAGGAATAAAGCAAACCATTAAACTGGCACATGATCAACAATTGAAAGTGATGCTAAAGCCTCACATCTGGATGCATAATCAATGGGTGGGTGATTTATCTTTTGCAACTGAAAACGAATGGCTGATTTTTGAGAAAAGTTACAGAGAATATATCCTTGAATTTGCCAAAATTGCAGAAGAATTGGAGGTTGGTATTTTTGCTGTTGGCGTTGAAATGAAAAAATCGGTTGTGTTGCGTCCTGATTTTTGGAATGATTTAATTGATACAGTCAGATCAATATATTCTGGTAAACTGACGTATGCTGCAAATTGGGACAATTATGATAAAGTTTCCTTTTGGAATAAATTGGACTACATTGGTATTGACGCTTATTTTCCTGTTGCCAACTCAAAAACACCTACGTATGAGGCTTGTTATGCCGGTTGGTTTAGTCATTATAATGCCATTAAAAAACTGAGTTATTCACAAAAAAGGAAAGTGATTTTTACTGAATTTGGTTACCGGAATATAGATTACACAGGAAAAGAACCCTGGAACGAAGCCCGAAACTCAACCTTTAACAGTACAGCTCAGGAAAACGCCTATAAAGCTATTTTTACGCGCTTTTGGGGTGAAAGCTGGTTCATGGGGGGATTCTTATGGAAATGGTTTCCAAATCATTCCAAATCAGGAGGAGTTAATAACAATCGATTTACACCTCAAAACAAACCGGTTGAGCAAATCATTAAGGCCGCATATACATTATCGCCTACTAAATAGAGCAGTACTTATTATTGTTAAATAAATGTTATTTTAATTCATTAACTCAAATATTTTAAGATATTTAAGTAGAATGAAAGTTATACTACCTTGTCTTTGTTTATTAATTTCTTTTGTCACCCAGGCAGGATATATTGATTATTACAATACGATTAATGAAGGTGAATACCATATGTATGAGGGCAACTACGAATTGGCAGTTACTAATTTTGAAATGGCCTTTGAAATGGTGGACTCCCCTTTAGCCCGAGATTTATTCTTTGCTTCAAAATGCTACTCTCAGTTAAATGAGAGGAATAAAATGTACACTTATCTCGAACGGTCTTTGTCGCAAGGTCTGGATACTTTACGTCTGGATTGGGACTCATTGTGGTTTACCAACTTTAAATATGAAACCCGTTATAAAAATCTGATCCGAGACTTTTATAAACCACGTAATAATTGGGAAACAAATGACTTATGCAATACTGCACTAAAACAACTAAGAGATGAATACGATCCATATTACTTCTGGCCGGAAGCCTATCCTAAATCTGATACTTCCACTACAAAAGACTCCTTAATTTTTGTTGATGAACGCGCCGCATATATGCTAAAAATGGAACGATTGCTTGTTGACATATTCATGACGTACGGGATACCAAAGCAAAAAGAGGGACAGAAAATCATCAAAAATTATTGCTGGTGGTTAATCCAATCAGGAATACCGGAATACGATACAATTGTATATTTATTCGACGAAGCACTGGAAACCGGTATTATTTCACCATTATACTATGCCAAAATCTGGAACTTCTCGTACACATTAAATGGAAAAACCTTTGAGTCAAACTGGCAAAACAAGTATGGATTATCTCCCTTCAAACCAGAAAAACTGGATGAAATTATAGAAAACAGACAATCTATAGGCCTTAGCATATATTATGATGCAGCACCGGATTATGTTAAAGGTTATAAACCTGAGCCTATCTCCAATCGGTTTATCAAACCCAAAATCGAATCAACATCTTCCAATTAAAAAAGGGTTATCCTCATTCAGCCTTCGAGTCTCCTCGGCTTGGCCGAGACCTCAGACTTCACCAGATATCATTTTTGATTGAAATCTAAACTATCTCCACTACAAATCAAAAAGAGTTCATGACAAAAATTGACTGGTCTAGTATTATTACACAACTCCCAAACGTAGATTTTAATTATACTTTATCATTCTGAACTACTTAATAAAACTCAATAGATAATTCTCCTCATTACTACTTATCAAAAAACAAAAAGGGTTATCTCTTTCGAGACAACCCTTAAATATTACCAGATGAAAAAACTAATCTTATAGTTCTTTCTTCTTTTTTTCTTTATCTTTTTTAGAATAATCGAAAGTATATCCTACTGATAAGCTGAAATCAATTCCTTGTTTGATGCTGCTTACATTGATAAACTCACCTTCGTTCATTTTATCTTCCTGCACAATATCAATTGCCGGATTTAGAATATTTTTCACTTTAAATCCAACTGATAAACTATTTTCAAAGTCGTATTTCGATACAAAGTTTAAGCTGTTTACTGATCTTGCATAGCTATCTCCAATTCCGTTAGATCCAACTGTTACTAATCTTCGTCCAAACACATTATATGAAAGAGACAATAACAATTTATCTTTATCATCATTGAATCGCTTTTCATACTTTAAATTTGCGTTTAATAAAAACGGTGAAGCACCTTCTAACGGACGTACAGAGTTTGTGTTAATTGAACTCAGATCATTAGTATCAATATTTACAGTAGTAAACATATAAGTTGTATTGAAACCAACTCCGAAATTTCTTAAAAATGTGGTATCTCTCTTATCTTCATCCTTAACAAGGAAAGATAAATTTCTTACATACTCAAATTCTACTCCACCCACATGCGCTGAAAGTGCATTCGAGAATGACATTAATTGTCCACTCGCTGTTGCTTTCATTGTTTGCTCAATTGGAGTATCTAAATACTTATAGAAAGTACCAATCGTAATCATATCACCAAATCTTGGATAACGCTCATATCTGAAGTCAATATTATAATTAGACCCATTTTGTAATTCCGGATTTCCTTCGGCTTTCATACCAGCGAAGAATAAAGTATATTGAAAAGGAGCCAACTCATTAAATTTTGGTCTGGTTACTGTTTTACTGGCTACTAATCTGAATATATCCTTCTTTGAAGCACTATACTTTGCAATAAAGCTTGGTAGTAATATTGCATTGTCTAATGCAGTTCTTTCAATAATAGATGGCGTTTGTTGATTTCTGTTTACAACAGACTGATTTGAAATTTCATACCTTACACCAGGTATAACTTCTAAATCACCTAATTTAAATTTAGCGTCAGCATAAGCTCCTACTACACTTAACATTGCTCTGTATGATGATCCAAAATTTGCTACTTCCTGAATATAAAACTGGCCATCATCATGTTGGGTAGAATTAAGATATGAATTCATGCTGTTGATGTTCACATTGTTCCCCACTGTAGACGCCAGGGTGTTTAAAATATAGTTGTATTGTTTGTAATCAAAATCTCTGGTTTTAGATTTATAATCAACTCCGGCATTAATTGTAATTAACTCCTCTACTCTCGGCGCATTACTTTCCTGCTCAGTTTCATATTTAGCCACATATTTTGCATTTACTTTACCTGCAACCTCTGATTCTCTTAACTGACTGAAAAATCTATGGTTCTCGTTCTTGTCAATATAGTTGAAAGCATAGTGTTCTGTTTCTTCCTTATCATCATAAAACATAACAATCTGTCTTCTGTCAGGCTCCTGACTTCCGGTTAAACTATATGATCCTCTCCAGTCAACAATTAACGGACTAAAGTTTTCATCCTTTTTAGGCTTTAAAAATTTATGAGATCCTAAAACCTGATTTGTAGAAATATAATTTTGTCTATAGGTTATTCTGTTTGAATAAATACTTCTTGCATAATCAAAGTGCTCACCCCAGGTATCCCTTGTTTCATCATCAGATGTATTTACAACTAACGAATTGAAAGTAATATTGTGGTCAGGGTTAACTCTGATGTATAAACTTAATAAACCAGTTGTAGAAGTCGTTTTGTTATACTTTAATATATCATAGTTTAATCTTTCCTCACTTTGAGCATTGATTAATTTTATACTACCAACAGAACTTCTGTAGCTGTGTCCATGACTTGCCAAAGCAAGAAACCCAATTCCTGATGAATTACTTTCTGATTTTGGGAATTCAAAAAAGTTTCCTCCCATTAAGGAAAAGCTACTGTTTGGTAAAGCCTTACTGATTTTAGTTCCAAAATTATCAT
Organism: Putridiphycobacter sp.; assembly: GCA_965230195.1. Taxonomy (GTDB): domain Bacteria; phylum Bacteroidota; class Bacteroidia; order Flavobacteriales_D; family Crocinitomicaceae; genus Putridiphycobacter. The sequence continues at coordinate 5,160,631 of OZ245997.1, forward strand.
TAAATCCTGTAGAACGTCCTTCAACTGAATTGTAAAAGGAGTTTGGATAAATAGAGTTGATAGCAGAATATGCCGATTGGTTAGAGTTCTGAACCACAAAATCAGGAATAGCTCTGGTACCATCATCCAAACCAAAATAATCAGTTTTTCCTCCACTATACGATTTAAAATCCTGGAATGTTGTCTGGGAATTTCCACCTGTCCCAAATGATACTGATAAGGTTGGCTTTTCCAAATAACTTTTAGTAATCATATTAAATGCACCTCCTGCAAAATCACCATATAATTCAGAAGACATTACTTTACTTACAGAAACCGATCTGACAATATCTGTCGGAAATATACCTAAAGATACTACTCGGAAATCAGGGTTAGGAGAAGGAATTGGTAGTCCATTCAAATAAGCAACATTATATCTGTCACCCAAACCTCTTACGTATAATACGTCTCCTACCGTAGACATTCCCGTCATTTTTTTAGCACCGTCTCCAATATTTGAAGCCCCTTTTTCTTTCATTGCTTTAGAAGACTCATTGATCACAACCTTATTGTCATTTTTTGTTTCCATTTGCATAGATCCCTCAGAAGCTTCAGCAGTTTTCTGTTTTGCACGTACCGTAATTACACCTAATTGCGGTGTCATCAACTCTACATTTAAAACCGATTCTTTACCACTCTCTACATTTACAGTAACCGTATCCTTTTCATAAAAAGAAGAAGGAGTAATGGCAATTTTATGTTTTCCTGCCGGTAACTCCAGATTAAACTGCCCTGAAAAATCAGTTTTTCCTCCTACACCTGCTTCAATCGCCCACACAGTAACAAATGGCACTTCAACCTGTTGAGTTCCATCCATAGCCGTTAACGTTCCTTTTACAGTTCCGTTTTGTGCATAAACAACAGAATGTAAAACCATCACTATTAAAATCAGAAATAAACGTCTCATCTTATTTAACTTTTTTTTGCAAATGTAGGCTGAGACAGTCTTAATAGTGTTTAATTCATAATTACTAAAAAGTTAATATTAGTTAACATTACCTTAATACAAACATAAATATCGCTTAACCGCTTGTATAAATCAGTAAATCTAATTTTACAAAAAATTAAAATTCCAATGAACGGTAAGAAAATATTAATTGTAGATGATGAACAAGACATCATTGACCTGTTAGCCTATAACTTCAAGAAGCAGGACATGATTGTTTTTACTGCAGCCAATGGTGAAACAGCCATTCACCTTGCAGAAAAACATCTGCCAGATGTTATTTTATTGGATGTCATGCTACCGGATATTGATGGAATTGAGGTTTGCGAAGAAATAAGAAAACATCCCTCACTAAAAAACTGCCTGATTTTATTCCTTTCCGCACGCGGGGAGGACTATTCTCAAATTGCAGGTTATAAAGTAGGAGCTGATGATTATATTGTAAAGCCTGTAAAACTGAAAATTCTAACTGAAAAAATCAGAACGTTATTACAACGGATGAATGATACACCAAATGGTAACATTTCCAGTAGTAATATGACCATTAATCCCAGTAAGTATACAGTTACAAAAGATGGTATTGAAAACATTATTCCAAAAAAAGAATTTGAACTTCTGACATTATTAATGACTAACCCGGACAAGGTATACAGAAGAGACGAAATTCTTGAACAAATTTGGGGTATTCAAACTTTTGTAGGTGACCGGACTATAGATGTTCACATCAGAAAATTAAGAGAAAAATTCGGACAACACATCATCAAAACGGTAAAAGGAATCGGATATAAATTCGAGGATAATTAGTACATTCGCACCTCACATAAATTATCAAAAGGAATGTTAAAGAAGTTTCTATTACTGTTGGCTATTGTATTTTTAATAATGCAGGTATATCAAATTGATGTATCAATTCCTGAGGACCACGCTTCAAAAACCGATTTTATTGAGAAGTATCAGCCTTCAGAAGAAATTGCAACACTTATTAAAAATGGCTGTTACGATTGTCATTCCTACGAAACAGAATATGAGTGGTATATGCATATTGCTCCTATTTCCTGGTTAACTAAAGGTCATGTAGAAGATGGTAGAAAACACCTTAATTTTTCTGACTGGGATGCTTATGATTTGAGAAAGAAAATCCATAAGCTTGAAGAATGTTATGAAGAGGTTGAAGAGTATAAAATGCCAATCAGTGGATACGTTTCTATGCATAGTGAAGCAGATTATACTGAAGAGGAAAGATCTCTTTTAGTTGACTACTTCAAAAAAATGGAAGAAACAATCGAAGACTAATCTGACGGTTGACGGTTATTAGACAATATTAAGCAGTAAGAAGTATCAAATACGAGCTTAGCTGGCATATTCGGATAATTCCAGCCATCTGTCTTCCTTTTCTTCTATTAGTCTGGCAATTTCGCTTAATCTTAAACTGAGCTCCTTCATTTTATCAGCATCAAGGCCTTCATTGAGTTGGTCAACAATAGTTTGGTTTTCTGTAGCCAAATTTTCAAGCTCCTGCTCAAGGTTTTCAAACTCCTGTTTTTCTTTATATGATAATTTTTTCTTAGGGGTATCAGATACCACTTCTTTTTTTTCTTCAGCTTTCAGAACCTTTTTTTCCTTTCTTTTTTCTGATTCTTTTTGTTTCAGAAAAGTTCTGTACTTAGTATAATTACCAATAATATCCTTTACCTTACCATCTCCTTCAAAGTAAAATGTATGCTCAACCAACTTATCCATAAAATACCGGTCGTGCGATACAATAATCAAACAACCCTCAAAATTAACCAGGTATTCCTCCAATACACTTAATGTAAATATATCAAGATCATTAGTTGGCTCATCCAGTATAAGAAAGTTGGGATTCTGCATTAACACTGTCATCAAATACAGTCGTTTCTTTTCGCCACCACTTAACTTGTATACAAAATTATAATGCGTATCCCTTGGAAACATAAACATTTCGAGAAATTGCGCAGCAGACAACCTTCTTCCATTGGTCAACGGAATAAACTCAGCAATATCCTTTATAATTTCAATTACCTTTTTCTCTTCATCAAACTTTAACCCATCCTGATGGTAATACCCCATCACAACTGTTTCTCCAACACTAATCTTCCCTTTAGATGGTTGTTCCTTTCCAACCAACATATTAAGAAATGTTGATTTTCCGGCTCCGTTTTTCCCAACAATTCCCAGTTTTTCTCCCCTCTTAAATACATAATCAAAATTCTCAATGATTTGCAAATCTCCAAACGATTTTCCCAACTTGTGAATTTCAACTATCTTGGATCCTAAACGATTCATTTGTACATGAATCTCCATTTTATCTTCATTGATTCTTTGTGTAGCTGTTTCCTTTAAGTCAGAAAATGCATCTACTCTGGCCTTTTGCTTGGTTCCTCTTGCCTTAGGCTGTCTCCTGATCCATTCCAGTTCGGTACGCATCAAATTTTTAGCCTTACCAATTGTAGCCTGTAAGATTTCCTGCCTTTCAGCCTTTTTTTCAAGGTAATAAGAAAAATTTCCTTTGTATTTATAAATGGTTTGATCTTCCAGTTCGAATATGGTATTACAAATCACTTCCAGAAAATACCGGTCATGCGTTACCATAATAATAGTTGATTTACTTTGCGTCAAATAAGCCTCCAACCATTCAATCATATCTAAGTCGAGGTGATTGGTAGGCTCATCCAAAATCATGATATCAGGCTCCGCCACCAATAATTTTGCTAATGCCAATCTTTTTTTCTGACCACCTGAGAGCTCCCCTATTTTTTTTGTTTTATCCGTTAAATTCAGCTTTGTTAAAATCTGATTTGACTTAACCTCATAATCCCAAGCGCCAGTAATATTCATTTGCTCAAAAGCCTTTTCGTAGGCGTCAGTGTTCTCGGGATTTAAAAGTGCATTCTCATATGCAATTATTGCTCTGGTAGCCGGGTTATCTGCACTAAGTACTTCAGAAAAAATATCGTTTTCCGGATTAAAATCTTCATCCTGTTGAAGATAATCCACCCTGATTGCGTTTCGATAAATCACCTCTCCCGAATCTTTATCCTCAAGCCCGCATAATATTTTAAGAAGCGTAGATTTGCCATTTCCATTTTTGGCAACAATCGCTACTTTATCACCTCTGTCAATTCCAAATGTTAAGTTTTCAAAAAGAACTCTTACTCCAAAAGACTTCGATAGGTTTTCAACCGATAAATAATTCATGCTACCTGATTCTGTCGATTGATCTTAGCAATTCCTCATCTCTTCTGATTCCACGGATAGCTAGTAATAAAAAGGGGATTCCAAGAAATAACAGATAGTAACCATAATCAAACGTTACTATTAGATTGGAAGAATCCACACCTGCAATTTTGCCTTTTAAATAGTCCTCACCAGCAAATGAAAATACCAGGAAGAAAATGGCCACAATAAAGTGGAGCATCAGATTTAAACGCGTTACCATTAATTGTCTTTTTCTGTTCTTGAATAAAAGCAATCCGGCCAAACAAAGTAATATCATTACAATAAAAAGTATATAAACGGGAAAAGTACCTGCTTGTCCTTCGCTTGTTACACCATATGCTCCAAAAGTTCCTAATACCTCACCGGTAAGAGATTTAATATGGTAAATTGGACTAATTAAAAGAAGGGAAGCAATAATCGTTGCCACCAATAAATAGATCGTTTGAATGCGTTGAATCATAATTGCAAATATAAAAAATCCCGACCATCAAACTGATAGTCGGGATCATATAAATTAAGGTAAATTTCTTACTTAACCAGATTCTGGAAAGCTGCATTTTCAAAGAATTTAATAAACTCTCTGTCTTTTGCTGCTCTGTCTTTAATGCTGGAATCTTTAGATATAGCACTTGTTAAATTATTAACCACCATATCCATATTGTTTTGTCTTGCACCAACAATTGCTTTTAAATAATATCCCATTGCTGAATTAGCATCTGCAGAAGCATCAATTGTTGTTAACGCACTGCTGTAATCTTCATTTAATACCTGAGCTAAAGCTTTATTAAATGTGTTTTCAGATCCCATATTAGCAATAGCATCACTATAATTTCCATTTTGGATATCAATAATACCTAAGTTATACTTAACCTCTGGTCCTGCAGACACAGCAGAATTAAATAATTGCTCAGCTTTATCTCTCTCTCCTTCTTGTCTGGCAATTAAACCTAAATTATTCAATGTAATTGCACTCTCTTGAAGATCATTAGCTTTTGTAAAGCTTTCTTTAGCTTTTGAGATTTCATTTTGGTTATAGTAAGTATATCCAAGGTTGTTATGACCTCTCCAATCGTTAGGATACAATCTAACCGCCTCTTTATAAATTCTCATTTTTTCTTCATTGTTATCATACAATGTTGCTGTAAAGATCAATTCTTCAATTGTTAATTTATCAGGATTAGATACAGATAATGCTTTTAATTCAGAGTCAGACCATCCGATTTGATCGTAAACTACCTTTACTTGAGTTCTTCTTAAATCAGGTAGGATTTCTTTTTCCAACTGCTTGTAAGTAGCAGACATCTTTTTGATTTCCTCTTCTCTTTTTACCGGATCAGGATACATTTTCAATACTCTGATGATTAATTCTTTATCTTCAATTTCAGAGGCCATCATTGCTTTTTCAAAGCCTGCCCAATCTTCACCTTTAGGCATTGACTTAAATCCTTCAGCTGAGATTTCAGCTTTTGTCAACATTTTAACTAAAGCATCATTTGCAGATTTTGCTCTGTCATCAGCTAGTGTATTATTCTTTGCAGTTTCACCTTCTGGTGAAGCATAAGCTAAAAGATTAATTGATTTAGGAGCAACTTTGGCATTAGAATCTGCCATTGCCATCCAATCTTTGAAGCTCACAATGTCATCCTGCTTCATTTCAGAAGCCTTTACATTAGCTTTTGCTTTATCAAAGTTAATTTGAGTACCTTCAAAAACCTGTTCAGTAGTTCTTACAAATTCATCAGTTCCTAAAATGGCTTTATCATCATCCTGAACCAATAATGGCGTAACAACAGTACCATCACCAATTTTTACTTCAGGTAAAGCCTCTTCTTTAGCCCCTTTCATTACTTTACCGGTAATTTTAAGGTCTGCATTTTCAAGAGATGGAGAATAGGCAATTACATCAGTATAAGTAACTGTTTCTCCTGGTTTAAACGGAATAGTTTGACCATTTCCAGTTGCTTTTTCACCTTGAATAGTTAGTGTTTTAAAAGCTTTTGTACCTAACATTGGAGTTATTTCAGCACTTGCTTTCTTGTTTAACCCTTTTTCAGGTACCTGGACAGATATGCTAACTCTTACACTATCACCATGCATTTGCACAGGATCCTGATCAAGTTCATACTCAACATCACCAATTAGTTTACACCCTGTTAAAGCGATAGTTGCAATGGTTAATGCTGCCAATCCTTTATAACCTTGTTTTTTCATTATTTATAAGTTTTTACCTAATTTAAGTATTATAATAATTTTACAATATTAACCATATTTTTTAAGCTAGACCCATGTTTAAGATTAAAAATTAGCTAATCCTGCAATAAATTAGCAACTATTCATTGTTAATAAGCAGTATATCATCTTTATAAGACCTTTTCACTAAATCGAAAACCGGAATATTTAGCACAGGGTGAATCCATGCCGGAGCCACTTCACACAAGGGATATAAAACAAAATTCCGCTTTTCAATTTGCGAATGGGGCAATGTTAGTGTTTCCGACTGATAAACAAGCCCGTGATAATCTAAAATATCAATATCAATAATTCGGGAAGCATACCCTCCATTCTTCTTTAGCTCACGACCCATATCAACTTCAATTTCTTTGATTTCTTTCAATATAAGTTCAGGTATTTTTTTTGTATTGATAACAATAACTGTGTTTATGAAATCTTCCTTTGCTTCAAATCCCCATGGAGGAGAAGCATAAAAAGACGACTTATAAACTATATCGTAGCCCTTATCAGACAAGAGTTTATAAGCCTTTAATATATTCTTTTTCTTATCACCAATATTAGAGCCAAATCCTAAATAAGCAAGGCCAGAATCTACGTTCATGGGACAATTTTAAGTTTTTTTTCAAAAAGAGCCAACCTTTTAATATCTTATTACGTTTATATAACAGATGAAAAGCAGTAATTTGCTTTTTGGTTTTAATTTCCTTGCAGAAGGCCTAAAAAGAGATCGCTACCAATGACTATCACGCCATTTCTTTTTAGGTCTTTATCTTTTACCCCATTTTATAAAAAAATCCCATACCGATTACTCAGTATGGGATCAATACAAACGAATTTTGGGTTAAGTCAAATCTTATTCTTTAATGATTTTCAATGTTTCGTTTTGGTTTATTGTTACGATATACACCCCCGAAGGCAATTCTTTAATATCAACAATTTGAAGTCGACCACTTTCATAGTTAAATGATCTAATCTCTTTTCCATTCAAATCTGATAAACTGATATGTGTAATCTCCAATCCGGCTTGAGATACAATATTAATCTTATCAGACGAAGGGTTTGGGTAGACTGTAAATAATTTCGATATTTTACTTTCCGATTCGGATTCACTTTGTACTTGTAATCGTCTTGGCCTTGGGATAGACGGACATTCCAACAATTTGAAGTATAATGTATCCTGTGCACACTCACCTTTATGATGTCCTTCTTCAAACCATCCTGTTGTCATATTATAAACCGGATAGGTATAGGTTTTTGCTACAATCTTTAATATTGGAGGTACATTACCGTCAACCTGGAAATTGAAGTGTCCTGCCTGATCACCTACATTGATCATAATATTGTTACCTATGGAGTTGACAAATTGAAATGACATGGGATTAATTGTTGGGTTTGCACTGACTTGACTTACTTCAGTGACTCCTGGTACAATCATGGTTCCAGCATTAGTAATACTCATATTCACGATCGTTGGAAATTCGAATTGAACATCAGATGGTAAGTTAGGGTTACCATTATTGTCATAAGTTGGAGAAACTATTTCCAAATTAAACGAAACCATATTGGAATTAGAGTTGACATCCAGGCATTTTACATCTTTGTCCACAATTTTAACACAATGACCTTTATCATCAATTTTAAAGCATAATCTAAACGGTTGACATTCTTCTCCCTCACAGGTTGGGTAAACCTGAATGCATTTCGTTGTACCAGCATCCCATGGCGATGGAACAAAACTAAAACTGAAGCCTTGTTGATTTACACCAGCACTAATTATTGTTTCAGGGTCAAGATCGGTAGTATAATCAAATGTGGCATCACACTCCCCCCCTACACAGAAGAAATTATATTGTATAATCACTGCTTCTTCAACCGTTGCTGGTAATGTTGCACCATCAATCGGGAAAATATTCAACTCAGGAGTTTCAGGATATTCCACACTGACTGATTCGTATTGGCCACAGCCACCACACGCCACATCAAAGTAGACCGTTACCGGCTCACAGGTCTTATCTCCACACATTGGTGTCACCGTGATATAATGACTCGTCCCCATATCCATATCAGCAATAGTTGGCGAATACTGAATGGAATAATCGTTACCCTGTGTAGGGTTCTCAGTATAATTACTTGTTAAACTACTACTTAAAGTAAACTCAACATCACAACTATTCTCTCCGCCAGAACATAAATAGTTAAAATCAAAAATATAGGTCTCTCCAGCCTCTAAATCAGGTGAAACGCTATAACCACTAAAGAAATTGGTGTTTCCAGTCCAATTCTGATTACCTTGCATAGTAATACTATTGCTACCCCATAAACCGCATCCATAACATTCCACATTAACATAAACTAAAAATGGTGGGCAGGTATCCACACCACATATAGGCGTTACCTCTATTGTTTGAAGTCCAATATCTGAAACCGTAGGCTGGTAAGAGAGACTTAGTGCACCCTGTGGTCCATTAATTACTGAAATATTTCCCTCTGAAACTGAGTACAAATAATCAGGTTGACAAGTTGTGTTAACTGCGACACAATTATATTCAAATGTTAAGTTGAGTGTTGATCCGGTTTCTATATCTATTGTTGAACCATTTCCAAACATATTTAAAATCTGAGAGCCTCCATACGGCGTATACTCGTATGTTCCTGAATCCCATGATCCGCAATTACATTCACGGCATTTTCCAAAGCGAATGTCATCAACATACATATATCCTTCATCTCCATAAGCACTGCAATCAGAAGATATGAACTCAAGGTAATATTCATTACCCGAAACGGATGGAAAATCTATTTCCATGCAAGTCCAATCCAGCCATTGAAATTCAATATCAGGATTCCCAGGCCATTGGTGTGGACCTACAACATGAGTATTCCAACCATTGGATATCGAAGTAGGTACATCCAAACATATCTGAGAAAGTTCATTAAAATCAGTATCCAAAACCCGAACCATACTAAAGGCGTCAGTTGTTGAAGGGAACTGAGGAAAACCTGTTAACTGACCATGATTATGCCTTAACACAACAGCAATTGCAAAACTAATAGTGACATTCCCTGAGCTGTTACTTAAAAATTTACGTCTGAGTACCACACTTTGGCTACCTTCCCCCTGCAGTGTATTATTAGTGGTAGCTACATCATTAATTCTAACCGCACTACCAGGTGTCCCTTCGTACAACGGATTAGTTTTTTGCAAATCAGGAATTAACCCATCATACCCTGAACTTACGATTTGAACCAATCCGGAATTTGCATTGTAGGTTGTTGAAACATCAGCTGGTACGTTATTACATCCCCAGATGTAAGGACTATTAGGGTTTCCTGGGGTTTGTTGGCCGTAAGGATTATTTGAATAGTTCCAAGAATACGTTGTAAAATTTGTCAAAATCCCATTCTCAAAATCATCATTACCGGGATCACCTAAAGGGGGTGGAGTTTGAGCTATTGCAGATAAATTGATCCAACTCAATATCAATAGCATTATATAAGGAATCAGGTTTCTTCTTTTTTTGATCATAATCTGGTTTTTGAGTTAATAATTAACCTCAAAACTAACCCGTTACCCTCCTTAAGTCAAACTATTTTTTATTCGTTTTGATTTTGGTAACTCTCATACATTTTTTGACAAGATTCATGCTGTTTTCTGATTAATACGACTGATTGTAAAAAACCCGTACCAGATTAATCCGGTACGGGTTCGTCAAACAAATTATAAATTCTAAACTACCTTTTAACAATTTTCAATGTTTCAACATTGTTAACAGTCATAATATACATACCGGAAGGAAAATCTTTAACATCAATAATTTGTGTAAATCCCTGATCGTATTCATATGTTCTGACCATTTTACCACTCATATCATAAATGGTCACATGGCTTATTTTTTCAGTGTTAGACAAAAGTCGAACTTTCTCCGCTGAAGGGTTTGGGTATAAAGTAAAGCCTCTGCTAACATCATTGATTTCCAAACTTTGTTGAAGTTGACTATCTAAAGCAGGTTCAATTAACGAATGATCACTATTCTGACCGGTAAGGTCATCATCCTGGCTCACAAACCAGGTTGAATTACTTAAACATTTTGTATCTTTTACACCTGGAACGGTGTCATAAATTCCCGCAAGCAGGATATAACCTTCATCATTCGCTATTGATGCGAATATGCGTTTTTGATGTCCGGGATCCTGAATAAATAAATATGGGTTTAACAACGTCGCCGTAGTAATATCTAATGAAAAAGTTGCTGCCATTCCCCCCGGATTAAATGACCGGCTAGTAGATAAGTAGTACTGCGGACCAGGTCCGTTAACTGTACAATAGTCAGAATATTGTAATTCCAATTCATCTGCTTTTACTGAGGGTGCCGAGCTATTAGCATAAAATTGAGCAAATTGAGGAGGGCCAGGGCTGTAGGGTGAATATAAGTGAACACCACAATTGTGAAATGTGATTGCAGCAAGGTACTGGTCGTTGATAATACCATTTACGTCATCATAAATATAGGGTGCTGAAATGTCCAATGAATAATACCGTTTATAACTATTTGGTGTGCCTGGTAAGTATAAACAAGGCGTTGGTTGAGGAATAGTTGTAAAAGCTGACCATTGGACTGTCGACGAAAAATTGTTGGGTGAAATCTCGTCTAATCGTATAGGAACGACAAAGGCATTCACATTATCTATCCCCATAAATCGAATTAATCTTGATGTAGGGTCTGATTGCAAGGTTGATATCGTATATCTTGTAAAATCCAAGTTAACCGGTCCTCCCACATTTACAGACCTCCAGTTTAAAGAAAGTGCAGGGTTAAGCGAAGCATAATCAGGCAAGACATCAATAATAAGATCACTGTTTGAATTAATATAAACACTATAGATTCTGTTATCTTCGTCGGTTTCTACTCCGGAATAGCTTCTGATATCTGTTGCAACTGTACTTGAAGTTGGTACACTTAAAGTATAAGTTCCATTATTATTAATCAGTGGAATAACCGTTCTGGTTAAAGTTGAACCCATCAGATCGTGAGAAAATAAAACGACATAACTGGCGTCTTCTGTAATGGACACATCTACAAAACTATTGTAAACTCCGGTTTGAAGAGATATATTAATAATTTGTGGTGGGTTTGTAAGTCCTGATCTTAAAGCCACATAAATTATGTTTAACTCATCCGCCCAGGCTTCGACTAATACTTCGTCTGCTGCAATTGCAACATCATTATCAATAGCATACCAGCTACTATCATTTGGATACATCACCGGAGATGAATTCGTTAAAACCTGACTGTTTGTTATAAAACTGGCGTAACACAGTAAGAATAAAATTATTGTTTTCATTTGATTTTTTTATTTAATACCTACTTCTTATTCTGGAGTTTCGGTTTAGCCTCCTCTTTCAAAACAATTGCTTAATTTTAATAAGCAGAACTATAACATGGCCATGTATCATTCTTTATCAAAATTAAGCTTAACATACTGGATGTTAAAACCATAAGACAACCATTTTGATTTTAGCAAAAACCAATCGGAATTTAGTTGTTATCAGTTAGAATTTGGGAATTAAACTATTTACGAAGAAGGTTTAATCCATGAGTAACCAGTCTAACATTTCCTCTTTTCTTCCTCTTGAAACTGGAATAAATGTACCATCATGCAGAACAAGTGCCTTTTTTTTCTTATCATATTGACTGATAAATTTTCGTTGAACGATAAATGAATTATGGCAACGGTTAAATGTAAAAGCACAAAGGTTTTGATTAAAATAAGATATAGACTTTGTGGTCACTATGACATCTCCGCTGATCAGATTTAGTTCCGTATACGTATTCTCAGATTCAATATATATGATATCCTCAGGTGTGACAAAATGAATCTTATCGGTTGTTTTAATCACCAATTTATTTTCAGGTCGTTCAACAGGATTTAATTGATTAATTTTGGTTTCGAACAAACATTCTTTTAGTTGATCCAAATCAATAGGCTTCAGAATATAATCAAATACATTCTGCTTAATGGCCTGAATCGCATACTCCGAATAAGCAGTGACAAACACCGTTTTGAACGGGATGATTTTTCCAATTTTTTCAAGTACTTCAAACCCATTTAGCACAGGCATTGCAATATCAAGAAAAAAAAGGTCAATCGGGTGCTTTTTAGCATAATTAATGGCCTCAAACGGATCCATAAATTTAGCACAAACTTCAACTGTTGGGTCTACTGTCATAATGGCGTTTGCCAAATTTTCCAGGGCATGTTCTTCATCATCAAGTAAAATGACTCTAAGAGATTTTTGCATTATATTCTTCTACTATTTATACAGTTTACTAATATCAGTTTATTTTTTCATCAGGCCAACCACTTTCTATCAATGGTAGCCATATTTTTACAAGTGTACCACCTGAACCAGCTATTTCCTCAATTGTAAAATTAGTCTCTACATTATACTCAATACCTAATGCTTCAACTCTGTCTCTAACAAGTTGTAAGCCTTTAGATTGCTTTCCCAGCGTTTTATTCTGTCTGTCCGAACGTTTTTTTGCTTTGATCAGTCCAATGCCATTATCCTGAATGTGAATGACCATGTTGTCTTTCTCTTTAAATAATGACAATCTGATCAAACCTTCATTTGTCTTCTCAAGTGGCAAAAAACCATGTTGTATGGCATTTTCAATTAAGGGTTGAAGTAATAAAGGTGGAATCGCATTTTGATAGATTTCCGAAGTCTTGACCTCAACTTGAACGGAAATAGTGTACTTGAATCTAAAGTTTTCAACCTCCACATACTTTTTAAGTATTTCCAATTCTTCCTGTACCGAAATTAGCTTGTGGTCAGACTGCTCAAAAACATCCCTCAGGAGTTTAGAAAAATTCTGAATCTGGCTTTCTGTTTCTTTAGTATCATTGACCCTTGCACTATGTTGAATGGCACTAAGCGTATTGTATATAAAATGTGAATTCAGTTGGGATCGCAATGCTTTTTGCTTTAAATCACTCACTTCCTGTTTTTGTTTAGTTTCTCGCTGCTGCCGGATAAAAATACTTCTGATACTTATAATCAGTAACAGAGCGGCTCCGATCGCCACCAAAGTCAGAAACCACCAGGTTTTCCAATAAGGTGTCAGTATTACAAATTTGAAATTAATTCTATTCTTCCCGATCTCCTGATTGAAGCACAATACTTTTATTTCAAGTTCGTACTGGCCAGGCTGTAAATCAATAAATTCTAAGCTTGTATTTTTAGTTATAATCCAGGAGGTATCTGTATTGTAAAAGCGATAATGGTAACTCAACTCGTCAATAATGTCGGAATGAGTCAGTGCCTTATAATCAATACGAATTGTATTCGTTTGATGGTCCAGCACCATTTCATTGTAATCAGACCTTTTTTTACCCATAATAAAGACCTCATCTAAAATCAATGGGGCCTTATAGTCAGTAACTGCCCGATATCTCTTTTTATTAATTTGGTACAGACCACTGGAAGTAATGATATATACATAATTGTCATCTGTTATAATTTGATTGATTTTTTTAGAAACACTTTTCCCAAAAATTTGGGAAGCTTCCAAGTGATTAGTATTTAAATTCAACTTGTTGAGACCATTATTAGTTCCTATCCACAAAACAGAGTCTCCGTCAAGATAGAGCTGATTGACTTTGTTATCAGCCAAAACACTATTCACTACATTATAATTAGAAACGATCGAATCATTCCTGACAACATATATTCCATTTCCCATGGTGGCAAAAAAGGAAGTGTCACTTCCAGGCAATCTCTTAATATCTTCAATACGATAATTCAAGGCACCATTCTTAAAAAAATACCTTTCAACTGTTTTGCCATTCCAATGGTAGAGTCCGGTAATAGTTCCCAAAAACAAATCATTTTCATTTTCTACATAAAGGCTGATATAAGTATCTATTGGTGCATTTGGCATAGTTGACCTGAACAAAATTTGAGTATCTATAGCATTTTTCCGCACCGTATTTGATGCAATGAAATATGTTGTATCTTTTTTGACTTGAATACAACGAACTGAATGCCAAATTTCACTGCCATTCGAACTGAATAAAATGGCCGAGCTTCCATTCATTCTGATCGGCTGCTCATCCGTAGTGAGCGATTTTAATGAAAAGGTCATCCTATTTATAAATAAGCTATCGTTCCTGGCCTCAAAGTATAAATCATCTTTTGCTTTAACCTCCTGATCAATTAAGAATCCTGAATCTCTCAGTCTAAAAATTCTCGAAGCCAGTGCATTTGGAAAAAGCTGAACCAGATCAAAATTTTCAAAGTGATAAATACCGTTCTTGGCAGTCCAAACCCAAGAACCTAACCTGGTATCAACCATACTACCTGCCAGATACTTATCACCTAACGGCTCTATAAGTATTTGCCGATCTGATCCAAACTCATGATAATAGACTTCTTTCTTTATATTCTTTTCTCCCGACCATTCAAAATAGCCGTTTGGTGCTACCAGATGCAACGTTTTTTGCTGGTCAATAGAGTCTGGAAAATATGGCATTGTAGCCAGTTTAAAGATATTTGTAACATTACAAATTTTTGATAATTCATAGATGCGATCATATCCCCGCGTGTTCTCTAAGGAAGGAAAATACCGATCACATACAATTAACGGTGATTTATTGTAATATGCCTCAAAATCTGACAACGATTCTAAATTATTGTCAGGATAGATCCCTGTTTCAGTATATCTTTGAATGACTGTTTTAAGGCCTGTTTTATTATATAGATTTTCTCTATTATAGTGATAATTTCCCTCCCTATCAATACTTAATGTAGATCCTATTGCTCCTTGAAGAAATACCGACCCTTCTATAACTATGATAAAATTGGCAAAAAAATTATGGGCTTTATGGATTTTTTCCAATGTATTATTAAATACGTATGGGCGGAAATTTTCATAGTCAGTAGAATAAAACACCTGATGAAAGCCCAGTACCCACAATATGGAATCCTCTGCCTCAAATATGTCGAAAATTACATTTTCCGATAACCCATTTTGCTCATGATACACTTTAAAATCTGCTCCGTCAAATCGGACTAAACCTCTGTCTGTTCCAATCCAGATGTAACCACTTCTATCTTCAATGATAGAATACACTTCATCACTCGGCAAACCATCCAATGTCGTGTAATGCTGATAGGGAATAGATTGCGCATTTGCCTTTAACGGTAAAAGAATTATAGCAATAAATATAATTGAGTAAAAACTTTTTCCGGTCATACAGGGTGTTTATAGGAGTAAAAATGTGAAATGTTTTTGACCACTATTTAAAAGAACTACAATTTTTATCATTTTTTTATGTGGAAATATTAATTCAGCATCAGTGCCAAAATAAATTCGTGGGAGCCAGCTGATGAATTGGTCAGGGTAGATGTACTGTGACTGTATGAATAACCAACTCTGTATTTTCCAGCAATGTCAGCCCCAACCATTCCGGCAACATTGTTAGATGTTTGATATGATGCTCCCAACCAAAAAAGTTGTTTATAGGCTACTGTTAAATTGTAATTAGCAAACATAAAATCTTGCTCTCTGTTAAGCAATAGTGCAGGGGTAAATATCCACTTTCTAAAAAACTTAAAATCATAAGACAAGTTTGCGTAAAATTGTCTGCTTGTCTGAAAATGGTCTCCCTTTTGTTCAAAAGCATCTATCACAGACAGACCACACAATAATTTTCTTGTTTTAAGGGTAATACCTCCACTAATATTTACAAAATAATCAGGTTTATTACTGAGGTTAGTTGTAATATAGGGGTTGGGAGATGGCCAGGTTAATTTATCATAATCAATTTTGAATCGGCTACCCGAAAGAGATAAACCAGCACTTAGCACAGCTTTTCTTGACACATAAAAATGACGGGCATATTTCAAGCTTATTTTATCTGTTAAAACCACGTTCATTGGGGTTGTATTTAATTGATAACTTAACCCCAAACTGCTTTTATTTGATTTTAATCTTGTGTCATACAATCCAGTTACTGAAACAAAACTTCCTGAAAGGACAGGTGAATGATTTCTAATATTGACTGATGCAAAATGTCTGTTAAAAACTCCTGTTGTAGCAGGATTAATAATTGAAAACTGGTTTCTGTATAAATAAAAAGGTTGTTCCAGCGAAAAGGAAATGGTAGAAAGAAATAATAACAATAAGGATAAAATTTTCATCATTAAAAGATTTAGTTAAAAAATAAAATTTAATGGTCTCTTATTGTTTTGGTTTAGAAATGGCCTGTTTCTATACAGAGTAAAACAATCTGGTATTAAAAAAGTTACTTCGTACGAACAAGTTTCAATGATTATTGGCTTATATCAATGAAAACCAAGGAGATTATTAAAAAACTCAGGAAAATAAAAAAAGCCTCCATAAAGGAGGCTTTTGTACCAGAGGCGGGACAAATATCGAACTTTTTGACCGAGGATATTAGATTATGTTTAGGTCTAGACTAGTACTATGTCAATTCTAAACCGTCATAAATTAAAATGAGTTACAGATTCATTAGTTGCTAAGGCTACAATCCAATAGCAGATTACAAAAGAAACAATTGGATGGTATTCTGAAGCTATGAAACAAACCATTTTTCCCTATTTAACTGAAAAAGGCAGATGTAAGTCTTCAAACTAATGTTTACCAGGGATAGTCAAATTTAAGTCATAAATTCAGTCTTTGCAACTGGTGCAATTTTCTTCTTTTCTTCATTGTTTTTCTTCTTATTATTTCACGCTTTTCTAAGATCTCTTGATCACGTCCAAAAAACACATCTGCTGGAGTTAGATTGTTGAGTGATTCATGGTATCTATGGTTGTTGTAATATTCCACGAACTCGCCAATTCTGTTTTCAAGATCACCCGGGAGATAGTAATTTTCAAGCTTTACAACGTTCTTCATTGAACGGTGATATCGCTCGATCTTACCTTGTGTCTGAGGATGATTGGGTTTACCCCTAACATGGCTCATGCCTTTCTGATCAATGTAATCAGCCAGTTCAGAGCTGATGTGGCAAGATCCGTTATCGCTCAGTAATCTTGGAGGATTCTTTTCACTCACTTTAGCCTTAGTAAAGGCACTATCAAGCGTTCTGGTAACATCATCAGCCTTCATGTTGGAACATAACTCCCAATGGATGATATAACGGCTGTAATCGTCTAAAATGGTTGATAGGTAATACCATCCCCATCCAATAATCTTGAAGTAGGTAAAATCTGTCTGCCACATTTGATTTGGACGAGTAGTTTTATCCTTGAACTCATCTGAAGCTCTCATTACTATGTAAGCCGGTGAGGTGATCAATCCCCTTGCTTTGAGGATACGATAGACACTACTTTCAGATATAAAATATCCTTTTGTATCGGTAAACCTGCAAGCAAGTTCTCTCGGTGATAGATCAGGTACATCCAGAGCCAGTTCTATCACATTTTGACGGATCTCATCAGGTATTCTATTCCATTGGCTGTTGACCTTTCTCCGCTTTGGAGCAAGTCCATCATAGCCTTTTTCCTTGTATCGACCATACCAGTTGTAAAAGGTTCTTTTGGAGATTTCCAGTTCTTTAAGTGTTCTATTCACTCCAAGTTCAGATTCTTCTACAAGACGGATGATCTCATACTTTTCATCTTGAGTAAATCGCATATACTTCTTGAACTCTATTATAGACCATGCAAGTCTTTTTTTAACTTCCTGATCTCTAGAGCTTGTTCTGCGACAACCATCTTTAATCCATTGGCCTCTTTACGAAGAGAATCTACTTCAAATGAATTAGCCTCACGCTCTGTGTCTCCATTTAAACGCTTTTTACCGGCTTCCATGAAGTCTTTGCTCCAACGATAATAGAGTGTAGGAGCTATTCCTTCTCTTCTGCATATCTCAGAGATGGATTCTTCGCCTTTTAAGTTTTCAAGCACAATTCTGATCTTTTCTTCAGCAGAAAACTTTCTACGAGTTTGTCTTTTAATGTCTTTTACTACCGCTTCTGCAGTTCTCTTTTTGGGTCTTCCTGGTCTTCCCATAATTTACTTTTTAAGGTTTTTGATAAAGCCTTGAAAGCATGCTTTCAAGATAATAAACTGTTACTTAACTTTATCCCTTAAGTGGTAAACATTAGGCTGCCGTTATACAGTTATACCTGCTGAAATAAGCTATCCTATTTTAAACTGAAATGAGGAATTGGAAAAAAGCAAAACACCCTTAGAACGGCTTAAATGAAATCAGTTTTTTGTGAAATTAGAGAGTTGTGCAACGGTTACTTTTGTTGGGTACAGTTTTATATTTTCTCTAAGTATGTCAAATCAGTTAACCTCTTATATTGATTCTGAAAGAAGCTATTTGGAACAAGGTATTTTATCAGGAATTCATTTATATCTACTAAAAAAGGAATTCTTGAATGTGCAGACTTTCCAAACTGCCATGACTTGTTCACAATATATGTAGTTTTTCCTCTTCTAACCTCTTCGTATTTTTTTAATGCCTCTTTCGATAAACCAAACTTTTTAATACTTTTTGCTAAAGCATATGCATCTTCAATGGCTTGACATCCACCTTGAGCTAAATTAGGTGTTGTAGCATGAATGGAGTCTCCTAAAAAAACTAAATTGTCTTGATACCATGAATTGTTATGTGGTTTTAAATCCCACATATCATCTCGAACTATTTTGGGGCTATTTTCTATTATTTCAAGAATTTTTGGCGAATAGTTTTTAAATAATTCTTTTAACATAACCCTACTTTCATTAGGATTTTCTCTTTCCTTCGCCGGAGCCATTTTCACAGCATACCAATAGTACCTGTTTTCTATCATTGGGCTAACACCAAATCTCAGATTGTCTCCCCAAAGTTCATAATAAGTATTCTGAAAATCTTTAGGTAATTCGATACAGGAGATTCCTCTCCATATCGTTTGTCCCGAATATCGTTTTTGAATTTGTGGGTAAACTTTTCTCCTTATTTTAGAGTTTATTCCATCACAGGCAATTATCAGTTCAGTTTCAACTTTTTTACCAGATGCAAAATTAATTGTCATCTTCCCTTCTTTTCTTTGAAAAGATTCTAATTCTTCGTTTAGCGTATATTCATCTTCACCAATGTTAGAAGATAATAGTTCAATTAATTTTGTTCTATCAATACACATTCCTTCACTCTCGGAGGGTATTACTTTAACTGTTTTCAAATTCTTATTTGTGAGAATAGCTCTTTCAACAAATTTACCATTTGATTTTGCTAAATTATAAATTCCTATCTTGTCTAAAATCGTTAATGTACTTTCACTTAAACCAATCCCGGCACCAATTTCTGTAAATTTTGATGCTCTTTCGTATAGATGAAATTTTATCCCCATTAACTTCAGAGCATTTGCAAGTGCCAATCCTCCAATTCCACCTCCAATTATTGATATTTTCATTTCCGTTATCTTGTTTTTTAAATTACATCCAATGTAGCCTGTGCCAACGGGTTGATTTATCTTAAATTCATTTAATTAAAACAAAAGGTTTTCATTATGTAAGTATTAAATTTACGCTAATCATCTTATCGTCTCGGTAAAGGTTATGCGTTCAGATCGAAGCTAATTGCGAATTTATCCGTGATTGATGGCTCTATGAACTCGTTTCATTCAGCAAAAGCCAGCTGTTATTAAGTACACTCAGATTAATCGTACCAATAAATAAGTTTTTATTGGTACGGATTAAATATGAAAGTTCTATGATTCGTATTAATCTAAATCAGTTCTATTTTACTCAAGAATCAATTTCTCTCTAGTGAAGATTCCATTCTGTTGAAGGACCAATATGTATGTACCTTTAGAAAGATTGAGTGAGTTCAAAGACTTTCTGTACTCTCCTTGTACTAAATGTTGATCGAATAAAACTTCTAATTTTTGCCCTTGAAGATTGTACAACGTACAAGATACATGTCCAGATTCAGGGATATAAAACTCTAAATCGGTTCCTTGATTTAATGGATTTGGATAAAACCTTATTTTCTTCCCTATAGCCTCTTCGTTCTGTATTGAAGCAGTTCCACCAAGAAGTGATACAGAATTTGCGTTAACAATTTCTCTATCATTAATCTTATCTGATCCGTATCTTTGAACTAAACCTACCAATTTGATGTTGTTTTCATCATAATCTGTTGGCAACGTATAAGCGAATGTTTTGCTGTAACTACTTCCGGCAGTAACAGTAGTAGGTATAGAAGCAGATTGTCCCTCCATGTTTCCAAGTGCTTCTCTTAGGACGTGGTTGTGCACATAATTAGGTATAACAGCCGGTGCGTCTATCAAATATTGCAGATATGCAGGCCCAGATGTCCAGCCACTAAAATTTGAGTTAGCTTGATCATATTCAGAACCTCCGGTCACCGAATCTTCAACAACTAGACAGTTCAACCTGAATTCTCCTGTAGTATTCTGAATAAAATTTGCAGTTACAGTGACAGATAACTCTCTGGTTCCAGAATCAAATGATTGTGTTATACCCACAGTGGCCAATGGACTTTGATTGTAAACCATATCTAAGTAGCTGTCCAATGTGTCCAACCCATTCTCCCAAGGATTAGATGCCGAAACAGATGGTTTTGTATTAGGATTGGAAGGAAAATCTTTTCGGTCAAACAAAAAAGTAGGCGAACCACTAAAATAATCCAGCATGTACAATTCTAAACTTAAAACGGCCATTGGATCTTGACCTCCAGGACCTGTGTGAACTGCAACAGGTATCGCGTTTGGATAATTTGTCTCAAGATGTTCGAAATAGATTCCACCGTATCCGCAAGAAGCACACCATGTACCTGTAGATTCTTCCACTAGCACCCTTTTAACAGGGGTTTGACTTAGAGAAGTTGATCCCAATAAAATACAGATAACCCCTAGTGCATAATTCTTTGTAAGTAATCTCATAATTAACCTTGTTTAATGTTTCGGATCAAAACTCAAAAAAAATTGATGAAATACCTATAAACACAGGTATGACAATTAATGACAGGTGGGTAATTTATAGACAATTATTCTCTAAAAAGAATGAATAGAAATCTTGTGAACTCGGAATAGACATTTTCTTTCTCAACCTATTTCTTCTTTTATTTACAGCTTCCAGCGTAATGTTCATTAGCCGGGCAATTTCTTTTGATGATAATTGAATTTTTAAAAATGCACATAGTTTAAGTTCATCACTAGTAATTGCTGGCCATTTTAACTTAATTTCTTCAAAAAACCTAGGATGGACTTCTGTAAAATGCTTACTGAAAATCTTCCAATCCTCATCCAGCCTGATACTATCCAATATTATATTTTTCACTTCTCTATAAACATTATTTCCCTGTTCTGTGGTTCTATTTTGTGAGGCTTCGAGCTTGTCATTTATTTGGTTCAATATTTCATTTTTACTCATCAAGTGAATAGTAGCTGATGCTAGTTCTCTGTTTTTTGAATCTATTTTTTCTTGTAATCGAATACTTTCAACTTCTTTGATCCTGGCTTGTTGTTCACTTTGTTTTAATTCATGTTGGAGGTTCTCTTCGCGCAACTTAACCCTGTCTAACTCCAGAAGCTGGATTCTGTTTTTATTAATTTCAATTTCGACTTTCTGCTTATTTTTTATATTCCTAATCCAGAGGATGTAAGCGATTAAACTAACAATTAGAATTAGAACCGCAAATAACAAAGTCACCATATTGTTATACTCTTTCTCTGCTACTAACTTTTCTTCAGCAAATTGTAGTTCAGATTTATGAATCTCTCTTTCATCTAATATTTGATTTTCCAATACCGCTGTAGCAGCCGATTGATTATAAATTTTTTGCTTGTACACTTCATAGTTTTTATAAGCTAAAAGCCCTTCTTCAAAGAGCCCCTGATTTTCATAACATTTATAAAGACCATAGTACACATCTTTATAAATTTCGTTTTGATCTGGATGATTTGAAAGATTAAAAGTCAGGGTTTTTTTATAATAATCTATGGCCTCTACGAAATTTCCCCGCATGAAATAGAGTTCTCCGTAGCTGATGTTAATAGATGCTTTTCTTAATTCTAGATTAAGACTATCTATTAATATGCTCGCCTTGTTTAAGTATTGCTCTCCCTTTTTTGTTTCACCAACTGCAATGTAAACTAATCCAAGGTTGTTATAGTTAATTGCTAATTGATTCCCATAATTGAAATTTGAATTTTTCGCAATCGCTTGCTCATAATAATAAATGGACTCAGAGTACTTTTCATTGAGTCTATAAATCTCAGCAATTATGTTGTAGTGGTTAGCGACAACCTTGTTGCTTGCATTAGATAAGTAAGCTTCAGACTCCCAGTAAATAGTTTCGGCAAGATTATAATTCTCTAAATCAATATGGTTGATGATTAATACCTGATAAAGTTCAATTATTAATTCTTGGTCAGACTTTAATGATTCTTCAATACCACTTTTAGCATATTCTATTGAAAGTTCATAAAACTGATGGTTGTTATACGTTTTGGATACTTCGTAATAAACTAAAATAGCATCCTGGTCAGTCTTCCAATCTGGAATATTATTTTGTAAATACTTTTCGGCTTCCTTGACTTGTTTTGTGGCTAATAAATTCTTGAAAGTATTTATAGTGACATTTTCTGGTTCACTTTGAGAAAATGAATAAGTAGTAGAAAAAATGGTAGCCAAACAAAGTAATCTGATTAGTATGGAAAGTTTCATCTGTCAAATTTAAAACTTTCGTTTAGCCATAAAAGAAAACTTTGTGAATAAATAAGCTGTTTATCCGTCACATTTTTGAATGGGACTTCACCTAATAAAAGTGATTCAAAATAATCTGAAATCATATAGGCTGATATTTCATTTGGATGATCTAGACCCATTGAAACAGGATAAGAATCGAAATATTTTTCTAGCTCAATAAGTTTAATATATTCCGGCATTCCATTGTGATCATTTTTCACTTTGTACTTGTTGTTATTTTCTACAATTCTAAAAGCAATATCAACAAAATCTTTGCCCATTTTAGGCTGTTTGACTGTATCGTTAATAATGGTTCTAGCCCAATACATTTGATTTTCAAATTGTATTACCCACTCAGCATTTGGAGCGTCAGGATTGGTTAACTGATTCTTTGTTAACCAATTGCAGCCAATTACTTTTCCTTTTAGAAACCCCCATTCATTTATATATAAAGAATCAAATTTTTCAGGATAATGTCGTTGTAAACAATGAAACTGCTCATGAATTAACAGGCCTCCTACTTTTCGGATAAATTGTAGAGTATCGTTGGCGGTTGTACAACTTTTCCAAGTAGTGACAATTTTATTGGTGTGTTTATCACTTAACACTATGTGTTCGGCTCTTGTATGAGCAAAATTTCCACAAAGCCCGTTTGTGATTTTGATAAAACTCCAGGGATGATTGGCAATAACAGTATGCCCATTCTGTGAGAACTTTTTTTTAATAGCTGATGTAACAAATGTCAACGCATCAACTTCCTCTTTCGAAAAATCAGTCACTGAACTAGAAAACAAGTTACGAGTAAAATCCCTGGCATCAGAAAGACTCAAGCTATCAACATTGGTTCCTGTAATGACAAATATTTCGCGTTTTTCTAGCTTAGAAAAGTAAATTTCAGATGTCTCATCTAATATTCCTTTTTGTCCCTCTTCGAGATCTAAGAAATTTGTCGAAGAAATCTCATCAATTACCTGTGACTGTCCAATAGATGAATGAGTAAAAAACAATAGAAAGAGTAAGAAAACTCTATTAGCCGATTCAATAGGTATTTGAATCATTATTTATTGACAATTATTTTCTTTTTATAAAATACGTCTTGATTATCATTCTTCAGAACGAATATATATTGCCCTGCGTCCAAAGTAGAAATATCAATAGTTGAACTTGTAGGATGTTTAATCTCTTCCACTGCCCTACCGTACATGTCGTAAATTACTATAGCACAATTGGGGTCAAGTTCTGATATATTGATGATATTATTTGCCGGATTTGGATAAAGTGATATGTCTATTTGATCATAATCTTGTACGCTGAGATTTTCTTCTACGTTAATCATAACATCTACTGAATCAAGGTAATTCGTGCCATCTTCTGAAATATAATACCTGTAATGTCCAGACCCTTGACTTGGAGCACCAATATACACCTTAAGTTTTTCGTATTCATTATTAGCAGTATTAGCTTCTAATGGAGTAACCCACGGATTATCATTCGACACTGCATAACACATTGTTCCCCAACACAAGTAGTTAAACCAGTCTGTTGGTTGTGAAATATTCTTTCTTGTTACTTTCCAATTTTGTGAGGATCCGGAATTATTGTGCACATAAATTACAGGCAAAGCCCAATTGCTAAATGCGATTGTGTCATATTTAATAGTGTCTCCAGAAACTATGTCAATATTCAAACTATCAGTAGATATAGAGATTTGAGATTGAGCGACAGTATTCATAAATAGCATCCCGAAGATGATTGTATAAATTTTCATATTCTTATTTTTTTTTCAAGTTTAAAGCAAATGACCCAGATCCCTTGGTTCTACATGTATGACAATTAATGACAAGTCGAAAAACTAATCTTTCACTAATTTCCTTTGCAAGCTCTGTCAATAGATGAATGATTAAGAAATAACAGAAGAGTAAGAGAACCCTATTAACCGATGCAATAGGTATTCGAATCATTATTTATTGACAATTATTTTCTTTTTATAGAATATGGCTTGATCATCATTCTTCAGAACGAATATGTATTGTCCAGCACCCAAAGCAGAAATATCAATTGTTGCACCTGTTGGTTGATTAATTTCCTCCACTATTCGACCATACATGTCGTATATTACTATAGTGCAATTGGGGTCAATTTCTGATATATTGATGATGTTATTTGCTGGATTTGGATAAAGTGATATATCTATTTGATTATTATCTTGTACGCTGACATTTCCTTCTACGTTAATCATAACATCTACTGAATCAAGGTAAGTCACGCCATCTTCTGAAATATAATATCTGTAATGTCCTGCCCCCTGACTAGAAGCACCTATATATACCGTAAGTTTTGCATATTCATTATCAGCAATATTAACTGCCAATGGGGTGATCCACGGATTATCGTTTGAAATTGGATAACCTATTGTTCCCCAAGACAACAAGTTAACCCAATCTGTTGGTTGTGAAATATTCTTTCTTGTTACTTTCCAGTATTGTGACGCTCCTGAATTATTGTGCACATAAATTACTGGCAAAGTCCAACTGCTAAATACGCTTGTGTCATATTTAATGGTGTCTCCAGAAACCATGTCAATATTCAAACTATCAGTAGATATAGAGATTTGAGATTGAGCTACAATACTCATAAATAGAAGCCCCAAGGCAGTATAAATTTTCATTTTCATATCTCAGCATTTTTTTCAAGTTTAGAGCAAATAACCTAAATTGCCCTATTCTACATCTATGACAATTGATGACTAACCAAAAAACTAATCTTTCTTCAATTCCCTTTGTAAGTCAAAAGGCATCAACAAATAATCTTAAAGTGACAACACGAACCCAATTCTAATTTTTTTACTATACGTTCAAAACGTATGATAATCAACCTTAAATTGCATCATAGTAAATAACGATCCTGTTTAATTTTTAATTAAACATTTCTTCGATAACTTTCTCAAAAATTTCATTTTTTGAGGTATTGAATGCTTTAGTATTATTAACAAAAAGTATATACGTCATATCTTCTTCTGGGAAATAAAAGCCAAAGGTATTAAATCCATCTATTCCTCCAGTGTGGCCTACTGCGTATCCATAATCGGTATTGAACTTTTCTATTCCATACCCATTTTCGGTTTGACCATATGTTTTCCAGTGCCAATTTTCGGGCAAATCAAACCAATTGGTCATTTCATCAAGGGAAGAGGTTGAAATCAAATTACCTTTCATCAGTTGCTCAAGAAAGACAGCTAAATCGTAGGCGTTTATAGCAATGCCTCCATCACCTCCAATACCTAGTTCGTCTTGATACAAATGTTGAGCATCAACCAATTCTCCAGCGGCATAAATGTCTGAATATCCTTTTACACAACCATCTGGAATTGGTTTACTTTCGCTATAATAAGCCGAATTCAATCCTAATGGAGAAAACACTTCTTGTTTATATATTTCTTCAAAGGTAAGACCAGATGCCTTTTCTAAAATTATTGCCAGCAATAAATAGTTGGTATTGCAATATCGATAGGTTTCTCCAACAGCATTATTTGCTTTTTTCCCATACACGTATGTGAGTACTTCTTCTTTAGTAAAATGATTATTTTCTTTATTCTCTCTATCAAGCTCAAACATATCGGTGTAATAGTCAACTATCCCGCTTGTGTGTGAAAGTAAGTGCTTGATTTGTGCTTCATTCGCATTGTCAACTTTTTTGACTATTTCATCTGATAACCATTTGCTTATAGGATCTTCCAACGATAAAACCCCTTTGTCAATATACCGGAAAACGGCCGCTGCGGTAAAAACTTTACTGATACTGGCAATTAAAAAGGTATTACATGGTTTCATATCAACATTCGAAGCAATATCTGCTTTTCCTCCTGCTCCTATCCACATTCCATCATCATCTTTTACAAGTAATACTGCCCCTACCAATCCATCTTGTATGTTTTCATCTAAAATGTTTTGATAGATATTTGCCTTTGGATGAATATCACTCGTATCATTAAATGAAAAATTACAGTCATAAGTTTCATTTGGTATAATTTCATTTTTTTGGCATGAGATTGCGACCAATGTTGCTAACAATGCTATAGCGAAAAGATTATTTGTTTTCATGCTGATTCAGTTTTATGTTTACTCCAAATTTGATAAAAGTTCGTGTTGTTAAAAATCCATTGTATAAAGGAATGTCTATATTGCTTTCATACTTTACAAACGGTTGAATTCGACTAGCATTAATGTAGGTCAGACCTAAACCGAAAGTGACTAAAAAATGGGACTTGCCAATTTGGTTTTTGTTTTCCCATTCTCCAGTACTGGGATTTTGTTCGTAAATCTCACCTGGATAAAATTTATGCTGATATCCAACTCCTACAGGAATATCTATACCGATAGTATTTTTGATTTTATACCTATATCTGTACTCAGACCTCAAATAAAAGGCATTCTCTATTTTTTGATGATGGTAACCTCCAATGAAAGCGTTGATATTGTGCTGAGAATTATTTTTGACCCGTTGAAAAATGGAAGTTCCAACCTCTATTCCTGGATGAACAGGTAATATCCGTGTAAAAGGAAACGAGTATGTCTCAGAAGTCAAAGCAAAAGACAAGTTGTTCAATTTTTGTGCCCTTACCTCAGAAAGGAAAAAAACACAAAGAATTATCAAAAAGAATTGAAGTAATTTTATTTTCATATTTTCAGCTTAATTAATGACAATTTAAATGGGAAACACTCCTATTTATAGATTTAAACTACTTATTTTTAATAAGGTTATTACTTTAGATTTACTTTCTTCTACTCAAAACTGTATGTAAGTCCAAAACCATATATGAAGCCTGGTTTTTCGCCAAGAATGTTTCTATACTCATCCATTACCCTTGAGAAGTCATATTTAATAATAAACTGTGGCCCCCATTTTCCATTAAATAAGTAGCCGGTTCTAAAAATAAGTCCAGCAGCAAAATGGTGATAGTTTGTACTATAATCTCTATCAACGTTTAAATCAGGATATTTCAAATTTACTTTCGTTTCTCTGAACCCCCATCCTCCATAGGCTGATAAGTTGAAAAAAAGCTGCTTTTTTTGAAAGAAAGTCAATTCATTAGTAACTTGAAGTCCAAATTGATTGGCAAATGTATGCCCCGTAGTTCCTTCGTCTTCAACAGTTTCGTTTGTCCGAATAAAGTCTCCATATATCCCTGTGCTCAATCGATAATGTTGGGAAGATTGATATAAATAGTAGTTACAGGAGATTATTCCTCCATAGGACGGTTCATTGGGTTCAATTATAAAGTTTGCTTCTATATTCGACGTTTGAGCAAACACACTTGATGAAATTAGAAGTAGGGCTATTAATAGTTTTTTCATGATTATTGATTTAATAAGAATTGAATTGCTTTTGAAAAACCCTCCCATGACACCTGTCTGTGACTTGCTCCTTTAAATACTTCCGTCTTAAAATTCAAGGAAGGATAATTTCGGCTTTTAATGCGGTCTATCATTTCATCATTGTGCGCTGCCAGGCTGCCAGATTCGGCAGAACCATAAGCCATGTAAAACAGCGTGTTTAAATCAGCATTGTTTTCGAAATAATCTTCTTCCATGGCCAACGTATATCCTTCTCCCCAATACAATGAAGCACTGAGTGAGGCATATCCATCAAATTTAGCATTTGGATAGTTAAACATGTTGTAAAACATGCTCAATCCGCCTAATGAATGCCCCATTAAAAACTCTTGGGTGGTATCAACAGCATACTCATTTTCAATTTTTGGAACAAGTTCTTTATTCAGAAATGCAGAAAACTTATCTCCTTCTCCTGTTGGAATCGTCCAGGTTTCAACTGTTGGATAAGTAAAATCTCTAAAACGTGGAATTAAGATATCATCTTCCTTGTCGGTGCAATGAGGGCAAAGTTCCTTATATCCGCCATCTAGCGGATAGCCTACTCCTATTACAATGCATTGCTCAATTGTATTGTTTGAAACCAGGTTGTTAATTTCTTTTTCAAAGAAATCAATGTACCAATTCCCATCCAGAAAATAAATAACAGGATATTTTTTAGAGGGAGAATAATCAGTAGGAAGCAGTGTATATATTTGATATTCGTCATTCACAGAATCTGAATGAATAATTTCAGTTTTTAAAGTATAATGCTCAAATTTTTCCTTTTTACAGGATAAAAAAACAATACTCATCAGGCAAGTTAATAGAAGTCCTTTTCTAATTTTCATTGAATTACTTTGTTTAAAAAGAGTGATTAATTATGTTGATTTTTTTTAAAAGGATTGGATTGATCCAGAGCCAGAAATATTTGAGGTAATTATTGGAGAATAAATGTTGTTATAATAAATACTTCCGCTTCCAGAAATAGAGCCGTTTAAAGTATTTTTAGTTGTTACTTTCACATCTCCAGATCCGGAAAGATTGGCCGTAACATTTTCGGTTAATGTATTTTTCAAATCTACTACTCCTGCGCCGCTTGACCATATTTCAATGTTAGTTAAGCTATCTATACAACTAACTTGAGTATCTCCACTGCCTGATACATTTACAGATAATTCATCTGTTTGTAAACTATCAATTATTATTGAGCCACTTCCACTAGACCAAACAATGAATGCATTGTTTGCAAATTCATTTGGCATATAAATACTACCAGCACCTGATATTGAAATTTTTGAAAGATTAGGTGCTTTTATATAAACATTTAAAGTCTCAAGTTCTTGAATACATTTATCTTTTTTTGAGGATATGGAAAGTAAACCATCTCGTACTTCTGTTTGAACAATAGCTTGTAAATTTTTACTTGTTTCAACATTTATTTGGTATGTTGCGCCCTGTTCAATATAGACATTTGCTGAAGTAGCTAGATCAACATGATGAAAATTATCTACTGATCGGGTTTCGGTAATTACTTTATTGTTTCCCTGATAACAAGTTGAATTTTTCTTACAGGAAAATAATACCAATCCTAAAATGCAAAGTGTGGTGAATTTCATGAATATTTATTTAGTTTGAGACCATTCAAATCTCATTTACCCCTATTCACATTAGATGAATTTGAATGGCTTTTGGTGCAAAAGTAAAGCACGGGTATGACTTTAAAGTGTTAAAAAGTCAGGATTGGACAAATTAGAACTCCTTTATTTTCTTGCAATTTTGAATTGATTTGGAGTCAATCCGGTAATTTTCTTAAATGAAGTAAAAAATGCAGATTTGGAGCTAAATCCTGCTTCTAAACCAATTGCAATAATGCTGTATTTATCAAATTTAGGATCAATCAACATCTTTTTTGCATCTTCTATACGGTATGCATTGATGATTGATGTTAACTTTTGGTCAGTAGAAGAGCTAATTATTTCGGATAGATATCCAGGACTTACATTCAATTTTTCAGCAATCAATTCTCGATTCATTTCAGGTTCTCGATACAATGCCTCATTTTCTATGAGCTGAATAAAATTTCTAAAATGATCTGATAGTGTTAAATTGTTAGTTTTTTTGACGGAAGCATTTTTTTTGATAGACTGTTCGATTGAACGTAAAGAACTTATTTTTGATTGGTCATGTGCAAGTTCTAAATTTAGTAGGCCTTTAAAGGTTAACCAATACACAAAAAAAGCAATAAAGATCCAAACCGGGTAAGTTAAATCCCCATTAAAACTATCATAAATATCATCTGGCAAAAAAGTAGCAACTACCCATGTAATCAAAATCAATCCTCCGAAAAGCCAAATTTTAACGATCCATTTTTTTTCTTCTTTTGAAACTTTACTTTTAACTATAATGAAGTAACTTAATGTGCATAAAAACACGGTGTATAGCATTGCTCCGTAAAACTGAGTAGTAAAAATCAAATTTTGATTTGCAGAAATAAAGTCAATTGTTAAAATGTTAAAATCGACCTCAAGATTAATAAAGAAATTTAATATAAGGTAAATGAAAAATGGAATAGTGAGAAGCCAAACCTTTTTATTCTCTTTCATGCGGTGGTCAACCGATTTTAAAAAGTAAACAACCATAGGAATATAAAAGATAAACATCCATGGAATATCATCAGTAAACACATCAAGGGTATAGTTGATCTTATCAAGGTTTTTAACCTGCAAAAATTCTGCAATACCTATCCAAGAAAGCAAAAAAATTGAAAGCCCCAGGTACTTATTTCTCCCATTTTTGAACCTATTGATGAAAAAAGTTACAAAACCAAATAATAAGCCTTGAATAAGACTGAAAACCACTATTATTTCGATAAGTGTAATTGTCATAATTAGTTATGGAGCCTAATGTTTATTTAAAATAACATGTAAAAGCGTAATTAATTTCGTTTGTTTTTTAACAAAAATAGTTTTTGTATCATACATTTTCAATAATACTAGCTGAAAAGATAAATTAAAAAGATTCAAATTATTTGAATGCATAATGTAGCCTTCCCATTTTTTTGGTGTAGATACACCATTTCTTAGGACAGGGTTTAGTTAAAGTTAGTATAATTATCAAGCAACAGCTTGATACCGGCTAGCCGGCTTTTCGTAATCAATTGATTGGTGTCTTCTTTCATTGTTGTAATAGTCAAAATATTCATTAATCAGTAAGTATAAATCCAGCCCATCTTTGGGTGGATTGAGATAGATTTTTTCGTATTTGACGTTTCTCCAGAGTCTTTCAATAAAAGCATTGTCTGTGGCCCTACCTTTCCCGTCCATGCTTAACCGAATATTCTGTTTTAGCACGAACCCTGTGAATTCTTCGGCGGTAAATTGACTTCCCTGATCTGTGTTTATGATTTCAGGCTTTCCATGCATTTCTATGGCTTCTTGTAGTGTTTGCTGGCACCATTTAGCATCCATGCTGTTAGAGATGCTCCAGTTGACCACATACCTGCTGTATAGATCAATTATAGCAACCAGGTACATGTATCCTTTTTCCATTGGGATGTAGGTAATATCGGTAGCCCAAACTTGATTGGGTCGATCTACTGTGAGATTACGCAGCAAGTATGGATAGATGGGATGGCTTTTACAGCGCCTTGAGGTATGTTTGCCAGGCATAATAGCTCTCAGCCCCATGACTTTGTAATAAAGTCTTTCTATGCGGTTTCTACTCACATTATACCCCTTGTCCTTAGTCAACCATACCCACATTCGTTTAGCTCCTTTAAAAGGATGATGGAGGTAATGCTCGTCCATTTCACGCATAAGTTGAAGGTTTAATTCACTTTCTCCTCTGGACTTATAATACAGTCCAGACCTGTGGATATTCAAAAGCTCACACTGCTTGACTACACTTAAATTGGAATGACCCCTGCGTATCATTGTTCGGCGTTTTTGAATGGGATTTAACGCAAGGCGTCCTTTAAAAAATCAATCTCGATCTTTTGTTGACCAATTGTCTTTAACAGTCGTTCTTTTTCCAATTCAGCTTCACTTTTCTTACTCTTCTTCCCTTTATCAAAGACTTCAGAGGCACCATCTAAAAACTCTCGTTTCCATGCGCTGATCTGAGTGGGTTGAAGTTCATACTTCTGAGCTAGATCTGCCAGACTTGTTCGCTCTTTCAATGCTTCCAAAACCACTTTTGTCTTGAACGCTGATGTAAATTTTCTTCGTGTCATTTTAGTAAATTTAGTTATCTAAACTCACTGTCCTGATTTTTGGGGTATCTACAGAACTTATACTACTACAAGAATAACCGCATAGGAAGTAGAGAGAATGTTAGTGCAAAAAAAATGCACCAACTTTTTGTTGATTTACTTTCAGGCTACCAATTAAAATCGGAGAAATGGAGAGAACCAATAAAGCAAATGATGATGGAAGCTTTTGTTCAAATTCATGAGGAAAGCATAAACACCACAATAGGACTCAATAAA
The DNA here is from genome assembly GCA_965230195.1 of Putridiphycobacter sp. Classification (GTDB taxonomy): domain Bacteria; phylum Bacteroidota; class Bacteroidia; order Flavobacteriales_D; family Crocinitomicaceae; genus Putridiphycobacter. The sequence goes on from OZ245997.1 coordinate 5,193,678, forward strand.
AAAGTGACCGAGTTAGAAGGAAACTTAGAAAAGATAGAACGGCGATTTGTTTTGGGAGAAATAGAACGAGAGTTATATGTAAAGCACAAAGGTCAATTTGATGATGAAATCAATGAACTGTACGAAAAAATCGAAAACTCTCAATTTAAATTATCGAACCTTGAAAAAGCAACAGATAATGCTGTTGAAGACGCTTTGAATCTCCCACAGGCATGGCTTTCTGGTGATATTGAAGAAAAGAAGCGGATTCAAAAGATTGTGTTTCCTCAAGGAATTGTATATAATCATGAAAAACACCATTATCGAACCGAAAGAGTAAACTTGCTATTTTCCTCAATCCCTTTATTTCAGGAGGATTTGCAGGGAAAGAAAAACGGGACAAGCTCTAAAAATAAGAACTTGTCCCGTCTAGTACCTGAGGCCGGGGTCGAACCGGCACTCCAGTGGAACACGAGTTTGAGTCGTGCGCGTCTACCAATTCCGCCACTCAGGCAAGTCTGTCATCCCGATTAGTATCAGGACTGCCACTCAGGTAAAGTGCGGTGCAAATTTAATATTTTTTTATTCTTGGTTCCTAATTTTTTCAGCAATTTCTGTCATCTCATCAGAATTTAAACTTAATTTTTCATTTGCAAAGTTCATGTCAGACATTGAATCAATCGGAACAAGATGAATATGAGCATGTGGAACTTCCAAACCAATAACAGTTACACCTATTCGTTCACAAGGAAATGCAGATTTTATTTTCCTTGCTACTGACTTAGAAAAGACTATCATTTTAGCCAATTGATTATCTTCAATATCAAAAATATAGTCAGTTTCCTCTTTTGGTATAACCAATACATGTCCCCGTTGTAAGGGGGAGATATCTAAAAAAGCAAGAAATTCATCAGATTCTGCTACTTTATAGCTTGGAATTTCGCCAGTTACAATTTTAGAAAATATACTACCCATTATCGAGAAATATTCAGGATTTCAAATTTCATGATGCCATTTGGCGCCTGAATTTCAGCAATATCTCCAACCTCTTTTCCCAACAGACCTTTTCCAAATGGTGAATCAATAGAGATTTTCTTTTCTTTTAAGTTTGCTTCATTTTCAGCAACTAAAGTATATTCCATAGTAGCATTATTAGCTACATTCTTAATTGTCACTTTAGATAAGATATATACTTTGGAATTATCAACCTTCGAATCATCAATTAATCGTGCGTTTGATACAATTGCTTTTAATTTAGCAATTCTCGTTTCAAGCAACCCCTGTTCCTCTTTTGCTGCATGGTATTCAGCATTTTCCGATAAATCTCCTTTATCTCTGGCATCAGCAATTTGTTGTGTAATAAAAGGCCTTTCAACTGTTTCCAATTGATGTAATTCATCCTTTAATTTTTTCAACCCTTCTTCTGTGTAGTAACTTATATCAGACATGATGTGATTAATTTCTATAAAACTAACAAGAGAGCCCTGTTAGGACTCTCTTGTAGTACAAATATAAATATTTTTTTTATTTCAGGCTAATAGCAAGGCCTATAGTATGGATTCCATTAAACTTAGTAACAGTTCTGTACGAATACTGAATTCCTAAGTTATTAGCATTTTTACCTACAATTGCATCAACTGAAAGTCCGGCAGTTAAACCACTTAATGCGGTTGCTCTTCCATCAATAACAAAATCACTGTCAAAGATACCTTTTTCGTAGATAAATCCTGCCATTACATGAAAAGCAGCCTGACCAACTTCTTTGGCATAATCAGCTCCTATTCTGATTTGATCATATGAGAATGAATTTGCTGAAAATGTTCCAGCTAAAGTCAGCTTATCCACTTCAGTAAAATTAAAATCATAAGCAGCTCCTACTGATAAAAGTGAAGGCAATTCAAATGAACTTGATCTTTGCTCTAAAGTAGCCAACTCATCAGTTTCAGGATAAAGGATTAATTTTGCTAAACCATCACCTGAATAATTCATAGTTGGTCCAACATTTTTTAAAGTAATTCCAAATTTTATATTATCCTGCTCACCTGTTACATATCTGATTCCAAAATCTAATCCAATACCATTACCTCTGATATTTGAAATTGCTTCAGAAATCACTTTTACATTCATTCCCGCATAAATAGATTTTGAGAATTCATGCGCAATACCAACATTAAAGTTATTATAACGTGGCGAAAACTCACCTATACCACCTTCAGGCTGATCAACAGTAGTAATATCAATTTCACCAAATGACATAGATACAATGGCTACTGAAAACACTGTAGACTCGTTAATTCTTTGCGCTAAACCAGCAGAGTTCATAGCTATTCCTGCTCCTCCCAACCAGTTTGTTCTGTCAAACATTATCTCTGTTTTTGGCGTAAATGCCAACCCCGCGATATTAGTATATGTTGCTGCAAGGCCAATATTACTCGCTACACCGGCATCACCCATTCCAATTCCTCTAGCCCAGGGATTAATTAATAACTCGGTCGCTCCAGCCGAACCTATCCGATCACCATTACCTGCAAACGAGGTAGCTGACATCATCAAAGTAAGTCCGAATAAAGCAGTTTTATTAAATAGATTCTTAATTTTCATAGTCCGTTTTTTAATAAATCCTTTTTTATATATTATCTAAATCAACCTGACGCATAGTTCCAAACCATTTCAGTATTTTCTCACCAACTCCAGGTATTTCAACGTGGATGACATAAACTCCACTTGAAATCGGCACTCCTTTTGTATTCGTTAAATCCCATTCCAAAGATGTCAACGGATCATCCTTACTAAACCCTCTGATCAGTGAACCTTGCATATTGAATATTCTCACTTCACATCTTTCAGGTAAGTTAGTAATCTTAATTCTATTATCCAGTCTTCCTGTTTCATATTCGCTATAAGCATAATATGGATTAGGCACAACATTTATAATATCCAATCTTGATTCCAACTCTGCTGTAACAGCAGTTCTTACTCTGTCTTCTTCAGTAATGCTAAACGAATACTTAGGTCTTCCTTTATTAGCTCCCTCAGTTTCTTCTCTCTCAGCATAAGGCTTGTTAATTCTTACTTTTACCTTAACATCTGTTTCCAATAATTCGTGGAATTCTACTAACATTGGCTCCCACACCCATGTTAATGCTGTAAACACAGCTCTGTGACCAGCATTTGTTTTCTTATCTAAATTCTCATAGATAAATGCACCTTCATCATATACAGGCATTTCATCAGAATCTGTTCCGGCATTGAAAACATAAACATAATGCATTCCTCCAAACAGTGGCTCTCCTGTAGAGCTTGAATAATTTGAAGTTGGGTTCCAAATCATGTCTCTTCCGTTTTCACCAGTTAACCATGAATTTTCACCAAACGCCATATTAAGTCTCTGTCCTGTGTTTACATTTATTGCATACCCAGGGAACCATCCCATTCCAACATCATTTTCATCAGCTACCGGGTTTCCTTCTTTATCTACTGAAGTTTGATTTCTTATTTCAAGTACATCCGATCCGCCAATAGTTTGATTTTCATTATCGTTAATTTCAATAACAACACATTTAGTCCATTTTGACTTGTCGGTAGTTACAACGATATCAACATCATGCATATTTTCAATTCTTGATGAGTTAAATGAACTTACCAATGAAGAAAAATAACTCTCATTATCTTCAGTAGACGGATCATCACCAGGTCTTCCTAAAGGCATTCCATATACTTCATATCCTAAGTATTCGTAACCTGAAATTGTACCATTTACCAATCCTTCCCACTCCTGACCAGGGTCAGTTGTTGGTTGTCTGTCATAGTAATAACAAGGGTTTCTTATCCAAAGGTTAGGTGAACATGTTGGATCATCTTCGGTAGGTTCAACATTAGTTCCGGCGTGTATCCAGTTAGCAGGATAATTCTGATCTGTATCGACAACCCCTGTTAACCAAATCTTAGAAGAATCATCAAAATCAATACTTGATGTAATTGGTAATGTAGACCATGCTGTAGGACTAGCCTGATCAACATTCTCATACTTAATTTGTTTGATAGTAACTGAGATACCCCATTCAGGAATCAATAACTCGTCTCCAAAACCAATAGCGTATCTTGAGTCAACTGTTTCAGTCGAACCATCAGGAGCCGTTCTTGTAACTGTATAACTGGTAGTATCATTCATACCACCTCTTTTATCACTGGCATCTTTATCAAATGTTACTTCAAAATCTCCTGCCTGTACATTTAACGGGTCTATTACCTTAACATCAATAGGTCCAAATCCATTATCATATTCAACTTCAGTTAGTTCATTATTTGCTAAAATAGTGGCTGTAGCTTCAGGAGTTAAATTTAACTCTCTTCCACCATTTCCAATACCTTCAAGCTGTGTAATTCTAGGAGACCATCCATAATATGTTCCGAAACTTGTTCCATCAGCTTCAACACTTGGATTATGTGGAATACCAACCACAGTTTCTATTTCACCAAATGTAGCTGAACGTCTAGACAATAGGTAAGGTAACTTTTGACCGTTAATTCCTTCTGAAGTATTAGGATCATACTCTAAAAATTCATTGTGTGCATAAGATACAGCGATATAGTAATACTTCTTGTGATTTACTAATCTTCTGTCTCCAATTGCAAACTCATCTTCTGTCAGTTTAATAGAGTGGAATATACCTTCATCATTTCCTACCACCTTAACTTTAGGCTCAGAAATTTCATCCTGCTCATTGTACTCATAGTTTACTAATTTTGAAATTCCATCCTGAATATCACACTGAGCAACTAATCTGGCTTTAGTGTTATCAAAAATGTCACTTACAGATGCTTCTGCATTAACCATCTGGAATACCTGATACCCCTGGAATTTGTACTCTCTGTCGTACGGGTTTCCTTCATCATCTTCTCTTGGTATATTCACTTCATCTACTTTAACGTAGTCCTCAGTTCCAGGAGTAGAACCATCTAATAATAAGATTAATTCATTTTCCATTTCCTGAATAGTCAACTTAGGTGCCAAAGGTGGCTCCAATATTTCAAAACAAGCATCAAATAGATTTTGAGCTTTCGTATCAGCCGCCTTCATTGCATTTACAGATGCTAATAAATCACCTTCAAAGCTTCTTCCGTAAACCACTCCAACAGTTAAGTTGTTCAGTGCTCCCGGTCTCAATGTAAATGGTCCCGCAACCTGAGCAAAACGTCTGTCAGCAGGAGGGTTTCCTTCACTTACCTCTGACCACTCAACACCAGCCGAAACTGCTGCACTTTGACCTGAGGCTACTGTATTCCAACCTGCAGGGTCAGAATTTCCCGGGAACATATATTGACATGGCACAGAACCTGATAAACCGTTACCACCAAATGTGTGCGGGTTACCACTGGTTCCCCAGAATCCTTGCATGAATCCATAAAATTCAGCAGCTATACTAGGGTCACCCAGAATTCCACCAGCATTATTATAGTAGAAGAATCTTTTCATTCCTAAACGCTCGTTATCTGCTATACCATCACCATATCCAATCCCTAATCCTTCATAAGGAATACCATCATATTCAAAAGCCAATGCAGCACCTTCAGGTGTACTTTCCGTTAGTGGGTTATCACCTGAAACTGTTCCAGGAAAATTAATTGCTCCTGCATCAGGATCCTGATAAGGTCCTTCAAAGAAGTCAATTCCAATAGCCGGTGGATTTAAACCAAAAGGGTTTCCTCCTCCTGCTCCATCATCATCAGCATCACCATTATAAGCAAATCCAAGACCTCTTGCAACATCACATCCAACATAATCATCACCTGATCTTCCGATATCAGCATCAACATATTGTGTAAAATAAGTATCAAACAATGTTTGAGTACCTCTGTTAATCATTTCATAATTATAGAAGGTCATATTGTTGATTTCGTCATTCGTTGTGAATGAAAAAGCCTGAGCTCTGATCTCCATACCAATTGGCTCACCTTGTGAAGCCTGGTGAACATTTCCTTTATCATTAAATACCCACCAAAAGGTTTTATCACCAAATAATGTTACCCTTCTGTCAGCTCTACAATCTACTTCACCTTCAATATCATACCACGGATAATCTCCATCAATAAGTGGTCGGTAAACTCCGTTTGCACCTTCCGGTCCGTTTGGATTATCATAAAAAGGAGCTAAATAGTAATCTTGTCCTAAACCAGGGTCTCCGTGTGCAGGCCATTCAAGAATAGCTCTAAGAGAATCATCACTGATTGGTGTTACTCCGTTACAATCACTTCCGGTTAATAATCCCTGATCACAATTCCACCAAGCAATAAACCGTTGAACTAAACTCTTTTCAATCGTGAAGAATCTGTCATACTTAGAACATTCATCAGCTGTAATTTCAGCGTCTCCATAGGCACGAATTACGTTTAAGTCAGCGTCCTGAGGTACTGAAGCATCATAATTACCCGGGCTTCCTCCGAATGTTGATAGTGGTCCTGACCAAAAATCAGGTCCATCATTTACGAATCTTGCTGCTGCAATACGTAACTGACCATTAACATCTGTTCCTCCCATCCAAAGTGAACCTGCATAGATTACCTTTGGACTATTAATAAATTCATCTGTCTTTGGAACCTCATAAGCTGCTCTATCCGAAGCTCTGTCAGTCCAAAGTACTCCCCCGGTCTCAATAATTGCCTTAACATTATTATAATCTAAGAAAATTGACTCGGTCGAGGTTGCACAACCTGCTGCTCTACTTTCTATCCCACTATTACTATTAGAATTTGGCGTCTTATAACCGAAGCTGGCATAAGATCCTAAAACTAATAATATACTTAATCCTATCTTTTTCATACTTTCTAACTTCTTGTCTTGTGAAAATGTAAATTAAAAATCAAATTTTACTCCTAATCTGATTGTTCTTGGTATACCCAAATTATATGGATTGCTTACTCTGAAAGAATAATAATCAAAATATGATGTTGGGTCCAACTGGCTGTTCGTTACATTCTGCCCCAATGCGGACAATAAGAATCCATCATCAGTTGGGTTTCCAGTTGCTCTGTAAACATTCAACACATTAATGATATTGAATACATTACTAACCCTTAAGTAAACATTTAAATATGCTGCTTTTTTCTTTTCATCATCTTTTCCAAACTCCAATCCAAAGTTTCTGTCTAACTGAGCCGAAACAAGGTAATTCCATGGTTTTCTTGAACCATTCAAAGTTCCTTCCAATCCGGCAGAGTTTCCAATAGCAGTAATTGCCTGCTGACGAGAATATGGTGTTCCTGAATTAACATTTGCTGTAACATTCAATCCAGTATTTTCGAACACACCGAAATTATTTATTTTCGGACCATTGTAGTCTTTACCTTCACCATATCTGTAATCTACTACTAAAGTAAAGGCGTGACGCTGATCTCTGTCATAAGGACTAATTGTTCTTAAGTTTGGTTCCCCTGCATTAATTAAACTTGCAGCAGAGTTAGCATTTGAACCGGTACCATTAGCAAACTGTAATGTATAAGAAGCATTTAATCTGATATTACCTGTTCTTCTTAAATCATATGATACCGTTGTTCCTTTTACAGTACCAAAGTCTCTGTTACCATAAGTTCTGTAGGTATTTGGATAAGCATTTACCACATTGATCAACTGAACCTCATCTCTTTGCTCTTTATAGAAAGCAGAGATTTTGATTGAAGACGTTTTAGTCAATACCTGTTGGAATCCAATTTCGTAATCAATTGTCTTTTCAGGCAATAGATTAGGGTTTGCAACAATCTCATTTCTTGCATTTAAGAATTGGTAATCAGTTGGATTGAAAACATTATCACCTGTTGGTCTTTTTGTTAAGATATCGTAATGTGCAAAAAACGAAGCTTCATCTGAAATAGGGAATGAAAATGCGATTCTAGGCATGAAATTAATCTGCGCTTTATAATCTTCAAAGTCATCCGCTGTAGGAGAAGTTGCATCAGGGTTAATTAATAATGGAGCAATACCTTTTGATCCTTCAATTAATGCAGGATTATCCACTTCCAAACCTGTGGCATCATACCAAACATTTCCGTTTCTATAACCATTAATTGAAGTAGGATCGTCAACATCATTAACATATACTACATAGTCATCACCAATATTTTCTGGGTGAACTACTGCATTACCATTAATTGAAGATACTTCCTTAGCTGTTCTTGCACCATAAATTAAATATGGATCTTTTAATACCGGTTGATTGGCATCAAATATATCTGCTCTTAAACCAACATTGAAAATAATGTCATCAAAAGCAAATTTATCCATAATATATCCGGAAATATAAATCGGCTGATAAGCACCTATATTTCTAACGAAGTTTCCATTTTCATCAGTTTTATCAAAATACTCATTAATGTTAGTATTCCCTTTTACCTTTTCTCCGGTATGATCATACCCATACCAAGTAAAATACTGATCACCTGAGTTTAATAATTCATCAGCAGAGAACATAGACAATTTAAAGAAGTTAGGATCTAATTCATCTAAATTGATAAAGTCTGTTCCGTCAATAAAGGCCTCTAATTCATCTCCTGATAATCCATTTTGCTCACCTAATGCTTTTCTAACTGAATAATCAAAGAAGTATTGGTTATCTCCTTCTTCTTGTCCACCATAAGCACCTGGAGAAGCATTTAATCTTCCATAGCTGATTCTTGGGAAAGTACCTTCATACTGAAAAGTTGAGTTATTAAGATCCAACTCTTTAATGTGACTATTTAAATACAGACGACCTAAAGTCCACAATCCGATTGGTCCACCACCTCTTGAAGAGAATGCTCTATCCCATCTTTGCTCATATTCAAATCCTAAAGAAATCGCGTGATCATTCAGGTTGATTGTTCCTGAACCAGTAATTCTTAACTGATCTCCCTGGTTGTATCCGTAAAAATTATAAGGTGTTCCAATATTCCCCCATAAACCGTATACACTTGATGGTACATTACCATTAATCAATCCCCCACCTTGCTGAATTTGTGTTAAATTTTCATACAATCCATCAACCTGACCTTCGTATATATTATAGTACTGAGAAGTAATTGCTGCAAATGCCTTATTTTCTTCTGATGCTTCAAACTCAACAAGATATTCTTCCCATCCGTTGTGTACTAAACTATCACCGTTTAATGTTGGCGCATATGAATTACGTCTTAATGTTTTAAATTTCCCAACATAACCATAGTTAAATAATCTATCCTCGTGTGTTGCATCATTAAAACGACCATGAGATTGAGAATAATCAACCATTAATGAATAATAGGCTGATTTAATTCTTGCTGTAGAACCTTCAACATTATTATTGAAACGTTGTGTAAACTTACCGTAAACCCTCCAATCGTAATTAACTGTCTCTCCGAAATTATCAAAGTTCATTAAACTGTTGAAAAAGCTGTTAGATTTTCCACCTCCGTAATTCATTGAACCACCAAATGCCAAGTTCATTGAAGGACCAACATTTACATCAATTTTACCTGCAGCAGAATAATTTCTTCTTCTGGAATTCATTCTCCATTTCACCTGCTCAAAATCATTCTCGTTAAGGAACTCTGCATTATAATAAGTACCTGTTCCTTCTGAGTTAGGTCTAAGTGGTCCAATACCATTTTCAAAATCCAATAAACTGTCTCTTACTGCTTCTTTAATTCTGTAACCTCCACCATTTGCTAATGGTCTTCCATCAATTTGATCAGTAAAGTTAGCTGACAAGAAGAAACCAAGAATCGGTCTCCCGCTAGATTTCCCAGTCGAATCTTTCTTCATTAATAAAGGTCCTGAAATCATTCCCTCAACCAAGTTATATGCATATTTATCTAACCCATATACATTAGCGTCATATCCAAGAGGATCCGCATCTTTATCACCAGGAAAGTAAAACCCTGAAGTCACCACCTCAGCAGAACCAAAATATTTCGCTGAAGGTCCTCTTGTTGTAATTGAAATAATACCACCGGTTACATCACCATAATTTGCAGGTAAACCTCCGGTAATTACAGCTACCTCTTGAATAGCGGATTTTGGCAAACTTGAAGACCCTCTTACTTTTATACCATCTATATAATAGTAAGTAGATCCGTTTCTTGCTCCCCTGATACTTACTCCTTCTCCACCATCTTCAGTAGATTGTACACCACCAACAGTTTTTGCAACACCTGAGGCAGATCTGGCCGCCATTTTCGAAATATCATCTCTGGTTACCGTTGCTCCTGATGCACCACCATCTTTATCAATTAAAGGCACCTCATAATGTACAACTTCAACAACATCAAGCATTTCACTTGTTACTGATAAATCGTAGTTCCTAATAGTATATCTATCACTATTTACAACAACTCCTTCTTCTCTCTTGGTTTGGTATCCCACAAACCTCATTTCAACATCATATTCTCCCGGAGGCAAAGAAGGTATAATAAACTTACCATCCAATCCGGTTGAAGCATATCCCATCTGGTTACCATTCTGATATACAACTACCTTTACAAATGGCAATTCCTCTCCGGTTTCTTTATCCTTAACCGCCCCTTTTATTGTCCCCACACCAGTTTGAGAAAAAGCAAAACTTGATGACAATAAGAATGTTATAAATAAAAATTTAATCTTTGTTAGCATAAGTACGTGTATTTGTTAAATTTCCTTAAAATACATTAGAGCGGTAAATATAGATATTTTAAATCTGAACCGCCAAATTATTTTTAACAAAAATTTAACTTTTGATTCGCTTAACAAAAATAACCCGGAAATTCCATTTCATAAAGGGTATTATAAAGAATTTGAGGTGATTTTATACAAGTCTAATCCCCCTTAATAACCCTCTTTTTTTTAATGTTGACGCATCCTTTTTTGACGTCTAATTGCATTCTTTTTTGCCCGCTTTGATCGCTTACGAACTGCCTTACTTTGCTTTTTAACATTTCGTTTGGATTTTCGGTTACGAGCCTTATAGCTTGAATTGATTGTTTTTGATTTTCCTCCTTTTTTATAGGACTTCACCGATTTAGCGCCACTATCCTGAGCAAAATTGGTTGTTGGGAACACAAATAATAATCCGATAATTATACCTATTTTTGCAATACAGGACGCTAATTTACTTTTCATAATTATGCAAATATACAACAGAATAATTCTTCTTTTCCTCTTTCCATTTTTTTTATTTGCTTGTGATAACAAGTCTGAACATCCAATACCAAATCTGCCCGTAAACATATACATTAACTTAAATTTACCAGCCTATCAGGAACTGAATAATCCGGGAGGATGGGCTTATGTAGCCGGTGGATCAAGGGGAATAATTGTGTATAGAAATTTTGATTCGTTTGTTGCCCTTGACAGGCACACAACTTACCAACCTGATTCAACTTGTGCAACAGCCGAAATTGATCCCAGTGATTTTTTCACAATTAATGATCCATGCTCTTCCTCACAGTACAGCATTCTTGACGGAACAGTTACCAAAGGACCTGCTCAATGGGGATTAAGACAATACTTTACGAATTGGGATGGTAATTTCTCGGTCCAAATTACCAATTAAGACTCAAACTTAGATAGTGCTGTTTTCACGTCCAGATCATCCTCCAGATAGATTTGGTAGTAGCCATTTTCTTCAAAAAGATGACGGGCAATCTCGGCTTTAATCCTGTTCTTTATTACACGCTTTGACCTGATAATATCTGAATCATTTTTGGTAATCTTCAACTGGCTTTCAGAATAATTAAGGAAATCATCAAACAGTTTTTCCGTTACCTGAAACTTACTGTTAAACATGTTAAAATCTTCCCATTTATCGCGCTTTCCATCTAAATACTTAAACACCCATTGATTAAAAGCAGAACCATAATACAGCATTGTCAGATAATAGGATGCCCCCATAGTATCATTTGGCACAAAATAGTCCGGATAAATCCCTCCACCACCATACACTATTCGTCCTCCCGGCGTTTTATATTTTAATGAATCAACTACTTTTAAACTGTCTTCATTAAACAGCTCTCCACTCTCATACCTTTTATAATAATCATTCTCGTAATCTATTTCATCACCATAAGGTTTCTGAATGCTTCTTCCAGTTGGTGTATAATACCTTGAAATTGTAAGCCTCAGGGCACTTCCGTCACTAAATTCCTGCTGGTCCTGAACCAATCCTTTTCCGAACGATCGTCTTCCTAAAATATACCCTCTGTCATTATCCTGAATAGCTCCTGCCACTATTTCACTGGCTGATGCCGAATTTGAATTAATTATAACAATCACTTCCACGTCCTCAAGTATTCCTTCGCGACTGGAATAGTAATTCATTCGACCCGTTTTTCTACCTTCAGTATAAACAATCAATTTATCAGTGGCTAAAAACTGATCTGAAATTTGCTTAGCTGCCTCCAAAAATCCACCGCCATTATTTCTCAGGTCGAAAATCAATTTTTTCATTCCTTTTTTCTTTAATTGTCGTGCTGCAGCAACAAACTCACGAGCAGAATTAACAGTAAAACTACTTAACTTAATAAATCCTACTTCATCAGAAAGCATAATATTGGCATCAATACTATTTACTGAAATAATGCCTCTTGTAATAGCAATAGGTAATTTTTCTCCGGCTCTGTAAACTTTTAAATTAACCTGAGTATCAGGTCTTCCTTTTAACAGGTCCATCACCATTTTATTATTCAGTTTTTTGCCTACCAATAATGAATCATCAACTTGTAGAATTCTATCTCCTGGCAATAAACCGGCAATTTTTGAAGGGGACTGCTTCAAAACATGTGTAACCACTAATGTATCTTCATGAATCAGAAAACGAATACCGACCCCCCCAAACTGACCATCTAATTGCTCGTTAACATAATCCAGATCCTTTGGTGGGATATACTGACTGTGAGGATCTAATTTTTGGATCATCCCCTCAATAGAACTCTCAAGTAAAAGATTATAATCTACTGAATCAACATACCTGTTATCAATCAGACCTAATATGGTTGATATTTTAGAATTAGTTTGGGTTTCAACTACCTGAACAGTATTTTTAGGCATAAACAGTGTCCCGACCCATAAACCTGCACCAAAAACCATTGCAATAATCAATGGAATCAAAAATCTGTTTGTTTCTTTTATCATTCTAAAGATCTTCTATTAATTCAGTCTCGATTCCATACTGCTCTAAAAAATCGATCCCTGCTGTATCTTTATATTTAGCATTGTAAACCACTCTTGTGATTCCTGACTGAATAATCAATTTACTACATTCCTTACAAGGCGACAAAGTAATGTAAAGCGTTGCTCCTTTCGCCGACTGAGTCGACTTAGCTACTTTAAGAATTGCGTTAGCTTCAGCATGCAAAACATACCATTGTGTTTCTCCATTCTCATCTTCACAACAGTTCACGTAACCTGATGGCGTTCCATTATATCCATCAGAAATAATCATATTATCTTTTACAATTATGGCCCCTACTTTTTTTCGCTCACAATATGATAATTTGGCCCATTCTCTGGCAATCCTCAAATAAGCCTTATCGTATTTCAATTGCTTAACCTCTGTCATCCATTTTGAAAAGCGTAAAGGTAACCATTTTTTAAGCTAAACAAATTCAAATAAACAATAATTAACAATTTCAATGATGAATTTAATCTAACCTGAGTTCATGAGAAGGTTAATCTAAAGAATAGTTCTATTTTTGCTAAAAAAAGAATCTGAAGAAAGGAATTGTTATAAAGTCGACAGGAAGCTGGTATAAGGTTATCGACGATCGAAATAATATTTGGGACTGTCGAATCCGGGGAAAACTCAGGATTTCTGGCATTAAAACAACTAACCCTGTTGCTGTTGGGGACGAAATTGAGTTTCAAACTGAAGATGAAGAAAAACAGGAAGGCATTATTAAAAAGATTCTTCCAAGAAAAAACTACATCATCAGAAAGTCTGTTAACCTAAGTAAGCGTTCTCATATACTTGCGGCTAATATTGACCATGTATATTTGTTAGTTACACTGATTGAACCTGAAACAACAACAGGTTTTATTGATCGGTTTTTAGTTACCGCTGAGGCCTATCACATACCAGTTACTTTATTATTTAATAAAACTGATCTCTTTACTGAAAATGAACTTGGAATAATAGATGAATTTAAGCAGGTTTATGAGAAGATAGGATATCGTTGCATCAATATTTCTGCGACAACCAAGCATGGTATAGCATTTTTAAAATCAGAAATAAAAGATAAAAAAGTGATGTTTGGTGGCCATAGTGGCGTGGGTAAGTCAACACTTATAAACTCACTGGCACCAGGACTAAACCTTAAAACAAAAGCTATTTCTGCTCACCACTCTTCAGGACAGCATACCACTACATTTGCTGAAATGCACCCCTTACCAGAAGGTGGTTACATCATTGACACACCCGGAATAAGAGCATTTGGACTTATCGATTTTGACAAAAATATTTTATGGCACTATTTTCCTGAAATGTCAGCACTCAAAGACAGCTGTAAGTTTAGTAATTGTATACACATTAATGAACCGGACTGCGCCATTAAACACGCTGTTGAAACAGGTGAAATTGATGAATCCCGTTACTTTAATTATGTTCAAATGTTTGAAGAGGATGAAAGTGAAAACTACCGAAAAAATATGTACAAAAAATGAAAGTAGTTATTCAACGGGTATCTGAAGCCAGTGTAACAGTTAGCGAAAACATAATAGGCAGTATAGACAAGGGATTATTAGTTTTTGTAGGATTTACTGCTGATGACAGCAGGGAAGACATTAACTGGATAGTTAAAAAAATAATTAATCTGAGAATTTTTGCAGATAGCCAAAACCAAATGAATCTTTCAGTAAAAGATACAGGAAACTCTATTTTAGTTATCAGCCAGTTTACACTTTATGCCAGCACTAAAAAGGGTAATCGTCCTTCCTTTGTAAAAGCAGCACATCCTGATCATGCCATTCCACTTTATAATTATACTGTATCTCAACTGGAAAATTTACTCCCCGGAAAAATAAAAACAGGTAAATTTGGGGCAGACATGCAGGTCAGGTTGATCAATGATGGTCCTGTAACGATAGTAATTGACTCAAAAAACAAAGAATAAAATGACAATAAACGAAGCTCAAAAATTAGTTGATGATTGGATAAAAACATACGGTGTTCGTTACTTTAATGAATTAACAAATATGGCACAACTGACTGAAGAGGTTGGTGAAGTAGCAAGGATAATTGCCCGAAGGTATGGTGAACAATCAGAAAAAGAATCTGATAAACAAAAGGATCTTGGTGACGAAATGGCGGATGTACTTTGGGTTTTAATATGTCTTGCTAACCAAACAGGAATAGATTTGGAAAAGGCATTAATCAAAAATCTGGACAAAAAAACCAAACGTGACCATTCAAGACACCATAACAACGAAAAACTATCATAGTTGAAGGCCACAATAATTCTATTATTAACATGTATTTACTCGCTAAATTCACAAGCGAATGAAATAAGGACTTTAACACTTTCAAAAGCAGATTCTAAAATTTTGATAGATGGTTTGGATTCCGAACCTATCTGGCAAAACACTCAGGAAAGTCAGGGATTTACCCAAACCACACCTAATGCCGGAAAACCCTCTACTCAGAACACAAGTGTAAAAATGGTGTATGACAATGAAGCAATTTATGTGTTTGCTACCATGTATGAAGCACACCCTGACAGTATTACAAAAACACTGTCCAGACGTGATGATTTTGGAAATGCTGATCTGTTCGGTTTAGTAATTGATACCTATGGTGCGAGTACCAGTGCTTTTGGTTTTTTGGTTACTGCTGCCGGTGTTCAGGTAGACGAAGTACACAGCCCTGACAATATTGACAGGAACTGGAATGCAGTATGGTATAGCGCTGTTAAATGTTATGATGACAGATGGGTGGCAGAATTTAGAATCCCCTTTGCTGCTTTTCGTTTTCCAAATCAACCAATTCAAAATTGGAAAGTAAACTTTACAAGACACATTCGCAGAAACAGAGAAGACTGTAATTGGCAATTTTATGATGCCACAAAGCTGAATTACCTGTCGCAATTTGGCAATTTAACAGGAATTAAAAATATTGAATCTCCGATAAGGCTTGCCCTGTTTCCATATGTAAGCGGATATATTGATGTTAAGGATAAAACCGTCCGACCGGCGCTTAATGGAGGAATGGACTTAAAATACGGTGTTAATGATGCATTTACCCTGGACATGACCTTAGTCCCTGACTTTGGCCAAGTTCGTTTTGATGATCAGGTCCTGAATATTTCTCCATATGAAATTCGATTTGATGAATTCAGACAGTTTTTTACCGAAGGCATTGAACTATACAATAAAGGAGAATTATTTTACAGCAGACGGCTTGGAGGAAGACCTGTTAACCAACATCTTTTAAATGACCTGGACTCGAATGAGGTTATTGTTCAGGAAAAAAATAATGCACAACTGATTAATGCCACAAAGTTTTCTGGCAGAACAAAAAAGGGCCTTGGTATTGGCGTATTGAATGGAACAAGTTTAGCAACAAATGTCCACATTCTGGATAGCATTACGGGTACTGAAAGAATCATTCAAACCAGTCCGCTAACCAATTATAATGTCCTGGTTCTCGATCAAAACCTTCAACATAATTCCAGTATTACATTTGCCAATTCTAATGTTTGGAGATCTGGCAGTACATATGATGCCAATGTATCCGCCCTATTATTCGATTTGTTTGACCGCTCTGAACGGTTTAAGATTAACGGAAACATCTCCAACTCCCAAATATTTAACAATGATGGTACTGAGATAGGCCAGCAATACTATCTTGAAACCGGAAAATATGCCGGCAAATTTATAACCAATATTTCTGGCGAAATCATTGACGAAAACTTTAACAATAATGACCTTGGATTCTTACTTCGTAATAATTATAAAAACTTAAATTATTATGCGGGCTACCGTACCTGGGAGCCTTTTTGGAAATTAATTCGATTTTGGGCTGAAATGGAATTGGATTACCAGAGACTACACAATCCAGATAATTTTGAAAATTTTAGCGTGTATTCGGAGACCGGAGGTGCATTCAAAAATTTTCTTTTCGCCGGACTAAACTATACTTTGTTTCCTGTTAATGAAAATGACTTTTTCGAAGCCAGAACACCAGATTATTTTTATCAGAGACCAGGTGGGCAAAGAGTTGGTGTTTTTTTATCATCAAATTACGCCAACGCCTTTGCATATGATGTCAGAGTCAGCTATCTCAAAAGAACAGAAGCGGGTCGGTATGACTATTCAATTTACCTCAGCCCAAGGTTTAGGTTTAATGATAAATTTTCAATGATTTACGATTTTACCTACGATTTTCAAAATAATGATGTTGGACTTGCACTCACTAACAATTTTGATATTATTTCAATAGATGATGCCCCTCTTTTTGGGAGAAGAAACAGGCAAAACATCACTAATTTATTAACCGCTAATTATATTTTTAATAACAGAATGGATATTTCTTTAAGAGCACGTCATTATTGGTCTATCATTGAATACAAGAATTTCTACAAATTAGAGAAAAACGGCTCGGTTACTGATATTGATTATACCGGAAGCAACGATCTTAATCAATCCGTGCACGATAACAACTTTAACATCTTCACCATAGACATGACCTACTCATGGGTAATTGCTCCAGGAAGTTTTTTGAATCTGGTATGGAAACAATCTTTATCAAACAGCAACATTAACACATCACTGGATTATTTCGGAAATGTTTCTGACTTAGTGCAAGAACCTGCGCTTAATAGTATCTCAGTTAAACTACTCTACTTCTTAAGCTACAATAATTTAAAAAACTTTAAGCGTTAAGCTGAATATAATATCCCTCATGTTTTCTGACATTTAACACCCTGTTTTCATCAAAAATAAGGTATTGACCTTTGATGCCTAAAAGTTTGCCTTCAACATTTGGGTGCTTATCAAATCCTACACTTTTTATTTTATCAGGGAAAGACAATACCGGATAATTAATCTCTACTATCTCATCATCCTCTGTCATATATTCACTCAGGCTTGGTGGCAATATTTCTTCCAATTTCCATTTCTCTTCCTCCAAGTCAAAATCGGCTATTTCATTTTTTAGCATTCGTCGCCAATTGGTTTTATCTGTAAATTCCGATTTTAGTGCCACCTCTATTTCCCCTGCCAGCTGGCGGTAAGGTGTTTCAGCTATTTTAATTGCATAAGAGGCACCCTGATCAATCCAACGTGTTGGAATTTGAGTATCTCTCGTCACCCCTACTTTCAGTGATGATGCCACTGCAAAATAGACAAAATGAGGTTGTAAATGATGCTTTTTTTCCCATTCCACGTCCCTTCCTTCACCTAAATGAGCTTTACAAAGTTCAGGATTGATGATGCATTCAGCAGCCTCAGGAGCACTCATAAAACAATCGTAGCAAAAACCCTGAGCAAATAATTTTTTAAATTTTCCACATGAATTACATTGCGTTACTCCCTGATAATTTAATTGAATATTTTGCCCTATTAAATCATTCATTTGAATCTCTTCATCACCTTTAAACAGTGAATATTTAACCTCATCCTCTAACCGGGTACGCATTTTATGTAATTTGATTTCCATGTTGGTTTCTCTTGAATATTTCTTCAAAGTTAAAAAAACAAATAATAGTAATAGAAGCTTTGGTTAAATGAAAAAAATAATAATTAATTTAGCGCGATAATGAACTTGTTCGAACATATTGGTAAATACTTTTTGATGTTGCGTTTTGTCTTTTCAAAACCTGAAAAAGGCAAAGTATTTTGGGAACGTTTTTTTACTGAGGCCCAAAATATCGTCATCAATTCAATACCGTTAATTGCCTTTTTATCCATTTTTATGGGAGGAGTAATTTCATTACAAACTGCCTCTAATATGAGTTCTCCCTTACTACCTGAATACACCATTGGGTATATTACACGGCAGTCTACTATTTTAGAATTTTCTCCCACTATTATATCATTGATTATCGCCGGTAAAGTAGGTTCGAATATTGCCTCTGAGATTGGTACAATGAGGGTAACTGAACAAATTGATGCTCTGGAGATCATGGGCGTTAACTCTATTGGGTATTTAATGCTTCCAAAAATACTGGCTACCACCTTATTTTTCCCTTTTGCCATTATTATCTCTATGCTACTGAGTTTATTGGGAGGATGGATAGCAGGGGTTCAATCTAACTTGTACTCTACCGAAACATACATATTAGGTATTAGATATTTTTGGGATGAAGATCAGTCACATTTATTTTATGCACTGGGAAAAACCATGGTATTCGCTTTTCTGATAACATCCATTGCCTGTTACTATGGTTACTATACCAGAGGAGGTGCATTGGAAGTCGGTCGCTCAAGTACTAATGCAGTGGTTGCATCATCAGTAGCTATACTTTTAGCTAACTATATATTGACTCAACTAATTCTGATATAGCAATGATTGAAGTCAGTAATATATCAAAGTCATTTGGTGACACACAGATATTATTCGATATCTCAGCCAAATTTGAAACCGGCCAGGTCAATCTGATAATTGGAGCCTCAGGTCAAGGTAAATCAGTACTTACAAAATGTATTGTAGGTTTACATGAAGTGGATGAAGGGGCCGTCAATTATGATGATAGAGTTTTCTCTGAAATGAGCATAAAATCGAGAAAGGTTATCCGACAGGAAATAGGCATGCTTTTTCAGGGAAGTGCCTTGTTTGACTCTCTGTCAGTAATTGAAAATGTAATGTTTCCACTAAAAATGTTTACTTCCATGACTAAGGAAGAACGCATGGAGCGTGCAAACTTTTGCCTTGAAAGAGTAGGTATTATTAACAAAAATAATTTGTTGCCGGCTGAAACTTCCGGTGGGATGCAAAAAAGGATAGCCATTGCAAGAGCCATTGCAATGAACCCTAAATATTTGTTTTGTGATGAGCCAAATTCAGGGCTTGATCCAAAAACTTCTATATTAATTGATAACCTTATCAAAGAAATTACTTATGAATATAATATGACTACTATTGTTATCACACATGATATGAACTCTGTGATAGAAATAGGTGATCATATTGTATTTATTAACCAGGGTAGAAATTGGTGGCAAGGTAATAATCAGGAAATCCTCAGAACTGATAATAAAGAGGTTGTTGATTTCGTTTATGCTTCAAATTTCATGAAAAACCTAAGAGAAAAAATTGTTAACAGTTAAAACCAAATAAAATGAGTGAAGAATTGGATGTAACAGAAAAGTCGAGAAAAAACGGGCTTTATATTTTGATAATTATAGTTTTATTGATTTTATCAGGCTTTTTAGGATGGAAACTTTCTGAAAGAAACAAAGAGATCAACCTTTTAACTGCTCAAAGGGATGATTTAAGCACTGATATGGCTGAAATGAATGAGTTAATGTATAACCAGGGAGTGGAAGCCGGTGAAGATCTTAAAACCAACCTGGAAAACATGTTGGCCGATTACGAAACAATGGAATCTTTAAATACTGATTTAAATGACAGTATTTTGGAACAAAAACAAAAAATCGTAGATATTCTTGCTGAATTGGACAAAGAGAAAAAGAACAAGAAGTACTACGCCAGAAAAGTCTATAAACTGGAAAAAGAAACGGAAACCTTAAGGGCAATTATGAAAGACTATGTCAGAACAATTGACTCCTTAAATACGGAAAACTTAACATTGCGGACTGATTTGACCAATACCAGAAACGATTTAACCACTGTAATTCAGGACAGAGATAATTTACAAACGCAGACCGAAGACCTAACGAAACAAGTTAGTGCCGGTTCAAAACTAACGGCTTTAGCTATTGTTTCTGAAGGAATCAGAGAAAGAAGTTCAGGATCATACAAACCAAATGACCGTGCCAGCAGATGTACGCATGTAAGGTCTTGTTTTACAATTGCAGCTAATAATATTGCTAAGGTTGGGAACAGAACAATCTATATGAGAGTAATAAAACAAGATGGCAGTGTACTTTACGCTTCAAATTCAAATACTTTAAAAACCGAAGACGGTAAGAATCTGGTTTATTCTGATAAGAAAACCATCAATTACCAAAAAAAGGTCATAGATGTTTGTATCTTCTATAAGATTGGAGAAGAATTAACCAAGGGGAACTATACAACTGAATTATGGTGCGAAGGTGTGAGAATAGGAAAAAACAGCTTCACACTTAAATAGTTTGAACATACAATAACTAAAAAGGCCTGATTGAATTAATCAGGCCTTTTTTATTTTTAATAATATTATTTTAATTTACAGTCCTTTCAGTATACTGTTAAATATATCCTGACCATCAATATTCCCTAAATTAGGATCTGCCGCTCTTTCCGGATGTGGCATCATCCCAAATACATTTTTTCCTTTATTAGTAGTTCCTGCAATGTTTAAAACACTTCCATTTGGATTAACCTCTTCAGAAACTGTTGCCTCTGCATCACAATATCTGAATGTAATCTGATCATTATCTTCTAATGATTTTAACTGATCATCAGAAGCAAAAAATCTACCCTCACCATGGGCAATAGGAATATTAAGTGCCTTGTCAGAAGATAAGTGCTTGGAAACTAATGCAGATTCGGATGATGGCTTCAGAAATACATTTTTGCAAATGAATTTTTGAGAGTTATTGTGTAATAAAGCGCCCTCTAATAAATTGGTTTCAGTTAAAATTTGATACCCATTACAAACACCAAGCACATAACCACCCCGGTTAGCATGTTCAACTACCTCTTTCATTATTGGAGAAAAACTTGCTATAGCACCAGACCTCAGGTAATCACCGTATGAAAAACCACCGGGTAAAACTACAAAGTCAACACCTTTTAAATCATGTTCCTTATGCCATAATTTTTCTACCTTTTGTCCCATCATAGACTCTAAGGTATACACCATATCCTGATCACAATTAGATCCGGGAAAAGTAACAACTCCAAATTTCATTTAGTACGATTTTTAAGTTCACAAAGGTAATTAATTACCTTTAACTAATCAGTAATCTTTTACACTATTCAATAAAAATCCTTAATAAATTTATTATCAGTAATGCTATAATCAAAATTTCTAAAAGTCTAATCCGTTTAATATTTACCACATGGACCGTCATCAGAATACATAATGGAACATTAAAAAAACTAACAAACGTTCCATTATAAACAAAAAGGGAGACAGTAATTATCATACACAGTACCAGTAGCTGAAAAAACATATTAAGCTGCTTTCGCTGCACAATTGTTACAGTACTGTAGTATTTCATCAGAGAAAACAATCCATTCAAAACCATTACTCCCAAAAGTCCGAAACTGACATAATCCAACGTTTCAAACTGACCAATTTGTGATTCTATTTGCAGTGTTTTAATCGCCACTTCTCCCAAAGCAATATACTTTATCCCTACTAAATAGCTAAACGGCAGAATTAATCCTAAAACAGTCAAAGCCCATTCCCGCCAGATGAAAGGTCTGAAAGTATTGATTGCCAAAAAAACAAACACACCGGTAAAACTCATCCATGGAGAAATGATAAAACTCGAACCTATGATTAAACCTGTAATAAATCCGATATGGATAGCGGAGTGGTTTTGGTCCAGTTCAGTAATTTTTAAAACCGCAAAGGCCAAAATCAAATCAATAATGGTAGCCGAATTAAATCCGTACGACTGCCAGGTACTGGCCAAAAGGATGTAAATTAATGCCGGGAGGGCACTCGTTTTTAGGTAAAAACTGGTCTTATTAAATGTTGAATTCAGAATCAGGGATGTGGCAATAACAATAACAACTGTAATGCTAATATTAAGAAAATGATGGTTTTGAACAGCAGAGAAAAAATGGCTGTACCACTGGTAAAAATTAAGTTGTCCGGTGTTGGGATTTAGTAAGAGATGACATGAAAAAACAATTGTTAAAACCCCTATCACGAAAAACGAGAGCACAATATTTTTTTTAAAAAGTTTAATCATTTTAAATGTGTAAAAAAAGGGTTATTTTTTCAGCTTTTTTCTTTTCTAATCGCCAATAATAATTAAATTTGCTTCACAAAACTAATAAGAAATGAGTTCATCAGATATTTTTTACGCAATAAAAGACGGGTTATATTGGCTATTTGAAAACACACTGGAAGCAATGGGTGATATGCCATGGATTGCTGTAATGATTTTTGGATTTGCTGCTTTTGCTTTCTGGATGAAAAAACAGGTTGATTACAATAAAATTGCCGAGAACGATCCGAACCAAATTAAGTAAAAAATTACGATAACGTAATCACAATACTATACTTAAACCAACCTTGTGTTGGTTTTTTTATTTTAAATTTTTCCAGTTTTTGAAAAAAGCAATGATCTGCTTGTGAAACACTATTCCCAAAATAATATAAGGAATAGTCATAATATAAATAATTCCTGAATTTATCCCGGAACCACTCTCCTCAGCTTGAGCCTCAGCCTGGGCTTTGCACATCACACATTGCGCTTTAAGTTCCTGAATGAACATCAGAAACAAAATAAGAACTAATATTTTCTTATAAAGAATTTTCATGCCCCGCAAAGATAACCTTTTTTTACCTCGGATTTTACTGAATTTTTACGTTATTTGCATTAATTAATATTGGCGATATGGAAAACGTTACAACTCTTGGTGAGTTTATTATTGACAAGCAGAAAGATTTCCCTGGTTCAACAGGTGAATTTTCACGAATTTTAAGTGCGATCAGATTAGCTTCCAAAGTTGTTAGTCAACAAATTAACAAAGCTGGTTTACTTCAGGATATTCTTGGCGCTGCGGGCTCCGAAAATGTTCAGGGTGAGGCACAACAAAAACTTGACATTTATGCCAATAATCAATTTATTAAAGCACTTAAAAAAAGAGAAATTATCTGTGGTATAGCTTCAGAGGAAAATGATGAATTTATTGAATTGAATCAGGATGGTGCTTATATTGTTGCAATGGACCCATTAGATGGATCATCAAATATTGACGTTAATGTTTCTGTAGGAACCATATTCAGTATTTACAAAAGAGTATCACAGGTTGGCACACCGGTAACTGAAGCGGACTTTTTACAAAAAGGAACCAAGCAACTGGCTGCAGGCTATGTTATTTACGGTTCATCAACTATGCTGGTGTACACAACCGGAAATGGTGTAAATGGCTTTACTTATGATCCGGGTATTGGGGTATTTGTACTATCTCATCCAAATCTAAAATTTCCTGAAAATGGTAAAATATACTCCATTAATGAAGGTAATTTCTACAATTGCTCTGACGGTGTTCAAAACTATATTAAACACGCTCAGACAATTGATAAATCAACTAACAGACCGTATACAGCCAGATATATTGGCTCATTAGTGGCAGACTTTCACCGAAACCTGATAAAAGGAGGAATTTATATCTATCCTTCAACCACCTCAGCCCCGAATGGCAAACTAAGATTACTATATGAATGTAATCCTATGGCCTTTATTGCAGAACAAGCAGGTGGTCTTGCCCTTGATGGTAAGCAACGAATACTGGATATTGAACCTGTTAGTTTACATCAAAGAGTTCCGTTATTCACCGGTCTCAAGAGAATGGTTGAAGACGCCAAAAAAATTGTCAACAATTAAAAGAACAAAGCTTTAAGCTCAGTTGCTTCTTTAGGATCTAATTTACCTGCTAGAATTAAGCTCAATTGCTTCCTTCTTAAAGCGGCATCATAACGTTCTTTTTCCTCATCAGTTTCCGGCTTTATCTTTGGTATTTCAATCGGAATTCCATTTTGATCGACTGCAACAAAAGTATAAATGGCCTGATTACTGGTGACGTACTCACTCGATAGCCTATCTTCAATAAATACGTCTATTATCACCTCCATAGATGACGTAAATGCTCTTGATACTTTTGCTTTTAAAGTAACAGTATCTCCGAGCTTTACAGACTTGTTAAAAGACACATTATTAACAGATGCTGTAACTGCAACTCTTTTACTGTGTCGGTTAGCTGAAACAAATGCTATTTCATCCATCCATGCCAATAACGTTCCACCGAAAAGGTTTCCAAGTGTATTCGTATCATTCGGAAGTACAAGTTTGGTACTTTCGGCAAGTGATTCTTTTGGTGTTTTCTCTTTCATCTGTGTATAATTTTATTTTCAATGGTCATACTAGGACTTCGCTCAGTACAGGTAACTTTGGCATTGCTTAGTACAGGTATGGAATTATTCATTTTCACCTACCTCCATTTGTATTCATGAACTCATGCTTCGTTTCCCAAAATTTTATTTATGCCGGTGGGTACACTTCTTTGCTTTCGCATAGCTTCAGCGAAGCAAGGCGATTAACTCAGTATATAATGGGCACTCTAAAATCTATGGTCATTTCATATTTTACAGAAATAAAAAACTCTCACATTCCTGTGAGAGTTTTTTAAATTATTATCTTCCCTGAGCTTCTATTCTCTGTCGGTTATCCTCGACATTTGCTTTTTCTCTCAATGCCCTCATCACATTTCCATCTGCACTTCCTGTTCGGGTATTTAATAAGGCTGTTCCTTCTATCACATAATCGTCAGATTCTTCTGCTTCATTAATTTTATCCAATGTAATGACATATATACCAGCCTCTCCTTTTATTGGAACCAGTACCGCACCTTCATTTTCTTTAGTCAGAGAGAAAATCATTCCAACAATCTCTCCTTCATTTCCACCTGCACCCGGTACAGCATTTGAACTGAATTTAAGTGTTGCTGACTGAACTTTACCATTAACCTTTGTAGCTACCTCATTAAGGTTACTCGTTCCGCCCATTACTTCCATATATTTTTTAGCTTGCTTTTCTCTTAATGCCGGTATTCTCATCTGATCTTTAACATCATCATAATTCGGTACACCTTCACCAATTTTATTTTCAAGGTAAGCTACTTTAATTACACCATTATCTAAAATCGCTTCTGAAATATCTCCTTCACTCGCATCTTTAGCAAATGAGAATTTTTTGATCTGGCTGGTTTCTTCAAAACCAGTAACAAAATTCGAAGCAATATATAGTTTGGAGTATTTGGTCATCAAACCTTTCTCCAATGCAGCTTTATAAAACGCAGAATCTTCATTTAAATCCTCAACATTATTAATAAAGTCATAGGCAATGTTTTCCATATCATCAATAGTCTCCTGACCAGGCTTAATGGTTTTTCTGATTGGCGCTAATTTAGGTAGCTTACGTTCTTCACGACCTAAAACCTCTACAATATGGTAACCATAATCGGTTTTAACTAATTGTAATTTTCCCATTGGCCCCTCAAACGAAGCATCATTAAATTCAGGTACCATCTGACCTTCTTTAAACCATTTATACTCTCCTCCTTTAGTTTTAGATCCAGGATCCTCAGAGAACAATTCCACCATTTCCACGAAATTGTTTTTTGATTTAATAACATTAATAATACTATCGGATTTCTTTTTAGCTTCAGCTTCAGTTCTTGTTGACGTTCCAACCAAAATATGTCTAACCCATGCTCTTTTTTGCATTTCAAACCCATTGACTTTGGCAATGATCAACATGTCCTCATTAGTTTCAGGATTCACTGATTTGAAAGGTCCGATTACATCTCCCTTATTACTGGCTTGTACTAAACTATCAATACTAGCCGGATACTTATAAACCTGTCCTTGCGGATTCAATTCAAAAATCTCCTCACCCAATTCAAATCCTGTAGTATCTGAATAAAATTTATCTTCACCTTTAGTGGCCATGAAGTAAATAGTGTTATCAGTCAACTTAAACGCTGCTTTCATTTCCTCCATTTCGGCAGTAAGATTATTCAGGTCTGCCTGGCTATATTTTACAGGAAACTCAACAAAGCTGATTTCAGCTGCTTCAACAGTTTGCTCATATTCTCTGTCTCCTTTATGTAAATCATAATATGCTCTGATATCATCATCTGAAAAATCTACTTCTGATTCCTGAATAGCCCCATACTTATGTAGAACGAAACTAATACCTCTGGTCTCTTTATTAGCAACATATTGATTTTTGCTTTCTAAACTATTTACATAGATCCCTTTCTTAACAAGTGATACGTATTTATCAGTGGTTCTGGCTCCCTTCAATTCCTGCTCAAAAGTACTCCATTGCTTTCTGGCCTCTTTCCATCTTGAATATAAAGCCGTATCTATTCCGTCAGGCTCCTGATATAAATTATCCAAAAACTTAACTACAGAGTCTCTTGAGTATTCTCCGATACTGTTTTTAAACATACTGATCTGAGATACCCATGGATGAATATTATTCCCTGAAATCATATCGTTCAACTCATCCGAAGAAACTTGTAATTGCAATAAATCAAGTTCTTTTTGCATTACCTGCTTACGAATTATTTCATTAAAAGCCTGATCTCTTGAATTATCTTCGTCCGTAGAAGTATATTCCTTCCCCTGATAAGCTGCATTTTGTCGGTCTCTGGTTACAAAATCATCCTCCAAATCACTTAATTCATTCTCATTAATAGGTTGCCCAAACAAGGTTCCTCTTGCCAAAGGCTCTTCTCCTCCACTCAGGTTTTTGAAGTTATCAGTAAAGATAAATGCTAGCATTGCTAACCCTATTACGATTAAGAGTAAATACGAATTTTTTTGTATTTTTCCAATAACTGCCATTGCTGTTAATTTTGTTTATTTTAAGAATTTGCGAATATACTTCTATTCCTTTAAATAAAAAAGCCGTTGTCCGTTTTATTTTGGCTATTTTACCTATTTAAAAAGGCCCAAACAGAATTTTAATCTGATAATTTTTTTGACAGACGCATAGATTTGCTGGCGAAACTTTTCGGAAGTATTCATATGATTTACAATATCCATAATAGCCTTATGTTCATTAACAGGCATTAATATCAAATCACATCCCGCTTTGGCTGCCAGGAGTTCACAATTTTTCACTTTATAAACACCACCCATATTCATGGCATCAGTAATGACAATTCCCTTAAATTTTAATTTATTTTTTAAAAGGCCGGTCACAATCTCCCTTGAACAAGATGATGGTAATCCATTTGTATTATAGTTTGCGTTGTTTTTCACCGCAATATGAGCAACCATTATTGAAAGCACACCACTATTAATTAAAGGAACATAGTTCCCCACCTCTCTCATCTCACCATCAATCGTTAATAATTTTTCATGTGTATCACCAACCACATAACCATGTCCCGGAAAGTGTTTAGCTGTGGCAACAATACCATTTTTTTGAGTCTCTTTTATAAAAATATTCGCCCAAATCTGAGCAGTATCAGGGCTATTACCAAAACTCCTTGTACTCACTGTTTTATTGGGTGACATATCAACAACAGGTGCATAATTATAAGTAATACCAACTTGTTTAAGGTTTTTACATATCAACTGTGTATAGTATAACACTTCTGCCCTGCTCACCATTGCATTTGCCTTTTTTACAGGCGTAGTCCCTTTTATTTTACTCCCAATTAATGTTGGTTCAGCATCTGCAGAAAAGACCAAAGGAACCCCCGGATTTATTGCTTTGAATCGCTTTGTCATTTCAGTAAAACCCTGCTTTGAGCCATTTAGTAAAATAACACCTCCAAGCATTTGTTTTTTAATTAAGCTGTTGATTTCAGAGTCAGGCTTACCTAAACGACCAGCTGCAGCAACTATCATTTGGCCAACCCGGGTGGTATCATTTAACGTTGAAAATACCGAATCGGTTTTTTGTGCTAAAACGGCATCATACTTAAAAAAATCACTTAATGTAAATTGTTGGCCATACCCGGAATTTACAAGGCCGATTAAGCAAAATAAAATTATAATTTTCTTCATAAAATATCCATAAAAAAACTCCACTAAATAATTAATGGAGTTTTATACTTTTCAGACAATTAATTAATGTCTAATCAATAATTTTAACGACAGTTCGTCTGTTTTTCTGGTGAGCTTCTTCTTTCTCTCTAACAGTTGTCATTTTTTCAATTTCTTTATCCGAAACCTCAAGTGCTTTTTTACCCATTCCCTTTGTTTCAATTCTACTGGATGCTATTCCTTTCGATACAAGGTAATCTTTCGCCACTTTAGATCTTCGCTTAGACAATGAGTTATTGTACCAAACAGGACCTCTTGAATCAGTATGTCCGGTTAACTGGATTCGCATCTCAGGGTTTTCCTCAAGGATTTTAACCAGTTTATCCAATTCACCAACAGCCATATGTCTTAAGGTTGATTGATCATAATCGAAATAGATGTTTCTCAGTACGAACTTCACACCTTTTCCTCCATCTTCTCCTTTTATTGAAGACATTCCAAAGTGCATATCAACATCTTTTCCTTCGTCTTCACTTCTTAGATTAAGGTTTTCAGAAGCCAGAGTATATCCAGCCTTCTCAGAAGTCACAGCATAATCTTTACCTGTTTCAACTACAACCGAGTAATTCCCATCTTTATCAGGCACCACTTCATACACCACTTCATTAGTTGTGGCATCAGTAAACGTAATATAAGATTCAATTCCTTCGTTCGATTCATTATCTTTTACACTACCATTTACAATAACCAGGTCTCTTTTATCATAGTTCCCTACAACAGGACTTGAGAAGTTCGAATCAAGGTCTCCGTTAACTAAGCCTGATGTAGCAAAAATAGGCTTCTTCTTCTCCCCTAAAAATGTAATCTGATAGATATCTTTTTCGCCATATCCACCTTCTCTAACAGAAGAATAATAAGCATATCTTTCGTTACCTGAAACCACAAAATAAACATCATCATCAGCCGTATTGATTGGGTACCCAATATTTACGGGAGTCGACCACTCATCAAGTTCAGCATCATATTCAGCTTTAAAGATATCAAGTCCTCCCATAGTTTTATGGCCTGCAGATGAGAAATAAAGGCTTTTACCATCTGAATGGAAAAACACTCCTTTTTCATCAAATTCAGTATTAATTTTAGCGCCAAGATTCTTTGCTTCTCCCCAGGTTTGATTAGCTTCATCCCAAAGTGCAACGTAAATATCATGTCCTCCATATCCTCCAGGTTTATCGGATACAAAGAATAATTTTTTCTCATCAAAAGAAAGTGTGGCCGCTTCTTCATGGTAACCACTGTTAATATTTCTTCCTAAGTCTCTTAATTTCTCCCAATTACCGGCATCATCCTTTTTTGTAATTAAAAGATTACCATTTTTTCTACTAATTCCATGGTAGGTAATCAAAGATTTACCATCAGGAGAAATACCTACAGTTGCATCATGTTTTTTTGTATTTACAGGTTTCCCCAGATTCATAGCCTCTCCCCATTCACCTCCAAAACTTCTTGAAGATGAGTAAATATCCTCATAGTTATAGCCTGTTTCATCTTTTTCTTTAGCTCCGGCATTCCCTTCAGGTCGTCTGGAAGTAAAGAAAAGTTCTCTGTTATCGGCAGAAATAACTGGTCCAAAATCAGGATATTTAGAATTAACGCTTGGCCCAAGATTATCGATCCAAACTCTGACAGGATTGCTGGCTAACTCCTTACCGACTCTACACTCCTGTATTTTTTTATTGATAAAAAACTTTTGTTCCTCATCAGAGGCCGTCAACGTGGATTTATAACTTCTAAACAATTCTATGGCACTGTCCCACTGACCGTCTAACTGATGACATTGAGCCAAATAAAAATCCAAATCCGGGTAATCTTTAGGATCACCAACTGCTTTTACAAAATCAAGATGCTTTTTTGCTTTGTACTTTTGGGTACTGAACAAATAGCAAACTCCCATTCTATAGTTAAGGTACGAACTTTTGGAATGAAATGAATCTGCTACAACATAATGCTTAAGTGCATTAGCCATATCATCTTCACTTCCTCTTTCATAATCAATATCCCCATTTTTAATTGCCCGTACTGCCTTATTAAATCCTGGTTTATCACCAAGAACTTTAATATCAAACGGTTCGTCCACTGGTTGAGCAAAACTCACGTATCCTCCTATAAATACCAATAGTATTAATAATTTTTTCATTACTTTATTCATTACAGGTTGAACTATTTAAGAATTTTTCTGCTTTTTCGGATCCAAGTATAAAGGCTTCCTCCCAATCGGCACAAGCCTCCTCTACATTTCTCAGCATTTCATTGGCAATACCTCTGTTATAGTAGGCTTCCATTAGCTGATCATTTTTTTCAATTGCCATATTACACTTTTCAAGCGCTGACTGATAATCTTCACGGTCAATCGCAATTCCTGCCTGATTAACCAATATATTTGGATTAGAATTATCAATACCAAAGGCCTCGTTATAGGCCTCTTCAGCATTATCCAGTTCCTCAATTCTGTGGAAATAGTTTCCTTTCAGAATCAAAAACACCACTTTATCCTTTCCTTTTGAAGTTGCCAAACCTTTTTCTATGTATTCAAGCGATTTATCTGCCTGATTCAATTCAAGATAAGCATTTGCAATATTACTGTAGATATAAGTATTATCAGGATTGAGTTTAAGCGCTTTTTCATACTTAGAAATTGCTGTAGAATACTCTCCCATACCATAGTATACATTCCCTTCCAAAGCAGCATAATCTGAATTTTTCGGGTTATTATTAGATAGTTGATTCGCAAAGGATTTAGCACCAACAAAATCACCAATATTTACCCTTGAAGCAGCAAGGAAATAACTTTCCTGTTCAGTCAGCTGATCAAAAACAATGATTCTGCTAAGGTAATGAGCCGCACTATCATACTCGCTGTTCATATAATAAGCTTTACCCAGAACTGAAAAAATACTTTTCTGTACTTTTTCAACACTATGCGCTTTTTGAGCCAGCTCAAGTGCTTTTTTATAATCTTTCTTCTCAAATTTAATGGAAGACATATTCACGTAAGCCTCAGCATATTCAGGTTCAACGGCCAAACACCTTTCATATAAAGTGTAAGCAGTGGCCCGGTCACCGCTAGCATATAATCCATTTGCTTCTTCAAAGATTAACTTTGCTTCTTCAGAATACTCTTTTTGAGCAATTCCTGCAAACGGCAGTGCCAAGAGTAACAGAAAGATTTTTTTCATATCATGATTAATTTTAAATCAGTCAAAGCCCGGCGTTTCATTGGTAACACACCACTTTGCAGAGCTAATAACTAACAAAAATAGCAATATTTATTGAACTATTACGCTTTCATCTGTTAATATTTATTTTTTAATTCTATGCTTCGGCACTGCTCAGCACAAGTAATTCAACTTAGCTCAATACAGGTTACTACTTCTGTGCTTAGCATATGTGCTATAGCACCAAATCATCATCTTTTATATTATGGTAGCGGATTTAAAATATGGGTTTCCCATTATGAAAATATTTTTTTTGATTATCAAGTACCCACGAGATAAAAAAATCTTACCTTCGATTTCACCAAAACATAACACAGATCTTCATGAAAAAAGACAAAATCATAACTACAAAATCTTTCAATTTTTTAACTAAATATTTAAATAATGCCTCTCCTACAGGATTTGAAAAGGAAGGACAGAAACTTTGGTTGAAATACATCAAACCATTTATTGATGATTATTGGGTAGATGATTATGGTACAGCAGTAGGTATTATAAATCCCGAAGCAAAGTATAAAGTTGTCATTGAAGCCCATGCTGATGAGATTTCATGGTTTGTCCACTATATCACCAGTGATGGATTTATCTACCTGAGAAGAAATGGTGGTTCAGATCACCAGATTGCACCTTCAAAACACGTCAATATACATACAGACAAAGGAATTGTACCGGCTGTTTTTGGCTGGCCTGCTATCCATACACGTTCAGGAAAGGCTGAGAAACCACCTAAGACAGACAATATCTTCCTGGATTGCGGTTGTAATACCAAGGAGGAAGTTGAGGAACTTGGTGTACATGTTGGTTGTGTGGTTACTTACCCTGATGAATTTACCGTTTTAAACGAAAATAAATTTGTAGGTCGGGCACTGGACAACAGAATTGGCGGATTCATGATTGCAGAAGTTGCCAGATTACTAAAAGAAAATGATATTAAATTACCGTTTGGGCTTTATATTACTAACTCGGTTCAGGAAGAAATTGGATTACGTGGCGCACAAATGATTGCTGAACGCATAAAACCTAATGTTGCCATAGTAACAGATGTTTGTCATGACACATATACGCCAATGCTTAACAAAATTGTACAGGGAGATATTAAAGGAGGAGACGGCCCGGTATTAACATACGGACCTGCCGTTCAAAATAACTTGCTGAAACTGGTCATCAACGCTGCAAAAAAGAAAAAAATTCCTTTCCAAAGAGCTGCTGCTTCACGGTCAACAGGAACAGACACTGATGCTTTTGCTTACTCCAATGCCGGCGTGCCATCATGTCTGATTTCTTTACCAATACGATATATGCATACCACAGTTGAAATGGCGCACAGAGATGATATTGAAAGCTGTATCAAATTAATTTACCACAGCATTCAAAACATCAAAAACAATCACGATTTCAGGTACTTTAAATAAGCAGCTTATTTAAGATTGTATTTTTTGTGGTACTTATCAGATAATTGCATCTGGTGATTGGTTAATTGAATAAAGTTACCCTTAATCATTGCAATGCTCACCTGGTTTGTTCTCATATCAAGGGCATTTCCTTTTGAAACAAAGAAAGTCGCATCTTTTCCTTTCTCAAGAGAGCCTACACGATTCTCAATGCCCATAATTTTTGCTACGTTCAATGACACTGAAGCAATAGCCTCTTCTTCTGTCAGACCGTAAGCCATGGCTGTACCAGCAATAAATGGTAAGTTCCGGGCATTCATCACCTCCATATCTCCTGAATTTTGAATGCAAAACAATACCCCACTTTTTTGAAGAATTGCCGGTTGCTGATAATTAGTAGCAGGCAATTCTCCTTCAAATTTAGGCAACTGATGAGGGTTTGACAGCATCACGCTAAACTTATTTTCAACCAATCTTTCAGCTAAAAAATGGGCATCATATCCTCCTACTATAACCGGAAACTTCAGATGGAATGATTTAGCAAAATCGATAGCGTCATTAATTTCCGGTGCGAAGTCTGCATGAATATACACACGTTGGTCACCTTCAAAAACTTGTCTCATAGCTTCATATTTAAGCCGTGTCTCAACCGGATTTTTCTCCTTCAGATAAGCTTTTGAAGCTTTAAAAAAGTCCAGAATTGTTTTTACCGTTTTCAAATAGGTCATATTCTCCTTAATAACACCTGGTTCTGCCCACCACCCTGTTTGATGAAACTTCCTTGGCCAGTTGATGTGAATTCCATCATCTGTGAGGTAAACAGCATCTTCCCAGTTCCAACCATCCAAACCAAATACTGATGATGTTCCGGATATTAATCCCCCTCTTGGCACCGATTGACACATCAACACACCATTAGTACGAAGTGTATATATAATTTTTGAATCCGTATTAAAAGCAATTAATGATCTGACATGGGGGTTAATCACACCAACTTCCTTAAAATCGTTCGTTGCCCTTACAGCATCAATTTCTGTTAGACCTATGGTCGAATTAGAGGCAATAAATCCGGGATAAACTTCCTGACCTTCAATATTAATGATCGTATCCCATTCAGACTTATTGACATTATATGTTAACGCATTACTAACCAAAATAATTTTACCGTCTTCCAGACCAATAGCTGATTTCGAAATAATTTTACCAGTTCCGATATGCGCCTTCCCATTCAAAAATAAAATGCGATTATGAGATTGCTCAAGTGGAGCTGGTACCTGACCAAAGATGACTCCGTTTATTGCCAGAAAAAATATAAGTACTCTGTATTTCATGAAATAATATTTATTTGCTCAACCATTTATTCTCCCATTGTATCGCAATGGTAATGCCGTTCAACTTTAAGTTTTGGTTTTTGTGTCTTTTTTCCTTTTTGCTTCAATTTCAACATTAATTCAATAATCCGCTTCCTGTCCAATTGATCTCTCTGATAAAGTGCTTCATTCCGTTGATGATCATAATAAAGAATGCCCTCAATAAAAGTTTGCTCCACCTTAGCATTTATACTCAACGGATGATCACTCCAAATCACAATATCAGCATCCTTACCGGTTTTTATACTTCCCATTCTGTCATCAACATGAAGTAATTTAGCAGGATTCAATGTTATCATTTTCCAGGCTTCCTCTTCAGTTACTCCACCATACTTAACAATTTTAGCAGCTTCATGGTTTAATCTTCTTCCCATTTCGGCATCATCAGAATTAATTGCAGTAATGATTCCCATTTTCTGTAAGATTGCGGCATTAAATGGAATAGCTTCATTAACTTCATATTTATAAGCCCACCAATCAGAGAAAGTAGAAGCTCCTGCTCCATGTGCTTTCATTTTATCGGCAACTTTATAACCTTCCAATATATGAGTAAATGTATTTAAAGTAAAGCCAACAGAATCCGCAACCTTCATTAGCATATTAATTTCACTTTGGATATAAGAGTGACAGGTTACAAAACGTTTTTCTTCAATAATCTGAAGAATCGTTTCCAATTCCAGATTCCGCCTTGGCGCATCTACCTTTGCCTTTTCTTTTTCGGACATCTTCCTGTACTTTGCCCATTGCATCTTATAATTTTTTGCCCTCAGAAAGGCATCATAAAATACTTGTTCAACTCCCATTCTGGTTTGTGGAAATCTCACACGATTAAAATCTCCCCAATTAGATTGTTTGACATTTTCTCCCAATGCAAATTTTATAAATGGCGCCGCATTTTTCACTAACATTTCATCAGGAGTTACACCCCATTTCAGCTTTACCAGTGCAGATTGACCTCCAATAGGATTTGCTGACCCATGCAATAACTGAGAACAGGTTACTCCCCCTGCCAACTGCCTGTAAATATTAATGTCGTTCGATCGCACCACATCTCCGATTGACACTTCAGCTGAAATAGCCTGTCCACCCTCATTTACACCTTTACTAATAGCAATATGCGAATGTTCATCAATAATACCACAGGTTACATGCTTTCCTCTGGCATCAATCACAATGGTATTATTCGGATAAGCATTGACTCTTTTATTAACGGCAACAATTTTTCCGTTTTTGATCAACAGATTTCCATTTTTAACAACCCCTTCTTTTTCATTTGTCCAAATCGTAGCATTCTTGATAAAATAAATATTCTCCCCGGGTAGGGAATCAAAGCCAAAGGCCATATTGGGGTAATAAATTCGTTCTAATGCTGATGTATCAACCTCGAAACTTTTTTTCTCTGTTTTCTTATCCGTTTTTTCACTTCTTATACCACTCCATTTCACCCAACTGCCATCATTAAGTTGTGCATTTCCTTCCACTAAACCCAGTTTAGAATGTACTGTTCCATTAAGTTGAATAACTCCCGGCTCGTTTTTATGATTAAGATACACAATACCGCTAAACTGATTATTGGCCACTTTTATAATCATTTTTGATTTTAAAGTATCAACCACCTGAACACCCTTAACAGAGTCAAATTTTGTCACAATGTTTTCTATTTCTGCTGAAAGTTTATTCCCCTCACCTTTGATTTTTGCAGCATAAACCTCTCCATCAATATTGAGGTCGTATCCACCTGCCAAATCATGTCCATCCAATGGTTTAATCATATGTCGCACACCTCTCACCCAATTCTCATAAATTTCACCATCTTCAAAAATATCGCCTTTTACAATAATGAAATTTGCCAGTTTTCCCTGTTCAAGTGTTCCCACTTTATCTTCTATTTTGAGTAACTGCGCCGGATTTTCAGTTAAAGCTCTCATTGCATCTGATCTTGACAATCCATGTTTAACAGCAGATCGGAGATGTTTTAAAAATTCTTTTTTATTCTTTGTTTTAAACATGGAAAAACTCACCTCAATGCCGTTTTTTGACAAAATATACGGATTATAGGGAGCCAACTCCCAATGTT
Source organism: Putridiphycobacter sp. (assembly GCA_965230195.1). Taxonomy (GTDB): domain Bacteria; phylum Bacteroidota; class Bacteroidia; order Flavobacteriales_D; family Crocinitomicaceae; genus Putridiphycobacter. Next base: position 5,230,597 of record OZ245997.1, read on the forward strand.
TCAAATCAGACAATTTAATATACCGGGAGATAAAAGGATCTGAAATTTCAAAAGGCTTTGGGAAATTAAGTGGTATAATCATTTGATCTAATCTCTCCCTGATCCTGTACACTCTTTTGTACTCATCACCACTTCCAAAAATAACAAAAGGCATTTCCAGCTCATCCCCTATCTTCAAAACTCTGAATATCTCCATTTGATCCGAAACCTCAAATATATTTGGCAAGTGCAAGTGCTTTGCTACTGATGAAAAAGAAATATTATCATTGGGTTTGTCCTTCAAATTGGTATACCATCTCAAATCATAAAAAAACTGACGTATTAAAGCAATTGCCCCCATTTGGGAAGAGGGATAGGTTTGCTTTGAAACACCCTTTTTAAATGAATAATGATTTGCCGCAATTGATTTAATGATCTGATTTTTAAATCCGCCATCACCCAAACTTAATACTGTAGAAGTACCTCTGAGAATACCGTCTTTCTGATGTGATGACACCACCCCAAAGCCCTGAGCCAAATATTGTTTCTTTTGTGCCAACAACTTTTCATCAAATATTTCATATGCATTAACCTCAGGATGAATGGATTCGTTCCAATAGTAAGGCCCGCTCTTTAATGAGGCTAACTGAGGTGTAAATCCTTTCTTTTTACTTGTTGCTTTAGGCATCCCCAAGCTGCTGTAGGGGTCAATAAAAGAAGCATAAACTGTGAATCCTTCTCTATCAATTTTTACAGCATTTTTTGGTATACTCAGGAGCTTGCCAACTTTGAGGATTTTTCCATTTTGAAAAAGAATAGTTGCATTTTCAACCCTTTCTTCCGCATTAACCTGAACATCAACATTAATCAGAGCATAAAGGGTATTATCCTGATGATAAACACCATTTTGCGGCTCAATTTTCTGACCTAAGCCCTGGTAAGAAAAACAAAAAGGAATAAAAAAAAAGAAAATATGCTTTAACATATCATTTTACTTATTGAGAATAGTTAATTTTGTGTAAAAATAACAAAATATGTATAATGGATTGCTTCACGCCCATTCAGGACTAAGATGGGTTGCACTGGTACTTATTCTTGCTGCTATTTTTAAGGCGGTTACTTCAAAAAACAAACCCTATACTGAAGGCGAAAGAAAACTGGGACTTTTCACATTAATCGCGTTTCACACCCAGGGATTAATTGGTCTGTATCTTTACTTTACAAGTGCAAAAGTCAATTTTATGGAGGGGTTTATGAAAGAACCTGTATTACGTTTTTTTAATATTGAACACATTGTTGGAATGATAATCGGTGTGACATTCATTACCATTGGTTATTCAAAAGCAAAAAAGAAAGAGGAAGCCAACGCTAAGAGAAAGCAGTATATTATATGGTTTACACTTGGTCTTGTCTTTGTTCTTGCCTCAATTCCATGGCCATTCAGAGAAGCACTTGGTGGCAAATGGTTTTAAATTAGCGAATGGAAAAAGGATTCATTACCACTAATTCCCAACCGGAAACAGCAATTCTTGTCGGTGTCATTACTGCTGACCAAACAGAATCAATGACTAAAGAGTACATTGATGAACTGGAATTTTTAGCTGAGACTTCAGGCGCTGTTACCAAAAGAAAATTCCTCCAAAGGGTTGATAAACCGCACCCTAAAACCTATATCCGAAAGGGTAAAATGGAAGAAATACAGGCTTATGTCAAAGACAATGAAATAGACGTTGCCATTTTTGATGATGAATTATCACCCTCTCAACTGAGAAATATTGAAAGGATTCTTGAAATTAAAATTCTTGACCGTAATAACCTCATTCTGGATATTTTTGCCAGCAGAGCAAGAACTTCTCACTCTAAAACTCAGGTTGAATTGGCTCAATATCAATACTTATTACCACGTTTGACAAGGATGTGGACTCACCTTGACCGAATTAAAGGGGGTATTGGTATGAGAGGACCGGGAGAAACCCAAATAGAAACGGACCGTCGTATTATTACGCAAAAAATCTCCTTACTTAAGGCTAAACTGGTTGATATTGATAAGCAGAAAAAAGTACAACGTGGAAACCGGGGACAGCTGGTCCGGGTGGCATTGGTAGGTTATACAAACGTTGGCAAATCCACCATCATGAATTTATTAAGTAAATCTGATGTTTTTGCTGAGAATAAATTATTTGCCACACTTGACACCACGGTCAGAAAAGTGGTTATTGACAATTTACCTTTCCTGTTATCCGATACTGTTGGATTTATTCGAAAATTACCTCATCAATTGGTTGAGTCATTCAAGTCAACACTTGATGAAGTCAGGGAGTCTGACGTTTTGGTACATGTTCTGGATATTTCGCATCCTAATTTCGAGGATCATTATCGTGTAGTAAACGAAACCATTGCTGAAATTGATCATTCCGAAAAAGTCACAATAATTGTATTTAATAAAGTGGATGCCTACCAACCTAAGCCGGAAGATATCGGTTTTCATCCTGAAGGACGAAAATTTGCTCTTGAAGAATTAAAAGCAACATGGATGTCAAAATTAAGTCCGGATCGTTGTGTTTTTATTTCAGCTCAGGAAAAATTAAATATTGATGAGTTTAAAGAAAAGCTGTATAAAGAAGTAAAAGAGATTTTCCAGGTCAGGTATCCTTATCACAACTTTTTATATTAAACTAATCTCCCTGATCTCATATTTAAAACTGATTTCAATCATACCCTTTGGTTATATCAAACGCTGAAAATTGAAGTAATTTTGCGGCAAAAAAATGGAAATCAAACAAACTGCCGAGGAGGCCGTTGAAATCATCCAATCCAATCATAGGGTATTTATTCATACAGCGGCAGCTGCTCCGGCGAGGCTTATATCAGCAATGACTAACCGGCATCAGGAACTAAAAAATGTCGAAATTGTTTCTGCACATACAGAGGGTCCTGTCCCATATGCTGATTCTAAATATGAAGATAGTTTTAAAATCAATTGTTTTTTTGTCGGACACAATATCAGGCCATATGTTCAGAACAACCGGGCTAATTATATTCCAATTTTTCTGAGTGAAATTCCCAATCTTTTCCGTAATGGTAAAATGCCATTAGATATTGCTTTAGTAACTGTTTCTCCTCCTAATAAAAAAGGCTATTGTTCACTGGGTTGCTCAGTGGATATCTCAAATGCCGCAGTTGACAATGCAAAATATGTTATCGCACAGATTAATCCAAACATGCCATTTGTACATGGTAATGGTATCATATCAGTAGATAAAATTCATACGGCTATTTATGTTGATGATCCACTTTATGAACTCCCGGTAAGACCAATCAGTAAAACTGAACAGGCCATTGGGAAAAACGTAGCTGATTTAGTAGAAGACGGAGCCACCTTACAAATGGGAATTGGTGGCATACCGGATGCTGCACTAAAGTACCTTACCAATCATAAAAACCTGGGGATTCATACTGAAATGTGCTCAGATGGCATTATTGATTTGGTTGAAAAAGGCGTAATTAATGGTATGAACAAAGTGACCGAATTTGGAAAAATTGTTTCCGGATTTGCATACGGCACCAGAAAAATTTACGATTTTATTGATGAAAATCCGATAATTAATATGATGGATGTTGGTTATGTTAACGATACCCGCATCATCAGACAAAATCCAAAAGTAACAGCCATTAACAGTGCCATTGAAATAGATGTATTTGGTCAGGTCTGTGCCGATTCTATAGGAACGCGACATTATTCAGGAATTGGAGGACAAATGGACTTTATACGTGGTGCAACACTATCAGAAGGTGGTAAAGCCATTTTAGCCTTACCGTCCAGAACATCAAAAGCAATACCAAGGATTGTCCCAATCCTTAAGCGTGGTGCGCCGGTTGTTACCACAAGGGCACATGTTCAACATATTGTTACTGAAAACGGTCATGCCGATTTATATGGTGTTAACCTGAAAGAAAGAGCTAAACTAATGATTGGGATTGCTCATCCGGAAGATCAGGAATCGTTGTGTAAAGAAGTTTTTGATTTGTATAAAATCAATGTTGGTTAGCGAAATCAGGATCATTTAACTTCGCTTGTGATTGCGATTTCCTGCGATTTTTTACCCTCATCATATAAAATCAAAACACGCCGGATGACCAAACCTTTTTGGTTGGCTGAGTTAAACCGAACGGTAATTTTTGTTGACTGGCCGGGCTCAACAATGTAAGTATCAGCTTCAGAGGTAATGCATCTGCATTCGTTGATCAGATTTGATATGGAAATTGTACTGTCAGTATTATTAGTCAAACTGAAAACGGAAGACATTACCATGTCCTTTTCAACCACACCAAAATCATGAATCATTTTATCAAACTTGATTCCCTTACCCCCTGCATCTTTATCTATTGTGACTGACTGTATTTCAATTTTTCGTTCCAGTCCGGCCTTTCGGTTATAAACTGAGTTCTTTTGGTCATTAACGTTATCACTGATTAGGGTACTGGCTGTATATTCACCATAAGGAATTTGAACAAAAGTTAATGCTTTTGAATCAATGTATGACTTAAACTCACCAGAGCCATAAGCCTCAAGATAATTTACGAAACTGTGAATTCTTCTTTTGGTAAGGTTTACATTATAATCTGATTTTGCCAAAGGACTGGCAAATCCTTTAATGGTAATTACTAAACTATTCCCCTTATTTAGCTCTATCAATAAAAGTCGTGTAAACTCTTCAAGATCCAACAACCCTTGTTCCACGTATTCCACAAAAAAGTCTGAAATATCTTCCTTCGCCTCTTCTGCATCATCACCAATTAGTCCTTTCGAATACTCTTTTTTGTATTTTGGTAACAAATCTATATAGCTATCATACGTTTGTTTATAGCTGAGATGTGTGACAGTATCTGTTGTTCTTGGGTTCGGCTCATCATTGTGAAAATACAGTGTAACCGGTAACTTTCTATTTAACTCTTCCAGGTTAGAAAATCGTTCGGAAGGCGGATCTTCTTCCTTTCTAACAACAAATATATCATTACAACAGGTTGGATTCTTCGCATAGTTAACACCCTCCCTGTTGGATGATAAATAATAATCACCATCTTTTGAATCAATACCAAAGTAAGTATCATTTTTCGACGAATTGATTGGCAACCCAAGATTATGAAGGGATTCAAATGTCATATCATCCTCTCTTTTTTGAGCAGAAAAAATATCATGTCCCCCGAAACCTGAATGCCAGGATGAACTAAAATAGAGTTTCTTATTTTCTGAATCATAAAATGGTGTAATATCATCATCAGGGGTATTAATATCTTCCCCTAAACTTTGTGGCAAACTAAACTGATTTCCGTCTTCAATAAATGCATACCAAATATCCAGTCCTCCAAAGCTGTGTGGACGATCGGAAACAAAAAACAAACATTCCCTGCCATCTACTGAAGCAATATGAGGCATTGTTGTTATTGCATCCTCATAATTAATAATGTCTCCCAAACTGTCAATATCAACTATTTTATCATCCTTTATTTTTCCCACATAAATTTTACAATTTAAGTTTTGATCACATCTTGAAAAATAAAATCTTTTACCATCCAAACTTACTGTTCCATTAGCCGAATGCATTCCTTTTTCATATGTCCCCTTCAATGGCTCCGGAACTGAAAATGCTTCAGCTTTCCTTTCAGATTGATACAATTGTAAACTGTAATCATTTGATATCACTTCTTCAGTAATTTTGACAGAATCAGCCTTCAAGGCTGTAAAAATAATTCTGTCCTCCAGTAATACCGGTGCTAACTCTGCATCTTTTGAGTTTATGGGTAACCCTATAGATTCCAGATCAATACGCGAAGTATCCCTTGATGCCTTTTGAGCCCATAAACATGACTTCATCTCCTGCACAGACTTAAGATATAAATAACTGTCCCGATCTCTTTTATATACTTTCTTTGCCGACTTCCAACTCCGCACTGCTCTGGCATATTTTCCATTATAATGTTGCATGGTAGCCAGCCAAAAAATACTCATAGGATACACCCTCGCACTTTCCTTATTGAACACTATTTTATAATACCGCTCTGCCTTTTTATAATTTTTAAAATGACGGTTGGCTTCAGCATATTTCCACAAAATCTCAATTGATGTGGAATCAAATTGCATGGCCCTCTGGTAATAATCCAATGCTTCAATATAATCTCCCTCAACCATTTTTTCATCAGCATATTCAACTAATTGTACAAATGACTGACCGTAAATCCGGCCATTTGTTGCCAATATAAAAATGAAAAGTATTACTATTCCGATTCTCATTGATAAAGGATAGAATTTATTGATGAATGCAAGTTAATATTAAATTTTAATTGAAACTTAAATTAGAGATAGTCGGGACACATTCTGTACTGAATATTTTTAGGTTTAAAGATATTGACAATATACTGTAATGAAAATTCCAATCCTCCTCTTACATTACTGGCTGGTGACAATTGTGAAATATTAATATCATAGCTTATTCCACCAACCCAGTTATTATAGTATAAACCAGCCACCAGGTTAATGGCATCTCTATTCCTGAACCAAAGACCTGCATATGGTGCAATATACTCACCATTGCTTTGTACATTAACCTTTCTGAAATTTCCTCCAAAAATTAATTCCCGGTATGAGCCTTGTGTTTGGAAGAGTATACCGGGCATTAAATCCCAATCCGACTCTGTTGGATAAATGAATTTACCATGAAAAGCAAGTCGACGATCTCTCTTTATGCTGAAATTCCCCATAAAAGTTTCTGTTTTCTGCATTACATTAAACAATGCCCCTCCTATTTCCAACCGGGATTTATTACTGAAATTTTTAAAGTAGCCCAGACCAAAGGCTAAATTGATGTTGGTATAATTTTCGTTCAGGAAAGTTTCATTTGAAGGCAGATTCTCATCATACTTATAGCCATTGAATTGAAGATCATATTTGAAAGCATCAAAATCAATTATTTTATGATTAATGCCAACCTGAACAGATGGTACTAATACGCTACTGGAATCAGTTGATGTGTAAACTTTATAGGCATTGCTAAAATTTAATTCATGTGTTCTGTAATCTCCATCACCGGCAACATCATTCATATAATTAACCCCGTAAAGTAAATTGGGGAGTAATAACTCCTGATTATTTTCCACCGAAAAGCCAAAAGTATTATACGATCTTGATACTGACCGCCATTGACTCCTTTGATTAAAAGTGTAACGCCAATCTCCGTCAAAATTTCCAGCCAAAGAAGGATTTAACATTAACGGACTTTTATCAAATTGTGTAAAGTGAATATCCTGTCCAAGTAAATACTGACCTGAACACAAGATAAAGACTATTAGTACTCTTCTAACCACCTACCTCAACAACGTAATATTACCTTTAATTAAATTTTCCTGACCATCAACACATATCACTTTTAGATGATAAACATAGACATCCGGGTTCAATTGCTCATCTCTGAATGTACCATCCCATCCTAAGGATTGATCATTGGATTCAAATACTTTTTCACCCCATCTGTCGAAAATTTTAAATGTAATTTCTTCAATGTTTTGTCCTCTCACAAAAACTTTTTCATTTTGATTATCTCCATTAGGGCTAAATGCATTAGGTACAAAAACATAAACATCACCACAAACAAACTCCAGAACCCTCACAAACACGGTTGACTTTGTTGAACAAACACCATCCGTAATATCAACACTAAACTGAGTATCTTCACTTAACGGCAATGTTGAAGTCACTCTTGACAATGGGTTTTCTATCAAACTGGCTGGTGTCCAGGAATAAGTATAATTATCGACATCAGGTAAAGCAGTTAACTCTACTTTTCCACCCTCTGCCACTTCGGTTGGAAAAGCAATAGCATCTACAGCAGAAAAATCCATTTCGAACACTTCAACCCAAACCGAATCAATAATTTCACAACCTCCAATGGAAGCATAGACATAATAGTACTGGGACTCTTCAGGGGATACCTTTGCATAAGTATTCTCTTCCTCGATAATGAATTCATTTGGTCTCCAGTCAAGTGTTACACCATCAGTTATTTGGGCAAAAAGCGTTAATGTATCTCCTAAACACATCTGAGTATCCGGGGTTAAGTCGACTGCTGAATTACTGGTTTGTACAACCACTGAATCAATAACATCACATTGACTGATACCATTAGAGACTCTAACATAATATACAGTGGTTTCGTCAGGGATAATTGAAATGGTTGAATCCATAGCACCGGAGTTAAGTGGATTCGAAAACGAAATATTATCAGCCCATACAAAATTGTTCGCAGTCCCGAATGAATTTGCCCATAATTCAATCGGTGTTAGGTCTCCTTCACAGATCAGAGTATCATTCGACACTTCCAATTCCGGGGTTGGCCAAACTGTAATTGTCATTTCATGCACATCCGTCAACCCACATATAGCATCCGTTAACGTTAATGATACTGTATAATCACCAGGTGTAATAAAATCGACAATAGGATTGGACCCTCCCTGTATAACATTAACATTTCCTCCAAAGTCCCATATTGAATTCAATACATCTGTGCTGACATTATTAAATTCTACTCTAAAAGGTGAACAACCTGAAGTATTACTGGTTGTAAAATTGGCATCAGGAACTATCTCAAAATTGAAGCGAAACAATAAATTATTACAATTACTGGAATTATTATCTGCCGACCAGGCTCCGGGTGTTGTCGGAAAGTCCGAATGACCACCACAACCACCACACACACTTTGGTATACTACACCATTTTTATCAAACCGTGATGTTCCACCATCAACATGTTCCTGCGCATCAGGTCCGCCTATGTAACTACCATATAACAAACTTTGGGCATCCCGCTCCATTACAAATAAATAAAAATTAAATCCATCTCCATTAGAAGACTGAAATGCATTTGCACTTACTGGCATATTGTTTAATGGGGTAGCTTGTAAAATACTTGCTCCCCAACCAGAAACATAAACATTACCACAAATATCAACCAGGAAAGCGGCTGGCGAAATATTTGGTGCCCCGGACCCATTTCCAAAAACCGTAGCATAATCAATTGTGGTTAATGCAGGATTTAATTTCATGATAAACTGGCCACTATTCGGATTGGAATAAGCCGCATTAATTACAGGCATATTGCCGTCAGATACCCCTGTTATAAATACATTGTCAAACCGATCAATCTCAACAAATATTGTTTGATCGTAAGTGGAAGTTCCTATATAAGTTCCCTGAACCAGATTTGCGCCGTCTGGTGAAATCTTGGCCACAAACCCATCCGTTTTTCCCCCAAGGTAAGTAGGATTAAGTCCACCGGTTGTTCCGGGCAAATCACTGGAAGAGGTTCCTCCTGCAATTAAAATATTATAGGAAGAATCAATTTTAACCGAATAACAGGCATCATTCTCTGTTCCGCCATAAAAACTAGACCATAGCAATGAGGAAAAATCCGAGGCTACTTTAAATACAATTCCATCCTGTTGTCCACCAATACCAGTCTGAAAATTATTTGCAACCGGAAAGTCTGCCGACCTTGTACTGGAGGCTACCAGAATATTATTCAATGAGTCCAACATGATTTCTCCCCTGAACTGATCTCCATAGTTTGTGGTTAAGGAATCGTAATGCGCTGCATTGTTGTAGATACCTGAGGTTACTTTATAATTAATCCCATCATTGGCACTACCACCAATATAAGTTGATCCCAACAGATTCATACCATCATCACTAAACTTAGCCACATAAATATCTGTTCCGTTGGTTGTATAGTAAACACCATTTGAGAAAAAATTTGACCCTGGCGTACCTCCTCCATGTGCACCCTGAAACCCACCAACCACAGGAAAATCAAGGCTGGACGTGGCGCCATATAAATAAATATTATTATCCTGATCACAAATTAAACTGTGTACTGTTTCAGTTCCTATTGTGTCATTTCCTCCTCCGATAAATGTTGTCCATAACATATTAGTGCCATCCTCTGAATACTTAGTGACAAATACATCAGTAATACCATACTGCCCGGTACTTTGTCCTGTAAAATTAGTAAGAGTATCATAAGTTAATACGGGGGTCGGATAAGCATTTCCAAATACAATTCCTCCCGAATAAGCTTTACCGTCATAGGCATAAGTGGCCGTCATCCCAAAATTGTCAGAATGGGCACCATTATAGGTAGCAAAAACCAAAACAGGATCAATCACCAACTTAATGTCCTTATCATATTCCCCCAGCTTAAATGAGATCACCCCATTTTCACTCAATTCGAATTCACTTTCTATCTCTATTATTTTTCCATTCTTAATTTGATATACATATGGCTTTTGCTCTATGATTTCACCAAGTGAGGAGTAAATCACAATATTGCCATTTTTCTGTTTCTTAATTTTATCATACCCATCATATCCAATCAAAATCTGACGATAATCTATTCCCGGATTGACGTGATACTCATATTTTAGCTGTCCCTCTTTCTCGAAAAGTGAAAGGTTGATTCCCGGATAAAGGTTTTGATATTCTACCTGATTAAAACTTCTGTTATGCGAAGTCCATTTTGACCTGTCATTTCCAATAAAGTAATTATAGTATACAGAAGAAGGATTTGCCGTCCTCATCTGAAAATCGGAACTGGCATTTAAAAACTTTGCGCAAATTAAGTGCTGATTTGTTATGGCCTTCTCTTTTTTTGATTTAAGATTAGCGTGATGATCATTACCAAAATCAACAAATTGATACAAGATTCTGTCTTTTTCAAGCCATATTTTTCCACCTTCAATATTCGCTCTGTACAATACAGTCTCAGGCCATTGTCCCTTATTTTCGATAAAGTTGTAAATGCCGGGTTCAGACTCTACTTTCTGCCCCATCGCAAAACCGGTCAAAAAACAGATTAATATCAGCACAAAGTAGTTTTTCATTATTTAGTTTTAAAGCAGGATATTTTACACCTTATCTCAATTACCACTGCTGACTTTAGCGCACAACAACTCTTTTTTGTCAAAGCTGCCAAAATCAATTATTACAGATTCTATTCTACTAAATTAAGCAAATTAAGTATTGTATCCTTAATATAAGACCTCGAAAGTGGTAATTTGGTTGCTTGAGAAAAGGAGATTCAAATCTGAAAAAAGGTACCGGATTTGTATAAATCCTAAACCTTTTCCGACTACTTGTCATAAAGGATAAAATTACAAAACAAAAACCCGGAGTAATTGTAATGGTAAAAACCTAACATTTAATTAACAATTAATCATTAATTGAATGATATGTTTAAAAAACAGTTAAATTTGCTCCTACAAAATTATTAAATAAGATCATGGCAAATAAATATCAAGCTCAAATTGACGAATTCATGGCGAAAGTAAAAGTAAAAAATGGTCATGAGACTGAATTTTTACAAGCTGTTGAAGAAGTAGCTGAAGCTATCATCCCTTTTATGAAAGAAAATCCTAAATATGACGGGATTAACCTTTTAGAAAGAATGGTTGAACCGGAAAGAACGTTAATGTTTAGAGTTCCCTGGTTAGATGACGCTGGAAATGTCCAGGTGAATCGTGGGTACAGAGTGGAATTTAACTCTGCTATTGGACCATATAAAGGAGGGTTAAGATTTCACCCTTCAGTTAACTTGTCAATCCTTAAATTCTTAGGTTTTGAGCAGGTTTTCAAAAACTCTTTAACAACATTGCCAATGGGTGGTGGTAAAGGAGGATCTGACTTTGACCCAAAAGGAAAGTCAGATAATGAAGTAATGAAATTCTGTCAATCATTCATGACTGAATTACAAAGACATATTGGACCGAATACTGATGTACCTGCGGGTGACATTGGCGTTGGTGGTAGAGAAATTGGATATTTATTTGGTCAGTATAAGAGATTAAGAAATGAATTCACCGGAGTTTTAACCGGAAAAGGAAGAAACTGGGGAGGTTCATTAATCAGACCTGAAGCTACCGGATACGGTACTGTATATTTCGCAAAAGAAATGTTAGCGACTAAAAATGATTCTTTTGAAGGAAAAACAGTTGTTGTTTCAGGTTCTGGTAACGTTGCTCAATTCGCCTGTGAGAAAGTAACTCAATTGGGTGGAAAAGTAATTACATTATCTGATTCAAAAGGGTACATTGTTGATCCTGCAGGAATTGATGCTGAGAAATTAGCATGGGTAATGGATTTGAAAAACAACAGAAGAGGAAGAATTTCTGAATACGTTGCTCAATTCCCTGGTTCTACTTTCCATGAAGGAAAACGACCTTGGGGTGAGAAAGCAGATGTAGCATTACCTTGTGCCACTCAAAATGAGTTAAATGGAGAAGAAGCAGCTACATTATTAGCTAATGGATGTATTTGTGTAGCAGAGGGAGCTAATATGCCTTCTACACCTGAAGCAATTGCAGCATTCCATGCAGCAAACATCTTGTTTTCACCAGGTAAAGCATCAAATGCCGGAGGTGTTGCCACTTCAGGTCTTGAAATGTCTCAAAACTCATTAAGATTATCCTGGACATCAGAAGAAGTTGATGAAAAATTACATGGTATCATGGTTTCTATTCATGAAGCTTGCGTTGAATACGGTAAAGATGAAAACGGAAACGTTGACTACGTAAAAGGTGCAAATATTGCAGGATTTGTTAAAGTTGCTGACTCAATGATCGATCAGGGATTAGTTTAATCTGCAATTATTATATTTATTTTAAACCGCTTCAATTTATTGGAGCGGTTTTTTTATGCCTATACTTTATCCAAAAAGCAGTTCTTAGTTATATTTTCTTTTTAATTTTAGATTATGAAGAATCCCATCATTAAGATCATTAAACCTGAAAATATATTATCCATTCTCCCATTAGTTAAACTACTCAACGAGGAGACATCAGAAACAGTTTTACAGGAACGTATTCTGGAAATGACACAACAAAACTATGAATGTGTGGGTGTTTATGATGGTGAAAAATTAATTGGGATCTCAGGCTTATGGTTTCAAACCCGACACTATTCAGGGAGAAGTGTAGAACCAGATCATGTAGTTATTGACCCTGCTTACCGAAGTAAAGGTATAGGAAAACTATTATTTGAATGGATAGATGACTATGCTAAGTCTAAGGGTTGTGAAACTGTTGAATTGAATACCTATGTCCAAAATACTGCCTCACATAAGTTTTATTATAACGAAGGTTATAAAATTCTTGGTTTTCATTTTTTGAAGAAGTTGGTAAGTAGCAACTAACTATTCTTCTTCTTTAAACTCAACTAATTCTTTTCCATGGTAAGGACAGAATTTCCATCCCCCATTCATTGGTTCACCATCTTCAGGACACTTTTTAGGTGGTAAAAGTGACCCGAGTGGCGTTTCCCATGTTATAGACTTTCCTTGATAACTCAACGTAATTAATCCTTCTTTTTTTAGAGGATCTGCAATCCTTTCTCCTTTTACAATATCGTTAAACACGAAAAAATGCATATTCTCTCCCATTTCACCAATCATATTTTTAAGCATGGGTTTAAAAATATCCAACATGTTTTTTAAATCACTGGAAATTTGAGATTCTTTCAGAGGTGTATACTTTTTATTGTCTTGCCCGATAAATGAAATGTCCTTAGCAATAGTTTCAAGTTCTGTATATGTTATCCCTCCAAAGGGTCCAACTTCACCATCTACAATAGCGAAAATACAATACTGATCAAAAACACTTAGTAGTTCTTCGATTTGAGCATTAGTCATACCAGGGTTATTTCTCAACGAAATTTCCCAAAACTCAACAGGAATCCACCAGTTTAAACTAATTCTTCCCTGCTCATCTACCCCTTTCTGGGTTTCTTTAAGGAATTCATCAACAGAAACTTTATGCTCCTGACTATAACCTGTAACGGTTAATAAAATAATAATTAATAATCCTGCAATCTTACGCATACCCCCTCTTTTTAATTATTGTTTAAGCTTCGGTTGTTGGTCCGCCAAAATTCATTGGTATACCACCACCATGTGGAGGATTGTTTTCTTTGATAGTGCCATGAATAGACTCAAACTTTCCAATATTTTCAGCAAGAGCCTTCATTAACTTCTTAGCATTATCAGGCGTTAATACAATCCTTGATTTTACTTTCCCTTTTGGAATCCCTGGCATCAACTGGATAAAATCCACAATAAACTCACTATGAGAATGCGTGATGATGGATAAATTTGAGTATGTACCTTCAGCTACTTCTTCGGGTAATTCAATATTCAATTGGTTTTCCTGATTATTATTGTTCTCACTCATAATAATAATATTTAAAAAAATATCCCCCGGAATAACCGGGGGATAGCTCTTAATTTATGAATTAGTTAATTCTTCGTATTCTTCCTGATTTCCAACAATTACATTTTGGAACTCTCTGAAACCTGTTCCTGCAGGGATCTTATGTCCTACAATTACATTTTCTTTTAGTCCAAGTAAGTAATCCTGTTTACCATTTAAGGCAGCTTCATTCAATACTTTTGTTGTTTCCTGGAAAGATGCAGCTGAAATGAAACTTCTCGTTTGTAATGACGCCTTAGTAATACCCTGAAGCATTGGCTTAGCCGTTGCAGGCACTGCTGAATAAGCTTCAATTAAGGCTTTGTCCTTACGCTTTAACATTGAGTTTTCATCTCTTAGCTTTCTGGCAGTAATGATTTCACCGGCTCTTACATTTTCAGAATCACCAGATTCTGTTACAACCATTTTTCCATATAATGCGTTGTTCTCTTCAAAGAAGTCAGCTTTATGAATAGATTGTCCCTGTAAGAATTTAGTATCTCCCGGATCCTCAATCTCTACTTTCAACATCATTTGTCTTACAATTACCTCGAAGTGTTTATCATTAATCTTCACCCCTTGTAATCGGTAAACTTCCTGAACCTCGTTTACTAAGTATTCCTGAACGGCAGTTGGCCCTTTAATATTTAAAATATCTCTAGGTGTAATTGCTCCGTCAGATAGTGACTGACCAGCTTTAACATAATCATTTTCCTGTACAAGAATATGCTTTGACAATGGTGCCAAATACTTACGTTTTTCACCTGTTCTTGACTCTACAATAATCTCACGGTTACCTCTTTTGATTTTACCATAAGATACAATACCATCAATTTCAGAAACTGTAGCCGGATTAGAAGGGTTTCTTGCTTCGAATAACTCTGTTACTCTTGGAAGACCACCGGTAATATCACCAGACTTACCTGAAACTCTAGGAATTTTAACCAAAATATCACCGGCTTCAATACCATCTCCATCATTTGTAATAATGTGGGCGTTAACCGGTAAACTGAATGATTTAACTTCTTCCTTGCTTTTAGGATCAATAATTTTGATAGTCGGTACTACCTTTTTATTTCTGGTTTCAATAATTACTTTTTCAGTAAATCCTGTTTGCTCATCAATCTCCTCTCTGAACGTCTCACCTTCATTAATGTTTTCAAACTCAACTTTACCTTTAACATCCGAAATAATTACAGCATTATAAGGATCCCATGTACAAATCACGTCTCCTTTTTTGATCTTACGCTTACCTTTAATTCCGAAATGTGAACCATAAGGAATGATATGTGTAGAAAGGATATTATTAGATTCTTCATCAATCACTTTAACCTCTCCTGATCGTCCGATCACAACCTCTATCTCATTTCCTTCAGCATCAGTTTTAGTAATTGTTCTGATATCTTCAAATTCTAATTTACCAGTAAACTTAGCTTTGATTGAAGATTCATCCGCAATATTAGAGGCCGTACCCCCAACGTGGAATGTTCTCAATGTTAACTGTGTTCCCGGCTCACCAATCGACTGTGCAGCAATCACTCCAACAGCATCACCTTTTACAGCAATCTGACTTGTTGATAAATTTCTACCATAACACTTAACACAAACACCTCTTTTTAACTCACATGTTAAAGCAGATCTTACCTCTACTTCATCAATATCAGCTTCTTCAATAGCTCTTGCATAAGGTTCAGTAATTTCCTGGCCAGCTTCAATGATCAGCTCTCTGGTTTCAGGATGCTTAACATCCATCACCGCTACCCTACCTAAGATTCTGTCATATAATGACTCTACGATATCATCATTTTTCTTTAATGGTGTTACTGTAATACCTCTTAAAGTACCACAATCCTCTTCATTAATAACAACATCCTGAGCAACATCAACCAATCTTCTGGTTAAGTAACCGGCATCTGCTGTTTTAAGGGCCGTATCCGCTAAACCTTTACGGGCACCGTGAGTAGAAATAAAGTAATCGAAGATTGTTAATCCTTCCTTAAAGTTAGATAAGATAGGATTTTCAATAATATCCTGAGATGAAGCTCCGGATTTTTGTGGCTTAGCCATTAATCCCCTCATTCCTGATAACTGACGAATCTGCTCTTTCGATCCCCTTGCTCCTGAATCCATCATCATAAAGATTGAGTTGAATCCTTGTTGGTCAGATTTAATTCTGTCCATCAGTCTTGAAGTCAATCTTGTATTTGTATGTGTCCAGATATCAATAATCTGGTTATATCTTTCATTATTAGTAATCAGACCCATGTTATAGTTAGCCATTACTTCATCAACTTCTTTCTGAGCAACATCTACTAACTCTTCTTTCTCTTTAGGAATGATTACGTCATCCAATACGAACGATAATCCACCGGTAAAGGCCATGTTATAACCAACAGTTTTAATATCGTCAAGGAATTTTGCTGTTCTTGCAGATCCACATTTTTCCAACACTTTAGAGATGATATCTCTTAAAGCTTTTTTAGTTAAAACGTCATCAACAAAACCTACTTCATCCGGTACGTATTCGTTAAACAATACTCTACCTGCAGTTGTTTCAATAATCTTAGACTCAAATTCACCTGAATCGTTCATTACTTCTAAACGAACCTTGATCTGAGCATGGATATCTAATTTCCCTTCATTGATAGCAATATTTACTTCTTCTGCAGAATAATATGTTCCACCCTCACCTTTTACAACAAAGTCCTTGGTACTTTTTCTAAGTTTGGTCATATAGTAAAGACCCAATACCATATCCTGAGACGGTACAGTAATAGGGGCACCATTAGCAGAATTTCGGATATTGTGTGAAGACAACATTAATAATTGTGCTTCTAGAATGGCTGCATTACCTAAAGGTAAGTGTACCGCCATCTGGTCACCGTCGAAATCAGCATTAAATGCTGTACATACTAATGGGTGTAATCTGATCGCCTTACCTTCAATTAATTTAGGCTGGAACGATTGGATACCTAATCTGTGAAGCGTAGGGGCCCTGTTCAATAGTACCGGATGACCTTTTAATACGTTTTCAAGGATATCCCATACTACCGGCTCTTTTTTATCTACAATTTTCTTAGCAGATTTTACCGTTTTAACAATTCCTCTTTCAATCAATTTTCTGATGACAAAAGGCTTATAAAGCTCAGCAGCCATGTCTTTTGGTAAACCACACTCATGTAATTTCAAGTTTGGTCCAACAACAATAACCGAACGCGCTGAATAATCAACCCTTTTACCCAATAGGTTTTGACGGAAACGTCCTTGTTTACCTTTTAGGGAATCAGAAAGAGACTTTAAAGGTCTGTTTGATTCAGTTTTAACAGCAGAAGATTTTCTTGAATTATCAAATAATGAATCCACTGACTCCTGAAGCATACGTTTCTCATTTCTAAGAATTACCTCAGGTGCTTTGATCTCCAATAATCTCTTTAAACGATTATTTCTGATAATTACCCTTCTGTATAAGTCATTTAAATCAGAAGTTGCAAAACGTCCACCATCTAATGGTACCAATGGTCTTAATTCTGGTGGAATTACCGGTACAACTTTCACAATCATCCATTCAGGACGATTTTCAACTCTGTTATGAGAATCTCTTAATGATTCTACAACCTGAAGCCTTTTTAATGCTTCTTTCTTTCTTTGTTGAGATGTTTCGGTGTTTGCACTATGTCTTAAATCAAAAGATAAAGCATCTAAATCCAATCTTTGCAATAAATCATGTAATGCCTCAGCACCCATTTTTGCAATAAATTTATTTGGATCAGTATCCTCTAAATATTGATTTTCTTTTGGTAATTCTTCTAAAATATCAAGGTATTCCTCTTCTGTTAAGAAATCCATGTATTCTAAAGCTTCACCATCCGGTCTTTCAGCTGCCCCTTTTTGGATCACCACATATCTTTCATAATAGATAATTTGATCCAGTTTTTTTGTAGGCAACCCTAATAAATAACCAATTTTATTTGGTAAAGAACGGAAATACCAGATATGCGCAACAGGAACTACTAACGAAATGTGTCCCATTCGCTCTCTACGTACTTTTTTCTCAGTTACTTCAACACCACAACGGTCACAAACAATTCCTTTATAACGGATTCTTTTGTATTTACCGCAGTGACATTCGTAATCTTTTACAGGTCCAAAAATTCTTTCGCAGAATAAACCATCTCTTTCCGGTTTATAGGTTCTGTAATTTATTGTTTCAGGCTTTAAAACTTCTCCAAAAGACTTTTCTAAAATTTGCTCTGGTGAAGCTAAACTAATGGTAATCTTATCAAAACTACTTCTTGTTTGTGTTTCTTTTCTGTAAGCCATGTTAATTTTTTTTAATTAGTAAATTCTTAAATTAGTCTAAAGTGATGTTCAATCCTAAACCTGCCAACTCATTCAATAGTACATTAAATGATTCTGGAATACCAGGTTCCTGGAATGGCTCACCTTTTACAATTGATTCATAAGCTTTCGCTCTACCAATTACGTCATCCGACTTAATTGTAAGAATCTCTCTTAAGATATTAGATGCTCCATAGGCCTCAAGTGCCCATACCTCCATCTCACCAAAACGCTGACCACCAAATTGTGCCTTACCACCAAGAGGTTGCTGCGTAATTAATGAGTATGGTCCAATTGATCTGGCATGCATCTTATCGTCAACCATGTGACCTAATTTAAGCATGTAGATTACACCTACTGTTGCCGGTTGATCAAATCGTTTACCAGTACCACCATCAATTAAGTGTGTTTTACCGAATCTAGGCACACCTGCCTTATCAGTATACTCATTAATCTCAGGAATAGAGGCTCCGTCAAAAATTGGTGTAGCAAACTTAACACCTAATTTTTCTCCGGCCCATCCTAATACGGTTTCATAAATCTGACCAAGGTTCATACGAGATGGTACCCCCAGTGGATTCAATACGATATCAACCGGTGTTCCATCATCAAGGAAAGGCATATCTTCCTGACGAACGATATTGGCTACAATACCTTTATTTCCGTGTCGACCTGCCATTTTATCCCCTACCTTCAGTTTACGTTTTTTAGCAACATAAACTTTAGCCATTTTTACTATACCGTTTGGTAACTCATCACCAACCGCAATCTGGAATTTCTTTCTTTTAAATATTCCTAATAAATCGTTGGCTTTAATATTGTAGTTATGTAATACACGTTGAATTAATTTATTCACGTGATCATCTTTAGTCCACTCGTAAGGACTTACAATAGAAAAATCAACTGTTAAAAGGTTCTTTTCAGAGAATTTAATTCCTTTTTTAAGAATTTCTTCTTTAAAGTTATTGAATACTCCATTTGACTTATGTCCTTCAAGAATCACTAAAAGTTTTTCGATCAGGTTCAATTTCAATGCTGCTGCTTCTTTATCGAATTCAGCATCTAATTCAGCCAAAATTGGTTTATCTTTTGCTTTTTGTTTTCTGTCTTTAATTGCTCTTGAGAACAATTTTTTATCAATAACAACTCCTCTTAAAGATGGAGAAGCTTTTAAAGATGCATCTTTAACATCTCCCGCTTTATCACCAAAGATCGCTCTCAATAATTTCTCTTCCGGCGAAGGATCAGTTTCTCCTTTTGGTGTAATTTTACCAATCAGGATATCTCCTTCCTTGATTTCAGCACCAACTCTGATGATTCCATTTTCATCAAGGTCCTTAGTCGCCTCTTCAGAAACATTTGGAATATCAGCCGTTAATTCTTCAACCCCTCTTTTTGTATCTCTTACATCAACAGAATACTCGTCGATATGAACAGAAGTAAAGATATCATCTCTTACTACTTTTTCAGAAATTACAATCGCATCCTCAAAGTTATATCCTTTCCAAGGCATGAAGGCTACCTTTAAGTTTTGACCTAAAGCCAATTCTCCAGCCTGTGTTGCGAAACCTTCACATAGTACCTGATCTTTTGATACTCTCTGACCTTTTTCAACAATTGGTCTCAAGTTCATTGAAGTACTCTGGTTAGTTTTTTGGAATTTAACAAGGTTATATGTTTTAACATCTCCCTCAAAACTTACCAATCTATCTTCGTCAGATAAATCATATCTGATTTTGATTTCGTTTGCATCAACGTATTCAACCACACCTTCTCCTTCAGCATTAATTAATACACGGGAATCTCTTGCTACAAGCTTTTCAATTCCGGTACCTACAATTGGAGAATTTGGTTTCAATAATGGTACGGCCTGACGCTGCATGTTAGATCCCATCAGGGCTCTGTTCGCATCATCATGCTCAAGGAATGGAATTGAAGATGCCGCAATAGATGCAATCTGGTTAGAACCAACATCCATCAGGTGTAATTCCTTAGGTTCAACCACAGGGAAATCACCTTCTAAACGTGCCTTAATTCTATCGCCTGTAAAACCGCCTTTATCATCAAGATTTTTGTCAGCCTGGGCAATTAGCTTTCCTTCTTCTTCTTCAGCACTTAAGTAAATTGGCGCCTTATCCACGTCAATTTTTCCATTATTAACCTCCCAGTAAGGTGTTTCAATAAATCCAAGGTTATTGATTTTTGCATAAACACATAGTGAGGAAATCAAACCAATATTTGGTCCCTCTGGTGTTTCAATTGTACATAAACGTCCGTAGTGTGTATAGTGAACGTCACGTACCTCAAATCCTGCTCTTTCTCTTGATAAACCTCCTGGTCCAAGGGCAGAAAGTCTTCTTTTATGTGTTACCTCTGATAATGGATTGGTTTGATCCATGAACTGAGATAGCTGGTTAGTACCAAAGAAGGAATTAATAACTGAAGATAACGTTTTGGCATTAATCAAATCGATTGGTGTAAATACCTCATTATCTCTAACATTCATTCTCTCTCTAATGGTTCTTGCCATTCTGGCTAAACCAACTCCGAACTGGTTGTTTAATTGCTCACCAACTGTTCTTACACGTCTGTTACTTAAGTGGTCAATATCATCAATCTCCGCTTTTGAATTGATTAGCTCAATCAAATACTTAATGATTAAAATGATATCTTCTTTGGTTAATACCTTTTGTTCGATATCAGTATCTAACCCTAATTTTTTATTAATTCTGTAACGCCCAACCTCACCAAGGTCATATCTTGTATCTGAAAAGAATAATTTATCAAATACATTTCTTGCCGTTTCAAAATCTGGCGGCTCAGCATTTCTCAACTGACGGTAAATATGCTCTACTGCTTCTTTTTGAGAGTTAGAGGTATCTTTTTGAAGTGTATTATAGATAATCGCGTAATCAGCAGAGTTCACATCTTCTTTATGTAAGATGATATTTTTAGCACTTGCATCAATAATGATTTCAATGTGCTCCTCTTCTAATATTGTTTCACGATCTAAAACAACTTCATTTCTTTCAATCGATACAACTTCTCCCGTATCTTCATCCACGAAATCCTCAACCCATGTTTTCAGTACTCTTGCCGCTAATTTACGACCTAATACTTTTTTCAATCCTGACTTAGAAACTTTTACTTCATCTGCTAAGTCAAAAATTTCTAATATATCTTTATCACTTTCATAACCAATGGCTCTGAAAAGTGTTGTAACCGGTAATTTTTTCTTTCGATCGATATAAGCATACATTACACTGTTAATGTCTGTTGCGAATTCGATCCATGATCCTTTAAAAGGAATAATTCTTGCTGAATATAATTTTGTTCCGTTGGCGTGTCTGCTTTGTCCAAAGAAAACACCTGGTGATCTGTGTAATTGAGATACAATAACACGCTCAGCACCATTTACAACGAAAGATCCCTTAGGGGTCATGTATGGGATAGTTCCCAGGTAAACGTCTTGTACAATGGTTTCGAAATCCTCATGCTCAGGATCTGTACAATACAATTTTAGTTTAGCCTTAAGTGGCACACTGTAAGTTAATCCTCTATCGATACACTCCTCGATCGTATATCTAGGGGGATCAATGAAATAATCTAAAAACTCCAATACAAACTGGTTTCTAGTATCTGTAATAGGGAAGTTTTCTGAGAATACCTTATGCAGGCCTTCTTCGTTTTTATTTTCAGGAGTTGTTTCCAACTGAAAGAACTTTCGGAATGATTCCAGCTGTATATCTAAGAAATCCGGATATTGGAATTTGGTCGATAAGCTTGAAAAATCAATTCTTTCGGTAATATTGTTGTTTGCTACCACGGCTTAATATTTTAAAATTAACACACTTATTTAAAATAAGCTAAATCAGTTTTAGAGTGCTGAAAACCACTATTTTTTGAATCTAAACACCTGCCAAAAAAGTGTTTAAATTATAAAACAGGATTAGGCACGTGCTATAAAGCAGTGCCTAACCTGTATAAATTCTAAATGGGTTTATTTAACCTCAACTTCAGCTCCAGCCTCTTCTAATGAAGATTTTAATCCTTCAGCTTCGTCTTTAGCAACACCTTCTTTTAAAGTAGTAGGTGCGTTATCAACCATTTCTTTTGCTTCTTTAAGTCCTAAACCAGTTAATTCTTTAACTAATTTTACTACTGCTAATTTAGATCCACCTGCAGCTTTTAAGATTACATCAAACTCAGTTTTCTCTTCAGCAGCTTCTCCACCACCAGCAGCTCCACCAGCAGCAACAGCTACAGCAGCAGCAGCAGGCTCAATACCGTGCTCTTCTTTTAGGATATCAGCAAGTTCGTTAACTTCTTTTACAGTTAAGTTTACTAATTGTTCAGCAAATTCTTTTAAATCAGCCATTTTATTTGTTTTTTTGTTTTTGTTAATAATTAATTAATTTACCCTCTTTCTCCAAGGGTTTTTAAAATTCCAGCTAATTTGCCACCACCAGATTTAAGTCCGGAAATAACATTTTTAGCAGGAGATTGAAGCAATCCAACGATTTCTCCGATAAGCTCTTCTTTACTCTTAATTGATTCTAAGAAGTCAAGATTTTCTTCTCCAACATAAACTGACTCATCAATATAAGCAGCTTTAAGGATAGGCTTATCATTCTTTTTTCTAAAGTCTTTTATCAACTTTGCAGGTGCGTTACCAACCTCTGCGAACATGATTGAAGTAGGACCAGCTAATACGCCATAAAGCTCGCTGTAATCTTTATCTTCAATTCTCTCTAACGCCTTTTGAAGTAATGTGTTTTTTACAACTTTTAACTCAATGTTGTTATGGAAACACTTTCTTCTTAATTCGTTAACTTTTTCAACAGTCAGTTCGGCTGTATCCGCCAGATAAAATACTCCTGAATCAGACAATTTCGCTGATAAATCTTCAATGTACTGTGATTTTTGCTCTTTAGTCATTATCTAAGTATATTAAGCGTTAGCAATAGATTTAACATCAATTTGAATACTAGGGCTCATAGTTGAACTCATGTAAACATTTTTAACGTAAACCCCTTTAGATGCAGCTGGTTTTAATTTGATGATAGATTGTAATAATTCGTTAGCATTTTCCTCAATTTTATTTGGTTCAAATGAAACTTTAGCTACGGCTGTATGCACGTTACCAAATTTATCAACTCTAAAATCAATTTTACCGGCTTTTACTTCAGAAACTGCTTTTGCGATATCCATAGTAACCGTTCCTGTTTTTGGATTTGGCATTAAACCTCTTGGTCCTAAAACACGACCTAAGGCACCAACTTTACCCATTACAGAAGGCATAGTTACAATCACATCAATATCTGTCCAACCACCTTTAATCTTAGCAATATAATCGTCAAGACCAACATGATCAGCTCCAGCTTCTTTTGCTTCAGCTTCTTTATCAGGTGTACAAAGCACTAAAACTCTTACATCTTTTCCGGTTCCGTGTGGTAAACTTACAGTACCTCTAACCATTTGATTAGATTTACGTGGGTCAACCCCTAACCTAACACACAAATCAACAGAAGCATCAAACTTTGCCGTTGTGATTTCCTTAACTAAGCTTGAAGCTTCAGTCAAAGAATAAACTTTCTCCTGGTCTATCTTAGCCAAGATCTCTTTTCTCTTTTTACTTACTCTAGCCATTTCTCTTAATTAAGTTGTTCAGGAGCAGTTCCTCCTTTTACGTTAAGTCCCATACTTCTTGCTGTTCCTGCAACCATCATCATAGCAGAATCGATTTTGAAGCAATTCATATCCTGAATTTTATCTTCTGCAATCACTCTGATCTGATCCCATGATACAGTACCAACCTTAGATTTGTTTGATTCGGATGAACCTTTTTTGATTTTAGCAGCTTCCAATAATTGTACTGCTGCCGGTGGAGTTTTAATTACAAATTCAAAGGATTTATCACCGTAAACGGTAATAACAACCGGTAATACTTTCCCTGCTTTATCCTGTGTTCTTGCATTAAATTGCTTACAGAACTCCATGATATTCACACCCTTTGCACCCAATGCAGGTCCAACTGGCGGAGAAGGGTTAGCGGCACCACCTCTGATTTGTAGCTTGATTAATCCATCTACTTGTTTTGCCATTTTGCTTGTTTTTTGTAGTGATAACGTGCCTTATAATTAATGGGAAGCATTTATTACATTACAGCACTCCTACGGTTTAAAAAATTATTATTCTTTTTCTACTTGCATATAGTTTAATTCCAATGGTGTTTTACGACCAAAGATTTTAACCATAACCTGTAATTTTTTCTTCTCTTCGTTTATGTCTTCTATAATACCAGTAAATCCGTTGAATGGTCCGTCAATTACTTTGATTGTTTCACCAACAACATACGGTACATTCATCTCCTCTTCCTGCTCCGCCATTTCATCAACTTTACCTAGTATTCTGTTCACCTCATTCATTCTTAAAGGCATAGGATCTCCTCCTTTTACACCACTCATGAATCCCATTACATCCGGAACACTTTTGATGATGTGCACAACCTCACCCTGTAAAGAAGCTTCTACTAATATATAGCCAGGAAAAAAGTTTTTTTCCTTACTAACTTTCTTTCCATTTCTAATTTGGTAAACTTTCTCAGTTGGAACCAGAACATCCCCTACAAGGTGCTCTATATTGTGACGTTTAATTTCCATCACAATATTCTCGCGAACTTTTTTCTCTTTACCTCCAACAGCACGAACGACGTACCAACGTTTTTTGATCTCTGCCATTTTCGATTAATTTATTAGTCCAACCATTTTATAAAAGAATCCCATTACTCCAGCCCACATATTATCCACATTGATTCCAAAAGCATAATCCATCACAAAAATGGATAATGCAAAAATGACTGACGCTACTAAAACCACAATTGAAGTGCTTTGCAGCTCATTCCATGTTGGCCAAGTTACCTTATGCATTAATTCGTTATAAGACTCTTCTATATACGTTATAATTTTTGCCACTTCGTTTCGTTTTAGTATTACAATTCAGTTACTTTCTTAACTGTTTGAAAGTCTTGACTCTCATCTTAACTTTCTTTCTGCACGGGCGGAAGGATTCGAACCCTCATCAGCGGTGTTGGAGACCGACATTCTACCATTGAACTACGCCCGTATAAAGCTAAAAAGAGAGAGAAATCGAAATTCCTCTCTTCTTTTTAAATTTATAGTGTTTGATTACTCAATAATCTTTGTAATCTGACCAGCTCCTACAGTTCTACCACCTTCTCTAATCGCAAATCTTAAACCTACGTTTACAGCAACAGGTACGATTAAGTTAACAGTAATAGATACGTTATCACCAGGCATTACCATTTCTCTTCCTTCTTCAAGAATGATTTCTCCGGTAACGTCAGTTGTTCTTAAATAGAATTGAGGTCTGTATTTGTTATGGAATGGTGTATGTCTACCACCTTCTTCTTTTTTCAATACATAAACCTCAGCTTGAACTTTAGTATGAGGAGTGATTGAACCAGGCTTAGCAATTACCATACCTCTTCTGATTGCAGACTTCTCAATACCTCTTAATAATAACCCTACGTTATCACCAGCTTCACCTCTATCTAAGATTTTTCTAAACATCTCAACACCAGTAATAGTAGACTTTAATTTCTCGTCTCCCATACCAATGATATCAACCTCGTCTCCAGTATTTACAACACCAGTTTCGATTCTACCAGTAGCAACAGTACCACGACCAGTAATTGAGAATACATCCTCAACAGGCATTAAGAAATCTTTATCGATATCTCTTGGAGGTAATTCGATCCATGTATCAACAGCTTCCATTAATTCCATGATCTTTTCAACCCATTTACCTTCTCCGTTTAATCCACCTAAAGCAGATCCCTGGATAACTGGAGTGTTATCACCATCATACTCATAGAATGATAATAAATCTCTGATCTCCATGTCAACCAACTCTAATAACTCCTCATCATCAACCATATCCACTTTGTTCATGAATACAACCATTCTAGGAACACCTACCTGTCTACCTAAAAGAATATGCTCTCTTGTTTGAGGCATAGGTCCGTCAGTAGCAGCAACCACTAAAATCGCACCATCCATTTGAGCAGCACCAGTTACCATGTTTTTAACGTAATCGGCGTGACCTGGACAATCTACGTGAGCATAGTGTCTGTTAGCAGTTTGGTACTCAACGTGTGAAGTATTAATTGTAATCCCTCTTTCTTTTTCTTCTGGAGCGTTATCGATAGTATCGAAATCTCTCTTTTCTGACAATCCGGCGTTAGCTAAAACTGTAGTAATAGCAGCAGTTAAAGTAGTTTTACCGTGATCAACGTGACCAATTGTACCAATGTTAACATGTGGTTTCGAACGGTCAAATGTTTCCTTAGCCATAATCTTAGTTTATTATTATATTTATTTATCAATTTTTACAAATACCAAAACACACCTAAAAGTGTGTACCTTTCCCATTGAGTCCTAAACAGATTAAATCTTTCACCAAAACCAACCTGCGCACTCTACTTAATACATCTGAGTACTACCTCAGACTTTCTTTCACCTCAACCCTGACTCTCGTTTGAGTCAAACAAAGAATCCGTACCTTTCACTTATCAGGAACAGAATTCTAATCCTGCCTTAACTCCGTTGAGCCAATGACGGGAATTGAACCCGTGACCTCTTCCTTACCAAGGAAACGCTCTACCCCTGAGCTACACCGGCACTGCATTCTTTAATTTTTTGAGCGGGAGACGAGACTCGAACTCGCGACCCTCAGCTTGGAAGGCTGACGCTCTACCAACTGAGCTACTCCCGCTTAAATTCAAAACTTTTATTTTAGTGGGGAGAGCAGGATTCGAACCTACGAAGTCGTAAGACAGCAGAGTTACAGTCTGCCCCAGTTGGCCGCTTTGGTATCTCCCCAAAAAAAATAAAATAAACAGAGCCTCTGGAGGGACTCGAACCCACGACCTGCTGATTACAAATCAGCTGCTCTAGCCAGCTGAGCTACAGAGGCAAAAATGCTTTGTTTAATATCTATTAAAGAACGTTTAAAAAACAACTCCCGCATCAAAACGGGAGTGCAAATATAATAGATATTTATTTATTAAAAACTTTTTTCGATTTTTTTTTGATTTTTTTTTAGCTGCCCAACATTTTCTTTTTTAGATTGGGGTCTGCAGGCTCATCACACAGCCATATTCCAAAGAGTGCCTTCTTAAATTCGAGGCCTGGAATTACTACTAAAACTTTATTATTTTTCTTTAAAAGAGTTCCCTTTCCAGGAATATATTCTAAATCAAAAACATCTCCTTTTTCAATTTCTCCGGCAAACCCTTTATTGATCAAATCATCAATCTTAGAATTGATCTTTTCAGTTTTGCCTCCGGTTGATTTTCTGAACCCTTCCCGAATGGCCTCTTCCATGTTTTCACGAGTCACCATTCCAGAGATGACTCTCATTTTTATTGACATCAATGAATTTGCATTAATGATCTCTTCCTGACTGGTTGATTTTTTTTCAAGATACAAAGCCCCGATATATAAATCAAGAAACATTTTTTCCCTTACACCGGCACCGTTCAATTTTAAATACTTTCCGTTTACTTTAACAATATTAGGAATAATTATCCCATTTACTTTTGTCCCCCCGGTTTGTGCATTTACACCTAAACCTAAAAATAGTGCTATAATTAATAATATACTTCTCATGTCGATTAATTTACTGAATAAAAACAAAACCCGTACCAAAACGGTACGGGCTTCTTTAATTATCTTTTTCTTAAACAATAAGTTTTTCTTTATGTTTTTTTACTTGTCTCCTTAAAGCTTCCACACATAAATCGGTTGCCTCCTCAAAACTTTTGCACTGCTTCTTTGCGAAAAGTTCTTTTCCCGGAACAGACAATTTAATCTCAGCAACTTTATTCTCTCTGTCTGAAGATTTGTCCAACTTAAGAAACACTTCTCCTGAAACAATATGATCAAATATTTGTTCTAATTTTTGAACTCTCCCCTCAACAAAGCTCACCAACTTTTTATCTACATCAAAATGTACTGCTTCAATCTTTAAATCCATAATCTTAAATTTTTATTCCCCACCTCTTGGGTGGGAGGTTTTGTAAATGTTTTTTATTTGTTTGAACGAATTATGAGTATAAATCTGAGTAGCCGCTAAATCGGTATGTCCAAGAATACTTTTAATAGATTCAAGCGTTGCACCATTGTTAAGCATGTGAGTTGCAAATGTATGACGCAGGACATGGGGACTCTTTTTCTTCAAATTCGTTACTTTACTAAGATAGTAATTAACTTTTCCGTAAACAAACTTTGGACTAAGTTTTTTACCCGTTTTAAGGTTAATTAGAATATCCGATTTTATCCCCAAATGATTACGCTCTTCCTTATATTCAACAATTAAATTGTGCATTTTTTTTGAAATTGGAATAATTCTCTCCTTATTCCTCTTTCCCAGCACCTTAATCTGATCCGGGCTTACCCAAGCTTCTTTTAAATTAATTAATTCACTTAACCGGATTCCGGTTTGATAAAACAATTCAAGGATAAGCTCATCTCTCAAATTTGAAAATTTGTCATTATTATCTATAAATATTGACCTGTCCCATAACTGATTTTCAGGAACAAATTGTGGTAATCGTTTTTTTTGCTTTAATCCCTGAATTTTTTGCATTGGATTAACCGATATTTTACCTTCTCTTTTAAGATATCGGAAAAAGGTCTTTAAACTGGATAGTTTTCGATTAATAGTAGTATTCTCAAGGCCAGATTCAATCAAATCAACCAAATAACCACGAATCACACTACCAGTAACTTCTGCAACCGAAGCATCATCTATAGCAACAGATTCACAAAACTGCCCAATATCCTTTTTATAGGCCGTTACAGTATGCTCTGAAAATCGTTTTTCGTAAGATAAATAATGTATAAAGGAATCAATCATAAAACAAAAAAGGTGTAAACTTAAGTTTACACCTTTTTATACGTAAAGTTTTATAAAAAGTTTACAATTCCGACTGTTGTAATCTTTGCTTATAAGCCGCCTTCAATCTCATCTGTCTGTTTTCAACAGAAGGCTTAGTAAATTGCTTTCTCTCTCTCAACTGTCTCATAGTTCCAGTTTTTTCGAACTTCTTCTTATACTTTTTAAGCGCTCTATCTATATTTTCTCCTTCTTTGATCGGAATAATTAACATATCTCTTTTCTATTTATTAATTCTAAATTGGACGGCAAAGATAAAACAAAAAAACTTTTTAACAATGCTTTTTTATTTTATTTTAAAATTTCTCTTGAAATCACTAATTTTTGTATTTCGGAAGTACCTTCCCCAATAGTACATAATTTAGAATCTCTGTAAAATTTCTCTACCGGAAAATCCTTAGTATATCCATACCCTCCAAATATCTGTACAGCTTCAGTAGATACCGATACTGCAACTTCTGAAGTATAGTACTTAGCCATAGCAGATTCTTTGGTTAATTTTTCTCCTCTTTCTTTTAGATCGGCAGCATGATATAATAATAATTCAGCGGCTTCAATTTCAGTTGCCATATCCGCTAATTTAAAAGCTATGGCCTGAAATTTTGAAATTGGTTGCCCAAATTGTTCTCTCTCTTTGGAATATTTTAATGCGGCTTCATAAGCACCTTTAGCAATACCTAAACCTAACGACCCGATAGAGATTCTCCCTCCATCTAATATTTTCATAGCCTGAATAAAACCTTCTCCTTCCTTACCAATTAACTGATCATTGTGCACTCTACAATTATTAAAAATAAGTTCGGCTGTTTCCGAGGCTCGCATTCCTAATTTATTTTCTTTTTTCCCAGCCATAAAACCAGGTGTACCTTTTTCAATGATAAAAGCTGACATTCCATGTGAATCCCCTTTTTCACCTGTTCTGGCAATGACAACAGCCACATCTCCAGAAATGGCATGTGTAATAAAATTTTTAGATCCGTTTAACACCCAATGATCACCATCCTTTACTGCTGTTGTATTCATTCCTCCGGCATCCGATCCGGTTCCGGTTTCGGTTAACCCCCATGCACCTATCCACTCAGCAGTTGCCAGCTTTGGTAGATATTTTTTCTTTTGCGCATCAGAACCATGATACAAAATATGTCCGGTACATAATGAATTATGTGCCGCAACTGACAATCCGATAGACCCACAAACTTTCGCTATCTCAGACACTACTGTGATATACTCATAATAACCAAAACCACTTCCACCATACTCAGTTGGCACAAGCACTCCCATCAACCCAAGGTTTCCTAACTTTTTAAATAATTCAACAGGAAATATTTGATCTTCATCCCATTCCATCATCTTAGGTTTTATCTCCTTTTCAGCAAAATCACGCACCATTTGCGCTATCATAACCTGGTTTTCGTTTTGATTAAAGTTCATTCGTGTTTAAATTTTAATATTCGACAAAATTACTAATATTATTCGAGTATTCTAAAAGATTCTTTTTCCCCTCCAAAAAAGACAACCCAATCAGAAAATCGAAGCCAACCACTTTTGCTCCCTGAGCAATAATTAATTCAGCTGCAGCAGATGCAGAGCCTCCGGTAGCTAGTAAATCATCATGAATCAAAATATTCTGACCCTCTGACACAGCATCAATATGCATTTCAATTTCAGCAGTACCATATTCTAAACTGTATTGATGAGATACTGTATGGTATGGTAACTTACCTTTTTTTCTAATCATTATAAATGGAACTCCTAATGCCGCAGCCAGTGGCACCCCCAATAAAAAACCTCTGCTTTCAATACCCGCAACACCTTCAATTCCTTTTCCGGAATATTTTTTTTTCAGTTCCTCAACAATTTCAGAAACCAATTGCGGATCCTGAAAAATTGGTGTAATGTCTTTAAAATTAATCCCTGGTTTCGGAAAATCAGGAATATTTCTTATTGCTGATTTAATCTTATTAATTGTTGTCATTTTATACTAATATAATGCCTGATTCTTTCAAAGTCCTTCTTTGATACCAAATCACTTTTTGTTAAAAAATCAAGCGAATTTAAAGTATCATTTGCTTCGACTTCTTTTACTATCAATGTTGCCACTTCCCAACTAATGTATGGATGCGCTTTCAACTTTTCAAAACTGCTGGATTTAATATCCATTGGGACCAACTTTGAAGTATCAGCGGTTAAATCAGAACTCATTATTAACTGATAATTTTCCTCTGTAAGCCCATATACTTCTTTTAGTTGTTTTACATTATAAAATCCCCCGAGCTTAGTTCTAAACTTTATGATTCTTTCTGCCAAAATCTCCCCGATTCCATTAATTGCTATTAAACCCTGCCTGTTTGCCGTATTAATATCTAATATTTTTTTTGACACTTCATCAGATCTAATACTGTCGTGTGTAACTGTCTTAAATTTCATATAAGGCTCCAACTCCTTCAGTTTAGTCTCACTAATTACATATACTTTCTTAATGTCGTTCGAAGATCTAAAACCACCTATCTGATCTTTAAAACTGATAATACTTTTGGCTTGTTTTTCTGAAAACCCAATTCGCATCCAATCTGCTTTAGTATACAGATCAGGAAAAAAAGGTTCGAGTTTTATTTCTGGACCAGTCTCAACAATTGGCCCCTTCTCTTCTTTACTAATTTTTTTTGGTTCAAAATATTCCAATGTTGTTGTATCAACATCAAACGCATCTTCCATAAAATTATTTCGCGGAATACGTAAGGCAATAACTAAAATCAGAATAATAATACATAAACTTAATACACCAATCTTTTGTGATTTATTAAATTTAAATAAGGATTTCACTTAGAATTACTGTTTGGCTTTCTTTATTTTACCCATGTAAAGTTTCAACTCCTCTCTTACTTTCGGAACGAGTATAAATAACCCTATCATATTAGGTACCATCATGGCAAATATCATAGCATCAGAGAATCCTATCACTGAACCTAAACTTGCTGCTGCACCAACAATCACAAACAGACAAAACAAAACCTTGTAAGCATATCCAATATTTTTAGATTTCCCAAACAGGAACGACCAAGCCTGATACCCATAATAAGACCACGAAATCATTGAGCTAAAAGCGAATAAAACAACAGCGACAGTTAATACATACGGGAACCACGATATTACAGAACCAAAAGCACTTGATGTCAACAAGATGGCCTGTGCATCATTCATTCCTGAATTACCCGGATCTACAAAACCTGTAATAATTAAAACCAAAGCTGTCATGGTACATACAATTACCGTATCGATAAATGGCTCTAACAAAGCCACCATTCCTTCACTGGCTGCATATTTTGTTTTAACAGCTGAGTGAGCAATGGATGCTGAACCTATACCAGCCTCGTTTGAAAATGCAGCTCGTTTGAACCCCTGAACCAATACTCCAATTACAC
Organism: Putridiphycobacter sp.; assembly: GCA_965230195.1. Taxonomy (GTDB): domain Bacteria; phylum Bacteroidota; class Bacteroidia; order Flavobacteriales_D; family Crocinitomicaceae; genus Putridiphycobacter. The sequence goes on from OZ245997.1 coordinate 5,263,602, forward strand.
CTCCTGCAATACCAGCAGCACTAAAAGCACCTGAAAAAATCTGCCCAAAAGCATCTCCTATCATATCGTACTTCATTACTAACACGAATATAGATGCCAACACATATATACCGACCATAAACGGTACGATTTTATCCGTAACTTTTGCTATTTTTTTTATTCCTCCAATAATCACTATACCTACAAGAATTGCCATGATTAAGCCAAACAACCATCCTTTACCATGGAAAAATGAAGCTTCTCCTCCTGTAATATTCTCAACTAACTGAAAAGCCTGATTGACCTGGAACATATTTCCTCCGCCAAAGGATCCACCAATACACATTATGGCAAATAAAACAGCCAGCACTTTTCCTAAGCCTCCGGCCCCAACTGATTTTAAACCTTTCTTAAGATAATACATTGGTCCACCATACACTGTCCCATCTTCAGCAATTTCACGATATTTAACACCTAGTGTACATTCTACAAATTTTGATGCCATACCTAAAAACCCAGCTATAATCATCCAAAAAGTAGCTCCGGGGCCGCCAATAGAAAGTGCAATTGCCACACCAGCGATATTACCTAACCCAACCGTTGCTGACAAAGCAGCTGTCAATGCCTGAAAGTGGGACACCTCTCCTTCGTGCCCTTCTACTCTGATTGTATCAGGAATATCTCCGTCATCTGTAAATACCGAGTCCGACACTTCTACTTTATGATTCTCCCTATCCTCAAGGTCATCATATTTTCCCTGTACAATTTTTATTGAGGTAGCAATTCCGCGGATATTAATTAACTTAAAGTAAATTGTAAAGAATAATGCTCCTAAAATTAACGGGAAAAGTACCCAGTAAACTTTGATATCTTCGGTAAATTCAATTTGATAAAAAATGAAACTCACAAAACCACCGGTCCATTCACCAAACTTTTTATCAATCACCTGATCAATTCCTGCTTCCTGAGCGGATACTAAAAATGGGAAAAGCATTGCAAATGCGGCGAGTAGTTTTTTCATAATTTTTTTGTGATTCTGATTGTTAACAAATATAAAAATTTAATTCGGCTATCCTAGTTAGCGAATACATTTCAACGATTCTTCAAATGTTTTAGGATTATAACCCAGATTCTCTTGGGCTTTTGTTAAAATAAACCCTGTTCTGGGTGGTCGTTTAGCCGCCTGATTTAATACTTCAGACTTAATTGGTTTAACCTGATCAGTTGGTAAATTATAAAAATGACCTATTCTTTGCACTAATTCAAATATTGAAAAAGTCTCCGGCCCAGAAATATGATAAATACCTTTTGCCTGAAGTTTGGCTGATTGAATACAAGCCCAGGCCAAATCGTCTGCCCATGTAGGTGCCCTAAACTGGTCATCAACAATCGTTAACGGATCTCCTTTTTCGAGTGCTGACTTTGCCCATAACACTATATTTGACCGGCTTAGATTTTCTCCCTGACCAAAAACAATTATGGTACGTAATACAGCCCAGTTTTTATTTGATGATTGTAAAAGTATCTTTTCTGAATCAACCTTTGACTGAGCATAAACACTTAATGGATTTACCTCGTCAGTTTCGGAATATGGTCCGTTCTTTCCATCAAAAACAAAATCAGTCGATAGCTGAATAAAATGAATTTTAGTTTGGGCACAGGTCTCAAACAAAAGACGAACAGCCTCAACATTTACTTTCTGACATTGCTCCCGATTGGTTTCACAATAATCAACATTGGTAATGGCAGCTGTATTAATTACATGTGTAGGTTCATGCTTGCTAAATATAGCCTCAATGTTTTTAACGTTAGTAATATCCAGTTGATCATACTGCTGATCACTGCAATCGGAATTTCTGTTTTCTCCTTGTGAAGTTGCTATAAACGGAACATTATGCTTTATACATTGCCGGACTATTTTTTGTCCTAATAGTCCGTTAGATCCGGTAATTAAAATTTTCATATTGATTTGATCCCAAAAATATCATTCAGTTCCTTAATCTGATCAGGATTTCCTAAAACAAATAATTTGGAGCCTGGCAGTATTTCAGTATCATCTGAAGGGTTTATATGATATTCACCATCTTTAGATTTAAATCCAATGACATTACAACTTACCATTGCGGTTTTAATTGTTCCAATAGTACAATATTTTAAATCTTCGGGAAGCTCCTTAAAGTCAATTTCTTCCAAATTTACTGCTGCTTTTCCTGATACTTTTATTAAATCCAAAAATTCCATTACATCCGGATTAACAACTAAAGATGCCATATGTGCTCCACCAACGGTGTCAGGCATAATAACATTATCAGCACCAGCAATACGTAGTTTTCTCATAGAGGAGTAACTGGAAGCCCGCGATATAATTTTCAACTTAGGATTCAATTCCCGGGCAGAGAGTACCACAAAAAGGTTGTCGGCGTCTTTTGGCAAAGCTGTAATCAATGCGGCAGCCTTTTTTATTCCGGATTTCACCAAAACCATGTCATCTGTAGCATCTCCCTTAATGAAAATAGCTTCGGCCTGATCACTTTCTGTAATCTCAATATCGCGCTCAACAACCAGGTATTCCTTTTTATAAAACTTCAAATCATGTGCAGCCTGGTTTCCTACTCTACCATAACCGCAAACTATGGTATGACCGGTTAAATTTTCTAAGTTTTTTGCCATCTTAAATTCTTTATAATACTTTACATAGTCTCCCCCTATGATATAGGTTGTAACCGCTGAAATTGCATAAGCGAAAGTACCGAAACTTGTTATAATCAGGAAAGAAGTAAACAATTTTCCAAAAACAGATAGTTCCTGAACCTCATTAAACCCTACCGTACTTACTGTGATAATGGTCATGTAAAAAGCATCAAATACAGCCCAATCTTCAACTATAACATAACCAATGGTTCCAACTAAAACAATAAATATAATCAAGCCTAAAGCATAGTATAATTTCTTAAAAAAATAAAAATGCTTTTTCATAGATTAGTGTCAGGGTTTTAGTGGTTCGATTAATGTTTAATTATAGTTCCCAAATGGTTTTAGGTTTTCTTTGAAACTTAAAAATATGCTTATGCTCCAGAATGAAGGCCATAATCAGATATAGTATCAAGGGTGACCCTAAACCTAAAAAAGACACATAGATAAAAAACAACCTGACCTTTGAAACCTTAATTCCAAACTTATTTGCAAACCATGTACTCACACCAAAGGAGCGGAGTTCAAAGAAAAAAGCTATTTTTTGTATGTTTCTTTTCATCTGTTTGTACTTTCCCTGAACTGCGGACTACCTCAATTCAATAACTCTATTATTATTTTGTTGAAAAATTCAGGCGAATCACCACAATCACAACTATGTTGACCACCCAATTAAACGACCCTCAGGAGACGTGTAAATATACTATTATTTTGTTGATTTTTTACCCTTCAACTGATAATAATTTCTGACCGATTTTGCACGATAAACATTTTTTCCGATCACAATATTCATTCTTTAATTCCAGAAGGGCCTGACTGTCTAAAGCATTCTCAATTTTCAAACCAAGTGATCGCCATTTTTTAATAATAGAATTTGATTCTGTTGAAATATTTGACAGAAAATTAAATGCATATTCTTTTAGCCGAACATTATCCTCAAGTAATCCAATCGCAAAAAGATAAGGTGTATAGGCATTGATGTATAACAACCTTTTGAATTCTTCCGAAAATCCTGATCTTTTTCGCCCGGAGGGACGTCCAAAATGATAATGATTTTTCCAATAATTACTGATATTGTATTTGATATTCGAAATTTTATCTTCTTCTATATAATTCATCAAATGTGGACCATTTGTCAATAACGCAGCAAACAAAGCCAATCTTACAGTAGGAAAACCTGCCGGACGCATCCTGTGAAATTTCCATTCGTTTCCTTCCATTTCTGTAATTCCTAACAGCTTTTGCTGATAAGAAAACTCTTTTCTTAACCCTTCGGTATATTCATCAACACAATCTGTCAGGTTCAATAATCCCGACAGGCCAAACAAATAGGCTTCTATTTTAAATTGATCGTAGTCCAATTTTGACAAATGGGTTAACTGAATTTTCTTTGCCAACTCTTCAAATGGATATTGATTCACCTTCGCACCAAAAACCCTGGCAATAGTAATCAATAAAGCCTTTTGTCTATCTCCATTTTCTAATTGGATCAGGTCAATAATATTTTTTGACTTCCTTACCAGACGTTCAAACAAGACTTTTTCCTTTTGCTCAAAAATATTAAATGGATCAACAGTCAGGATCTGTTTTTCACAGGCAATCCAGGATCCGGAATTTTTAAAGGTTAAATAATGTTGGTAGTGGTCTAAATTTATTAATGGCTTAAGCACTACTGTTGGCACTTTAAATTGATTGGTATAAACATCTCTATCATGTTCATATACAAAATGGGCAATTACATTATCATAATCCCGGTTTAATTCATGCCTGTGTCGGTACCAATCAGATGATTTAACATGAAACTCTATATGACCACCCCATTTTGCACCATCATATGATACTATACTTTCCAGAAAGTCCGGACCAGAATTGGTATTATACGCTCCTCTGTTTTCCACCACCAGACTTTTGTTCTCAACAGTATTAAAGGTATTTCCTAATAAATTGCACCTGAATAAATAATGCAGATATTCCTCATTCATAAAATTGACTTACAGACACTTAAGATAACAAATTTATCTAAACAATATCATCTCCGTCAATTAAATCGTTATTTAAAGTTGAGGACCTCCCCGGCAGCTTATTAACAGAAACCACACCCCATAATAAAAGAAAAATTATAATCAGCCGGACTATAAAAAGAACACCAAAAGTAAAGGACTCAGGTACCAAAATGAAAAAGATTATCTGAGGGACTGCATAAATTACCAAACCAATAATGAGCGAAACAAAAGTATACTTTTTTGAAAGCAGGTATAATACAAAAAATACAATCGTTTGCGCAAAACACAAATATGATGCTCCCCATCCAAATAAGAAAAACTTATAAATATAGATCCCGATTAATAAATTTATCCCAGCTATAACGGCCAAAAGAAAACGGGCTACACCAATTACTTTTTCATGATCAAGCTTAGAAGATTTATTTAGGATTTCTTTAGCTATTTCCTTGTGATCTTTAAATTCGCTCTCATTCATATCAATGATTTACAACGAATTTAATACAATCTCACTATTTACAGCATTTCATCATCCAATAAATCCTCATCCACTTCAACTGCCTTAGGTAATTGATTTACTGAAATGATTCCCTTTACCAGAAAAACAATGATAATAACTTTAAAAATAATCCCTCTGTAGATCGACGAAGGATCAAGCACTGCAGTCAGAAGATGTGGAACCACAAAGAATACTAACCCCAGAACCAGTGCCAACATTGGCTTTTTTGCTCCTAAAAAATAAAGCCCTACAAATACCAATCCGATTGCCATTTGAATATAAGCAACCGACTCCATATATTCCTGTGTAAAGTAGTAAATTGCCACCAAAAGGTTTAGAATCCCAATTACCATTAAGGTAATTCTTCCCTGTTTTATCTTTCTATTACTATCCTCGTGCCTTGATTTATTGAGAATATCCTGAGCTACGTCTTTCGCCCCTTTTTGACTTTCGTTTTCCATAGTTATTGAAATTAATATGGTAATTGATAGCTTTCCGGTTCTGTTTTCAGAATTAATTCGTTAAATAAACTGTTTCTCCTTCAATATTGCAGCCATTTCAGCCTGCAATCTTTGAGCTGCTAACTTTACTTCATTCTCAAAACCGACTTCTTTTCCGGCATAAATTATCCCTCGTGAAGAGTTTACCAATAAGCCACAGTCGCTGGTCCATCCATATTCAGCAACATCTTTTAATGAACCACCCTGAGCACCCACGCCCGGTACTAAAAAGAAATGATTTGGTGATGCCGTTCTCACTTGTTTGATATGTTCCCTTCGGGTTGCACCAACAACATACATTAATTGTGACGGATCTCCCCATTCTGCTGACTTTTTCACCACCTTTTCAAACAACTTTTCACCATTCATATCAGTTGTAAACTGAAAATCAAGGGCACCCCTGTTAGAAGTTAAGGCCAATAAAATAACCCATTTATTTTCATATTCTAAAAATGGTGTTACACTATCCACTCCCATATAGGGCGCTACCGTAACCGCATCAAAATTCAGGTATTCAAAAAAAGTTTTTGCATAGTAATGCGAAGTATTACCAATATCTCCACGTTTTGCATCAGCAATAGTAAAAATATCCTCAGGAATGTAATCAACTGTTTTTTTTAAGGCATCCCATCCTTTACTACCATGACATTCATAAAAAGCAATATTAGGCTTATAAGCCACAGCATAATCCTTTGTTGCATCAATCACCAATTTGTTAAACTCAAAAATAGGGTCTTCAAAATCTAACAAATGTGTTGGTATTTTATTGAGGTCGACATCCAAGCCAACACATAAAAAACTCTCTTTCTTTTTTATATTATTTACTAAGTCCTGATGCGTCATGATAGTTTCAGTATAGGTACACTACATTAATAGTGTCTGTTTTACATTCCTCCTTCTTTTAATTTTTCAGCATTTTCAGCCATTCTTAATGAATCGATCATTTCCTGAATATCACCGTTCATAAAGTTGGATAAATTATACATGGTTTTATTAATTCTGTGATCAGTTATTCTTCCCTGTGGATAATTATAAGTCCTGATCTTAGCTGAACGGTCACCGGTAGAAACCAAAGATTTTCTTTGAGCAGCCCTTTCAGCATGCGCTTTCTCCAATTCAGCCTGATATAATCTTGTTCTTAATACCTGCAAAGCCTTATCGTAGTTTTTATGTTGAGACCTTCCGTCCTGACATTCAACAACTGTATTTGTAGGTATATGTGTTAAACGAATAGCTGATTCTGTTTTATTAATATGCTGACCACCCGCTCCTGATGCTCTAAAAGTATCCTTTTTAACATCCTTCATGTCAAGCTCAAAATCCACATCCTCTGCTTCCGGCATAACTGCCACCGTAATTGCAGAAGTATGCACACGTCCCTGAGATTCGGTATCAGGCACTCTTTGAACCCTGTGCACACCTGACTCAAATTTCAATGTTCCATACACCTCTTCTCCTTCCACCTCAAACGATAATTCCCTATATCCAGCTGTTCCACCGGCATTAGAGTTAACCACCTCGTATTTCCAACCTTTATCCTTAAAATACATGGTGTACATTCTAAATACATCTTCAACAAAAATACAAGACTCATCTCCTCCTGTACCGGCCCTTAATTCAACAATTACGTTTTTATCATCTTCAGGGTCTTTCGGCACCAATAAAAGCTTTATTTCTTCTTCAAGTGTCTCACGTTTTGGCATCAACTCCTCCAATTCCAGTCTTGCCATCTCCTTAAAGTCCGCATCTTCATCAGAATCTAATACCTGCTTTGACGACTCTATATTGTCGATAGTATTTTTATAAACTTTATAAACCTCAACAATTTCAGATAAATCTTTATATTCTTTGTTGAGCTTGACATATCGTTTCATATCGGAAATAATATCCGGGTCAACAATTTTCTGCCCAACCTCATCAAATCTGATTTTGATTGCCTCCAGCTTATTTAATAATTCACTCATTAGTACCGATTATAAATGTTTGACGATTTATTGATATTTAAACTCTCCAAATTCTGACCGGATGGTTAAATGTTTATTATCCGCAGCTTCAACCCTTCCAATAATCTTTGCATCAATCTGGAATGATTTGGATATTTCAATGATATCTTCTGCAACTGCAGCCGGCACATAAACTTCCATCCTATGTCCCATATTGAATACTTTATACATCTCTTTCCAGTCAGTTTGAGACTCTTTTTGTATTAACCTGAACAGCGGAGGTAATTCAAACATATTATCTTTTATTACATGAACGCCCTCTACAAAATGTAATACTTTAGTTTGGGCTCCACCACTACAGTGTATCATACCATGAATACTTTCTCTATGCTTATCTAAAATAGATTTTATAACCGGTGCATAGGTTCTGGTAGGTGACAAAACTAACTTACCGGCATTGATCGGACTTCCTTCCACTGCATCTGTTAATTTTTTTGATCCTGAGTAAACCAAATCATCCGGTACTGAAGGGTCAAAACTTTCAGGGAATTTATCTGCCAGATATTTATCAAACACATCATGTCGGGCAGAGGTTAGTCCATTACTTCCCATCCCACCATTATATTCATTCTCATAAGTAGATTGACCAAAGGAAGCCATTCCAACTATCACATCTCCAGCCTGAATATTCTTATTATCTATTACCTCTTCCCTCTTCATTCTGGCAGTAACTGTACTGTCAACAATAATTGTTCTTACCAAATCACCTACATCAGCGGTTTCTCCACCAGTAGAGTAAATATTAACACCATGCCCTCTTAAATCAGCTAATAATTCTTCCGTTCCATTGATTATTGCAGACAATACTTCCCCCGGAATTAAATTTTTATTTCTACCGATAGTTGAAGAAAGCATAATATTATCAGTTGCTCCAACACAAAGTAAATCATCAATATTCATGATAAGGGCGTCCTGAGCAATTCCCTTCCACACCGAAACATCTCCAGTTTCTTTCCAGTACATATAAGCCAATGCGCTCTTGGTTCCAGCCCCATCAGCATGCATTACAATGCAATAATCTTCATCATTGGTCAGGAAATCGGGAACTATTTTACAAAACGCTTTAGGGAACAATCCTTTATCCACATTTTTTATGGCATTATGCACATCTTCCTTTGATGCTGAAACTCCTCTTTGGTTATATCTTTCGTCTGACATTTCAATTCTTTTTAAAATAAAAAAAGCATCCCGGCTGATGCCGGGACGCTCCATAATATAATATTTAGTAAATCTAGTGTTTTACGTAATCGTATCTCAACACTCTTCCTTCCGTTCTTCTGTTTCTTTGGTGATAATCTTCAAATTTAGCAGGATCTGTTTTCTCCAATCCCATAATCATATCACAATCCAGTTTAATTGGAATACCATCAACTTTAATTGTAGCAGGTGTAGTTTCACCATAACCTTTCGCTGTTAAACGGTCAGCAGGTAATCCTTTTTCATTTACCAGATAGTTTACACATGACTGCGCTCTTCTTTGTGATAATGTTAAGTTTGCTCTGTCACCACCTCTACAATCCGTATGTGCCATTAGCTCGATAGTTACATTCGGGTGATCCATCATCAGGTTATATAAATAGTTCAATGAATCCTTAGAATTAACCGTTGCATCAACTAATAACTCTGCTTTACCAAGTGCATATCTTACTTCAGGAATCTTAATTGGTTTACGGATATCCAATACTGAAATCTCACGAATTAAACGCGTTGGTTTCTTAACATCTAAAGTAGAGAAACGGTCTCTGTTACCTAAATATTTACCTGTTAAGTCCGGCACCTCAATAGTATAAGTATTTCCTTGTAAAATTTGTCGGCTACCATCAGCAGCTTCAGTCAAATTAACCATTCCGTTTTCATCAGATCTTACAATATAGCTTGACCCGTCAGAACCAACTACTCTTACTTCCATGTCCGGAACAGGCTCTTTAGTATCCTGATCAACCACAGTTACAGTAAGGTCAATTAAAATTGGTGGTAAATAAAACTGCCAAATATCCTGAGAAGGGTTTTGTCTTCTTCCTTTTGATCCTGCTCTGTTTGATGAGATATAACCTTTAGTTCCTTTTTCATCATTTTGAGTAAAGATGATTTGGTAGTCATCAGCAAAAGAGTTTAATGGTCCACCCAAGTTTGTTGGGTTCTTCCATTCATTCTTTTCGCCAACTCTTTCAGCACGGTAGATATCTAAACCTCCTGCTCCAACTAATCCGTTAGTTGAATAATAAAGCTCTCCTCCTTTACCCCATGTTGGGAACATATCATCACCTGGTGTATTGATTTCAGGACCTAAATTTTGAGGTAAAGACCACTCATTAGTTCTTCTTGTATAAGTTGATATCCAAAGGTCAATTCCTCCTTCTCCACCTTCCATATTAGAAGCGAAAATTAAAGTATTTCCATCAGGAGATACAGCAGGGTGACCAACGTGTGAAGTATCATGGTCTTTCAATTCAATCTTAACCGGCTTACCGTAAGATCTACCTTTCTTTTCTGACATATAGATATCACAACCAAGATTCATTCCTTCATCAACAACACAACGTGTGAAAAAGATTTTCTTTCCTCTACCATCAAAACAAACAGTTCCTTCGTTTGCAGTTGTATTAATTGGAGCTTCCATTGGAACAGGCTCACTGAAATTTCCTTTTCTATCGATAGTAGATACGAAAATATCAGAAAAATCTTCTTCAATAATTTCATCTACTTCATCACCTGTAGCACCACCTCTGGTAGAAGTAAAGTACATTTTAGTTCCTCTGCTATCAACTGTAGCAGCATAATCAAATGCTGTTGAGTTTAATTTAGTCATAGGAGACATTTCATGACGGCCTTCTCCATCAACAAATGTCTTCTTGTACTGCTCACAAGATTTGATTCTGATATCCAATAAAGGATCACCTGTATTTAATTGTTTATATTTTTTAAAAGTACTCAATGCTTTTTTGTGCTTTCCCTGCGCCATTTGCATTTCTCCTAAATAGAAATACACTTCAGGATCAGTTTTGAAGTACTTTAACAAGATTGCTTTTTCATACTGTTGTTCTGCCCCCGCAAAATCATGAACCAACCTGAAACACTCAGCCGATCTGAACGCATACAAAGCTTTCATTTCACGAGACTTTGGTGTTTTTACCGGAGTCTTTTCAGATGCTTTACTATATGCTTCAGCCGCCGCAGAATACAACCCTGCTTTCCAAAGTGCATCAGCTTCCTTACCATATTGCCTTAACTGGCCATAGGAAGCATTAGCTGTCCCCAAAATTATGGTAACTAAAAGTAATTTGACAAATAATTTCATTTAATAGTAGTTTAATTATTCCTTATGATACAATGCACGAAAATAGTAAATTATTTTTAATTATAAATATAAATCCAAAATAATTAGGGAATCTCCCCTCATTCTCAATAACTGCTTACGTTTTTGGAGTACCCGCGCCATTTCTCCAGCAATTCCTTAAAGCCTTTTGGCAATTCAGAATCAAAGGTGATAAACTCGTTAGTTTCAGGGTGAGTAATACCAAGTGTTTTGGCATGCAGCGCCTGACCGTCTATCAATTTAAAGCAATTTTCAATAAATTGCTTGTACTTTGAAAAGGTTGTTCCTTTTAAGATTTTATCTCCGCCGTATTCCAAATCATGAAATAACGGATGACCAATATGCTTAAAATGAACCCTTATTTGATGTGTTCTACCGGTTTCAAGTTTACATTGCACTAACGTGACATAACGGAAACGTTCAATCACCTCATAATGCGTCACAGCATGCTTACCATAGCCCTCATCATCTTCGTAAACCTGAAAAACCTTTCTGTTTTTTTGTGAACGCCCTATATTACCGGTTATTGTTCCCTTATCTTCTTCAAGGTCTCCCCAAACCAAAGCATAATAAGTTCTTTCTGAAGTCCTGTCAAAAAACTGTTTAGACAAATGAGCCAATGCCTGTTCTGTTTTAGCCACAACCAAAATTCCTGTGGTATGCTTATCAATTCTGTGTACTAAACCAGGACGGGTTTCATAATCGTCTCTTTTCGGTAAATTGTCAAAATGATAAACCAGAGCATTCATTAATGTTCCGGAATAATTACCATAAGCTGGATGAACGACCATATTTGACGGCTTATTTACGATCACTAATGTGTCATCTTCATAAACAATTTCAACAGGAAGATCCTGAGGAATGAGCTCAATTTCACGAACAGGAAAAGGCATATTTACCACCACTTCATCACCAGGGTGTATTTTCTGATTAGCCTTAACAACTTTGTCATTTACCAGAACTCTTCCGTCCTTAATATAATTCTGAATTTTACTTCGGGAGGTATTCGGCAGTCTGTCAAGCAAAAACTTATCTACCCTTATAATGACCAATCCCGGTTCAGCAACCATATTATAGTGTTCAAAAACCTCTTCTTTCTCTTCTGATTCGCTCATGAACTATTCCTTAATCACCTTATTGGTATATACGATATCGTTTTCCTGATTATATACAGTAACAATATAAAACCCTGAAATCAAATTACTGAAATCAACTGACGTCTGATTACTTTCCGTGATCAATTTCCCGGCAATGTCAAATACTTTTACCTGATCACCTGATCTTAACCCCTGAATACTCAAAATATCATTAACAGGATTCGGATAAACACTAATTTCTTCATTAGAACTTTCAACTTCCTCCTCCCCTAAAGTATAATTTAACTTTGTAGAAAAAACAGGCCGCATGATCAGTGACCCCGGAAAAGAGCCATTTACCCAGGCGCCTCCATTATTGTAAAAAATCCTGTCCTGATTATTATTATTCAAATCAAAACCTATATAAAGGTTATCTTCTTCAATTTGCTCCCAACCCACATAAAAAACCTCTGGTACCGGAAGAGAAATATCATCATTGAACTCATAGTACTTATACTGACCTTTATTGGCAGCATAGTCCGGATAATGTGGTTTAAAGAAATCATCCTGATAAAGCACGTTTCCAGGCACCCCGTTATCATCATCCCAAACAGTAAGCAAAAATACATGACCACTTACATCCATTACATTAGGGATAAACTTCATCAGTATCCCTGTTAAGGTGTCTGCTTCGTATGCTTCAAATTTATAAGCGAGTTCAGCATTATTATCTAATAAACCATAACCTGATTCAGCTGTACCATCATCATAGGCATAAAAATTCCTGAACTCCTGAGTAAAATAAGTAGTATCATTATCAGTAATCTGATTTGTTGAGCTGGTGGCAATATTCACTTTGGCATCAAAATCTGCCTGATCAACAGATGTGTTTTGTGCAAAAACATAAGGTTGATCACCTACTCCAAATGTATACACATTCATACCCACCTCCCAATTCAATACTGAAACAGGTAAATTGAATGAACTACCATCCACTGTTAGATTTCCGGCTGTCGTCAATTTAGGGTTATTGAAATTGTTGGACACCAATAAATCATATTCTGACTTCATATGGTCTGCAGGATTAGACAAATTATTGTAATGATCCCATGGCACATGGGTATAGGTATTTAAAAATGACTCAACGGGATAAACAATAGCTACATCATCAATCAAAGTGTCATCCTGAGAAGAATTATCTCTTAACTCAACATAATCAATATGCCAATGATCCAAATTTCCTGAAAGAGAGGCTTTATTTCTGAATCTGAACCTAAAACCATCCTTTAAAAAGTTAGTTGCATCAATTTCATAATGTACCATTCCCCATTCATCATCCGGTGCATCACCGGAAACACTCCACTCATTAAACCAAATACCTAAAGTTGGAGCGTACAACTCTAAGATCAACGAGTCTATCGTCTCAGGTGAATTTCCATAACCTTTCGGTTGATATAAAAAAGAAAGGAATACATTCGTTTTACCTTGTAAATTAATTGGCTTTGAGGTCAACACATCAGCACTACCATAAGCACTTTGGTTACCAAACTCATACGGATATCCTGTATTACTCACACCATCTAATGTAGCCACACCTAAAGATTTTGGATTGATTGGGTACCGGTAGTTATGACAAGCGTAATCATCTGTCCATATTTCATTTTGGTTAAACAAATCAGCCGTAAAAATACGGGCGCTATCCTGTAAGTATATTGGAGAGTAGAATATAGTATCCTGCGTTGGATTTGGAACACCGTCAATCACTGAATCAATAATCACATAGCACTCCTCAAATAGTTCATGGGTTTCTCCTTCAATCGGAAAATTATTTAAGTCATTTACAACCAAATCTGTTCCGGTAGCAAAATAGGTGGTAATTACATCAATTACATCTCCTTCAGTAATCACAATAGTATCGTGATGTGACAGTGATGAATCACAAAAACCAATGGTTGGATTGGTTGGTGTTACTGTTCCGGGATCAAGAATCCCGTAATAAATAGCAGATGTTACACCGGCAGCAGTGTAATCTTTATGATAATTCACCCATTTATTGGTCGAAAAATCATCAAATACAGGCACATCAAGATTAGTAAAGGTGTACTGAAATGTACTGTCCAGGGTATTGGACGATTTTGTAACAAACTGATCTTCGATATATGGATTTAATCCTAATGGAATCAAATGATCCTGACCAAATATAAAAGCAGGAAAAGCTAAAAGTATAAGTAGTATTTTTTTTCTCATGTTATTGTTTTTCTGCCCACACTGTTACTGTTGAGCCGGCTGCAACAACTGCACCCTCATTTCCAACCGGAGACTGGCTTTTAATCATAGCGTTACCAATCTCAGCTTCACTTTGACAATCACGACATTCGGGATGTAAAGATAAAGCCAGGTTTTGTAAACGATTTCTTGCTTCATTTATTGTCATGCCCACCAAATTTGGTAAAGCTGTGGTTGCACCACCATTTCCTTTTGCGACTACTAATTCAATTACTGTTCCTTTTCGAACCGAAACACCTTCTTTAAACGGCTTCCCGTTAACTAACTCTTCCATCACAAAACCGGCACCATCATTAGAAGGTTTATATGATGTTTTTGTCCGTAATCCAATAGCCTCTAACTGACTTTCGGCCATTCGTTTCGACTTATCTTTTACATTGGGTACGGTTATCATTTTAGGTTTGTATGGCACAATTGAAACTTGTATCACCCTACCACTTTTCACAAATTCACTGGTTGAATCTGTTGGTCTTGGATATTGCCAGCAAACTGTTCCTTTTGGCCATCCATCAACATAAACAGAATCTACAACCTCAAAGGTTAAATTTCTTTCTGCCATTAAATCAGGCAAATCTTCAATATGCAGTTTATACAATGAAGGTACTTCTAATTTCTCTCCGAAGTTGGTATGTTTTTTCAGATATATCTGTGTTCCAACAATCACCACTCCCCATACAATAATGATAGCAATTACATTATAAATAAACTTTTTACTAAACAGGAAACGAAGGATTTTTTGCATCCGCTATTTTTTTACGTGGTAGCAAAGATATTAAATCAATCAGAAATAAATATAATTTCCTTGAAATTGCGCCAACTTACTTATTATTTGGAGGGTTTTTGACACTTATTTGATAGATCAGCAAGGCTGTTGGCGTATTTATATACAGCATATTGTTTGAGAACTGAAAGGAATCGACCTGCGATAAATTAAAGGGATGAGACAATTTATATCGCCAATCGGACAATGAAAAAAAGTTAAATTGCCCGGACACATAATTCAAAATAGTATTCTTTTGAATAGAAAAGTCGTTTGATTTAAATTCAAAGTCCCTGATATACGAGCCAAACACATCAAAAACCATAATTCTTTCATTGGGTATCAGGATATACAGACGGTCATTGTATTCCAGCATTTTTGTCGGAAGTTTCTCCGAATTATTGAGAAAACTAAGGTTATCCACCTGACTGATGACCTCCATTTTTTCATTTACCTTAAGTAACCTGAGTGATCCGGCATCTAAAACCCAAAATGAATTGCCATTAAATGATTCGCAAACCAAAATTGGTCTGACGACATCCAAATCAAACAAATCTAGTTCTCCGGACAAGTCTGACAATGTATTATCCAGAAACTGAATTGTACTACGGTCTTTATCAAAAGTCAGAATCCGAAAACTCTTTGAAGCCTGAATATATTGAGGCGTAATGGATTTTAATGAAGCTGAAAACATAGTATCATGTTCAGCATTTAATTTTACAATAACATCCTGATTTGTCAGATACAAATTTCCAATATTATCTACCGAAAATTCATCTATTGATCCGTGGATGGAATCAAGGAGTTTAAATGAGATCGTTTGCGCTCCACTTAGCAGGACACTGCAACAAAAGCTTATTTTCAATACCCATTTTAACATATCTCTGTTTTTTAGTTACTTGTTTCGGGTTGCTAGTTTATTGTTACTTGTTACTTAAGTAAATAAACCATCAAAACTTGAACCAAAACAAGAATGATTACAGCAGTTTTCAATCAATCGCCAAAATTACACCCCCTCATTAACCGTTATGAGTTATTGATTACAGTCTCAATTTCTGGCCCCAACTATCAACTATCAACTATCAACTATCAACTATCAACTAAAGATAACATCAAATTTTAAACCACACTAATATTTACTGATCCTCCTGCAATTAATTACAACTTGCTTTCATCAACCAGTAACTATTAACTAAATTATATCAAAACCCAAAAGTTATGCCTCCAAGAACCTGGAAGCCAAAAACAGGGTAATTATGCCAACGATTGTATTTTTGGTGGGCTAAATTATTAAATTGAATGAAACCAGACAGTCTCTTATTATATCTGTATTCCGCCTGCAGATTCATGTCAGCCAGAAAACCGAGCTTGTATTTATCAGTTGCATCAGGATCGGTAATAAATAAGCCTCCAGGACTTTTCCTGCCACCTTCCATGCTTAAATCGGCTTTTACAATTATTTTATTATATAAATTATAGGCACCTCTAACACCAATTACAAGTTCAGGCAGATTCCAGGCGTGCTCTTCATTATCGGTAGAATACCTGTTTAACTCTGTATAGGCATCAACCTTCAATTTTTCATCCATCTGATAGGTAATGCTACCACTGATTCCAGCAGCTGTAATCTTATCATAGATCACATTAAATTTATATTGGTCAGAAAATACGGTATCATTTACAAATAATGGTTGATCAGTAAACACTTTAGAATAAATCATCCCGTTAAACGAAATTGCTTTAGAAATACTGCCTTTCAGTCCGGCATAGGCTATAAACTTTTTAGTATTCCTTATATCGATAGAAGAAATGATAAATTCGTTTGTACGGTTTAAACCATAAAAGGAATTTTGCACCAAATCTCCATCAATTCCGGCATAAGGAATCAGCACGCCTTTTAAAAGCGAGTATTGTGCATTTGCAATAACTACAGGCTTAAAAATCTGACCGGTATTACCAACGTTCAGGTCAAAGTTAAGATCAAGTCCAACCTGAGCTTTTAATTTATCATTAAACTGATAAGTAGTAATAGTTGGTTTCAGGCTAAAAATATTATTCCTTGTATCACGTCTGTAAATTGGCAATATAGTGGTATCTGTTTCTCCAAATTTATAGTAGTTCAAGAGTATGTCAGTTTGTACTGCAAACCAATTTTCCATGTATTTGTATTTAAACTCTCCTCCCAGTTTAATGTTATTCTCTCTGACATTCAACGTTCCCTGCTTTAGAGAATCCTGATTAAATTCATGAAAGAAAGCATAATCGGTATTAAATTTATACAGGAGTTTAGCACTATCCCTTGCCGGCATATTTGAAAACTTCAAGTGCCCTTCATAAGCCCCAATTCTGTTTCTTAAAGAATCTTTAGGAATAGAATCGTTTTGAATGCCATAATAGTGATAACCGTGGTTCAGGTATTTAACTTCACCTTCAATCAAGTGATCCAGAAAATAATAATCTGAAAATACTCCGAGTGATGTTCTGTCGAATTGACTTGGCGCATATCCCTTCATTTTTCCAAATGAAGACAAATGTTTACCATGCACACCATAACTCATTCTTCTGTTTCGGGTAGAATTATAATAAACCTCTCCTAAAGGCATGGTGTAATTACCAAGTCCCAACTTTATATAGCCCGGATATAATTTATCCAGTTTACCGATAATCTTAATTTTTGAAGGCTCAATACTTTCAACATTTATTGAAGTCTCCATGCTTTTAGTCAGCAATGGGTAGGTAAAATTCGGAAGCGGAATAATGGTATCAATAATCTCAGGATTGGAAGTAATCCTGTAAGATTCTGTCACGTTTCGTTTTGCCGTAAAAATAATATCTACTTCGCCGGGATCTTCCTGACCAAATACTGTTACTCCACACAGCATTAATGAAACCAACACCAATTTATTTAACAACTTATTCATCATTACCTCCTTCATTAATTTCGATTGTATTATCATTATCGTCATTGATATCCTTTTCCTGATTCTTCATTGCCGTAATGACCTGCATCACTTCATTCGCTTCATCCAGAATACCATCATCAGTAATGGTATATCCATTAATAATACTATTGATTGTATACTCTGCCTGAACCAAATCATCCAGTCCAATTGAGTTCTTTGATTGTAATATCAAGGCTTTAGCCACCCAATAAGTATACCCACCATTATTCTTTATCAACTTTCGAACTTCTGACTCAGATAACTTATACTCTTCCTTAATATTTAGAATTAAAGCAATATTGTATTGTGCTTCTGCTCCAATCTCTGCATTTGAATTCTCAACAACATGTTTAAAGTGCGGATCAGCTTCATCATATTTTAACATTTCCATAAATGCTTTGGCCACCACATAGTGGGCCTCTGTCTTAACAAAACCAAGTGCATCTTCATCTTCAATTACTTTTAAAGCATGTGGTTTCCCAGCCAGATAATCACCCAGGAATGCATAAGATCTCATTAAACCAATATTGGCAACCAATTCATTTTTAGGGAAAGTAGCCGAAGAGAGGAGTTTTAAATAATATTCTACTGCTTTTTCATAATTTTCAGCTTTATATTCATATTCCGCAACAAATAATGCCGATTCCTCAGTAAATCTGTTACTACTGAATCCCAGTACTTTTTTATAAGCAAATACAGCTTCTTCCTCCTTATCTAACTTAAGGTTAGCTTTAGCAATTAAATAATAAGATTCTAAACCATGACGAGGTTTTGCAAAAGTGATCAGATATTTATTAAAGGCCTCTATTGATTTTGTCCAGGAAGAATCACGGTATAAATCATAAGCACTGGTAAAGAATAATTCGTCTTTTTCTTTATCATCAATATTGATTTTGTATTTATTTGCCAACTCAATATACTTCTCCGGCTGACTCAATGCACTATATACATCTCTCAATTTATCCAATGCTTCTTTATGTTTTTCTGCATCATTATAATCCGTCAGTATTTTAAGGAATTGTTTTTCTGCAGCACTGTAATTTTTACCTTTAAATTCCAAAATTCCAATTTGGAATATCGCATCCTTTACTAATGGGTGTCTTGGATAATCATTTATCAGTTGATTGTAGTACCTGATGGCTTCAGCATCATGGAGGTTATCCATTAACCGGTATGCATCTGCCGCCTCGTACAACGCCGGTACTGCAAAAGTTGAGCTTGGGTTATCTTTTACCAAACCTAACATAATATCAGCTTTTCTGCTATAATCACGTTTATACCCAAATGATTTCCCCATTTGGAATTCTGCATAATCCTGCTGTCCACCATTCTGATCAATGGCCCGTTGATAGTAAACTATGGCTTCATCATCATTTGGTGTTTTAAAATAAGCATCACCTATTCTCAAATTAGCGTCTGTCAATTTTACCTTATCCGTTTCATTTCTGTCCAGTGTAAATGTTCTGAACGACTGAATGGCGTTTTCATAATGAGACTCATCTGACTCAGCAAGCTTAAAATAAGCATAACCGATATTATAATATGCTGCATTATGTTGCGGTAATTCATACCCACCGGCTTCTTCTAAAAATGATCTGTAAGCTGTAATAGAATTTAGGTAATCCCGTTTTTTATAAAGCGCTTCTGCAATCCAATACAAACTCAAAGCATTCATTTTACCATCAATAGGATATTTTTTCACCAATTTAAATGTCTCAATCGCATTTTGATATTTCCCACTTTGAAACAACTCCACCCCATGATTAAAAGCCATCATTTGATAAGCACTCTTAATCTGAATGTTTTTATTAGCAATTTGATCCATAAAATCGATTGCCGCTTTATAATTTTTCATAGTAGAGTACACATTAATCAGGTACTGATAAATCTCATCCCTGTGTTTGGAATTCGGATATTTATCAAGATAGAGATTCATGGCTTCTACTGCTTCGTTAAACGGATTATAATCTATTTTGTAAGAAAGCAAAGCATAATTATACAATGCATCCTCCTCTATTTCCTTATCAAACGATAATCGGGCAGCATGCTCAAAAGCATCTCGTGCCGGAATTAACTCTTCCTGTTTTAAATAACATTCTGCAATGTGATAATAAGCCACCTGACTTAACTCATCCTTAGTATTTGTTACTTTATCAAGTACAGGAATGGCTTTTTCATAATTTGAACTTCTGAAGTAAGCATAGCCCAATTGATAATCTTCGTCACGGGTTGTGGCAGATTTATTATTATAGGCTTCTAAAAACGGAACAGCCTCATCATACTTACCAATTTTGTAATAAGCATCACCGATCAGTTTTGACATCTCGGCATTTTGCTTTTCATTTTTATTCTTGGCAGCAATCGGAGCGTATTCAACTACTTTTTCGTATTTACCCTGCAAATAGTATATCTGCGTAATGTAGTAAGGTACAGTTTCTTTAAATGAAGGATCCTCTTTAAGTTTTGTAAATCCTTCTAAAGCCACCTGATAATTTTTCTCAAGGTAAGAGATATGAGAATAGTAGTACAATGCCGGGTTTTGATAAGAAGATTCTACTTCTAATATTTCGTGAAATGCATTTCTGGCTTTTTTTAATTCGTCCTCACTAAAATAGGAATAACCCAATTTGAAATAATATTCAGGTTTTAATTCTTCTTTCAGGTCAAATTCATCAATTTTATTAAACCAGGCAATGGTTTCATCAAATCTTTTTCTTTGATAGTAATGTTTTCCCAGCTCAAAATAGATATTATCCCTGTATACTGTTTCAGGATATTCGGTAATAAAATTAAGCAGTAATTTTTCCGAATCAGGATGATACAGATACAAAGCACTGATAGCATAATAATATCTGGCTTTAACATAAAAGGGATCGTTAATATCAGTAATCCCCTCCATAAAAGTTTCATACTCCTCTTGTGCAGCACTATACTTTTTCTTTTCAAACAACTCCTCCGCCCTGTAAAACCCGGCATACTTCGAATTATATTTTTCGCTAACCTGAGCCTTAACACTAAAAGCACCTGCTAAAAAACATAATACCACTATATATTTTAAAATTCTCATATCAAAATTTGAATTTGAACGACCTTAATAAACTAACAAATTTAAGCTGAAATTTGGCCGCACTTTCTTAACCAATTTAAAGTTATAAACGGCATGATGTTTACTTTGGTACAGTTATAAACATGGAATAATGTATTATAAAACCAATTTAGTCAGGAAGGGTTTATTTTTCAGAATAGCATGGCATCATAAAATACCTGATGGATATTCTTTCGGATACCGTACTCATAAATCTTATTGGTGACTCTGGGATACACCCGGTTAGACAAGAAAATATAGGTCAGTTTGTTTTCCGGATCAATCCAAAAACAGGTACCGGTAAATCCTGTATGTCCATAAGTTGAAACTGCTGAAGAATCACTCATGGCATATGCAGCATTAGTCAATGTCCGTTTATTAAATCCCAGTCCCCTGTGAGACTCAGGTTGTGTCATTGTAAACTGCTTTATTGTTTCGTAGTTAAGATAACGGTTACCACCGTACTCACCTTTTCTCAAAATCATTTCACATAGAACCGCTAAATCATGAGTATTAGAAAAAATTCCGGCATTTCCGGCAATCCCACCATGAAAAGCCGCATTGGGGTCATGAACATAGCCCTGCAACTGCTGTTTCCTCCAAAAACGATCATTTTCTGTTGGCACAATTAAGGATTTATCAAATCGTTTTAAAGGATTAAAACCTGTTTTACTTAACCCTAATGGCTTATAAAAAGTACGGTTTAAAAACAATTCAAAATAATTCCCTTCATAGTCAGCAGGTAAACTAAAGCTTTCTGGATTCTTTTCAATCATACTCCTGAACAAAAAATACAGTACATTCATGTTAACATCAGAGTATTTGTACTCCTTTAATGTATCTACCCATAAAGAATTTAGCTTAAGCCACATGGAATCCTGAAAACTAATATCCATAAACAAACCTTCTGCCACTTCAGTTGAGTAGTTTTCAAACTGATAGTCGCAGTATTGCGACTCAAATCTCAGTTCCTCGTTAGCCGCTGTTCTCATATAATTAATTATTGGAAAACCGGATGGCAAGCCACTTTTATGAGTCAACAATTCCTGAAATGTTATATTTCTTATTGTACTCTCATGTTTAAGATAATCTTTTAGTGTATCAGGTAAAAATTTTCCAATACTATCTTCAAGCCTGTATTCGCCCAACTCGTATAATTTCATTCCAACCAATGTAGTTGAAACTACTTTGGTCAGTGAAGCCAGATCATAGATCATATCCTGCCGCACAGGGTTCCTCCTGTCATAATTCATGGTTCCAAATACCTTATCATAGACTACCACTCCGTTTTTTACAGCTAAAATCTGGCATCCCGGAAAGGCTTTACCTCTGATTGCCTGATTAACCAGAGTAGTAATTTTTCTTAACTTTTCAGAGTCAATACCGGCGTACTCGGCAGCCGACCATGTCACCTCTTTACTTCCAAGTCTGACACCATTCACTCTTTGATTTTCACTTAAAACCAGATCTCCATCTATTGTAATATTCCCCCTGAGTTGTTCTTTCAGGATCTTATTTCCGGCAGTGAAACCTTTGGCATTAAAACAAAGATTTGGTGCATCCTTTAAAGTATTATACTGATTGGGTTCCGAAAAGACAAACAGTATCTTTTTCAGATGATTTTGATCAAATAAACTATCAATAAAGTACCTGTTGATGTTTTTGGGTACCGGCATGATGTATTGCCTTGTTTTTGACGGCAGTCCCTTTTTCAGGTAATCATCCAGCTTTAGGACCCTGATTTTTTTCATTGGTACCAGCTTGTTTTTGTTTGATAACAATGCTGTTGATTTAACATTAAAATGAAGCCTGGTGTATTTTTTTAATGCTTTTGCAGAATTCTGATCATTTGATTTTTTTAACTCTGCTTTTAATGTCAAAATTCGTTCGGCACTTTTAACCGATTCTTTATTATAAGTCCACCTGTTAATGTCAATTTTATTTCTGTTTTTAACCAAAACCAAATCAGCACCAGCATTAAGAAAGGTATTATACCTGGTTTGAGCATTTACTATAATCAGTCCATTATGATTCATCAACCTCTTGAACTTCTTTATCGGCAGGGTATCTAAATTATTTACATCTAATTTTAAAGTGGTGTTCTTATTAGCAGCAACCCGTTTCAGGCTTTTCATTCCTGTTGACAATATATACTTTGTTGAAAAGGTAAAAACAGGACAAATATTGTTTTCCGGTCCCTGACCGTTCAACCAGTTTACTGCCTTCTGAGAAGACATGGTCACAGAATCAAATTCTACCCAATTGATGCCACTATTACCATACATTTTAAATATTTCTCCCGATTTAAACGAGGAGCTTGATTCAAAAATAGGATAGGGAACTTCATCAATTGTCTCAAAAAAATCAGCAATAAAAAATGGCTTTATAACAGGCATTGAATCCAGCCTCAGTGACAGGTCTTGAATTGTTTCAATAGGCCAACCTGAAAAAGTCAGACCACCGGGCTGGAACTTAACTATCCAATTGACCAAACTATCTTGTTGTTTCAGGTCATCTTTGTTACATTTTACAATAAGATGCTGAGCAAATACTTCATCCTTTGACAACTGAAAATCTAACTTCTCTTCATGCAATGCTTCTCCTTGATAGGTTTTCTTTTTGTCGGATTTCGAACATGCTGAAAAAAGAAGAATAAAAAAAATTAAAACATTTAATTTCCCCACAAAATGTCTTTTACTTAAGTATTACAAATATAACGAATAATTTAGCACAGGAACTGATGCTATTTTCCTCATTATTTTCAACTTTTTAAGTATGGTTCGGGGATATAACACAAAAAGGCATCATAACTTTATGATGCCTTTTTTCAAATTTGATAAATTGATTTTTTAAACGTTATTCAATGATAATTTTATCAAATTTCCTATTCTGCTCATCTCTTTCATTCACTATTATCAGGTAAGTTCCTTTTTCAAGCGAAGATAAATCCAATTGACTGGTAGATCCTGATGACAGTTCAGACTGGAATACTTTCTTCCCTGAAAGATCATAAACCACTACTTCATTTAATTCAGCTTCACCTTCCAGTTCCAAAGTGAATAATCCCTGACTTGGGTTTGGAAAAATAGTTAATGTACTCACCGGATATTCCACATCAGCTCTTGTATCATCAATTACATCATTTGAAGTCATTTTCCCGGATTTAACCTGTGAAGCTTCAACCTCAATTTTCTTACATATTTTAACGCTACAACATTCCTCTTTAACCGGGTCGTAGTAGAATACAGTTAAACAAACCTCATAAGAACCACTGGCCGAATAAGAATGTGTTACTGTTTGACCGGTTCCGGTTGTACCATCTCCAAAATCCCACAGATAACCATAGTTAACACCTGCAGGCAGGTTAATCGCAGACAATGTTACAGGTCCACTTCCACTGATTGACATTTCCACTTTATGAATCAACTCACAAGGATCGCAATGTGATTCAAACTCTACTTTTCTGCAGTAAGTTTTTTTACAGCACTCCTCACCATTTGTTGTCCAGACTGTCATACATACATTATACACACCAGGACTATCATAATAATGCGTTACCATACTACCATTTCCTGAGGTTCCATCACCAAATGTCCAAGATACATCCAACACAGTAAATCCAGGATCTGCAGGATAGGCAGATACATCTTTAAATATCATAGAACAACCATCAATGCTTGACTGGATACTAAATTTAGGTTCGAAATCGCATGGATCAACCGGGATATCCTGCTTGATACATACGTTGTCAATCCTGCATGCAGCCTGATCCGGATTTGGAGCACTTGTCAACATTGGATACAACCATAATTGATCATAATTTGCATTTGCAGTAAACGTTTCAGTAATGGTAACCCATGATCCTGTATTTACCCATGGTTGGGTAGTTAGTGGTTGAGTAGAACTTGGAGTCGCAGCTGAAAAAGCCCATGATGGTCCACCACCAAAGTATGGTGTCAATCCATTCGCTAACTCCGCTCTGAAAGTAGATACCGGATTAGAATTAGCATCTCTCCATAAATCATAACAAAGCGTATAGGTTTGACCACTAACAAAACTATACTCTGTATACACACCTTCTCCTCTTTGATACCCTGAATGATGCCAATATGACCACATCCAGATATTTGTACTGGGCGTGGTACCAATACTTGGATCACCATGTGAAACATTCCAATTGGTTAGTTCATTATTAATCCAGTTATTTCCGGCTGTAATTGGTGCAGTGAAGGTCTCCATATCACCATTTGTGTTTAAACATTGAGCTGATGCTGTTGTCCCCAGCATCAATGTCAATCCCAATGCCAGAGATTTCATAATTTTCTTTTTCATAATTAAAGTATTAATTGTTTGTTTAACAATGTAATACGTTCAACTCTAAAAGAAAATACTCAATCTATGAATGGCAGAGTTAAATAGATGATCTGTTCATCTGACTTTATGATCAGAAAATAAGTAAATTATGGAAAAATTCTATTTTAAAACGGTTATAAAACCTTCAAACTCCTGACGATAACCAACCTTATCAGTAATCAGACATTTATAGACATAAACATCATCCTGCACTAGCTCTCCTCTGTAAGTTCCGTCCCATGCAAATTCCGGGTCATAACTTTCGTAAATGATCTCACCCCATCTGTTATAGATTACAAAATGGAATTCTGTTCCTCCTATCAGGCTCACACGGTATTCGTTATTGAACCTGTTATTATCAGGTGTAAATGCATTCGGAGCATAGAAATAAAATTCAGGTTTAATGAAAATAGTTTTCCTGATAGTATCTGTACAGCCAATTTCACTAATTGCAACCAACTCTACTTCATAGTGCCCCCAAGGCCTGTATATTGTACTTGGACCAATACCCGTAGAGGTTTCACCATTTCCAAAATCCCATTCCCAACTGACAGAACCTTTTGAATTATTTTTAAAGAAAACCGGTAAGCCCTCAGTTGGATCAGAACTTAACACACTAAAACTGGCCCTTGGTTTTGTCACCCTGACTTTCGTTTTACCAGGAATGGTGTAAGTACCACATCCATCTCCTACATGCACCATATAATCAGTAGTATGCTCAGGTTTTACTGTTACTTTTGAAGTTGTTTCTCCGGAATGAGGCCACAAATAAGTAAAATCACCTAAACCACCATTCGCTACCACTTCAAGTTCGGCTTCATCACCATCACAAATAATTTGTTCAGGATCAATTGCAATTGTCAATACAGGTGTTAATACGGTTATGACAACATCTTCGTCAGTGGTTTCATTACAGCCATCTGTTACTGTAATATTGTAGGTTGTGGTTTCAAGTGGCGCTACCAATTTATTGGAACCACTTCCAAAACTATTACCATCCTGAGTCCAGGCGTAGGAATAATCTCCATCTCCACCAATACCCTGAACAAACAAAGTAACCGGTGTATTAGGGCACAATACTGCTGTATCATTACTAGTCCATAACTCGAGTGGATCATAAATCGGAACAATAACATCAACGGATTTTGTGACTGGTGTACTATTACATTGATCTGAAACGGTTACAGATATTGTCTCGGTTTGTATTGCTGTATGATTAATACTTGATGACGTCGCCCCACTCGGACTCCAATTATAGATATAACTGGTATTTGGCAATCCTCCGGAAACATTAGGTGTCAATACAACCACTTCCCCACTACAATGTACCGTCTCATCATCCATTTCAACTACTATTGGAGGTACCTCCCTGATAATCAAATCCAGTTCAATAAAGTTTTGATTACCGCAAGGGTCAGGCTGATCCAAAATAATTGTAATGGTCTCATCTCCTTCAACTATATTATCCGGAATAACATCCACAGGAAAGGTTGCGACGGACTGACCGGCAGCGAAACTGATTGAAGTTGGCACACTGGTATAATCAACGCCTTCGGTTGCAGTTCCACCGGTAGAAATCGGAATGGTTAAAGGCAAAGCAGAATTATTTGGGTTTCGACTGATTGTAACGATTGATGTCTCACAGCCTTCCGCCATAGTCTGATTATCACCGTATGCATTAAAATTCAAATCCGCTTCAATTTCAACAGGTGAATAACTTACTAATGAGTTAGCCTCTAAAAAAATACCTGAATCGTAGGCTCCGTCACCCACATCTGCTATTGCAATTTTTAAATGATAAGTTTCTCCACATTGCACTTGAGCAACTGCTTCTATCACTACTGTAAATCCATCATATTGAATATAAAAACTACTCCCGTTTTGTGGTGCAACACTTCCATCCCCATTATCCACAAAATAAGCTGAATTAGTATTGGCATTCACATTATCAATGGTAACCGGAGTTCCACCTGTTCCGGGTATAGTAGCCATATTATAAGTACCACCAAAACCAGGGCCTGAAATGAAAAACGCAAATACATCATTAAACCCTGCATTGACAAACTCAGGGTATTCCTCTGAGCCAAATACATATCTGAATCGAACGGTATCACTATTTGGTACGAAATCGAATTCCAAAATGGCAGCATTAAATGTATTATCACCTGCCACATTAGTCAATGGTCCGTAACCTGCTGTTGCATTATCGGTACCGGCATTTCCCTGGTCATTTGGCCCATGAGGTCCTTCTTGTGCTCCAAACGGACCGGTACCACTTAATACCGTACCTGTTGTTAAAACAATACCATCTGATAAGCCCAAATTTGTACTGGCACCATTAAAGGTTCCTATTGCCTCCGGATGCCCCGTATAGTTTACATTTGTAACCGTTACACCATTCCCAACCAAAACATTTTGGACTAATTGAGTTGGTGTTAATCCTGTTGCTGTTGTAAGCTGACCCCAAACAGAGTTACCTAAAAGTAACACTGTACTGATTGTTAATATGTGAGTCAAACGGTTTAACATTAATTCAATTTCCTGTTTTTATATCAAAAAATATACCTTATTTCCTAAAACGAACAGTTTTATAAAGATACAACCTTTTTTATTAAAACGAGTTCACTTTTTATACCCCCTACTACAACATTATTTTTTTTCAAAAAGTGCTGTCAAAAAGAGCTATTAAATATACGTTTTTTTTCATACGGTAGTTGCATGGCGACAGGACAATATTTTTCAAGTGTATCTTTCATTGATTAAACAGAACAAACGCGTTAGAATTGTCATCTCAAAATAAATTGATTAAATTTGCTTTCTTCAATGAGCAGGCTGAAAAACATCATCAATTCCTGGAGGGAAAAGCATAAATTATCATATACCAATGATGAGACTTTTTTTGTAAAATGGAGTTTCAATGTCTCCATGTTAAATATCCTGACATTGGTTATACTTTACAGCATTATTTTAGGTTTTGCAGTATATCTCCTGATTTTGTATACACCTTTAAAAAAAGTGGTTTTTGATGATATTTCAGTGTACGAGCTTAATGAAATGGCTGAAAACAATGCCAAATATCTGTCTAAACTTGAGGAAGAAATTAACTCAAAGGATCACTACATATCGGATTTACACAAAATTTTAAAAGGAGAAGATTTCGAAGATACATTATCTCAACGGGATATCGACACCCTTGAGGGGATTGTAAAGGTAGAATTTGAATCCAGCAAGGCTGATTCCATTTTAAGAAAAAAGATAGAAAGCAGTCAGTTTGAAAAACCAGTTGAAGATAAAAGTTCAGGCGACCCGGGATTTTTTATGAACCCAGTAAAAGGTAAAGTTTCCCAGTCATTAGATACTGAAAAAAAACACTTCGGTGTTGATGTGGTAACATTGCCGGATGAGCCGATTAAAGCCACTCTGGAGGGTCAGGTAATTTTTTCCCAATGGACCAACAGACAAGGGCATGTTATCATCATTCAACATTCTAACGAAATGCTATCGGTATACAAACACTGTTCTGTATTACTCAAAAAAGAAGGAGAATATGTTGAAGCTGGTGACCCTATTGCTATAGTTGGTAATACAGGTGAATTAACAGACGGACCACATCTTCATTTTGAAATATGGCAAAATGGAATTGCATTGAATCCACAGGAATTCATTAGTTTTTAAATTCTTTTTTAAAGTAATTGATTCAAAACCTTCCATTGTCCGCAGGTTTGATTATTTTTGAGCCTTTAAACCAATAAAAACAGATACATTACAGAATGTGGTTAAGACTCTCCCAAATCATACTTCGAAATAGAATACTTATCCTGAGTTTCTTGCTGGTCATGACGACATTGTTTGGATACTATATGATCAACAATGTTAAAATGGATAATAAGTATGGTACCATGCTCCCTAAAACTTCTGATGCCAAGCAAAATTATCTTAAACTCAAGGAATTATTTGGTGAAAATGAATCATTATTGGTATTTGCAATAGACAATGATAGTCTGTATAATCTTGAAACTTTTAATGCCTGGCACGAGCTGGGAGAAGCGATCAGCAGTTTTGATGCCGTTGATTCTGTTTTTTCGGAAGCCCACTTATACCGGTTGACCAAGAATAGTGAAGAGAAAAAGTTTGACCTTAACAAAGTTACACCAAACAAGCTCAAAACACAGGCTGAGGTTGATAGTATTAAGAAAATCATAAAGTCCATCCCTTTTTATGATGGTATGATTTATAATGACGAAAACAATACTTCCCTGATGATGGCCTTCATTGACGAATCGATCATGAATGATATGAAAAAGGCTGTGGTATTGTTGGATGTTGAGGCTAAAGCCAAATCATTCGAGAGTAAACTTGGCAAAATTCGTATATCAGGAATGCCTCATATCAGGGTTTCGGTTGGTGAAAAATTAAAAAAGGAATTGGGCCTTTTTATTGCCCTAACCATCATTGTCACTTCACTTTTACTGTACATCTTTTTCAGATCATTTAAAATTGTACTCATTTGTAATATTGTTGTTTTTGTTGGCGTAATCTGGTCATTGGGTAGCATTGGTTTCTTTGATTTTAAGCTTTCCATATTAATGGTACTTATTCCACCATTAATGATCGTGATTAGTATTCCAAACAGTATTTTTCTGATCAACAAGTTCCATCAGGAAATTAAAGATCATGGTAATAAGGTTAAAGCACTGACCCGGGTGATTCAGAAAATAGGTAATGCTACCTTTTTAACTAATCTAACCACCGCACTGGGATTCGCTACATTTATATTTACAAATTCTGAGAGCTTATTTGAATTTGGTTTGATAGCTGCACTTAATATCATTATGGTATTTGTACTAAGTATTACCATATTGCCTATTATATTGAGTTATTCTGCTATTCCAAAACCAAAGCATCTCAAGCATCTTGAAAAACAATGGCTGCATTATGCTGTTGAAAAGCTGGAATTTGTTACTTTATTTAAGCGAAAATATATTTTTATTGCAGCTATTTTTGTGGTCGGTGCAGCCGTTTTAGGTGCACTTCAAATTGATACAACAGGAAATATTACCGGTGACCTGCCTCAAAATGATCCTATCACCAATGATGTACAATCCCTGCAGGATAAGTTTGGAGGTGCAATCCCTTTTGAAATCTTAATTAATACCAAAAAGGAAAATTCTTATCTCCACCGATTCGAAGAAATCAATAACGTTCAGAATATTTTGGCAAAGTATTCGGTTTTTTCCAAATCCCTTTCAGTAGCTGACGGTGTTAAAATAATTAACATGGCCTTTAGTGATAATAACCCGGAGCGGTATACTATTCCGACAATCAGTAAAATGAACTTGTTTAGGTCGTATCTGGAAAACTCCACTGACAATGCCACAACCAATCCTTTTCTGGACTCCACAAATACTTACACCCATATAAGTTTACAGATCAAGGATATTGGTTCATATGAAGTACAGGAACTGATTGACACATTAGGACCCGAGGTGAGAGCTGCCATTAACCCAAATAAAGCCACTTACGATTCTCTATACAATGTAATCAGTAAACTGGAAACAGAAGCAAAGGATAATGCACTAAGTGAATTTTATTTTGATCACCCTGCTGTTTATCAGAATTTAATTGAAATATACGGCAATAATGATCTTGATAAACTGGACGAATTCTATACGGATGAAAACCTGATTTATAATTACCATCATGAAGCCGGTTTTAACGATAGCCTGGCCAAAGCCATTGATATTGAAAACTGGGACCTGATGTTTTCAGGTACAGCAGTTGTAGCATCAAACGGAACGCAATACCTTGTTAAAAATCTCTTTACCTCACTGGCTATTGCTATTGTTGTTATTGCCCTTTTAATGTCAGTTTTATTCCGTTCATGGCGGATGGTTATCATTTCATTGGTACCGAACTTTATTCCACTCCTAACCACTGCAGGAATTATGGGATTCTTTGGCATTCCTATCAAACCATCAACGCTTCTCGTTTTCAGTATTGCATTCGGAATTTCGGTAGATGATACTATTCACTTCTTAGCTAAATTCCGCCAGGAACTAAGGTCGTACGAGCATGATTTAAGACGGTGTATTTTAGTTGCATTACGAGAAACAGGAATCAGCATGATTTACACTTCAATTGTACTTTTCTTTGGATTTTTGGTTCTGGCATTTTCTCAATTTGGAGGCACAAAAGCATTGGGTATGTTAGTTTCATTAACCTTATTAATCGCCATGCTGGCCAACCTTTTGATTTTGCCATCTCTTTTATTATTCATGGAGCGAAAAATGACCAATAAAGCAATCAGGGAACCGCTATTTGAATTATTTGATGAAGAGGAAGATATTGAATTTGAACATTTGGAAATTGAACAGAGTTTAAAAAAATACGAGGAAAAAGACTTAGAGCAGCACCCTAAAAATGATTAATCTTTCTGAATACCAATCCTTAATTGAAGATCAATTAGAGAACATCTCGTTTCCGAAATCACCGAAACAGCTTTATGATCCACTATCTTATTTTTTAAAAATAGGTGGTAAACGAATGCGTCCTGTTCTAACTCTAATGGGATGTGAATTGTTTGACCCTGATTATCACAAAGCCAAATCTGCTGCTATAACAGTTGAATTGTTCCATAACTTTTCATTAATTCATGATGACATCATGGATGAGGCACCTCTTCGAAGAGGTCAGGAAACTGTTCATAAAAAATGGAATGATAATACTGCTATTCTTTCAGGAGATGTCCTGTTAGTAAAAGCTTATGACTATCTCAGTGACTATGAACCAGGTTTGTTTAAAACCCTGTTCCAGCTATTCAATAAAACTGCGATAGAAGTTTGTGAAGGGCAACAATTCGATATGGACTTTGAAACGCTTGACAATGTAAGTATTGACTCCTATATCCGTATGATTAGTTATAAAACTGCTGTCCTGCTTGGCTGTAGTTTAGAGATGGGAGCAATTATTGGTGGCGCAAGTGAAAAGGACAGACAGGAATTATATGAGTTTGGACTGAATTTAGGTATCGCCTTTCAACTTCAGGACGATATCATGGATGTGTATGCTGATAAGCATAAATTTGGCAAACAAGTTGGAGGTGATATTATTTCGAACAAAAAAACTTATTTGTTGCTCAAAGCATTTGAAGATGCTTCAGAATCACAGCAGAACAGATTAAATCAACTTTTGCATCACACTACTAATACTGATGAGAAAGTTGCAGGTGTTAAAGCCATTTATGAGGAATTGGACATCAAGGCTAAATCCACCGCTCAAATGAATACCTACTATGATATAGCCATATCTAAACTGGACTCAATTTCGGTAGATGCTTCAAAAAAAGCACCATTGTATGCCCTTGGTCAATTTCTGCTTTCAAGAGAAAACTAAAAAATAATTTTACCGTTTAACCATTCCGGATCTAAAATGGCATTGTATTTTTTATAGAAGTTAATCGCCGGTTCATTCCAGTCCAGCACCTGCCATTCAAAACGGCCTACCTTTCGGTTTTTGGCTATCTGATAAACCTCATCAAACAATAGCTTTCCTATTCCCCTGCCACGCATAGTTTCGGTAACCAGAAAATCTTCAAGGTATAAGCACTCTCCTCTCCAGGTAGAATAACTGGTATAAAAAAGTGCAAAACCAACTACCTCTCCTTTAACCTCAGCAACCAAACATTCAAATAAAGGTTTTTCTCCAAACCCATCTGCCTGTAGCTGAGCCACAGTATTTACCATTTGATCTTCAGCGTTTTCATAAATTGCCAGTTCCAGAATTAATCCATGAACTGCAATCATATCATTGGAATTAGCCGGTCTGACTGATATATTTTGATTTTGCATGGCTTAAATATAAGGTCTCCCCAATAAAAACAATTTATTTTTAGTTACTTTTTAAAATTCTGGCATTATCAGATTATAACCAACCAAAAAATCCTTTGTGATTACTATAAACAAACCTTTGCTTTTGGCAAAGGTTTGTTTTACAATAAATAAGTCCTACTTTGATTTATTTTAGATATATGGCACAAAAGATCCCAACCAAAATAAAGCCACCATTGAAGTCTGAGGTCCCAGCCCGGTCGGGAGGACTCGAAGACTGAAACTATATATTAATGTGTCATCACATTTCTAAAAACCATACCACCACGTCCCTCAACTTTGACCTCAATCTCTCTTCCGTCATCCGTTTTTAGTTTGATTTCATTTTCTCCTTTTTTTAAGGGAATTCTGGCATATCGAATTTCATTTGGTAACGACTGCCAATTTCTGGTATCAGCCTTTTCGGTAGACGCATTGGTAATACCAACTGCCAACCCCAGGTATTCATTTTCTTTTGAGATTTTGATTTCCGCCAGTTTCTTTATCGCCAATCGAATGAGTCGCTTTGCTAATTCTCTGAAATAATTATCTCTTTCAATTTGAAAAGCCAATTTACCTACCGATTCTCCTATCGCCATTTTTAGTGATTGACCATTAGCGGTCAGTGTTGCAGTTTTCGACTGCGGTTGACGATCAACATAATAAGCATAGGCCAATCTGATAATTCCCAAATCGGAAGGTTCAAAATTGGATGAGTTAGATTCAAAATCATAGTCAACCGGAATTTCAATAATATTTTGAGCATCACTAAAAACGTATAAACCTGTTCCGTTGTCTTTATTTAGTGTAAAAAACAAGTTCTTTTCCATTTTTATTGGTGCCAAACCATTTTCCCAAAATAAAATCAACTCTCCCCCTTCGCCTTTAGTTGAAGGTATATTTTGAACCTCTTCGGCTTTAAGTTGATGTGGAATCCTTGCCAATCTCGACATCCGTACCAAATCGGCAGTTAAATAAAGCGGCATGGAACCGAATGCATCAATCTCACTACTTTGGTAGGCATTATAGGCATTTCTATAAGCAATAAATGCATTGTTAAAATCATTATCCGCCTCATAAATCATTCCCATCATGATCATTCCAAAAGGATCCTTACTGTATTTAGATTCTTTCCCTTTTGAACTGACCTCTAATGCCTGTTGTCTTAAATTCATTTTACGGGCTTCAACAACTGCTTCCTCAGTATTACCAAGATAAATATAATTCAGGGCATTATAGTAATGTGATAAAATCTGCTCATGTGGTTCAGTCCGG
This sequence comes from Putridiphycobacter sp., assembly GCA_965230195.1. Lineage (GTDB taxonomy): Bacteria > Bacteroidota > Bacteroidia > Flavobacteriales_D > Crocinitomicaceae > Putridiphycobacter. The sequence goes on from OZ245997.1 coordinate 5,298,232, forward strand.
TAGGGCTGCATTGCAGGATTAATAGCCATACCAACTGCAATATCAGCAACACTATTGTATTGATCCATCATAAAGTCGGCATATTTAAAGTATTCTATACTTTTTTTATAATCGCCCTTAAGGTGATTAATTTTTGCCATCTCCAAATAGTACAACAAGGCATTCCTTTTTTTCTTCAGAAACTTATTGGACTCTATCTTCTGCTCTGCTTTAGCATAATTATAAGCTAATATGGCTTCTTCAGTATCTCTTGACTTTGTATAATAAGTCGCACACCCCACCTGCCCGGCAATTAATGCGAGAACGATTATTCTATATGTGATTGACTTAAACATAATTTCTTAATATAATAAAGCCGATCCGCTTCTCAGATCGGCTTTAACTAACCATTTGTGTTACTAACTAAAAACTAGTTTCTTACTGTTTTCTTAATCTTTTTATCACCGATCCAAACAATTTCATTGGTTTCGATATTGGTTAATTCCAAGTCAACCTGATAATATACTACTTTATCTCTTTTATAAGCATCAACTATTGAATTGATTGATCCCTGCATGATAAAGTCGGCTCCTATTTCCAATCCCCATTTTTTCATTGTTGAAACCGAAGCGTTATCTTGCTGATCAGCTTTTTCAGCCCTCAACTCTTCTCTTTTGTCTCCTCCCTGAACCAATCTTACTCTCTGAGATTTGATGAATGACTTTTCAATGTCCTTTACAAAAGTTTCTGCCTCAATGTGCTCGTGGCTTTTATTTTTTACAAAACCTACAATTACCACAGGTTTTTTAGTGTTTTCTTTAACAAATTTCGACAACCATATTTCTCCCAATACCTGCTCTACCATAGCTTCGGCTGTCAATCTTGAATCAACATCATTCCATTTTCCGCTAATGTCAATTTGCTCATTAACATCAACTCTTGATACTTTATGGGCACAACTTTGCATTCCAAATGCCATAATACCCACTACTGCTATACTATATATAATCTTTTTCATTGCTCTTCGGTTTTTTAATTCTCAAATTTAATAACTTAACAGGTGATAAAGGCCTGCCCCCAATAATACGCTGCTACATACATTATTTGGATAAAAATTGTATCCGTATCCATAATTAAATCCGTAATATGGACGAGGATAAAAATTATATCTTGCACGTTCCATTCTTAATTCATGGCGACGGTCAATTCTGGATTGTCTTCTTTCTGCTTTATATTCTGTCCAGTCATAAGCCTTGTAAGTTTCCTGAACCGTTTCACCTTGATTTGCCAACAATGCATCAGCTTGTAATGCATATTTTTCAGCACTGTTTTTATAATTCGGATTCTGATCAGGATCTTGTGTCTGAGCCTGTAAACTCACTCCGGTTAACAATGCTAAACTCAAAAATAATAGACTTAAACTTTTCATAACAATTAATTTTCAAACGTAAAATACAAAATACATGCCAAACTACAATTTAGGGTTCCAATATTTTGTTTGTTTTTTTAAAAAACGAAGAATAAATAGTATACCCCTATCCTCACCTGTTTCTTTTTTTATTCGGGCTTCAAAACTATGAATTACGAGGTTTGGAAAAACATCATTTCTTCTCACGGAACAGAAGATTTACACAATTACTTTTTAAAAAAAAAGTAATCATTATTCAATGTAAATTTTATTGTATCAGAATTTATTTCTTTATATTTGTTTAAAATACAAACGATTAATTCAGATTAGTAACATCATTAACACTAATTGAAATGTAAAGAGGAGGTGGATTAATGTCATGTCCTCTTTATTTCTTCTCTTCTGAATTGAGTACAGGCGATAGAATGATTGGTGCTGATAGAAACATAGTGATAGATATTTTATTTGAGTCCTCCTTAGATAACAAGCCATTTCCTTTTTTTGAAATCAAAAAAGATTATGAGGCGTTTTTGTTATCAGCAATTATTTTCAAACACTTAAAAAAGGTCAGTCATTTTTTCAACTTAAATCGTAAAATAATAATATTAAACAAGGCAACACAATTTAGAGAATTGAGTTATGCCATGACTTAACGACTTAAGTTTTATGTTTGGAACGGAGATTACATTTATTGCTTTTATCTTGACACTTGTTGAGATAGGGGTACTCTTTTTCCAAATTATAAATTACCTGTCACGCCAGCATGATCAGTCTATATTCAGATTTCTGGTACTTATCGTTTGTTTTATTTTCTATAATCTTTCGGCCGGTTTGTTTCCTGATCCTGACCTACAACTCAATTTGATCATTCAAACCAGTATTTCGGTTGGCAGTGGCATTATCCTGGCCATATACTTTTATTATTATCTGGTCAAGGAATTTAATATTAAGCAAGACAGAATCTTTAATTTAAATACACTTGCAGCCAGTCTGATTTCTACTTTCTTTATATTTTTCATACTAGGCTCTTTCATCATCAATGATGTTCTGCTTGCTTATCAAATCTATATTGTATTCCCTATTGCAATTTCAATATACTTCTGTATCCGAACCGTTCGATTTTTATATCAAAAAAGTCAGGCACTTGATAAGGAAAAATCACATCAAAAACTAATGGTAACGGCCGGGTATATTGGGGCAATATTTATGGCTACAATGCCAGTCACCGTACTTTTCGAAAATCATCAGGAGATTAGCAGCATCCTTGTAAATATGAGTTTTTTCCTTTTATGTTATGCTTATATTAAAAGGCACATCTATCAGTCGAAGCTTGAATATGAAATGATCACTAACATTAAGCAGGAGGTGGTCAGCAAAGAGTCAAAACAAAATGACTTTCCGCACTATCTTACACCAAAAGAACTTGAAATTTCTTACCTGATTCTACTTAACCTGAAGTACGCTGAAATTGCGGACGTTTTATACATCACTGAAAAAACTGTTTCTAAACATGCCTCTAATATTTTCAAAAAGGCACAGTGTAAAAATAAGATTGAGTATATCGAACAATTCTCAAAGGAATTGAAAAAGGTCAATGAAGCCATTGCTGAAGTGGCCTTTCAGTTTGAAGATATGATGTAAAATTTAGCTGAGAATATACAATCAGTAATTTACTCTATTACGTAATCCATCAGCCATAGGCTTAACAATATTTTCTGGCACAGTATTTTCATAATGCAAGGCTTCACACCTAAAACTTAAATCATGAAAAAAACTGTAATACTGACATTGGGTATAGCATTATTATCTACAATGCTAAGTTGTAAAAAAACATCCTCCTCAAGTGTCGGGTCATCCCTGACTTATCATTCAAGTAACGATTTTGTATTAAGTCCAAATTCAAACAGTAGTGACTCCCTTAAATCCATTATTTATCTCGAAAAAATAGATCTCCTATGTGATATTGAAGATAAAAGAGTATCCGAGACTAATTATAGTGAAGGCTACGAATTGATAGAATCTTCAATTCAATCCATCAGACCTCTAAGTTTTAAAATGGAGGAGAAAAATGCCAATACTGAGCACGAATCTTTGAGTCTTTCTCTGGAAAAATCGGTATTGGAAATTTATCATGGTCAGTATGAAAACATCCAGGTTATAGGAACCTGTACTACCGTAAAAGAAGTTGGATTATCCTACGACAGATTAACATTTGATCTTGACCAGCAAAGTCTGACCAGCTATATTGATTCATATCCTGACTATAAATTCAGGGTGGTAAATACTTTTAAAGACCAACCAAAAGAGCCACGATTCTTCCGCTATGAATTTGATTTACATTATAGCGCTGAATTCATATATAAAGAAGAATAAAATTCTATCCGACTGACACCACCATCATAGTTGAACAAGTTCCGTAATTGCAATTTGCGCAAATCCATTATTTCGTTGCACAATTCAATTTTGGTCATTAACTTAAGTGCAGTAGCTTTGTGACTATGAGAAAGGCTTTAGAAAAAATCAACACAGCAATTTTACTGGTTTGTTTTTTAATATTCAGTGTTCCCCTAAATGCTCAAAAAGAGAAATCATTTGGTAAGAACAATATCCATGGTAGTGTCGGCACATTGGGTTTGTTCTTTTCAGCAAATGTTTTTTATGAACGCATCCTGATTGACAATACTTCCTCATGGGAGTATAAAGATCAAGGACAAAAATTCACTAAAAAAAGCCGATTTGCCCCATTTGTCAGAATGGGATATGGTGGATACGCCAATTATGATGATGAGGGGTCATATGCGCTTGCTCAACTTGGTTTTCTGACAGGTGCTGGGAAACATCATTTTGAAGGTTCAATTGGTGGTGGTTATAATATAAAAGGTTACTTTATCATTAGCGAATACTTCCCGACCGGATCTCTGGGTTACCGATATCATTCACCAGGCTCTCACCTATTTTTAAGGTTTGGTGCTTCAGTTCCCGAACTGATTTATTTAGGTCTGGGGATATCTATTTAGTTTTGGTTTTGTTTAACAATCAACAATTTCTATATTGTATCTGTGAATTTATTTGGGAAATTATTTCAGAAAAAAAACAATGAGTTAACCGACCAAGAACCAGATTTGTTTTACAATGCAAAGGATAAATCATTAGAGGAGGTCTTGGGTCAATCAACCTTAAAAGTTGGTCATGCCATTATTCCTTTTGAAGCAGGTGGAGCAGTTGATATGTATTATTATCATCATCCTACCAAAGGAACCATATTTGCTACTCAGGAATTAATTAATCTAACAGGACAAAATCCAATAGAAAACAGATTAGGATTTTATGAGTTAGTTGCTTTAACTAAACATAAATATAATGATGGTGAAATTGGGAAAGGTAAATTTGGGCAGATTGAAAGAAGAACTTGTAGTATTTTTACCAGAATTGGGAACTACGCTTTCGAAACAAAACTGGAACCAGGAGATACCTGCGAATTACCAGTTAATGATGGCCCAAATCAATGCTTAATTTTTGATGAATATATAGGTCGAAAAGACTTTGAAATTCAAGGTAAAAAATATGGTTTGCTCTTAGTTATTGAAATACATAAGGACGAAATGGAGTTTGCAATTGAACATGGAAGCTCAAAATTATTTGCTCTTCTCAAAGAAAAAGGTCATTATCCATATAGTGATTTAGATAGAGAGTCGGTCATAAAAGTTTAAAATGAGATTTCCTATTATTAATATATCTGAATCTGATTTCAAAAGGTTTAAAATTTTTGATGTCCTGTATAATTCAGAAATTATAATCAATAAGGAAAATTTGGAGTCAAACTTCATAAACCATATATATTTTGATAGTAACGGTAATGAATATATAATCACAGGTTATAATCTAATTCGTAAAGAATGGAATCTAATATTCTTTTTAAATAACTGGTTTCGTCCTTTACTCAAGGTAGAATTGATCTTTAAAAAAAGAGGAAAAAAAATAGAAATAGAAGAACTTAGAAATATATTATTGAGTAAAAGTAGTCAATACGCTTTTATTGGAAATAAATCCGAGAAGTCAACTATTGAGGAGGACATTAATAATGCTCAAACCTTTAGAGAATTAATGAATAGTGTTTCAGAATTCATTGATGACATTGACTCTTAGTAGCTATTCATATATAGAATCTCCTTTCACCTTTAATAACCAGCGATACTTAAAGCCCTGGGCATGTGGAAAAACCCAGATAATTTCAAAGGTTGAATCTCTTCAACACAATATTTCTAAAAGAAGTACTGTTAACGATTTATGCATATTAGTTTTGATTTGGACAGTACTCTAATTACAGGAGGTGAAGAGTTTGAAACAGAATCCAGAGGTCTTTTTGCCAAAATTATAGGAATTGAAAAAATCAGAAAGGGGGCACCTGAGCTATTTGCCTTTCTTAAAAACAAAGGTCATATTATCCATATTTATACCACATCATACCGGAAGACATGGAAGATCCGATCAACGTTAATTTACTACGGCATCAAGATTGATAAAGTAATTAACCAAACACAAAATGAAAAAACACTCAAACAATTAAACATACTTGCTTCTAAATATCCACCTGCATTTCAATTCGACATACATGTAGACGACTTAGAAGGTGTAGGGATGGAAGGAAAGAAATATGATTTTAAAACAATAATAATTCAACCATCTGATACTGATTGGATAAATACAATATTAACAGAACTAAACAACCCATGAATTCTGAGGTTTTGGTTGAACCTAGAACAAGGGACCGAGCAAACCATTCCTCTTCTTCTTGTATTATTTCCCCACAAAATTCTCATGTACTTACCTGATTCTTTAATAGATTTGTCATTGTCTTAGGATTATCAATGAAAAAAACGATTTGCAACAGGTATCAATCCTCTTTAAGATTGAATGTATACAAACTACGACCTCAAATTTGGTGTTTGGTATTGAGCATGATTTTAATTTTGGGTAGCTACCAAACGGTCAATGCCCAATCCAAGCCTGTGCAATGGTTTAATAAAATGTTTAACGACACAGTTGCTGCTGGCAATCCAAAATGGATTGCTTACCCAACTCTGGCCTATTCTCCGGAAACCAGATGGGAAATTGGAGCTGCCGCTGTCTATTTATATTATGCCAAAAGAGATACCACCAACCGATTAAGTGAAATAAGTGGTTTTTCCTTTTTTACTTTAGAAGGGCAATATGGTGCGCATTTCGAACATGCTTTGTACTCCGACAAAAATAAATGGTTTGGACTGGGTAAGATTAAACTTCAAAGCTACCCTTTATCATATTATGGTATAGGTCCTGATATTTCAGGTAATGAACTGGCCATTGCCAATGCCAATTTTATGCTCATCAGAGAACGTTTACTACGACAAATAAAAGGTAATTGGTATTTTGGTTTGGAGTTTGACTACGAACGACTCAGTAAAGTACATTTTGACTGGGTTGAAAATCCCCCTCCTACAGGTTATATTTTGGGGCAAGATGGCTATAGCAATTTGGGATTAGGTTTAGGCCTGGTTTACGACACCCGCCACAATGTGCTCAATGTAAGACATGGTTTTCTTTCAGAAATTGGATATCTCTTTTATGAACCTTTCTGGGGTTCTACCAATAAACTTAGCACCCTGTTTATTGATGGCAGAGCTTACTTTGAGCTGAAACCAAGAAATGTGCTGGCTTTCCAAACCATTGGTCAGTTTTCTCAAGGCGAAGTACCATTTAATCAACTGAGTATGATTGGAGGTGAAATGATGATGAGGGGTTATTATTTAGGTAAATACCGTGATAAAAATATGTTTGGGCTACAGGCTGAACACCGTTGGCTCCCATTTGCTTTTAGTAAAAGAATTGGTGGTGCTGTATTTGCCGGTGTAGGTTCAGTATCCCCTAATCTTAACTTTGATAAATTACTTTGGACAGCCGGTGGTGGACTCCGGGTCCTCCTTTTCCCTAAACGGGATGTATTTACACGACTGGATGTTGGATTAAACCCGGATGGTTATGGTATTTATCTTTTTATTGGAGAAGCTTTTTAACAGCTATTATGAAATAGTGCGAATTAAATGCATTAACACTTGAAGCTTCACAATTGAAATATCCTGTTCCTCCTGTGAACTATTCCACCTGTTCTGAAATCTCTCCGTTATATCGAATATAAGTTTTACTATCAATAATAAGTGTTGGTTTTCCTAATACATTCCAAATTTCGTAATCAACCTCAGCCTTATAGGTCGCTTTGATAGTTCCATTGTAATCGAAAAAAGTAAACTCTGTCCCGGTACTATCCGAGTTGACAAGAATTGTGTATCCTCTATAATAAGGATTTATATCATTGTATTTGAAAGGAATAATCTCATTACCATCTTTATCAATCACACCAATTAAATCGTTTTCAAGTCTTATCACTATTCGGTTATAACCAATCTCACTAATCCCTTTAGCCTTTGGAGGAAAAACAACTTTGCCATTAATATCTTTAATTCCCAATAAGTCATTTTCTTCAAAGGTGACCAAATTTAAGTATGGAATATTGAAGCCCATACTATTTTCTACCACAGGAACTACCCCTAATTGATGCTCATTTTCCTCAAACTTAATCTCATTATTATCTGAAATTATTTGTTGCTTGCCATCTTTAACCACCAGAATATGATTTTGACCTATTATTTGACAATCAGTATATTCAAAAGGCACCAAAACCCGTCCATTGTCATCAATTACTCCAAATTTATCATCCTTTAAAACCAGTGCTTTATGGGTTGAGTAAATATGATAATTATCCAGAGTATCTGTCAATGTATAATCTTCCAGCATAAACCTTACCTTATTTTCCACCGGCAGTGCAATAAAATGTGTTTCCTTAAAAATTTCATTGATGAGATTACAATTCTCTCCCGTTAGTTTCAGACTTCCATTTTTATCATAAATTTTAACACTATCCTGATTATCGCCGTACCTGTCAGTGTACTCAATGAGCACACCGCCATTATTTAGCATAGTTAATTTCCCGGAACAATCATCAAAGTATTCCAATTGTCCTTCCTGGTTAACAATTAATCTTTTGCACTCATCATTAATACTTTCAACCCTAAAGAAATTTCCTCCTATAAAATAAATGTTGCGGTACCCTTGCTCTGTCATTTTCTTTTTAGTCTGTTTATTGTAGAAAAACTCACCTGGCTGATCATAATCCAAATCTTCATTTGTAAAGTAATCGTATATCGGATGAGCTAACTCAGAATTAGCAACAACCACTCCTTTATGAATAAACCGGGTTTTCGTTTTTACATATAGCACAACCTCTTCGGCATAGCCAAATATTTGTAACAGATATTTCTTTGTTTTTATAAGTTTTTCCCAGTCCGGGGACCATTCATACTCTCTCTCTAAGGCTAATAATTTTGCCTTAAATTCATTAGTAGTTGTAATTTTACCTTCTGCAATCTCACTATATAGTTTTATGATCATTTGCTTATAAGTCCGTATTTGCCTCTGACTTTGTTCATTTGATGCCATATTGTAGTAGGAATCCAGAACATTTGACAGCAAAGGCTTTCCATCCTTATCAATACCTGCAACATCAACAATCTCAATCTGATTATTATATGGTAAATCAACGGCAATACCATAATCCTTATAACGCTTTAATGTTAAACCATATGGGTTGGTCTGATTTAAATCATCAACTTTGAGACGGATAGTGTCAACCTGTTCCGGGTAACTATATGAATAAAGTAGTTTAACACTATCAACAGAAGTATAAAATTTAAACTTTACTTTTTCAACTTCTTTTCCATCCAAAAAAGAGGACATTGGGCGGGAATCCAACGTTTTCTGATAAGGGAACTTACCATATGAAGGAAGTCGGGGCACCACTACTGATGACTTTTTTCCATCATGATACATTGAATAACCCAAATCTTTTGTTTTTTGGTAGAATAGTCCCATAAGATATTTCGGAGAATGAATTTCAGGCAAACTGCTATAAGTAATGTATCGTTCAGGATCAGTATTAGACTTATCCAGATTTTTTATATAATAAGCGGTAAATTCATTCTTACTCCAGTATTTTTTTATACTCTGAATTTCCATTTCCAGATCTAATTGTATCTTTTGTATTGGAGGATTTCTGCTCTCGTTCAAATCATGAAAAAGCTGAGCCCCCTCAAACGAAAAATGCTTGTCCTGAGAATAAGATAAGGATGTAAGAAACAGTATAAAAAAAGTGTATGATTTCATAATTCGACTAAAAGTAGATAAATCCTCTTTGGTTAACAAATATGACTAATATTAAAATTACTGTGGACCGTTGGTAGCCGACTCCGGACCCTCCTTTTCCCTAAACGGGATGTGTTTACACAACTGGATGTTGGATTGAATCGAGTAAAAACTGGATAAGATTAAATAAACTTTGATGCCAAATCTAGTAAAGAACAATAAATAATTGTTCAAATGCATGCAATTAATTAAAATAGTGCATCTTTACAGACTATTAGTTTTGTAAAAGTTATTATGTCATGAAAAGTGCTACCTCTGTTTTAATGTTTTTATTTACAATGACCTGCATGTCGCAAACAATTCCGGAAAACACCTACTATGTAAAGAAAGTAATTTCGACTGAATATAACAATGGTGATACAATAAACAACCGGGTTGTTTACACTTTTTTTGATAGTACTAAAAATGTTCTAACAAATGAAAACACTCTTGAGTCTGCATTAAACAAGGGGGCTAAAACAGTAGTTATCCATAACTCAAAGCAAAAGAACATTAGAGCTCATATTTCACCCAAAGGTGATACAACCTCTCTAACGATTTACCTTTATGACAAAAACGGGAACAGAACACATAATGTCCAAATTGGTAATGGAGATACTTTAAATGCTCAAAAAAGGGTTTATGATGAAGCTGGTAATTGTATAAAACTATTTAATAAAGATACAAACGATTATTACCTAAGCATGGAATGGAAATATGATTCACATAATAACTACACAGAATCAAAGACATACAATAATAAAAATCAATTAATTGAACTAAAAAAGTACCAGAACAAATATAGCTCTAATGGAAAAAAGGTCTCTATTAATGTGTCCACCTATGAGAATGGAAGAGGATTTGTAAAGTATTACAAATCTGTTAAGAAAGGTAATATTAAAAAGACGTACTTATATTACAATCAAATAGGATACAATTATGGTATTCTATTAAAGACTGTTGACGGAGGATACCGTATTGAAGAGTTTTTTGAGGATGAAAACTTAAAAAGGTTAGAATTGTATGACAAAAATAAAAACTTGACTGCTTCAGTCTATGTGACTTGGGAAATTTTGAAATAAATTCTATTACTGAGCTCGATCCTACCAATTCACCATTTTTTTGTAAAAAAATAAATCAAAAGACTATTAAGAAATGAAGGTCACCACCTCGGGCAGGTAAACTTGAAAACGGGAATAGAGATTAATGAGTACCCCAACAAAAACCACTATCTTAGAAATACTATGCCAACAAGGTTACCAAAAACAATTCACATCATCAATGAAATTGCAACCACCATTTCATTATCTGGTGTTGTATTATTACCAATTGGAGCCATAGTCTGTGTAGTAAATTGGTATCTGACGCCATACATTATAATTGTGTTTTTAGGGATATTTGCTACCTATCTCGCCTTAAAATTGATAGTTTGGGGCTATAGAATATTTTCGTAAATTAAGTTACAATTCAGAAGCAATAATGAATAAAGCCTGAGGTCTGGATCCCGATAGCTATCGAGACGAAGGCTGAATGATACTAAAAAATATTAATTCCATACCAAATCTAAGTCCGGATTAAAGCAATTGGCTTGTAAAACACTTTGAAATAATTATCTTAGATCACTCACACAACAAGTAATCAATGGGAATATCAATGAGTGGTGTACTAATTCGGGAAGATGTAAATAAACAGCCTGAATTAATGGAAAACATATTCAAACGAAAAATCATAAAAAAAGAACAAGGCAACTGGGACTATTATAGTCAGTTTAATGGCGTCAACTCTCACCAAATTGTTGTTATCTCTAATGGTGAATCTTCAGGTCTATATTTGGGACGGAATTTTGAATATTTCTCTGATTCAATATTTATGGATAACAACGTTAGTGCAATTCCTTCAGATTATTTGTATTATTCTTTTAATGAAACCTCTATGACTTTCCTGTTCTCCTATCGTAAAAAGGGAGTATTGAGTGAAGATTATTATGGCATGGATGGTAATGAATTTGATCATTACGGACCCAATGTATTGAATCTTGAGGATGGTGAAGATATTTCGCAAAATGGATTAGAAAAGGCTTTGATTGAATTCGGACTCGAATTTCGGGGGAATGACTCTAAAGAAATTACCACCTATACCTTTGATCAAACACCTATAAAAGCAGAGGAAAAACCAAAACAACCTAAAGCCCCGGAAAATAAGGAACAGGGAACAGGGAAGAATGCACGTCAATTAATTCACGACTATAGCATTGCCCTAATGAAAAGGGTATGGTACCAGGAAGACAATATGAGTCAAATTTCTAAAATTCAAAAAGAAATGCTTTTACATGGCATTGCTCATGGCAAACTACCGAACTCAAAAGATTTGTTTCAATCTTTCCTCACACAGTACAAAAAACTACGTAATGACGACCTCCTGATCACAAAACAAAAAATTATTGGAGAAATAGAAGACAAAACAAACGTTGAAGAAAATATTGCTAAGCTCATTTGCTTACAATATGTCATTAAAACCAATATTATAGAAGGTCAAAAACCAACGGATTCCAAGCCAACAGCGTTAATTGTAACAGTGATCATTGTAATTTTATTTATAGTTACCATGTACTTTTTAAGGGCTTAGACCTGAACACAACTTTATAATATAATTTAATTGTAGTAACTATAGGTGTAACTGATTGATCAATTCTGTTTATACTTAAAAACTAATTATGAAAACTACTTTACTTATATTCTTATTTTTTGGATTAATATTTCAAGGTCAGGCCCAAACCCAGAAAACCATTGGATGGGGCTATCACAATTATCAGGGAGAACGCTACTTCTACATCAACGGTGACAGTTATCAAAAATACGTAGATTCAATGTTTGTTTTAAATCCTAAAACGAAGAGAAAAGGTTATATCCATAAATTTAGCAATGTAAAAATTGAGGGATTGGAAGGGACCTACGATATTAAAATTCAAGAAGGCGTTTCCTGGATTACCGGATTCAATACTTTTACCAGTGAGAAATACAGAAAAAAACGAATAGCCAGAATGACCGACCAGGAAGTTTTTGGGACAATCATCTACGTTAAAAAAAACAAAAAAGATGTGATCCGATACGAATGAAGAGGCAGAGCTATTTGTAAAGTACTTAAAACTGTACTGTGAATGAATTAACTTTATGTAAAAATTGATCAGCTTTTGAAAAATGTTATTTCACTCCTTTTATCTGTTCTGATAATGCTTCTGATGGTTGGCTGTACCACATCCAAAAGAATGATTAGTGAAGAAGATCGCCGTTTAAAGGAAATCGAAGATCGATATCAGGAAATAATTCGAAAAGCTGATAGTTGTTTTGAAAATAAGCAATGGGAACAGGCAAAAGCACTCTATACCCAGGCATACCATATAAAGCCTAACAATTATCCTGAAGATCAAATTAAGATCATTTCCGCCGAAGAATCTACAGAGTTCTATCGGTCTCAGAGAAAACAATGTGAAAGGATGGTTTTAAGAGCAGATGAATATGTTCTTAAAAAAGAATATGAAAGAGCGATCAGAATATATGATAGTGTTTTAAGCGCGTGTTATAAACACCCAAAAGACAGTATTGAAATTAAGAATCTAAAGCTTAAAATTGAAGAAGTAAGGGTACTAAAATTAAAATAACACTATTCTTTTATACTTTCTTTACTTTCACTGCAACCATCCCCCGGTCGCCTTTTTCAAGCTCAAATTCAACTCTATCTCCTTCTACTATGGGCTCCTGACAATTATTTACATGCACAAAATACGATTCTTGCGAACTGATGTCCTTTATAAAGCCATATCCTTTGTCGGAATTAAAAAAGCTTACTTTTCCCTGGAAGACTGTATCCTCAGGTAAGTCTTCCCTTTTTGGAACACCTATTTCAATATCTTCAACAGCAATCTCTTTCTTTTTTTGATTTTCGTCTGGCGGAGTATCAATAATATTACCATCTTCATCAACATATGCCAGCATATCCTCTAATTTACCACTCTTCTCTTCCTCTCTTTTAGCTTCTTTACGCGCTAATTTCTCTTTCCTTTTTTGAGCTTTCTTTTTTTCTTTTTCTTTTTTACTGTATGAATCTGCCATATAATTTTAAATTATGCATCAATTGTTAGAATTTTAATATCCAAGACTTACTACTAATCAGCTCTTCGAATTTCATTTTATTTTTATGATTTACCGTAGAAGCAACCTAAAACAGTGCATCATAATTTTCACGTTAATCTCGGTAGGCAATAATGAAGTCCTCAGTTTTATTAACTCAAAAGTTGAGAAATAGCTTGACTGGATAAATGTACCGTATTAATTCCACATAGCACCATATTTTAAATGTGTAATGTTAAAATATGTGCATAATATTATGGAATAAGACTAAATAACACTGAAGATTTTATTGTTTTATGCTGTGTTTCTCTTACCCCATAGGAGTTTTCTTGAAAACGGTTATAGATAAACACTTTTTTATACCTTTAGGTATGAAGTTATTGCTTTCTCTGTTTTTTGTGTCTCTCTCAGTGACCTCGTTTACTAAAGGTGATCAGATAATTACTATATACTTCAAAGGCTGTTTTGTTTTTCATTTAAGTGATATAGATACAACTCAATTCTCCGGAATTGTTAATCATAATCATCAAATATTTATTGTTAATGAAAAAGATTTATACACAAAACAATTTGTTGGGCTTAGAACAAAAGTCAAACATATTGCAATAGAAAACCCTGGTTCATACAGAGTATTAAATCTCAACCTCAATTTATTTAAAAACCTGAGGTATTTAGTATTCATTGGCAATGACACTGACGACAGCCGGCATATTATGTTAAACCATACACCTTATCAAGGAAAAAAATTCAAAGGGATAAAACATTGTCGGATGACATACATCAATGTAGTAAAAGAAAACCTTAAAGTTGATCTGCCAGCCAAACGCATTAAACTGCGTAAAATATCATGGAAAAAAGCTGTCGATAAATACCACTGGATGAGTTATGGAGATATTCCGGATTGTATACCTGAGTAAACCCTGTATCAAATTTCCTCCTGAACGTATTAAATTACAAGTTATACCCTAATCTTTATTTCTTCACATCCGGAAAGAAAAAATCATCAAAAAAATCTTTTTTATTACTCGACGTCATCAAGGATTCTCTTTATATGATACCGTTGATCAGCGCATTCAAAATATAATAACTTCAATAAATCTAACGCTTTCTCATTTTTGTAAGCTGCAATTGCTTTATAAAAAGATTGATGGAATCCAATATATTCTTTTTTTAGTGCTACCTGGCTAATCTCCTCAAGAATAGCAAAAAAGTCGGGGTGAGGAAATTCACTAATAGCCATGTAAATATAATCTACATTTCCCCTATTGTTTACATCTCTTCTGTTGTTCCAATAGCTCCTAAATTTACTTAAAATCAATTCTACATCTTCTTCCTTCTGATACTGAGCCAGCTTTACCATTGCCATCTTGTAATGATCTTCAATCGCCAATTCTCTTATTCTGGGATATATAGCTTCTGTAGGTTCAATATTACGGATAGCATATTCTTTAGCTAATAAATAATTATCTGGTAAATAGAGTAGAACGCTGTCTAATATCGCCATTTGATTGGAATTCAATTTTTTTGAATCATAATCAACAACTTGTTTTGCTACATCAATGAAAAAATCTCCAACTGGTATTGCTTCTTCTGATAAATAGTCTTGAATATCAACCTCAACTTTAGCAGTATCTTTAATATGATCTAAAACAATTGGCAACAAATCAACTGTGGGATGGTCAAGAGACAATGCCCAAAAGGCATAACAACGTACTACAGGGCTCAGGCAATTAGTCAATGCTATCAATTCGGCTTTCGTTGCCCTTCTTTTTAGTTTCTGAAAGTTTTTATACTCATAAGTTTCTATCAGCACAACGCCATAAATTTCGCTTTTCACCACATTAAGGTATGCCAAAGTGCGTGCCACTCTTAGAGTTGATCTGGAAATCTTAGTAGAATCTAATCTAAAGTCACACAAATCAACTGTGGTAAAACCATCTGGTTTCGCATAACTGACATTGCAAATTGATAAGAAAGTAAAAATTGAAATCAGAAATCTCATAAATAACATCAAATGCTGAATTTATAAATGTACAAAAGTAGTTACCAGACCGTCCATTTGTCTCCAATCCATCCACATCAAATTAACTCAAATTTCCAAAAAATATTGCACAAAAAAGGTGCTATTGAAATCAGAGGATCTGACAGAATATACTCAAAATCTGAGGAGTTAATCATTCCACTACATCCAAAATCAAAACCACCTGACCATGAAATCTTAATATATCCAGGAAATGGAATTGAAATTGGTCAGTGCATTACCTCAATAAAGTTACCATTCCTTTTTCTATTATTCTTTGGTCATTAATTTTTACACCATATTCAATTTTCCAGACATAAACACCATTTGGAACAATTTCTCCGGAGTAAGATCCATCCCAGCCTACTGCCGGATCTTGCGAAATAAAAAGAATTTCTCCCCAACGATTAAAAACAGTTAATTTATACTCATAAATATCATTTGCATCATTTAATTCAGGCAAAAAAATACTATTCGCCCCCTGACCAGGTGTGAAGACATTTGGTACAAACAGTAATACATTGAAATCTTCACTATCAATTTCATTTATTGAATCTGAAACTATTACATCAACTTCATCTTCATCTTCAATACAATTTCCTGTAGTAATAGTTTTGGTTATTGTGTCGGCATGCCAGGTGCAATTATTAACTATCAATGTAACAGAATAAGTCCCGTTTTCTTCATAAGTATGAATGGGGTTTTGATCAGTACTTGAATGGCCATCACCAAAATTCCACTTCCATGATTTCAATCGGTTACAACCTGAACTGCTGAGATCTGAAAAAGTTATTTCATTACAATTAACTCCCTCTTCAAAATTTGCCGTTACCTTATCGGGTTCATAATTCCATAAAACAGTATTATCAGAACCTGTTCCTTCAAGTGTCCAAAATTTTCCGTCAGACACCCAGGTTTCGGCCCCTGCTGTTGCATGAAACGGATGATTGAGAGTAGATCGCACTCCCTGCGTTCCAAAAATCCGATTCGAATACCGATCTATCAAAGTAAATCTTTCTAAATCTGATTCATATCTCCAAAATCCAACTTCGTTAGCCAACGAATGTAAGTAAGAATTTGGTTGTACAGTCCACATATGTCCGCAATCATCTACCCAAAGGCCACGTTGTTCATTTCCCCAAATTGGTTTCTCTTCATCTCCAACAACACAATTATTGGTTGAGTTTTGATTATCTAAAGTTGATCTGTAAATGCAGTTCCAGGAAAGATTTGAAATATCTAATCGCCATAATTCATATTCCACAACCGGGCTATTTGCTAAATCGCTGCGTGCATAACCAATATAACAGTTATAACTAGTGTCTTGCCAGGTCATCCAACCATATTTTGCATCTCCGGTTAAAACGCCCGGCGTATTTGTTGCTGAAGCTTGTCCAAGTGTGCCATAAACCGGCCCCGACATTGGTACTCCCAGCATCCATGTCCAAAATAATGTATTCGGATTATATTTCCATACCGTTCCATCAACCAAATTGTAATACCAAAAATTTCCTAATTCGTCTTTCCAGTTTAAATTATCCTCTCCGTAAAACCTCCCGGGAGAGTTTGTACTACTGGCAACTCCTTGCACCCCATAATTTACAGGTTGTTGTGACCCTAAAAGACCGGACATCCACGACCAATTTTGTGATACCTGATCAAACCTCCACATCACATCTGACATAGATCCTCCTCCACCAAGCCATAAATCACCATTATCATCTATCCATCTGGGTTGTCCTAACATAGCTGGTCCGGGATTACTCCCAACGGTAGGTACACCTTGAGGTCCGGGAACACCCATTGCAGCAGAAATAGAAGTAAAATCACCACTAATCATCAACCATTCATTTGTAAGGATATCATATTTCCAAAGATCACTACCATTACAATAAGTTGATGTTGGACTGATATGACCTCCTCCATACGCCCATAAATTGCCATCCAAATCAGTCCATGTACATCTTGCATACGACTGACCGGGTGTATTTAATACATCCGGAACACCAGCCTGCCCAAACCCCTCAGGTGCAGCAGTATTACCATGAACCCACATCCAGCCCTGTGCATTAGAATTAAAACAAATGCTATTTAAGATTATCAAATAAAAAAGTTTTTGGAAAATGGGTTTGAGCGGGAATTTCATATTTTTTTATTTCAAGACGATCGGGCAAATATTTGGTTGCTGCCCTTCAATCATATTACACTAATTCGAGAACATTTAGTAGTGACTAATTGGTGAATGGGACTACAATGGATATGATGACCAATAAGAATGTTAGGATAATACCAGAGGAGCATTGTTCCTTGTAACTACAAAAGAACAGAGTAAAAAGTATCCTGAGTTGAGGTTTGGGAAGAGGAAATCTGATATTAATAAGGTAATTCAAAACGATTAGAAACAAACCCTTACAACATTAACAAACAAGATTTTAACTTTCAACTCTTGAACAAAAGCTCATTTTGAGCTAAAATTGATTCTCAACATGATATTTAGAGGGTTTTTCCTGTTGATTTAAACAGGATTTTTCCTATTGATTATCAGGGTTTTTCCTATTGCCAATTTAACCAAAATCATTTAATTTCAGATTTTTTGACAAATTACAACAATGTATAAAGTCAATATAGCATGCAAATATTAAAAGTTATATTGTGGCCCCATAACCCAGAACTTGAATATAGAGAAGTTAACTTTGAACTTGGGAAAGTAAACTACATTATTGGAGAGTCTAATACTGGAAAATCCAGTATATGGCCTATTATTGATTACTGCCTAGGCAGTAGGAAGCTTAGAGTTCCAATTGGTATTGTACGATCTAAAGTCTCTTGGTATGGAATAGTTTTATCTAAAAGAGATGAGAAAATACTAATTGCAAGACGTAATAATACTCTAAAAAATTCCATTTCAGAGTGGTTCTTTGAAAAAAACTACAAAGAAGTACCTAAGAGAATCACAGAAAAAAATATCTACTCAATAAACATGATAAAGGATTTTTTTTCAATTGAATTTAACGAGTTCTTACGATCTCTTAATCAAGAAATAATTGATGATTTTGTAAAGTCAGACTTAGGTGAATTTTCGTATAGAGATATCCTTAGTTTAAATCATCAAGCACAATACGCAATAGTAAATCCATCATCTATCTTTATTGAACATACCGAAGATATCTCCATAATAAAACTAAAAAAATTATTACCCCTTATTCTTTACGAAAGGTCTCATGGACAAATAAATCTAAAAAGAAGTTCTCATAATAAAAAATTTCATCAAATATCAATATTAAAAACAGAGGTAGATTTCCTTGAACAAAGAATGATAACTTTATGTAACGAGGCATTCAAACTAAAACTTACAAATTCCAACCTAAAATCTACAGAATGGCCAATCGAACGGTATGTAGATGAATTAAAATATATTATTTCCTCCAATCATGAGCTAATTGAGTCCAATGAAAAAAGAATGCAAGCATTTCCTAAAGCTTTAATTCAAAAACTACTATTACTTGGAAAAATCAAAGAATGTTTAAAGTTTTCAAAAATTATTGAAAAGATAAGGAAACTGCGATACGAGCTAAATTCATTAGATTCTGAATTAAAAAATGAAATCTTGCTGAGAAAAAGATCTGGATTTAAATACTCTTCTGACTTATCTGAAACTATTCATTTTTATGCGAATAGTATGAAATTAGAGTTTTCAAATCTAACCCCTTTTTTCGACGAAATAGATTCAACAGTCAAATTTATTCAAAATGAAGAAACATATATAAATCTATCTGAATTTGGAAGCCCTAGAAATTATATTGGATACAACATATCTGTTTTTCTTGCATTTCACCAAGTTTTACTCAAAAACAAAAAATCATTTGTCAATCCCTTTTTACTAATTGATCATCCAAGTCAAGGGTTTTCATTAATAGGCAAAAGCGAAGACAAAATAAAACTTCAGGCGTTAGCTGATACTCTTGATAAATCAGTTAGTATTATGAATGGAGAATTCCAACTAATTATTACTGATTCTGCCCTTGGTAATAACATAAGAAATTTGCCAAACAGCAAGCTTATTGAAACTTGGGATAAGACAAGCAAAAAATCTTTAATTCCTAATAATTGGTGACAGACAAAAATGAGACACAGAGTTAAGACAAAAAAATTAGGTCGTAAAGCGAATCATAGAAAGGCTTTATATAAAAACCTTGCTTCGTCATTATTTATCCATGGTTACATTAAAACTACTCTGGCAAAAGCAAAGGCAATCAGACCATATGCAGAAAAGATTATCACTAATGCCAAAGAAGTAACATATGCCAATAATACTAACGGTAGATTAAGTAATATCAGAAATATAACGAGAAAAATTTCGAATAAGAATGCCTATAATCACCTTATCAGAGTTTGGGTCCCTCTTTGCTCAGAACGTCATGGTGGTTACTTAAGAATAATCAAAATTGGTAGAAGACCTGGAGATGGAGCAGAAATGGCATACATAGGTATTGTAATAGACAATAGTATACTTAAAAGATATAATTTGTTCAATACAGGTTACAAAAATGCATATAGATCTTTGGCTCAACCTTTACTTCAAGATATTCTCCAACCTAAGATTTTACTTGATATGTGGTCAAATTGCAATTTGCCAAAAATTTCAACAGAAATTAAACTTCAAAGTTCTAGAAAAATTTTTTTCAAAATAATATTTAGCAATACCGAAAATACTTCATTAGTAAATTGGCCAATATTTAAGGGAATTAATCCTAAACTACCATTATTTATTCAGGTAATTTATCCAAAATCAAATTCTAAAGTATTATCATTTGAAAAGTTTAACAATATTCTTGAAGTACCTACAGTATCAAACAATAAATCAAAAGTTTTATTGTCTCCTTACGAAAGGAACAAGTTTATTGAAGGTTCTCTTAAAATAGTATCCAGGAAAGGAAACATCAAAAACCTTAAGAACTTTAAAATATTAATAAACAGCCCTTTAGGATTATTGTTTTATCATGATATTAAATTAGATAAGTATGAATAGAAACTTAAACGGTCCACAGACCTATTCTCCGAATATTTTTGTTTTAAGAACTCCTTCCGGATTTGGATTTAAATTAGTTTTTAATTACGAAAACGACTCAAATTCTCCAGTCGTTGAATTCACCTTATCTGAGATATTAACTCAACAAGAAACGTTAAAAAAATATTTGGAAGAATTTCAAGAAAAAATAGAAAAGTGTAGGGTAGCCAGAATTAGTTACACAAAAAATAAAGAGGTAATTAAAAGCTTAAGGAATTTAGCTCAATATTCATATGAAATTTATGACTATTTCAGAAATGGTATAAAAAAAAACAGTCCTGGACTTCATAAATTATGGATTCAAGAATTTGAAAATAGAAATTGGCGCAATAATCTTTTTGAGAAACAATTAAATATTTATTTCCCTTTTGGCATCACTTTTCCTTTCGGTCTCTACTTTGTAAAGGATCCAGAGCAAATTAATTGGGAAATTGGCAAACTAAATATACATGAAATAATAAAGTACTTTTTAGATTTTCGGGCACAAATTATCAATAGATTTCATAAAGACGAAATACTAAATGGCCGTCCTTTGAATATTGAAAATATTCCGTTGAAACCTAACCGAAAAAGTCAAATATACATTCTTCACGGAATTGACGATAAATTGGAGCATAAACTTGAAAAAGATTCATGGAAGATTGACAAATACATATCTCCGAAAGAAATAGTTAAAACCAAACAAGATTTAAAATCGAAACTATTACCAAATAAATTCCCCCGAATCATCCACTTTTCTTCCCATTTTTACTACGACGAAAAAGAAAGTCTTCATAAACTCACGTTATCTAACAATGATACAGTCACTAAAATTGACCTCGGAAGATTAGAAAAACTAAATACAGACCAGAATCCTGCTTTATTTTTCTTTAATTCTTGTGACAGTGGTATATCTATTATTGGTGAAAAAACTGGTTTTATTGAAGAATTGTACCCCGAATTTGCTTTAGGTTTTATTACTACAATGTTTGAGGTAAATGACAAGGTCGCTGGATTATTTGCAAATAAATTTTATCAAAATTTTTTTAACGGAAGAAATTTAATTAACTCTATTTATAGTTCGAAAAGAGAATTAATAATTGACCATGGCATGTATAGTGTAATTGGATATAATACTTGGCAAGTAAATCCTGAATTAAGGTACTTTGGTGAAGATTACATAAAAAAAAGAAAACTCAATAAAAAAAAGAAACTCAATAAATCATGAAATTAGATAGTATTACAATAATTGGAAGAGAATTTGAATCAACAACCCGAGGAAAAGGAATTGGGCTAAATGAAAAATTAAAATTGTCTGAGGTTTCGGGAAAAAAATTGAAAAAAGAAATAACTAAAATCACAAATTCTTTAAGTCAGATTATTGAACAAAACGAAGTAACAGTAAATAATTTTACTCTAGATGAAATAGCCATAAAACTTGAAGTATCCGCTAGTGGAAAGATTGCTATATTGGGAAATGGTGTTAGCACTTCTGGCACGGGAGGAATTGAGCTAAAATTTAAACGAACAAGTAGTTAAATCATTATTGTATTCAACAGTTATAAATACAATCCCCCTATTTGACTTTATTACAACCCCAACCTGCATTGCCGGGGAATTTAACCAATCGTTTCAGACTTTTCACCAAAAATTTTCTCTCTATGAAGGACACCCCAGTTATGTAATTCCAAAACAACTTTTTCAAGTGTCCTGGAGTGTTCTGTTGGTGTATATTTTGTTCTTACCGGAAAACCATTTAATACAGTCCTGATGATCAAATGATTTTCTTCCATATCCTTTAATTCCTTTGACAGAACTTTGGTAGATAACTTTGGAATACTACGTTCTATTTCCCTAAAATGCTGATTACCCTCCCAAATAGAAATCAAGATCAAAATTTTCCATTTCCCTCCTATTACGTCCAATGTATCCCTGACCGGTAACAAGGCTGACCTACACTCTTTATGCTCTTTTTTCTTCATATCGATTGACTTTCTGGTTACCTAAAGGTAACTGATTACTCAGAGGTAACTGGTTACTATTTGTAATCAATAATAGTTAATTTCGGCCTAATATTAACAATTAACAACAGAAAAATGAAAAATAAAATTCTTTCAATCCTATGTATTCTTTTCGGATTAATGATGATCAATTCGGGGTTTAACAAATTCTTCAATTATATGCCAATGCCCGAAATGTCGGAAGAAATGATGCAAATAATGGCTGGATTTATGACGGTAAAATGGATTTTCCCACTTGTAGCTATAATCGAAATTATTGGTGGAACTCTAATTGCAATTCCAAAAACAAGGGCACTTGGAGCAATTGTAATTTTACCTGTCATGGTTGGAATTTTTGTACATCATTTAGTCCTTGACCCGGCAAATATTGCAATAGCACTAGTACTATTCGCCATTAATACTTGGGTAATTGTTGCCAATTGGCATAAATACAAATCTATTATAGAATGATTAGAAAGGAAATAAGGTACGGTCAATTACCTTAATACTAAACAAGAAAAGAATATTT
This sequence comes from Putridiphycobacter sp., assembly GCA_965230195.1. GTDB lineage: Bacteria > Bacteroidota > Bacteroidia > Flavobacteriales_D > Crocinitomicaceae > Putridiphycobacter. Next base: position 5,321,616 of record OZ245997.1, read on the forward strand.
TCAAATTGTAATATTCAGTAAGGAATTGATTATTTTAGTTTTTGAAATTAAGTTTGAACAACGATATAAGAAAAAATAAAGATGTATAATTTTGGATAATGTTATTGTTTTATTCAAGCGTTAGTCACTAAAAACCGATCATTTATGGTCTTTGCTCAATTTCCTTTTCAGGTTTCCCAAAGATATCAGCTCTATGTTGAATTCCCCATTCTACCATGGCTCCAAAAATTGGTTTCAACATAAAGCCTGATTCGGTGAGCTCATATTCTACCCGAACTGGTCTTGAATCATAAACTTTTCTACGAACAATATTGTTCAATTCTAACTCTTTAAGCTCCTTTGAAAGCATTCTTGGCGTGATCTTCATAATCACATTTTCCAAATCTTTAAAGCGTTTCGCACCAGATAACAACGCCCCAATTATAGGTGCCTTCCACTTTCCGTTCATTACAGTCAGGCAATCATTTAGGGCTAAAACAGTACTCGTAGGACAATCCAGAATATTATTAAACTTCATAATAAGAGTTTTTATTTCACTATACAAATGTATAGCACTATTTATTAGTAAATCACTATACAATGTATAGTAAAGATAGTAATTTTGAAGAAAAATTCTACACAATGATTAAGAAAATAGCATTTATTGGAGTAACAGGTAATTTAGCACCCTTCACTTACAAAGAGTTGATTAAAGAAGGGATACACATTAAGGCCCTGGTTAGAAATAAAGAGAAGGTCAATCAACTAGCTGATTTCCCTTCCGAGATAGAAATTCTTGAAGGAGATTTGAGCAATCTCGATCGCTTAAGGACATTAGTTGATGGCGTTGACGCCATCTTTTTAAATCTATCAACTAAGGATGCAAAAGCCACGTTTCAGCCTGAAATTGACGGAGTCAAAAACGTAATAACCGTTGCCAAAGAGAAGAACATTGGTCGAATCTTTCATGTTTCGGCGGTGACGGCTGCATTTCCAGAATTCGCTCAGGGCGCAGACTTCTTCCCTAACACAATAAGACAAAAAGGATATCGTCTTTTAAAAGCGTCTGGTATTCCTGTTACTTTCTTTCATTGCTCCTGGATTATGGATACGCTTGAATTTGCAATGAAAAAAGGCGACAGCCTTCAAGCTTTTAAACCCATTCATTATCCAATGTATTGGTTGGCTGGTAAAGACCTTGGGAGAATGATTTCCAACGCGGTTATTAAATCTGACCATGGACTGACCAAAGACTACATTATGCAAGGTAAAGAGGCTATTTCTTTTGAAGATGCACTCACACGATATGCTACCACACATTCCCCAAAACTAAAAGTTCAAACGGCTCCAATTTGGTTACTCAAGATAATCGGGCTTTTTAATAAAGAAGCGCGTTTTGCCGCACAATTGGGATCCTTTTTCTCCAACTTTAAGGAAGAATTTAGAGCAGAGCAAACCTGGAAAGAGCTTGGTGAGCCGGTTCACAGCATTGAAAACTTCATGCTGGAAACACGTACCGTGACTAACAACGCCAAAAAAGCATAAAGGGTGTTGTTGCTTATGATGACGATCTTAATTTGAAATCTATTTCTACCCTCACTTTAACAAAATCTTAAACTATGAAAATAATTATCAGATTCCTGTCCCGTTAACTAACAGGGTAGGGTCTCTGCCATTCCGCAATATAAATCTACTCATCAAAATTCAAAAGTCATTAGAACACTTAGCTGAGTAGTACGACAACATCTTAAAAGAAATACCGTTACAGTAGTAATTTACCTCGTTTAAAAGTATTGAACAATGAGACGAAGAAATTATTTTTTAAATAAAGTTAACGCCCTTGCTTTAGTCATTCTGACTGTATTTTCGCTTATAAGTTGTAAAAAAGAAAAGCAAAACGATATTGATAAAAAAGTAATGCTTTATAAAGTAGATCAAGGTTTATTGTCCAAATACTTTTTTGGTGCCGGCTCTTATTGGATTTACCAAAACCAAAATTTAAATGAGGACAGTGTGATTGTTAAAAGCGTGGAAAATGGAGTAACTCCCGACCCGCAATATGGCGCTAAGGGTACGAATTACGCTGAGTATGAATTCTACAAAATGAACTTTAAAAATATGAGTCAGGGGAACGATTATAACTACTACTTTATGAATAACTACATCAAGTTAAATGGCGGTGGTGAATACGGCGTTTTAAATGGTCAACCCATATTTATGTATGAAGCTCATATCAATGAAGAATTTAATGGCGCTACGGTATTTGAAAAAATTGATAGCCTTAATATTTTGGGAAACATGTATTACGATATAACAAAAATGAAAATTTCAGCTGTTGATCAGTGGGTACAAGTGTTTACCTATGACACGGACATGTATTTTGCCGATCATATCGGATTAATCAAGAAAGAAATATTTGATACGATAAATGGTACTCAAAGTTATGAATTAAAAAAGTATGATATTAAATAGAGCCTGGATCATCCCGGATTCAGCCCCTGTTAATTTCACTCAAATTTCCAGAAACCATCACCAACAAAAAAATCTTAACTTTTCACACCACCTGGAAGAGGCTGTCATATTATACCAGGCTTGCTTTGACAAGCTCAGCATAAACTCCCTTCGACTATCGCTTAGGGTAACATCTCGCTTTAGTGGGACTAAACAAAAAAAGCCCATCCTTCCGGATAAATTAATTTGAACCAGCCCCCCTTTAACGGGCTTACTTCGACTCCACTTCGTTTCGCTCAGCATAAACTTCTCGCCCTAGCGGGACTAAAAAAAAAGCTCCAGCGAATGCTGAAGCTTTTTTGTTGTCCCACTAGGGCTCGAACCTAGACTCTTCTGGACCAAAACCAGACGTGTTGCCAGTTACACCATGGGACAATTTATGTCTTTTTTCCGTGTTGCCTCCCGTCCCGATAGCTATCGGGAGCAATGGGATACACCATGGGACAATTAATGTTTTGCAATACCGCTGCTTTCGCTAAAGCTTCGGTGACCAAGGGTCAATTGCGGTGGCAAATTTAAGGTTATTTTTTTATTTCGAATAAAAAATATTACTTTTTTTTCTTTTTTTTCCGCTTCTTAGACTCATACTCTTCATCCAATCGTTGAATCTCGGCCATAACAGCCCGCCAATCGCCTTCTTCCTCTTGTTTAAATGATAAGGTTTCTTTATAGTCAGATTTTGTAATCTCAAGAACCTTAACCGGTTTAGTGATAAAAAGCTCTACTTCTTCCAATAATGGTTTTTCGTCTGGGCTACAAAATGAAATGGCTACTCCTTTGTTATTTCCACGACCAGTTCTACCTACCCGGTGCACATAATTTTCAGCCTGCTCCGGCAAATCATAATTGACAACCATATCAACGCCTGGAATATCAATTCCCCTTGCACTGACATCAGTTGCAATCAGGAGTTTGAGCTCACCACTTTTAAAGTCTTCCAAAACAGTTTGTCTGTCCTTTTGTTCTTTTCCGCCATGAATGGTCTCAGCCTGTATACCTACCCGCTCCATAGCGGCAGAGACACGTTCAGCCCTTACTTTGGTTCTGACAAAAGCTAAAATTTTTGATTCCGGCTGTTCTTTCACCAAACGCTCCAGGAAAAAGCGCTTATCATCCATTTTGATAAAAGCTACGGAATGGTCAACGTTTTTAGACACGGGATCTTTTGGCGAAATTTGAATGTGAATGGCATTCCCTTTAATAATGGAATATGCCAGCTTTTTAATTCTTTTATTAATGGTAGCAGAAAAGAAAAGCGTTTGCCGGTTTTTTGGTAAAAATTTGGTGACATCCTGAATGTCCTTAACAAAGCCTAAATCTAACATATGGTCGGCTTCGTCCAGTATCAGGTGCTCCACCCTGTTCAGACGGATATGTCCCTGATGAATCAGGTCAAACATTCTGCCTGGTGTGGTGACAAGAATATCAATTCCTTTTTCTAATCTTAAAATCTGATCATCCTGCTCAACGCCACCAAAAATACACCCCGTTTTGACTTTTAAATTTTTCCCGATCTCCTCAAAAACTGCCGTGATTTGAATGGCTAATTCCCTTGTTGGCACCATCACTAAACACTTAATACCTTCACTGCGACGGGAGTTTTTTTGTTTTTCTATTAAATCCAAAATCGGAATGACAAAAGCTGCAGTTTTACCGGTACCTGTTTGAGCAATAGCCAATATATCTTCTCCTCTCAGAATTGGAGAAATAGTTTTATACTGAATATCAGTTGGCCTCACCATTTGCAATCCCCACAAATTATCCTTGATTTTGTCCGAAATCGGGTAATCTAAAAACTTCATAGTGCGAAGGTAGATAAAAGATCATAGATTTCATGATTATCGGTCTTTGGATTGTTAAGAGAGATGTTTCTATACAAAATAGAAATGCCCTTCGACTCCGCTCAGGGCAGGCCCTTTTATTTTCTTAATTTGTAAAACATAGTAATGGAATGGCACAGTTGATCGAGCGGAGTCGAGAGCAACATATAATACAATTACGCACAGAGTCCTTTGATCGAGTCCCAGCTGAGCCGGGAAGAGTAACAAAGACAAAACCTATATTTTTTGTATATGATTAAACAAGAAACTGAATTCCAACCAATTGACAGTATCAGTTTTAGGCAAATAAAAACAAAATCACTATATTAATCTATATGTCAAAAGGTTACCTATACATATTAGAATGCTCAAACGGAACCTTGTATACCGGAAGTACTATAGACCTTGAACGAAGATTAAAAGAACATAAAAATGGAAACGGTGCTAATCATACTAAAAGATATCCTCCAAAGAAACTTCTATATATAGAAGAATTTGATAAGATTAATCTTGCTTATAAAAGAGAAAAACAAATCCAAAGATGGAGCAAAGGGAAGAAACTGGCACTAATCGAAAAGAGATATTCTGACCTTAGATTACTAGCCGAATGTATGAATGAAAGTCACTTTGAGAATAAAACTTAGTTTTGCCCTTCGACTCCGCTCAGGGCAAGCCCTTTTATTTGTTGATCGAGCGGAGTCGAGATCAACAGATAATACAATTACGCACAAAACCCTTTGATCGAGCATAGCCGAAATCAAACAAATAATCTCCCCTTACCACTGGCATGAATATTGTGCCATTTTTAAGAAATCGCTTTAATCTCAAGATCTGATGACTACACCTAAACCATTCCGTCACCTATTATTTATCCTATGTTTTTTGGTTACTAACCAATCTTTAGGTCAAACTTCATATAATGCTTTCAGAAGTTACTACTGTCAAACTAAACCTGAGTCCTTTTACTTATTTTTTGAAGGTGAATCCATTGATTTTAATTACGAAAAATTAGGCGAAGTTCAAACCTATGCTGCCTTAGGGTCCAGTAACCAAATTTTGCTCGACAGAATTAAATATGAAGCATGGAGAAACTGTGCTAATGGTTTGATATTAATTAAAAACGGACATGCCCGAGGTTCAGATATTGATCCTTCAACAGTAGAGGCGGATTTAAAATACTATACAGCCATTGCAGTAAGAATTGATGTTGACAGTAAATTCAAAACCCGTCATGGTAATGGTGTTAATATGGGCTTTGTCCAACAAGTCCCTCAACAACAAATGCAAGCACGGGAGCGCGCAACAGGAATTGCAGCAGTAAGTGGTATTGCATTACTAGTTCTTACCATTCTTTTAATTAGTAATCTGACTTTTTAGGGTTAGGTATGAATGATTGGTTGATCTCGACTCCGCTCGATCAACCAAACAATAGAGTTCCTGTTTAACCAGGAAGATCCACAAAAAAAGTATCTGGCCAAACAAAAAGCCTTTCCAATCAATTAATTCGTATATTTGCAGGCCAATTTAGTGTATCATGAGCAGATCGGACAGAAATAAGCCGCAAGGCAGAAAATCAGGAGATAGTCGAAGCAGAGGTGGAGAAAACCATAGAAAAAAGTCATTTAATCCGCATTCAGGCACTAACCGCCCTAAACGAAAAGGTGACCCTTTACCAAGTTTTGATGAGAATATCCGACTGAATAAATATTTGTCTAATGCTGGTATTTGCTCAAGAAGAGAAGCTGATATCCTGATTGCTACAGGTATTGTAGAAGTCAATGGCAAAATTATCACCGAAATGGGCTATAAAGTCAAACCTGGTGATGAAGTGCGGTATGACGGTGCGTTAATTTCTCCGGAAAAGAAAAGATATGTTTTACTCAACAAACCAAAGGATTTTATCACTACAATGGATGATCCTATGGGGAGAAAAACCGTAATGCAATTGGTTTTTAAAGCTTGTAAAGAACGTATTTACCCGGTTGGAAGATTGGATAGGAATACAACAGGACTCTTATTATTTACCAATGATGGTGATCTTGCAAAGAAGCTGACACACCCAAGGTACGAAATGAAAAAAGTCTACCATGTTGAGACTAATAAGAACATTAATTTCGACGATATGGAAAAATTAATGTCAGGTGTTGAACTGGATGATGGTGGCTTTGTAAAGGCTGATAAAGTTGAGTTTACAAGAGACGGAAAAGCAAGAGAAGTTGGTGTGGAATTACACTCAGGAAAGTACAGAGTAGTGCGACGGATGTTTGAGGCTGTAGGATATGAAGTGATAAAACTGGACAGGGTTTTATTTGCCGGATTGACTAAAAAAGATCTGCCAAGAGGTAATTATAGGCATCTAACCAATGAGGAAGTTAATTTCCTTAAAATGAAATAATATTTTTACTTTCGGGTCTGAAACGGAGCATTGTTGATCGAGCGAAGTCGAGAGCAACAATAATGTGAAGCTGCCAATCAAGTATTGGTTTAGCCTGGAAGGCCAAAAATAGAGATTGCCCCTGAGTGTATCATTATTTATAACTTCAACCTGTTTGTTTAAAAAATGATCCTATTGCACACGTCAGAGACAACCTCCTTTCAACCTACTAGAACTTAATGGGTGAGCTAACAAATCACCCTTCTAGGCTTCTTTACATTCCTGGTACATCTATATCATCACCGGAACCGTTTTCTTTACTTTGCCGTTTTTGCTTACCTCTGGTCATTTTACCAAAATTGTAACTAAACGACACATATATTGTTCTCGATTCCCACCGTCGTTCGGTGGTGAAATTGTAATCTCCTAAATTATCACTGTCAAAGGCAAACCGACGGGTTTTTAAAATATCGTATATTGACAATCCAACATTTCCTTTTTTCTTAAGAATTCGTTTTGACAATCCGATTCCCCCACCATAATTAGCAGCAATATATCCCTGAATCACTTTTGATCTTGGTGAGTAGGAAGCCCATAACTGCGTAGTCAATCCATTTTTAAACTGTCGTGAAGCTCTTAATGTTGAATTAAACCCAACATAATAGGTTCTTTCTCCACCGGTAAACTCTTCTTCATCAGTAGATGTTACCCAAACACTCGAATTAGACATAATCCGAATCCCCTTACCAGGTGTGTAAGTCAGGTTTAAATCTCCTCCACTTAAGGTGCTTTTCCCTAAATTTTCAAAAGTTACTTCTGAAATGGCCCCGTTGTATGACAGATTTCTTCTCATTAAATCTGTAATTAAACGATAATACACGGTTGCATTTACATTGAATTTTTTCCAATATTTTAAATATGATAATTCATTTACATGGATAATCTCCGGTCTGAGAAAAGGATTACCACGATCAAGGGTCAAAGGATCGGAATAATTTGAAAACGGATTCAGTTGATGCATTCTTGGTCGGTTAATTCGCTTACTATAACTTAACTGAAACTCACTGTTTTTCTTTGTTTTATAAGATACATGTGCGCTTGGAAATAATTCAAAATAATCATTAACGAATGTTTCACTGGTATTAATCAACTTTGAAAGTGTTTCAGTTTGTTCACCTCTTAATCCAACCTTAACACCAATTTTCCTGAACTGCTGACCAATTGTAAAATAAGCAGCATAAGTGTTCTGATCATAATTAAAACTATTGTTCAGGTTAACATCCGCCGACAATTGATTAGGATCGGTCCCGGAAGCAGAATAAAATGATTGGGCAGATAACCTGCTGGTATAATGAAAACCAGATTCAATAGTCAATGAATCGGTTATTGGTAAAGTATAATCCAGTTTACCCAACAATACCGAATTATCATTTTCGTCAATAGTATTCTGATAGGTGGACAAATATTTCACGTCATTTACATCATAAAAATCATGCGACAAATTTTCATCCGACATGCGGGAACTTGTATTATAATTCAGGTCAATATCCATGGTATGCCCTGGTTTTTGAAAGGTTTTCTGCCACCCGGCATTAAATACATAATTCTCGCTCGGGGAATCTATTTCTCCATTTCTAGACGAATGGTAAAGTGATACTTCATCAGAGTCAACATTATCATAATCAATATCCCTTTTACCTAAATTCGTTCCCTTATTCATTGATCCGGAGAGGTAAATAGTATTATTATCATTTAAAAAATAATCAAACCCCAGCCTTCCAAAATGTGAGGTATTTACTCTACCACCAAGGTCTTCAGTCCGCAATCTGTCCCATAATGTATCTCCCAATAAAATATCCCGGGTTTGATTACCACCAAACCACATTTGTCTGTAATTATAATTGTAATTTGAATAAACATTTAACTTGGAATTTCTATAATTCAGCCCTACTCCCCCTGAAGCTTTTGGTAGTGTTCCATAACCAAAATTTGTCCTGACGTTACCATTAAACCCTTTCAGTTTATTCTTTTTAAGTACAACGTTGATAATCCCCGACATTCCTTCAGGATCATATTTTGCCGAAGGGTTGGTAATCAATTCCACTTTTTCGATAGCTGAAGCCGGAAATTGTTTTAATAAATCCTTTGCCGACATTGAAATCGGCCGGCCATCAATTAATATAGTCACATTACCATTTCCTCTCAATAATATATTATCATTTTCATCAACGGTCACTGAGGGTATTTCCCGCATCAAATCCAGTCCTGTTCCCCCATTAGTGGCTAAACTTTGATCGGCATTAAATATTTTTTTATCTATTCGTGTTTCAGAAAATTGTTTTTCAGCCGTTACCTCAACATCAATTAACTCATGTCCGGGTTTAAGAAAAAATGGATCAAGTGTTATGTTGGAAGCACCTTTTTTCAATTCAATATTATTGATGTGTTTAGCCTGATATCCTATAAATTTTACATCAAGATAATACTTTCCAAATGGCACTTTATCAATTTTAAAATTACCATTTTGCTGAGAGATCGTTCCATTTACCAGAACAGAATCAGTTGAGTATAATGCTACCCGGGTAAACTCCATTGGCGTTTTATCAGATTGATCAAAGATACTTCCTGATATTGAACCGGTTTGACCATATAAATAGGTGGTTGAAAAGACCAATATAAGAATGATTAATTTTTTCATGGTGCCGTTTTTTTCAAAATTACGACCACTTTGGATAAATGGATTTTAAATTATGTTAGTCGGTTGATTAAATATGTTGTGGATGTAAATTTTCAATGTAAATGGATTTATGTCAATGCCCTCATAAACTATCGCGGATGTAACTTTATCAGGTTACACCTTTTACTTAGACTCATTCTAAATAGAACTTGTTAAATAGTAATACATCATATAACTTTGCAAAAAATCTTTAATAATGAGCTTTAATGTTGATAAAATCAGGGAAGAGTTTCCAATACTTAATCAAAAAGTAGGAAAGTATCCTTTGGTTTATTTAGACAATGGTGCAACTACTCAGAAACCGCAATTTGTGATAGATGCTATCACAGAATATTACAGTGAGCAAAACGCAAACATTCACAGAGGGGTGCACCATTTAAGTCAGATCAGTACTGAAGCTTATGAAGACGCCAGAAATACCATTCAACAATACATTAATGCTAAACACAATTACGAGTGTATCTTCACCAAAGGAACAACGGATGGTATTAATTTAATTGCACATTCATTTGGAAAAAGTTTAAAAAAGGGAGACGAAATTATCATCTCAGCACTTGAACACCATTCTAATATTGTACCCTGGCAGTTTTTAGTGGAAGAAAAAGGTGTGGTTTTAAAAGTCATTCCAATGTTTGAAAACGGAGACCTTGACTTTGAAGCTTTTCAGAATTTATTATCGGATAAAACAAAGCTGGTTAGTATTACCCATGTATCAAATGCTTTGGGTACTGTAAACCCTATCAAAAAATACATTGATGCTGCTCACAAAGTGGGTTCAAAAATTTTGATTGATGCCGCTCAGTCACTGCAACACTTTAAACTGGATGTTCAGGAATTGGACTGTGACTTTATGGTGTTTTCTGCACATAAAATATTTGGCCCAACGGGTGTTGGCATTCTTTATGGTAAGGCAGATGAGTTAAATGCACTTCCACCCTACCAGGGAGGAGGCGATATGATTAAGACCGTTACTTTTGAAAAAACAACCTATAACGGTCTGCCACATAAGTTTGAGGCCGGTACACCTAATATTGTGGGTGGTATAGCTTTCGGTAAAGCAATTAAATGGCTTCAGGGCTTAGATATTGAAGCTGTCAAACTATATGAGGCCGACCTGTTGGAATACGCCACTAAACAGATAAAAAATATTGAAGGACTCAGGATTTATGGTAATGCAAACCATAAGGGAGGTGTAATTTCATTTCTGGTAAATGATTTACACCCTTACGATATTGGTACATTACTAAACCAACAAGGCGTAGCGGTTAGAACCGGGCACCACTGTACCCAACCAATCATGGATTTTTATAAGATACCAGGAACAATAAGAGCCAGCTTTAGTTTATACAATACAAAAGCTGACGTAGATGCATTTATTAATGCCTTAAAAAAGGCAATAAATATGTTACAATAACAATGTCGATACAGGAAAAAGAAATAGAAATTATTGACGATTTTTCAATCTATGACGACTGGATGGAAAAATACGAATACATCATTGACCTTGGTAAAGACCTGCCGTTAATTGATGACCAATATAAAGTCGACGAAAATTTAATTGTTGGCTGTCAATCAAAAGTATGGTTGCATGCCGAAAAAAAAGAAGGAAAAATAGAATTTACAGCAGATGCTGATGCGATTATTACAAAAGGAATTATTGCTTTAATGGTTCAGGTATTGTCTAATCAAACCCCTGATGACATTCTTAAAGCAGAACTCAATTTTGTAAAGGAAATAGGACTACAGGAACACCTTTCACCAACACGTTCAAATGGGTTGGTAGCTATGATCAAACAAATGAAATTATACGCATTGGCACTTAAAAACAAAACATCATGATATCCATTAACGACGACAATGTAAAAGCCATAGAAGACAAAATAATTGCTGTTCTGAAAGAAATTTACGATCCGGAAATTCCTGTCGATATTTTTGAACTGGGATTAATCTACGAGGTTAAAATAAAAGAAGACGGATTTGTAGATATTGACATGACTTTAACCTCTCCTAACTGTCCGGTAGCTGAAAGTTTACCTGTTGATGTTAAAAATAAAGTGGAGAGTTTACCGGAAGTTTCCGAATGTAAGGTCAACATTGTTTTTGATCCACCCTGGGATAAGGATATGATGAGCGAGGAAGCTCAGCTGGAACTTGGCTTTTTATAGAATTAGTACTTTTTTGAAAGCCCTGGCTGCTTTCAGGTCCTTAAGAAATGTAAAAAATCGATATTTTATGTCGGTTTATTTCAACATTATTTAAAACGAACCCTTATTTTCGTAGTCATTCATTAAAACCGATAGAATTGTGTCGATAGAAGTCAAAAATGTATTTAAATATTATGGTGAACAGGCTGCACTGAATGATGTCAGTTTTAATATTAATTCTGGTGAAATTGTTGGTTTTTTAGGACCGAACGGAGCCGGAAAGTCCACCATGATGAAAATTGCCACCTGCTTTTTAACCAAATCTTCAGGCTCTGTAAAGGTTTGCGGGCTGGATGTTGATGAAGACTCGATTGAAATCAGAAAAAAAGTAGGTTATCTGCCGGAACATAATCCTTTATACCTCGACATGTATGTAAAGGAATATCTTGAATTTGTAGCAGGACTTTATAAGAATAGATTATCTGACGGCACAAAAATCAATTCAAAAACAAGAGTTAATGAAATGATTAGTCTCGTTGGACTGGAGAAAGAACAAGGTAAAAAAATAGGCGCATTGTCAAAAGGATACCGTCAAAGAGTTGGACTGGCTCAGGCCATTATTCATGATCCTGAAGTTTTAATTTTAGATGAGCCAACCAGTGGGCTTGACCCAAATCAATTAGTAGATATAAGACAACTGATTCTGGATATAGGAAAAACCAAAACCGTAATGCTGTCCACTCACATTATGCAAGAGGTTGAAGCCATTTGCGATAGGGTAATCATTATTAAAGATGGTCAGTTAGTCGCTGATGACACCAGAGCCCATATTCAGCAGCAAGATCAGGGTCAGGTGATTTTTGTAGAATTTGATCAAAATGTTTCAAGAAATAAACTCAACCAGATTGAAGGTGTAAAATCAGTAAAGCACATTGAAGACAATCAATGGCTGATTTCAGCCAACCAAACTGACATCAGACCGGTCATTGCAAAATTTGCACAACAAAACAACCTGTTGGTATTAACCATGCGAATAGAAGAAAAAAGTATGGAAGATATATTTAAGGACCTAACCCGACAATAAGTTTCGCTACTGCAAGGTATCGTATGCCAGTGTAGCATCCTCAATTTCTTCATCATCCAAATCAAGGTCCATGTCCATATTGAGCTGATCAATTTTACTGTTTAGTGAATCTTCTGCACTTTTTAATTGCTCCTGATTTACTTTCTCCATATCGGAATCATCTCTCATATAAAACACCACGCCAATCAGAATTACCAAAATGGCTGCGATCACCCACAATCCTTTTTTTACTTTCATTTACTATTTAGTTTTTTACAATAAAAATTATCGTTATGACTAAATTAATAAAAAATTGATAACTAATTAACTTATTCATCAAACCACAACTCAATGCCATATCAACTTAAAAAAATCAAATCTTGCAAAAAAGTAATTCACCATTACAAAATCAGTCTTTTCAATTCTAAATTTCCATCTTGAATCTCACTAATTTACTAAAAAAAATTACCTTTGTCGCTTAATTAATACAGGCAACCCAAAGTATAAGAAACAAGTTTAGTTGCCGGTTATAACAGCTTGAAAATAGACAAATGAAAAGAGTAGAAATTGCCACCGTACTTAAAGAAGAAAAAGTTGGTGAAAAAATTAATGTTAAAGGTTGGGTAAAGGCTTTTAGAGCGAACCGTTTTGTTCAAATTAATGATGGTTCTACAATTAATAATTTACAGGCAATTATTGATTTCGAAAATACAGATGAAAGTATTTTAAAAAGAATCACTACTTCTGCTGCTGTTTCATTAACCGGAGAGCTGGTTGAATCGGAAGGAAAAGGACAGAAAGTTGAATTGGTTATTGATACTGTTGAAATACTGGGTGATGCTGATCCTGAAGAGGTGAGCAAAACAGTAATGCAGCCTAAAAAGCATAGCCTTGAATTTTTACGGGAACAAGCTCACTTACGATTCCGTACCAATACTTTTGGAGCGGTATTCAGAATTCGTCATGCTGTTTCTTATGCAATCCATAAATACTTTAATGATAAAGGTTATTACTATATCCATACCCCTATTATTACCGGTTCTGATGCCGAGGGTGCAGGTGAAATGTTCAGAGTATCTAACCTTGACCCAAAAAATCCACCTTTAAACGAAGATGGCACTGTAAACTGGACAGAAGATTTTTTTGGTAAAGAAACCAACCTGACTGTATCAGGACAACTTGAGGCTGAATTAGCAGCCATGGCCCTTGGTAAAGTTTATACATTTGGTCCTACATTTAGAGCAGAAAACTCTAACACTGCCAGACATTTAGCAGAATTCTGGATGATTGAACCGGAAGTAGCCTTTAATGACTTAGTGGATAACATGGATTTAGCCGAAGACTTTTTGAGCTATATCTGTAAATATGTTTTGGAAAACAATGCCGAAGACGTGGCTTTTCTGGACAACCGTGAAGCACAGGAACAAAAAACAAAACCGCAAAATGAGCGTAATGAAATGGGATTGACAGAGCGGTTAAATTTTGTGATTGATAACAATTTTGAGCGGATCACTTATACTGAAGCCATTAATGTTTTACACCGTTCTAAACCATATAAAAAGAAAAAGTTTAAGTATCCTGTAGAATGGGGAACTGATCTGCAATCAGAGCACGAACGTTACCTTGTGGAAAAAGAATTTAAAAAGCCGGTAATTATAACTGATTACCCTGCTTCGTTTAAAGCATTTTATATGCGACAAAATGATGATGGTAAAACAGTTGCCGCTATGGACATTTTATTCCCTGGAATTGGTGAAATTATTGGAGGATCGCAGAGAGAGGAAAGACTGGATGTATTGAAACAAAAATGTGCTGATTTTAATATCCCGGAAGAGGATGTTTGGTGGTACCTTGATACCCGTAAATTTGGTACAGCTCCTCACGCTGGTTTCGGATTAGGTTTTGAAAGGATGGTCATGTTTGTAACCGGGATGACCAATATCCGTGATGTTATTCCTTTCCCAAGAACACCGAAAAAAGCAGAATTTTAGGCAATAATAGTGATTCAACAAATCAGCTTATGACAAAAAACATAGCCATTTTTGCATCAGGTGGCGGTAGCAATGCTGAAGCCATTTTAGCACACTTTGCATCATCTGAAAAAGGTAATATCGCACTGATAGTAACCAATAATAAAAATGCCGGGGTGATTGATCGTGCACAAAATAACGATATCCCTTTCTATATTCTTGACAAAGGAGAACTGGAAGCTGGTGATTTTTCTGATGTACTACTTGCCATGGAAATTGATTTTATTGTATTAGCAGGTTTTCTTAAAAAAATTCCTTCTGATTTAATTGATAATTTCCCTGATCGAATTGTCAATATACACCCTGCCTTACTTCCTAAATTTGGTGGCAAAGGTATGTATGGTATGAATGTACACAAGGCTGTTGTTGAGGCAGAAGAAAAAGAATCGGGCATGACCATACATTATGTCAACGAGAACTATGATGAGGGCAATATTATCGAACAACATAAAGTAGATATCAATCCTGAAGATACCCCTGAAGTTGTGGCAAAAAAAGTATTGGAATTAGAACACCAATTCTATGCATCTTGTATTGAAAGCTTATTATAGATTTAACATATAAGTTTCTCTTAGTTATAAGTTTTATCAATTAACCTGCAGTTTACTCTTGCATTTTTTTATAAATTGCACCATATCCTCAAAAATTATGGAAATCAAATTAGACGAAATAGGAAAGACATTTATGGTATTATTTGCCGTGATTGATATTATCGGCTCCATTCCCATAATCATTAAACTCAAGGAAAAATCTGGTAATATCCATCCGTTGAGAGCTTCATTGGTAGCACTGGCCTTAATGTTGGCTTTTCTGTTTGCCGGAGATGTTTTATTAAGTACTCTTGGTGTCGATCATGAAGCTTTTGCTGTAGCCGGTTCATTGATTTTATTTGCCCTGGCTATAGAACTAATTTTCAATATTGAATTATTTAAAGGTGATGATGACTACGGTTCTAAAATTGTAGCAGTAGTTCCAATTGCATTCCCGTTAATTGCCGGTGCCGGAACCATGACAACTTTAATTTCCCTGAGGGTGGATTTTGAAGCCATTAATATTGCCATAGCAGTATTTCTTAACATCATTATCGTCTTTATTGTATTGTCATTAACTAAAAAAATAGAAAAGCTTTTAGGTAAGGGTGGAATTGCCATCCTGAAAAAGGCCTTCGGTATCATACTGTTAGCCATTGCTGTAAAATTATTTACCGAAAGTATTCAAAAATTATTCTGATCATTGACATTTGTCATAAATTCTTATCAAAAAAGAATTAGATTTGTCCTGCAATGAAACGCTTTTTTGCATTCACATTAATTGTGGCCGTTATTGGTAATTGGATATCCCCCTATGTCCCCTATATTGATTATTATGTGAATCAGGATTTTATTGCCAGGGAGCTTTGTGAGAATAAAGATAAGCCTGAACTCAACTGTAAAGGTAAATGTCATTTAGACAAGGAAATCAAAAAAACAGTTCAAAAAGAAAACAGTCCTCAAAGTCCTTTTTCACCTTCGCAAAAACAGATTAAGCATGGTGATTTCTTTTGTAAAAACTTAAAAAAGAACAATACTCTGGTTAGTCATAACTCTATTCTATTTAAACCTTATATGATGATTTGGTCTAATCATTCAAAGGATATTCCTGTTCCACCACCTGAATTATTTGTAGCATAGAAATTATCCGTTTAACTAATTCCTTGTTGAGAGGAACCGGATACTTTTTCTATTAGGTTTGACAACTTCATGTCCTAAATACTTTATGGTATTCGGGGTATGTTAATGTGCGTCATACCAAAATTTTCATCCATAGTAAGCTCATGCAACTTTGGTCAGAATGTCACGCATTGCAAAGTCATTTAGCTCTGGTATATCAGATTGTGATAAATGTTAGAATCATTAACACTACCTGATAAGATTTAGTGATCTTATAACAAGGCTGTTCCATTCTACAATTAAGCTAATTCTTATGGGTGTTTTATAATATTCATGGTCAAATTATCACGCCATGACAATAAATAATATTTACAATAATTCAACCATTATGTTATCTAAAATAACACAATTAATAAAGGTTATATTAGTCCTTTTTATGTGCTCAGGCACCGCTTTTTCTCAAAAGCAATTCACTGGTCAAATCATTAATCCCATAACCACGGAAGCATTACCGGGGGTTCAAATTAAAAATCAATCCAACGGAAAAAATGCTGTTACTTCAAGTGATGGAAAATTTTCTATTCAATATAATAACGAAACCGATTCAATACGCATCACTTATGTGGGGTATACCACAAAAACAATTACAATTTCAGATGCCAAACCGGTTATTGGGTTGTCGGAATCAAGTATTACTTTAAACAAGGTGGTTGTAACCGGAACCCGAAATGCAAAAGACCGGAATGATCTGCCAATGGCAATGACCACATTATCACCGGGTTTAATTCAGGACACCAAGGCCACTTCAACAGATCAAATTCTTAATAAAGCACCAGGTGTATATATGGTCGACCTTGGCAATGAACAACACAGTATGTCTATGCGTCAACCTATGTCATTCAAATCATTGTTTTTATATCTCGAAGACGGTATACCAATCAGAACAACCGGAATTTTTAATCATAATGCACTGTTGGAAATGAATATGGCTTCGTTTAAAAACATTGAAGTCATCCGCGGACCGGCATCATCACTATACGGTAGTGAAGCCATTGGAGGTGCAATTAATTTTATCACACTTAATCCCACAGCCTTTCTAACTGCAAAAGCCAGCATTCAAGCCAACAATCTGGGCTTTAAAAGAGCTGACCTGTTGGTATCAGATTCTCATAAAAAATGGGGCTATTTGTTAACTGGTAATTTTGCTCAACGGACCAATGGTTATCGCGATCACAGCGATTACCAAAAGTTAGCCTTAACAGGTAAATTAACATATAAATTAAACGAAAAATCATTCTGGAGAACAAGCTTTACCTATGTTGATTATGTATCTGACATGACAGGGAGCCTTGACAGTAATTCCTTCTATGAATCAGAATACAGTTCAGTGCAGTCATTTACTAACCGGGACGTAGCTGCACTGCGATTAAGTTCAGCCCTACATTATTACTGGAATAACAAAAGCAAGAGTACTGCTACGGTATATTTCAGAAACAACGCCATTCGTCAAAATCCTTCATACCGTATAAAAGATGATTATTCTCCATGGGGGAATCCAAATGGTGATAAAAGTTTAGCACATTCAGAGCAAAATGAAAATGCTTTTAAAACTTTCGGAGCGATTTTACAACATAAACATAAAATCTCATTTTGGAATACGGAAATCACAGCCGGACTAACCTCCGAATACAGTCCAAGTCAGTATTACGCCAACTATATTTCAGTTTATAAAAATCCGCAGGGAATATATGAATCGTTTAATTCTACCGACTCTGTTTTAACTGATTATACAACAGGACTTTTAAACAATGCCGGATACCTTCAGGTAGAAATCAATCCGGTTAAAAAACTAAAAGTTTCAGGAGCAGTTCGGTACGATCAGTTCATCTATGATTATGACAATCATTTAGATTCAACAGCTTTCTCAGGTGCTCCGGACAGCAAAAACAACTTTGCTGCATTGACCCCAAAAATTGGTCTGATGTATAATTTCAAAAAGAACCTGTCTGCCTATGCAAATTACAGCCAGGGATTTGTTCCACCACAAGTCAGCGAACTTTACAGAGGAGTTACTGTACCTACACTACAACCCGCTGTTTTTAACAACTATGAAATTGGCTTTTTATACACTTTCTTAAAAGAAAAAGCGACTTTAGATATTGCATTGTACAGATTAGACGGGCTAAATGAAATATTAAGTGTTCAGCAGCCTTCAGGAGACTATGCCAATGAAAATGCAGGAAAAACAAGACATGAGGGTATTGAATATGGCTTAAACATTCAACCACACAAAACAGTACATTTCAGGTTTAGTGGAACTAACGCAGTTCATGAATTTTTAGAATACTCGGAAAAAGGAAACGATTATTCAGGAAACGAAATGCCAAATGCACCTAAATGGATTGCTAACAGTGAGATCACCTATAAACCGAGTCAAATTCCAAACTTTAGAATTGGCCTGGAATGGCAACATATGGGACCTTATTTTATGGATAGTCAGAATACATTAAGTTATGATGGATTTGATGTATTTAACCTGCGATTGGGTTACTCAATTAAAGGTTTTGAAATATGGACCAATATCATGAATATTGCTGATAATGTTTATGCAGTAAGGGCTTCAAAATCGGCATGGGGACAAAGCTATAACCCAGGTGATCCGAGAACTTTTACGATTGGATTATCATACCAATTTAAAGACGACAAATAATACTCATTACCTGCTGTCACTCTATAAGGTGGCGGCAGGCTTATCTTCATAATTATGAAATTGATAACAAAAAGTCGTTTGTTTAAATGGCACCGCTGGTTATCTATAATCAGTCTGATCCCTGTTATTTTTTGGTGTCTGAGCGGATTAATGCACCCTATAATGGGAAATTGGTTAAAAATCAGACCAGCAAATAAAATGATTAACCCCATTCTTATTCAAGCCGATTCAACACAATTATCATTGAAACAGGTTCTCGATAAAAATGGAATATCAAAAATTCAAAATGCAAGAATAGTTGAACTTGACCACATTCAATATTACCAGGTCAAGCGCAATGGCAATTTGAGCTACTACAATTCTTATTCAGGAACTCTTCTACAAGAAGGAGATATTAACTATGCCAGGCAGATTGCCAGACATTTTTTAGGTGATGCGACTGCTAACATTAAAACCGTGTCAAAAATTGAGCACTACACTACGGACTATAAAGTCATCAACCGGCTATTGCCTGTTTATAAAGTTGACTTTGAAAGGGATGATAAAATGTCGGTTTATGTACATACCGGCTCTTCGAAGTTAGGCACAATGAATAATGGCGTTAAACGGTTTTGCCTTTGGTTCTTTTCAACATTTCACAACTGGGATTTTCTGGGAGAAAATGTTGTTTTTAAAACTACAGTAGTATTCTTATTTTCGGTCATTATTTTCGTGACCGGAGTAATCGGTTTATGGATCTACTTTGTTAATCGTGATAAGTACAAGTCCAGAAAAAAGGGGATTAAAAAACTCAAACCCAGGAACCGACACCGAAAACTATCGGTTGTTACCAGTTTGTTATTATTAGCATTCGCCTTCAGCGGGGCATTTCATGCATTTAAGAAATATGATGGTGTGCTTCTAAACGAACTGGAGCCAAAATCAACTATACAATCCGGTGATATCCAAATTACAATTAAGGATATTATTCATCAGCATGGCCCTGTAAAAGAGTTGTCTCTCACCCATTTTGATAATCATACTTACTACAGAGTTAGTGATACTTCGCTTCATGGTGCACCAATGTATTATAATACCAAAACCAGTCAATTACTGGAAAATGGTAACGAAGCATACGCCCTTCACAGAGCTTTGGCCATTTCAGGACTTGATGAAAAGCAAATTACCTCTATAGCGTTAATTACAAGATTCGGTAAGGGTTATGGTTTTATTAATAAGCGTTTGCCAGTTATAAAAGTCAGCTTTAATGATGACAATCATACCACATGTTATATTGAAACCTCATCAGGTATTCCGGGAGCGATTATGAAAAAAAGTGATCAACTGGAATCTTTTAGCTTTTCCTATTTGCATAAGTATCATATGTTAAACTTTATGGGAAAAGGTTACAGGGATCTTATCATGTCACTGGCCTCTTTAATCGTTTTACTCATAGCCATGACAGGTCTGGTCATTTACATTAAAATGAAAGTCAAGTAAGGCTCGCCTGTAACCAAAAATGTTTCATGGGTTATATCCTTAAAATTTTTAGCCCATGAAACTATTTTTACATTTCGCAATTATTCTTTGTCTTGGTTTAATGTCATTCAAGTTTGTACCAAGCAAAAAATTAACCAAAAAAACCGGATTAACTTTTGTCCCCAGCGGGACTTTCGAGTATAACGAAAAAGCCATTTCAGTTCAGGCTTTTTTTATGTACGATCACGAAATTACAAATGCAGAATACAGAGAGTTTATTCAATCCGAATACCTTAGCAAAGGTGATACAGCCGGAGCCAGAATGGCCCGACCTGATACCTCAGCATGGATGAAAAATAATTATATGCAGCCCTTTGTCGAATATTATTACCGTCATCCGGCATATAATAACTATCCGGTTGTGAATGTTTCAAAAGAAAATGCTGAAAAGTATTGTTTATGGCTCTCAAAAAAACTAAGAGAGATGTATCCGGAAGCTACGATAAATGACGTCAGACTACCTTCAAAAGCCGAATGGGTTTATGCCGCAAAGGGCGGTTTAAAACATTCCCCTTACCCGTGGGGAGGACCTTATGTCAGAAATGCCAAAGGGCAATTCCTGGCCAATTTTGCTCACATCAGCAATGCTAATATCACAAGAGATACCAACGGAAATTTTATTGTGGTTAGCAAGGAAGACTATACACCCGGGCCGTTAGAAGATATAAATATCAATATTTTGACACCATCCAGGTCATATGCCCCCAATGGTTATGGTTTATATAATATGAGTGGTAATGCTTCAGAAATGGTAGCTGATGAAGATATAGCCATGGGTGGAAACTGGAATTCTCCGGGATACGACATTCAGGTGACCAGCGAAATTGCATTTAAAAAAGCCAATCCGCAAGTTGGATTCAGACCTGTGATTACTTTTTTAAAAGGTCAGGTAATTGAAAAATAGTAGGCGTTTACGCTAATAACAAGGCTATAGGCTCTTTTACAATTTTTTAAACTTTACAACGTTGTAGCATAAAGCCCCAAATGCTATGATCATGAAATTATTGTTCCCCCTGGCCTTGTTGTTTTTAGTATTAAGTTGCGATAAGGATGATGATATTATCATGCAAGATAAACCACAGGAATCTGTTGTTGAAGAAACTTATACGCCGGACTTTCAGGAAAAAGAAACACAGCTCAGAGTCTCCATCAAAACGTCAGCCGGTATTGGGCAACCTACTACCATGTCACAGTATTTTAATTTCAAACTTGGCAAGGGTTTCAGTGAAAACGGTCAATATTTTTATGAATTGTGTAAAAAAAGTGACTATAAGTATATTGAAGGTGCGAAATCGTTTCCGTGGACTGAAACCGAATTGCTCTACAGATATGATTATACCAATCAAAAATCATATTTTTATGAAGGAGTTAACGATCCTGACCCTAAATTGTTAATGAATTTTGATTTAGAACTTTGCGATACAATACTACTGGACAGCTCACTTAAATACAAACACATCTACTTTGTTCTGACAGGTAAATCGGATTTTATGACATCTGATCAAAAAATATTACCTTCACTTACAGGGGATATTCTCATTAATCAGGGGTACAAAACCACAATAACATTGACGCCTTTAAATCCCAGCCCTCTGTTTATTGAGCACCAACCTGAATACTATCTTGACCATGATTGGACAAAAGCCAATTTTGGAGGTTGGTTAAACACCTATAATTTTGTAGATTATCTTTATATCACCAGTGAGGAAAATGAACTATTCCTTGATGTGGGGTGGTAGTCATATTCACTTAAAGTATTCGGACTTATTTACTGTAAATCCATATGAAGCATTGATTACTTTTGGTTCATGACTAAAAGTATTTATTTTCTAGGTATCCTGATTCTCATTTCTTCATGTAGAAAAGAGGTTATCCGGGATGTGACCACATTTGATGATTTAGGTAATATTAAATGTACCAATGGTGTTTTTGATGATGATGAAATGGGAGAAGATTGCGGAGGCGCAGCTTGTGAACCTTGCGTACAAATTTTTCCAGCTTGTCAAATCAACGATAATAAAATTACGATTGTACTTAATTCTTTACTTCAAACTAAGACCTTTCTTGAAAATAAAACCGAAGAAATTGATCCTCAAACCGGGAGCTACACCTTTACGGCATATACAGACGGAACAGATTATCTTCAAATAATTTTCGATTCCAAACCCGATATATCCAAAACATATAAAGATCATGAAGTTAATGGTACTGATAAAATCGTTAGTATCACTTACTATTCCAACAGTAACTTAGATATGCATTTTCATGGAGAACTTTTTGTGAATTATGAAAATGATCAGTACACCTTTAGTTCTTGTGAAGCGGATTTTTATCCCTGGTTTGGATCATCATTTTCTGTTACCCAATCATTTTCTGTTACTTTTTAACCCTTAGTATTTCATGAAATTACTTTTTCTATTCTTATCCTTATCCCTGATTGTAAATTCCTTTTCTCAGGATGATGACAATATTGTACACTATGAGCTTCTGGACAATTCATTTCCTATAACCTATTTTGGAGGTGGACTCAATTATGATATTTCACTAAATAATTACAATTTTACCCTTGTCGGGCTTGGGCCAAACATTAAATTTATAGGTAACAAATTTACCTTTGACGCTGATGGAAGAATTCATCTTTTTGAACATCTGGCTGATTTCTCGGGAAGATCTCCTGAAATTACTTCAATTTATGAAAACAGCCGGTCAAATGATGCTTCATTTAATTTCGGTTATAACTTTCTCAATAAAATCAAGCACGAATCAATCTCCCTAACGTTAGCCGGAAAAGGCAGAACCAAATATGTAACCAATATGGATGTTGACAGATCTTATAATTATGGTATCAGTTTAGGCTATACTCACGGTTTTACATATTATAATTTTCAAAATGCTGATCAGGGAATTGAGATTACCACTGCTCAAGGAGTAAGTCGACAACTAAAACTAGCCTCTTCATACCACAAGTACGGTTTTATAAAAGCGGGCTTGACCAGAACTATCTTTGATAATATTTCCATTCAAACCGATAAATATGGAAAAGTAACTGAAACCTCTTCTTCCAAGATATCACTTAACCTGTTGGTACAAACTTCTTCAGAATTAGATGATGTATTCGCAAGTGCGTTTGATCAGGGAACCGGCACAACATACTACGAACGTCAGTCAATCAATAATGTAGACCGTTCTAATCTTGGTGTTTCCATAGCTTATGAGTTATATACCATGAATGATCATATCATTGACGATAAAATCAGAGACATTGGGTATAGCCTTGAACTGGGTCTTCAACCCGGACCAAAGGTAGAGTCGTTCAACAACTTTTTCTTAGATATCAAAATCAAATGGAACGTTGGTAAGGTTTTTTAATTAAAACTCATACTCCCTTTTCAAATCATAAATGTCCTTGATCAGGTCTGCAATTTCATCCGGATTGGTACCATCATACATTCCCCTGATTTTTTTGTCAGGATCCACCAATACAAAGTTTTCAGTATGAATAAAATCGGATTCATTACCATGATCGTAATTCGGATCATTTTCATCCGGCACTATCAAATAGGACTTTCTTGCAGCGGTGTATAAATCTGCCTTAGTACCGGTTAAAAACCACCACTTTGTTGGAATAGCTTCATATTTTAATGAATAATCATATAGTCGTGGTACAGAATCGCCCTCAGGCCAAACGGTATGGCTCATTAACATCAACCAATCATCTTGCCTAAATTCTGTTTGTACTCTTTTCATCTGATCATTCATAATCGGACAAATGGAACCGCAGGTCGTAAAAAAGTAATTTACCACTACAATTTTATCGGCTATATTTTTCTGGGTAACAGTATCACCATACTGGTTTACAAACTCAAAATCCGCTACCGTATGACCACTTCGGACATCATGTAATGAAGAATCCACCAGTTCGGAATTAACATCATAAGGGTTTATCACCTTCAGTTTATTATCAATTTTTTCGCGGTATTCACGGGTATTTTGATTCTCTTTTTTCTGTCGAAACATAAAACCGGCAATAAGAACACTTACCAGAACAATGACTGAAAATAATATGATACGGGTCTTCATTTGAAAGTTTTTGCAAATTTACAACTTAAACCCGTAATATGTATCAAAAAATTATAGTGCTTTAAAATCAATTATAGTGAAAGAACCACTCCTAACTTAAAGCTCCTTCCGGGTGCACTTATGGCTGAAGAAAATTGACGATAATGATAATCCAAAATATTAGTTGCGTAGAACTGACCTTTCAGTTGTTCTAAAATGTCAATACTTAATTTATAGTTTAGGGTCCACCAGGCAGGTGTACCATCAACAGTAGCTTCTTCCAGATTATCAGATCCTCCTCCATATTCCGAAACCGGCTTCTTAAAATTATAATAAGAATAGACTGAAGTATTAATTTTTTTGTGCTTATAGTTGAGTTCTAACTTACCAAAATCAGGTGAAATATGAGCTAATGGTGCGTCATCTGTAATATCCCATCCTCTTGTATAATTATAAGTACCAAAGAAATTGAATCTTTGATTCAACTTTATTTTTGCGAATACATTAACCCCAAAAATGTAAGCATTATTAGTATTAACATTGGCTTGTATTTTAGTCATTTCCCCATCATAAAATATGGAGTCCACACCATTCACCGAAAAGTCTTCACGCACTATGGCATTAATCAGGTGAGTATAATAAACCGCACCACCAATTGTAAATCTCCTTTTTCCTAAAATACGCTCAAACGATACTTCTGCATTTAGTGCATATTCAGGTTTTAAATTATTATTCGGGATAACAGTTCTGCCGCTGTTTTCAAAAACTTTACCATAATCATCAATATTAGGTGCCCGAAAACCTGTTGACAAGGAAGGTTTAATTACAGTACGCCCGTCAGGCTGATAGTTTAGTCCAAAACTACCCGAAGGTGCACCACTCATAATATCAACCGACTCAAATGGTAATACAATTAAAGAGGTATCTTCAAAAGTAGAATGTGCATTAATAAATGAGTATCTGAGCCCAGTTGTCATCAATAACCTGGGGTTAAACTGTTGTTTATATTCAATATATAAACCTGATGACAGATAACTATTTTCCCCGTCAGGATATCTTGTGATTGCCGAAGTCCTTTCAAGTGTATTAATATTTTCAAAATAGGCAGTTGACCTAGCATCATTGTACTGCACTTCCAAACCATAATACAGCACCCTTGCTGAATCAATCAGTTTATTTAAATCCAGATTAAAGCTCCACACATCTACATCCTCCATCCCAAAAAACCGTTCAGTTGAGTTAAAAGACCGGTTGATCCTATCTTCATCAATTCGCTGGTAGGCTAAAATTGCCGACCCGCTGTTTAACCATTTTTTATTCGGTGTAAAATTAGTCTTGAAAGACCCCAAAAGTCTGTTTTGTGGTCCGTAATACCACTCCGCAAATCTCAGATTTCCATCTCTGACCTCGGCCAGCTTATCATACCGGTTAATGTTTGTAGAAGTTGAATATTGAAAATTCAGTGTATAGTTTATTTGCTCAGATGGTTGAAAATATAATTTAGCCAAGGCATCATGCTGTGTATACCCCACATTAAGTTGCCGTGAAGGATCAGGGTTAATAAAAGAAGAATCCTTTCCTTCGAACTGATCAACATATCGGGGTTGAAGTCCCCAGTCAGTATAGCCATGTGCCCTGTTACGCCCCATATCATAATCATTAAACATGGAATTAGTATAGGATCCAAGCATGCCCCATTTTTTTTGTCCAACTGAAAAATTCAAATTGCTGGTTAAACTTTGATCAACTGAATTAAAATATGATGAAGCATTCACTTTAGTTAACCAATCTACTGAATCTGATAATTCCGGATTCACAGTATGAAAATGAATAACACCACCTAGTGCATCACTACCATATAAAACAGAATTAGGGCCAAAAATAATCTCCGAATGCGACAGGATTGAATTGTCAATGGTAATGGCATTTTGAAGATGTCCGCTTCTGTAAATAGCATTATTCATTCTAACGCCATCAATCACTAAAAGTACTTTATTGGCTTCAAACCCTCTCATAACAGGACTACCACCACCATTTTGTGTTTTTTGAACAAATACATTTCCGGTATGCTGCAGCATGTCGGCGCTACTTTGAGGTTTTTCATTAATGATATCCTCTCTGGTAACTATTGTGATTTGATGAGGCTCATCATTCACATTTATTTTATCACGCAAAGGATGCAAAATATCAATAATTGGTAAGTAAGTGTCCTTTGGACTTAATGCAATTTTCCCGTCCTTTGCTATATTTGATTTGGTGATAACCAGCACATCATAATTGACATGTATACAAAGTAGTTTTGCTGAATCAGGCAATGAAGAAATATCAATTTTCCCATTCTTCCCTGAAAAAGTACGAAAATCTCCCGATTCAACTTCAACACCTTCAACAGGTTGCTTAGATTCTTTTCCTATAAAAGTAACCTCCTGGGCATATAATGAATAAACCGAAAAAAAACTAATCGTGAAAAGTAACTTCGAGAATTGGCAGGCTTTTAATCTTCTTGAAATTATCAAATATAATTTGGTAATACTTAAGTACGTCATATGTGAGTTCACGTCGTTTATTCGCATCCAGTTTGTGTCCTACCTTTTCATCAAATTTTGTGCCTAATATAGCCAAAATTAATTTAGAATTTCCTTCATCAATATAATTTGGATGAGCCGGTAAATACTTGGTAAACTTTCCTTCCAGCAAATCAAAATACCTTGCTTCCGATTCAACTATCGGGTAAAAGCCCAAATGCTTCGTAAATTCTAATAAAAACCGGAGCGCAAAATTAGAACAATTGTCCAATAAATCCAGAATATGTAGGGCGCTTTTTAAAAAATGATACAATTCAGGATTGTATTGTTCCTCTTTTACGGCATTAATGATAACTTCATTCAGAAAAAAAACAATGCTGGACTTAATCGGATCGAAAGGTATAGACTTATAGACTACCTCCGAATCAATTTTGGTGATTTTACCCAATTGGTGTTCATTTTTATGATAATATTCCAATTGAATAGTGGCTAATGGTGAAATAAGGTTTCCCTTCTTATTCTTTCTTTTTGCACCGGGATATATAAAACTTTGTAAGCCTTTATCAAATGTAAAAACCTTAATAATTAAGCTTGTTTCGGAATAATCGGTTTTTTGAAGTACAATACCTTCCGTGACGTGAACAGCCATTAATTAATCACTAAAATTTTGGCTACATTTTTACCTTTTCCTTCCTGAAGAGCTGACCATACCAAATAAACCCCTGACTGGACTCTTTCTCCGGTTACCCGATTACCGTCCCATAAAACAGAACCTCCGTTTGACACTGTTTGATAAACCAGATTTCCTGATACATCAGTAATTCGAATCTCACTTTCATAACCAACCCCTTCAATTGATATTACCCCTTTATATTCCGGACGAACAGGATTAGGAAATACCTTCACATCAGAAAACGTATTATCTCCGGATGTCAAATCCCCCCGATAGGAAATTAGCCCTTCTTCGGTTGCAAAATACGCCTCACCAGTTTCATAATCAATCTTGATATCCAGAATTGAATTTGAGATCAAAGGACTGTTTGAAGCATTAAAATGATAAATTTCTTCTTTTCCATTAGGGCTCATACAAAATACGCCAGAGGAATTTGTACCAATCCACTTTCTATTTCCACCATCAACAGCAATAGCTGTAACGGTAACCTTATCAAAAATAGCTACATTATCTGCTTTTTCATCATCATAAATTACAATTGTACTGACGTCAGCATCACCAAAACCACCTTCAAAAATATTAGCTGTTGAGTAGATCACCCCTATTCCATCTTCGGTTCCAATCCAAACTTCTCCATCAATGTCTTCGGCTATTGATTTTACCTCAGTAGATGGTAAGTCACCAAATCCCTCAACCCCGGTTAGGGTTACCATTCTATCATCAGTCAAATCATCAAATGTTCCATTATCATCAAATACCACTACTCCATATTGATGCAAAGCAAGCCATTTATAACCTTTCGAATCAATCATTAACCGGTATGGAAATTTATGTTGCGCTCCTGTACCAAGATTAAAATTATACCAAACCCCATCTTTCGAAAGCATTTTAAGGGGGTAGATTCCGGCATTTGCTATCCATAAATTCCCGTCATCATCATACCTCACATCCGGCGTAATATGACTGAAATTACCAGGCTGAAGTTCCAAATCAGAATTGGAATAGTTATAAGACCCTACTATTTCATCTCCCTCAACCACTTTTACTCCACCTCTTGAATAGCTTGAAAATGCCATTTGATCAAGGTTTTTAGGATTGATTGTAACACCAATAATGTCCCAATTTGAGGTATCAGGCAATCCAATTGGATGAGAATTACTATTAATATTGGACCACGACTCATCTTCAAAGGAATAGATACCCCGTTGTGCCCAAATATTTTTCAGGTTATGGGTTAAACCACCACCAGCCACCAATAATTTTCCACGTTGCAGGTCCATTCTGTAACAACCATCCTGATATGGCGTATTGGCATACACCTGCTTATTATTCGAAAATGCATCAATAGCTCTTACTAACCCATTGTTTCCATCAGCAATCCATAGTTCATTACCATTAAGAATTGCGCCTTCAGGTTTAGGTGCCGAACCAAAGTCGTAATCATAGATGTTTTTTATCTGAGCGAAACTTTTATCATAAGTTAAAACATTGGATGTTCTGGACACTACCAGGTGATCATCCTGGCCAATTAATCTTCTGATTGAATAAGCATTATTCCCGTAAAAATTCTCAACCGTATTATCAGGTGTCATTCTGTATAAAGAATCGCCATTGTGTTTTACTGTATCTAAAACAAAAAACAACGATCCTGAAAATACTTCAATTTCACTAATATCACCATTAACAAGATAGTTGGGTAAATTTGTTTTTTTAGTCCAATTGTCGGTATTATTTAAAAAGGTTGCTGTCACAGGTGCCATATATATCCCCTTAGGTGTAGAGACAAAAAATGAATCCTGAAAAACAGCAACATCATGCACTGTTGGATTATTATAAGGATAATAAGTGTCTGCTATTTCTTCTCTTTCCAAATCATAAACCAGGAGACCTACTCCTGAAGCTATGTAGGCCTTGTTTTCATAAAAAGTAATATTGTTGATTATTTTTTTACCTGAAACCAATGCACGCTTTAACCAGGGTACATTAATAATTTCATCTGCTTTAATCAAGTCGAGATTACCATTACTATAGCCAACAAATACAACTTCGTCATTACTTGAAATGGCACTGATACCAAGATCAGACAAACCATTAGTTCCGGTAATTGTACCTACCTCGTTTGTTTCCAAATCATACTCAACAACACCATTTTTAGATGCCATAAATATTTTATCTCCCGATTTGGTAATATCAATGGCCTCAAAAGATGAAAAATGGATTCTCCAATTCTGCATTCCGATTTGAGCAGATGAGTACAAACTCAAACATAAAAATAATACAAGCAGTCTCATAAAAAATATTGTAATGTAATAACTATCGGAATTCCGATTTATTGCCTGTACAAAGATAAATCAATTTGACTTTAAAATATGGATTTAAATAACCTAACCGAAGATATATCGCACCACTTCCTCAATTTTTCCGGCTTCAAATATTTCTATTGCATGATTTTTAGGCTCAATTTTAGTTTTTGATTTAGCGATAATAATTTTTTCAAATCCTAATTTTTCAGCCTCTGAAATTCGCTGTTCTAATCGGTTAACCGGTCGTATTTCACCACTTAAGCCTACCTCAGCGGCAAGACATATATTATTTGGTATGGCAATGTCGGCATTTGATGACATAACAGCACAAACCACAGCCAAATCAATTGCAGGATCATCAACCTTTATTCCCCCTGCAATATTTAAAAATACATCTTTAGCACCAAGTTTAAAACCACACCTTTTCTCCAGCACAGCCAATAACATATTTAATCTTCTCAAATCAAAACCAGTAGATGACCGCTGTGGTGTACCATAGGCCGCTGTGCTCACCAAAGCCTGAATCTCAACTAAAATTGGTCGGACACCTTCCAGAGTGCAGGCAATCGAAATTCCACTTAACTTCTCATTATTTCCTGATATGAGTATTTCAGAAGGATTTTCCACTTCTCTTAATCCACTGGCACTCATCTCATAAATTCCTAATTCATTTGTCGATCCAAATCGGTTTTTTACGGATCGCAACAAGCGGTAAAAATGGTTTCGGTCCCCTTCAAAATGCAATACAGTATCAACCATATGTTCCAATACCTTTGGACCAGCCAGTGCACCTTCTTTAGTAATATGACCAATCAAAAAAACAGGCGTGGCGGTCTCTTTTGCAAACTGTAATAATTCCGCCGTACACTCCCTGATTTGAGAAATACTACCTGGTGAAGATTCTATTAAAGGTGACTGCAGCGTCTGAATTGAATCAATCACCAATAAATCAGGTTGAATATCCTGAATCTGAAGAAAAATATTTTGAGTAGATGTCTCCGTTAGTATGTAACAATTTTCATTCAGCTTACCTAAACGCTCTGCCCGCATACTAATTTGCTGTTCACTTTCCTCCCCCGAAACATAAAGCACCTTTAACCCTGATTGTGATACAGCAGTTTGAAGTAAAAGTGTAGACTTACCAATTCCCGGCTCTCCTCCAAATAACACTAAGGAGCCTAAAACCAATCCGCCACCTAAAACGCGATTTAACTCTTTATCATTAAGTTGAATTCTGTTCTCTTTTTGTAATTTAATCTCAGTTAATTTCTGAGGTTTTACAATTCTTTTATCCTTTTCCGAAGAAAAAGGGATTTTTCTTTTATCTCCCTTTTCAATCACCTCTTCCACCATTGTATTCCACTCTCCGCACGAATTGCATTTCCCTACCCATTGAGGGGATTGAGCACCACAATTCTGACAGAAATAAGTCGTCTTTACCTTAGCCATTCTTCAATTTTTATCGAAGATACACATTTGACAACGTAATCTATTTACGTCCTGAAAAAAATGTTTTAACTACATTTGTTACTTAACAATTCAAAAATTATGGCTAAAATAATCTCTTATAATGTGAACGGAATTAGAGCCGCATTAAAAAAGGACTGGATGCAATGGTTACAATCAGTAGATCCGGATGTGGTATGTCTCCAGGAAACAAAGGCTGATCCCTCACAACTTGACTTGAGTCTGTTTGAAGAGGCAGGTTATAAGAGTTATTGGTTTTCCGCCCAAAAAAAGGGATACAGCAGTGTTGCCATATTAAGTAAGACCGAACCCGATCATATTGAGTACGGTTGTGGTATAGAAAAATACGATAATGAAGGCAGAATACTAAGAGCCGATTTTGGTGATTTTTCAGTATTAAGTTGCTACTTTCCCAGCGGAAGCAGCGGTGAAATCAGGCAAGAATTCAAAATGGAGTTTCTTGACGACTTTCAACAATATATTGACGAATTGAAAAAGGACAGACCAAAGCTCCTGATATCCGGTGACATTAATATCTGTCATGAACCTATTGACATTCACAATCCGGTTTCGAATAAAAAATCATCCGGTTTCTTACCTGAAGAACGGGCATGGATTACATCCTTTCTGGCCAACGGATTCAAGGACACTTTCAGAGAACTTGACAAATCACCACATCATTATACCTGGTGGACCTATCGTTTTGGTGCACGAAAGAAAAACCTTGGCTGGCGTATTGATTACCATTTCATAACGGACAATCTAATGCCTCAATTAAACAGGTCGGTTATACTATCTGAAGCAGTACACTCCGACCATTGCCCTATTTTGATCGATCTTGACATCACATTGTGAAAAACATAGCTATAATCGCTTTTGAATTTTCAATAAAAACCCGAAAGAATTACTAATTTTGGACCTATAATTACTTTGCAGTTTGATTAATTTATTACTTGGAGGAATAGGTTTAGGTTTAGTACTGAGTTTGATGCTTGGTCCTGTATTTTTCGTTCTGCTTGAAACCAGTATTAAAAAGGGAGTAAAATCTGCGTTATATCTTGATTTAGGTGTTTTACTAAGTGACATTATGTACATCACCTTTGCCTACCTTTTTGTTAATCAGGTAGCCAAATTAATGGAAAGTGATTACAGCAGCTATCTTACCATTGTTGGTGGAATCTGCTTCATCATTTTTGGCTTTGTGACGCTCAGAAAAAAAGCCTCATTACCATCCAAAAAAGAATTACAAAATTCAAAAAATCTAGCAACGAATAATCAGTTTTCCACTATCCTTAAAGGTTTTTTTCTAAATGCAGTTAACCCCGGGGTTTTGTTTTATTGGTTAACCATTATAGGTACACTTCGGGACAAGACTTTAGTAGCAGGTTTTTCGGAAAACGGAACGGTTATTTTATACCTCATTGTAATTTTAATTACCTTTTTTGGAGTAGATGTTTTTAAAATTCTTGGTGCTAAAAAATTAAAAAATATCCTGACACCTGCCTGGATGATATTAATTAACCGGGTTTTAGGAATTATATTGATTTGTTTTGGCGTGTTTTTTATCCTGGAAGGACTTGAAGGTATTTATGACACCGAAATTGTAACCTTTTATTAAATCCCGATTATTATAAAATATAACGAAATATGAGAGTATCCATTATAGTTTTATTAAGCCTGTTTTTGATCAGTTTTCAATCTGTTGGACAGGTCAAACATAAACTAACCACCAATTATTGGGATTATAGTAAAAAAAGAGTAATGTCCAGAGGGTTCTATTATGTTGATCAGTTTACAGGAGAATCAACATTAGAACATGGCAAATGGAATTACTGGAATAAAAATGGTGTATTAACCGAAACACGAAATTATAAAAGAGGGAAGTTGGACGGAGAGGTTACACTGTATTACATCAACGGTAACAAAAAAGAAGTTGGTCACTTTACAGATGGTATTCAGGATGGTGAATATCAATCCTGGCACGAGAACGGGAAGCTTAAAACCGAGGGCTTTTATGAAGATGGGGAACCAATCGATAAATGGATTTCTTATTATGAGGACGGCAAACGACATTCCGAAGAAATGATAGAGAACGGTGTTACTCTGATGAAAAATTTCTGGATATATGACGGAACCAGAACATTGACTAATGGGAATGGTGAAGTAGTCTGGTTCTATAAAAGTAATGGAAATGTAAAGGAAATCTACAAATATAAAAACGGAGTTAAACACGGCACATTTACCGAATATTCAGTATATGGTAATAAACTGGTAGATGGCGCTTATAAAAATGGTTTGAAAGACGGGGAATGGAATTTCACCTTTTATGATGGCAACCCTGACACTAAAATGAACTATAAAAACGGGGTTTTAAACGGCAATTACGAAAAGTACTATGACAATGGAAAAATAAACGTCAAGGGTAAATTTGAAAATGGGGAAAAGCAAGGACATTGGCAATGGTTCACCAATATTGGCACCCCGGATATGGAAGGTGATTTTGATGGTGGATTACAGGATGGAAAATGGACATATTGGTATGCCGGCGAAGGCAAGAAGAAAAAATACGAGGGCTTTTATGCCGCCGGACTTAGAGATGGGAAATGGCAGTTCTACTATCCAACCGGTGAAAAATGGAAAGATGGAAGCTATTCTAACGATTTGGAAAACGGAGAATGGATTACCTGGTGGGAAAACGGAAAAGTTTTAAGTAAAGGGTCTTTTATTGAAGGAAAAGAAAACGGTGTCTGGATTCAAAATTTTGACAATGGTAAAATAAAAAATCAGGCTAATTTTAAAAATGGTGAACTTGATGGAGAATGGAAATCCTACTACAAAAAAGGGAATCTTCATATTTCAGGATTCTATTCACAAAACCTTAAAGTTGGGGAATGGTTAAAATATTCTCCTAAACGTATTCTTTTGGAAAAAGGAAACTACAAGTTGGTGAAGTATGAAAAAAGTATAGACTACGGTCCCTTTAACAAACGTAAGTTAAGTGAAAGCGTAAAGGATGGACATTGGGAGTGGTATTCAGGGAAAGACGGTGGAAAGACACATGAAGGGTCGTACAAAAAAGGTAAAGAGGAAGGTACCTGGGTTTACTACTACCCGGGAGGAACAAAAGCCATGCAGGAAATTTCATACAAAGGAGGCAAATTACATGGTACTACCGTAAAATACAACTGGAGACCACATAGAATCACTTCGAAAATTGACTATAAAGATGGTCTTAAGGATGGAAAAATGGTTTTGTATGACAGAAGGGGAAGAGTACATACTGAAAAAATGTTTAAAGAAGGTGTTGAAGTCCGAAAAGATGGTAAGCCCGCTCATTTTTCGCCATAATTTCTTCAAATAATAAATAACAGGGAGCTACAAAAGTCCTGATCAGAGACATTACAAATATCTTTGTAATTTTACCAGATGAATTTAAAGTATGCGGTACATGAAATTGCCGGATGGCTGGACGCGACTGTTAAAGGTGATTCCGGGTTAATTGTCAAAAATATATGTATTGACAGCCGATCGCCTTTAATTAATGAACAAACTCTGTTTGTGGCTTTAAGCGGAAATAAAGCTAATGGTCACGACTATTGCGCTGCCTTTGCCACTAAAGGAGGTCAAATTGCATTGGTTGAAAAAGAAATCAACAACCTTAATATTACTCAAATCATTGTAAAAGACACATTAAAAAGTCTTCAGATAATAGCAAAAAACCACAGAAAAAAATTCAACATCCCTGTCATTGGTATTACAGGTAGCAATGGTAAAACAACAGTTAAGGAATGGTTATACCATACCCTAAAAACTGACTTTAATATTGTAAGAAGCCCAAAGAGTTATAATAGCCAATTGGGAGTACCACTTTCGGTTCTTGAGATGTCCGAACACCATACACTGGCTATTTTTGAAGCCGGTATTTCAGAACCTGATGAAATGGAAACATTAGAGCATATTATTTCTCCCACAATTGGCATTTTTACAGGTTTGGGAGACGCTCATCAGGTTAATTTTAGTTCATTAGAGGAAAAGAAAAACGAAAAATTCAAACTTTTCCGAAATGTCAATACACTAATTGAAACTGAAAAAATTGATCCTACTGTCATAGAAAGTATTCCATTTAAAGACAGTGCGGCTCAACTCAATGCAACACTTGTCTATCAAACTGCTGAATATCTGGGACTGGATTCAAAACACATCCTTTCGCAGCTTCAAACGCTTCCTAAAATATCCATGAGAATGGAGCGAATGGAAGGAAACAATGGCAATATCATCATTAATGACGCCTATACATTTGATGAAAAGGGGCTGGAGATAGGGTTACAAAACCTGTCACTTAACGCTAATCGCAAAAGCAAAGTTTTAATTTTGGCACCTGATGAAAATTATAAGGTCAATAATGATTTAGTACGTTTAATTGACCAGGCGGACATCAATACTTTAGTATGGATTCACCCTAACCCTATTGAATTAAAAATTCCAATTCATCATTTTAGAACAGTTGCTCAGTATATAAAAAATCCGGTTCAATTCGAAAATTCAGTAATACTATTTTCGGGTTCCAGAACCAGCAAACTAGAAAGTACAATTCCACTATACCAGCAAAAGAAACACATTACCAAACTGGAAATAAATCTCAGTGCAATCAGGACAAACATAAATCACTTCAGGCAAATTCTTAAGCTTGACACTATGATTCTGGCAATGGTTAAAGCACAATCCTATGGCAGTGGAATTGTTGAAATGGCCAGTTTTCTCCAACAGGAAAAAATTAATTATCTTGGAGTGGCCTACACTGATGAAGGCAAAGAATTACGTGAACAAGGTATTCAATTACCAATCCTGGTGATGAACCCCGAACAAAATGCTTTCGACGATTTAATCGATTATAACCTGGAACCTTCAATTTATAGTTTTGAAATCCTTAATCAGTTTTTACATCAACTCATTTTAAAAGGTAAAAAAAGATTCCCGGTTCATATTAAGATTGATACCGGTATGCACAGATTAGGTTTTCAAGGTGATGAAATTAAGGAACTGACAGAAACCATTAACGCTCAGCCTGAAATTTATGTCAAATCAGTTTTCTCTCATTTTGCAGCAGCAGATGATAAAAAAGAAAGGGATTTTACAGTAGGACAATACAATTCATTTAACGCAATTGCAACAACCATAGCAAAGAATATTGGATATGATTTTATCAAACATATTTGTAATTCTGACGGTGCACTAAATTATCCGGAGGCCCATTTCGATATGATTAGACTAGGTGTTGGATTGTTTGGATTAACACAAACCAAACGTGGCAACCTTGATACAGCCCTTAGTTTTAAAACTCAGATTTCGCAAACCAAACTTATCCCACCGGGCGAAACTGTTGGCTATGGTCGAAGGCATATATGCACGGATCAGACAGAAATAGCAATTATCCCTGTTGGCTATGCTGATGGTTTATCGAGGGGGCTTGGCAACAAAAAATGGTCGGTGAAAGTAAATGACAAATTCACACCAATTATAGGATCAGTTTGTATGGACATGAGTATGATTGACATTACAGGGTTAAACTGTAAAGTTGGTGATGAAGTAGAAATTTTTGGATGGGAAAACAGTATTGCTGACATGGCCGACATAATGCATACAATTCCTTACGAAATTATCAGTACCATTTCAAGTCGAGTTCACCGTGTTTATATAGACTAATTTTCAGTCTATATTTTCCAGCTACATTCTCAAAAAACATTCCTCCTAAAAAAACTAAAGTCGGGCACGTTACCCGACTTTAATCAATATTATAATTTAAAAATACAAACGATTATAATATTAATTAGTATGTGACTCGAACGGTTCTTTAAACAAAGTTCATTTCCCCCGTTCTGCTATGCAAGGTCAGATATTTTTGCAAAAACAGCAAAAAATTATGCCGTATATTGGACGTATATTGCCAAAAATCCAGTACGTAGTACCTACGTAACAGTTTTTAGCTATTGTTTTTCAAGGCTATACAGATTCATCAGTCAAATTTGTAAATCTTTCCAAAAATTCTGTTTTTTTAGCACAGTTTGTTTTTTTGAATATGTTTGAAGCGTGTTTTGAGATCGTTTTTGGAACTAAAAACATATGATTCGCAATTTCTTTATACGATTTTCCTTCCAACATTAACATGGCAATATCCAATTCACGAGCCGTTAAACGATAATCCTTAAACATACTTTTTATTCTGTTTTTTTCCTCTGAATCTATCGCCTTCTCATAACCGATATTTTTCAAAAACTCATATTCGAGTTTGGACTGATAAAGGTAGTTTTTGATGTAGGCAAAAAACGTAGCGATCAAACAAATATTAATTAAAAAAATACTGAAGGCCTGGTCACGCGTTTTGTCAAAATAATCTGTAATAGGCATTGATGCCATAAAAATTATTCCCACATTACCTGCCAGAATAATTGACCCGTATGGCGTCTTTTTATTTTTAAGTGCACGCCACTTTTTTAATAAAAAATCTATGGTTTGAAAACAAAAGTAGAATGAAATCAGGATGGGAATAATAATATAGACCTTTCTGGCCAAAATAAAATCACCTGTAATAAAATAAGTTCCAAAAAACAATAGAACAAAAGAACTGATCAATGAAATAACCAGTACTTTAACATTATACAATTTAAGTTGGCTCAACTCAAGTTCATTAATTAAATAGTAAAAATAGTAGCTGGCAAGGGCAATTGCACTAATGTAAACTATGATATTCTGTGCAAGATAATTAAACGCCAGCTCATCATTTGGCATGAGGCCGTTAAGAATATTAAATTGTAAAAACGCAATAATCAAAATCAAAAACCGTAGCCTTGACTTATCCTGGTACCTTGCTGCATAACTAATAACCTGGAAAGACAGCAATAAAATTTCGAATACTATTAATATCAGTGTTGATGTGTGAAAGCTTAACCCAAACATAATTCCATCAATTTTATGCCTGTCAAATTTATCAATTTCCCCAAGATAGTCAATAGATTATCTCAAATCTTATGAAGAATTTTAGCAAGTCTAATCAAAAGGAACCATTGATTTCATCAATGTAGTTAAGGATTTTTTCCTTACCATGGCCAGATACGGAAGATGAAGAAAAAACCGGAGGCATGCTTTCCCAGGACTTCAACATTTCTTTTTCATAATCCTTGAGGGATTTAGCTGCCTTTGTGCTCGACAATTTATCCAGCTTTGTAAATACAATTGAAAATGGGATTCCGTTCTCACCTAACATCTCCATAAAAGACAAATCAATCTTTTGAGGTGGGATTCTGCTGTCTACCAAAACAAAAAGGTTCATTAAGTTTTGTCTGGTCATGATATAATCAATTACGAAGCGTTCCCATTTCTGACGTTCTGTTTTGGCAATTTTGGCAAAACCATAACCAGGTAAATCAACCAAATACCAGGATTTATTAATTAAAAAGTGATTGATCAGTTGTGTTTTTCCAGGCTTACCGGAAATCTTTGCCAACTTTTTATTGTTGGTCAACATATTAATCAAAGAGGACTTACCAACATTTGACCTACCAATAAAAGCATATTCTGGCTTATCAGGTTGGGGACATCTGTTAATGTCTGTATTACTAATAACAAATTCTGCCTCTGTAACCTTCATTTTTCAGGTTTATTTAGTTCTGAAATCCCGATTGGGTTTTACTTAAAACAGACCGTTAATTTCTGCATCAATGGCCTGTACGATTTTTCCAAGGTCATCTGCATTTTCGTGGAAGTTATTATCATCCACATCAATGATGATTAATTTTCCTCTGTCGTAAGTCGAAATCCATGCTTCATACCGCTCATTCAACCTTTTAAGGTAGTCTAATCTGATACTTTCTTCGTACTCCCTACCCCTTCTTTGAATCTGATTAACCAATGTTGGTACACTGGCTTTAAGATAGATCAAAACATCAGGTGCTGCAATAAATGATTCCAATAAATTAAACAGAGAAAAGTAGTTTTCAAAATCTCTGGTGGTCATTAGCCCCATAGAATGCAGGTTCGGCGCAAATATATACGCATCCTCATAAATCGTTCTATCCTGAATTACATTATTTGGATTTTGCTTAATATCCTGTATTTGAGTGAATCTGCTGTTCAAATAATAAACCTGCAAGTTAAATGCCCAACGTTGCATGTCTTCATAAAAATCATTCAGATAGGGGTTCTGCTCTACATCTTCAAAATGAGTATCCCAACCGTAATGTTTAGATAATAAACGTGTTAACGTTGTTTTCCCTGCACCAATATTTCCTGCAACAGCAATATGCATAGTCTGTAAAATAATTTTAGACGCTAAAAATAAAAATAAATCGCTAAAAACTGCCCTGAAACAAAAAAGATTTTGTGGAATAAATTAGATCAATCCAGTCAAATTTTAACTTTATTTGCACTATGAAATCAGAAACAAAAGCATGGATCATTCTGATAATACTCTCAATTGTTTGGGGCTCTTCGTTTATTCTCATTAAAAAGGCCATGATGCCTGTTCCGGGTGTACACATCCTGGACCCTTATCAACTGGGCAGTTTGAGGATACTTATTGCTGCAACCGTACTGTTACCTATAGCTATTCAAAATCTAAAATACCTGAACCGAAAAAACACTATTTACCTGTTTTTTGTGGGACTGACAGGTAATTTCATTCCGGCTTTTTTGTTTCCACTGGCTGAAACTAAAATTCAAAGTTCACTTGCCGGCTTGTTAAACATGGGTACATCTGTATTTATCATTATCATTACATGGGTTTTCTTCAAGGATAAAATTTCAAAAATTCAGTTTATTGGCTTCTGTTTTGGTGTCCTGGGCTTATCCCTGATCCTGTTAAAGCAAATTGACAGTGAAGCCAATAATTTTTACTACGCACTATGGGTTATTTTGGCAACCGTATTTTATGCTACCAGCCTAAGCTTAATCAAATACAAATTACAACACCTTAAAGCAAAAGTTATTACTGCCCTGGCTTTTCTCCTCATGTTTATTCCTGCAATACTATCCAGTACATTTACCGGAGCGCTTCAACAAATTTCATTTGAAGGCTATGCCTTACAATCATTTACCTGGTTAGTCCTGCTCTCAGTTATTGGTACAGCCATTGCTGTTTTACTATTCAATCACCTGGTATCAATTTCAACACCACTTTTCACTTCATCAGTTACCTATATAATGCCGGTTGTCGCTCTTTTTCTGGGCGCATTGGACGGTGAAATATTCGACCCACTCAATATTATTTGGATTGTATTTATATTTATTGGCGTCTATTTAATGAGTTTAAAGGGGAAAAACAAAAGAAAAAGCACTCCAAACTTCCTTATTAAAAAAAAATAGCTATCTTTGTCGTCCTTAAAATTGGAAAATTAATTAAAAGAAGATTTGTATGTATGCAATTGTAGAGATAGCAGGGCAACAATTTAAAGTTGAAAAAGACCAGCAAGTTTTCGTTCACAGATTAAACGCATCTGAAGGAGATAAAATCAAATTTGATGATGTATATTTAATTGATGATAACGGAACTGTAACTGTTGGCGCCCCGGCTATAAGCGGAGCACAAGTTTCTGCTTCAGTGGTAAGACACTTAAAAGGTGACAAGGTAATCGTATTCAAAAAGAAAAGAAGAAAAGGTTACAAAAAGAAAAACGGTCACAGACAATATTTAACTGAGGTTAAAATTGATGGAATTGTTGCTAAAGGTGCTAAACCGGCAGCAAAAAAAGAAGAGCCTAAGAAAGAGGAAGTAAAAGTCGAAAAAGCTGAAGCTAAAACAACAGAAACTA
Organism: Putridiphycobacter sp.; assembly: GCA_965230195.1. GTDB lineage: Bacteria > Bacteroidota > Bacteroidia > Flavobacteriales_D > Crocinitomicaceae > Putridiphycobacter. The sequence goes on from OZ245997.1 coordinate 5,362,981, forward strand.
AAGCTGTAAAACCAGCTGAAAGTACTGATTACAGTTCAATGACTGTTGCTGAATTAAAAGCATTAGCTAAAGAAAGAGGAATCACAGGTTATACTTCTTTGAAAAAAGCTGAGTTAATTGAAGTTTTAAGTAAATAATTAAATTAAAAAAATTATAGAGCCATGGCACATAAGAAAGGAGTCGGTAGTTCGAAGAATGGTAGAGAGTCAGAATCGAAACGGTTAGGAGTTAAGATTTATGGAGGGCAAGCTGCTATTTCAGGAAACATTATAGTAAGACAAAGAGGAACGAAGCATCATCCTGGAGATAATGTAGGTATTGGAAAAGACCATACATTATATGCTTTAGTTGATGGGATCGTTGAATTCAGAAAGAAAAAAGATAATAGATCCTTTGTATCTGTTGTTCCATTTGAGACAGCGGAGGCTTAAGTAAAATCATCTTAAAAAAATATAAAAACTCCATTTAGCTGTATTGCTTGATGGAGTTTTTTTGTGTTATAATAGGTATATTTGTTTATCATTAAAATCAAAATAATTTGCAATGTTAGAGATAACTAAAATCAGAAGGGATAAAGCGGAAATAATTGAACAACTTAAAGTTAGAAATTTTGATGCTACCACAGTAATTAATGAAATTATTGTATTGGATGAGTCATGGCGTACGGCCAAAGGTCAATTGGATAACCTTGCTTCTGAATCGAATAAAATTGCAAAAGAAATCGGTAATTTATTCAAAGCAGGGAAGGTTGAGGAAGCCAATGCTGCCAAAGCTAAAACAGCAGAGCTAAAAGATACCGAAAAGGAATTGAAAGAAAAAGTCAATCACCTGTTTGAGCAGATTACTGACAAATTGTATCACATTCCAAATATACCACACCCAACAGTACCACAGGGGAATTCAGATGAAGATAACTTTATCGTTTACGAAAAAGGGGACATCCCGGTTTTACATAATAAAGCCGTACCTCATTGGGAATTGGCAAAAAAACATGATTTAATTGACTTTGAACTGGGTGTAAAGGTAACCGGAGCTGGTTTTCCGTTTTATACCGGTAAAGGAGCACGTTTGCAACGGGCTTTGATTAATTTTTTCCTTGATCAGGCCAGAGACATGGGGTATAAGGAGATCATTCCGCCGTTTGTGGTTAATGAGGACTCTGGTATCGGTACCGGGCAGCTTCCGGACAAAGAAGGTCAGATGTATCATGTCCAAAATGACGATCTGTATCTGATTCCAACCGCAGAAGTACCATTAACCAACATGTTCAGAGATGTAATTGTTAAGGAAGAGGATTTTCCAATTCAAATTACTGGTTATACACCATGTTTCAGACGTGAAGCAGGATCATATGGAAAAGATGTTAGAGGACTGAACAGACTGCATCAGTTTGACAAAGTGGAAATTGTCAGAATTGAACATCCTGAACGTTCTTATGATGCTTTGGAAGAAATGGTTGCTTATGTAGAATCTTTACTTACCAAACTGGAACTACCATATCGTAAATTACGTTTATGTGGTGGAGATTTAGGCTTTACCGCTGCATTAACATTCGATCTTGAAGTATATTCTGCAGCGCAGGAAAGATGGTTAGAGGTCAGTTCAGTTTCAAATTTTGAAACTTATCAGGCTAACCGGCTTAAATTAAGATTTAAGGATGAAAACAAAAAGAACGTTTTAGCACACACCCTGAACGGTAGTGCATTGGCATTGCCGAGAATTCTGGCATCAATTTTGGAAAATAATCAAACAGAAGATGGTATAAAAATTCCGGAAGTTTTAATACCTTATACCGGCTTTGATAAAATTTAAAATATGAAACTATTAGCTTCGCTATTAATTTTAACTGTATTATTTACAGCATGTAATCCTGAAAAGGAGTATGCTGCTGAAATTGCCGAAGTAGAGCAATTCGAAGTTGGACTGGACAGTATCATGGCTTTGTTTAAAACAATTGACTATGATAGTTTAAACTATATGAAGAAAACTTCATCAGAGTTTGAAAAGTTCATCAAGGAAAATTATTCGGCTGATACCGTAAATCAGGACTTTGCTAATAAAATGACATACATTAAACGGGTCAGAAAGTCATTAAAACACCTTGACGTTAACCGTCTGTCAATTGAAAAGGAATCGGTTGCGCTAAAAAAGCAATTTTCCGATTTAAAAAATGATATTAAAAAGGGCCGTTTTAATGCTGAGCAGATTAAGCAGTATGTAGGAGAAGAACGTCAGGCATATGACCAGTTTCAACTTAACTTTAAAAGTATTTACCTGAATCAAATTCAGCAAAAAAGCAATTTCTATTTTGCTGAACCCACTGTTTCTGATTATATTAATTTAATTAAACAATCGTCAAATTAAACATTGGTTCAAAATATTACTGCTGACCGTTGGCTTTATTTTTTTTAGTCAGGGAATTTCTTTCTCTCAAAACGGTGGCGAAGACGCCAAATTAGCAGCACATTATTTTAACAGAGGAGAGTTTGACAAAGCTGAAATTTATTATAAAAAGCTACTGAAACGTTACAATAGCAATTCCTATTTCGACAGGTATCATGATTGCCTGGTATATCAGGAAAAATATGATGAAGCTGAAAAGGTTGTAAAAAAGAGGATTAAATCTGATCCGGGAGAATTGAGTAACCACTTCAAATTAGGATCGATTTATGAAAAGACCAACCGGATTGAGTCTGCCAATAAAATATACACCGACCTGATTGATAATCTCTCCCCTATTCAAAGTCGGGTTCAGGCCCTGGGTAAGTATTTTTTAAACACCGGAAAATATGATTTTGCCCTGCAGACCTACAATAAAGGAAAAAAAAGTAAAAAGTCAGGCTATCAATATAACCTTGAACTGGCTGAACTCTACGCATTGACCAAGCAACCTGCCAAAATGATTGAATCTTATCTGGACTTGTTAGAGTACAGCTCCGGATACTTAAAATCGGTACAAACTTACCTTTCACGGCGCATTGACTTTGAAGAGGATCTGACCGAAGTGGAAATGTTAAGAACCGAACTCTTAACCCGAACACAAAACAACCCCAATAAATTCTATTATAATGAAATGCTGATTTGGTATTATCTCCAAAAGGAAGAATATACAGGAGCTATTATACAAGCTAAAGCGTTGGACAAAAAACAAAATTCTTCCGGAAGACATACTTTTGAAATCGGAAATATTTGCATGTTAAACAAGGCTTATAAAAAAGCGAGACAAGCTTACCAGGCTGTAATTGAAATGGGCGAAAAGTCAGGTTACTATAAAAAAGCAATACAAAATAATTTAGAAGTGAGTTTTCTTCAGGTTACTGAACAGGGGACTTTTGACCAAGCCGAAATACAATCAGTTGCGCAGGAATTTGAAAATGAATTAAAACGTATCGGTCAATCAGCACAATCGATAGAGTTAATTAAAAGACTGGCTAATATTTATGCATTCTACTTAGACGAGCCTGCCAAAGCTGAGACATTACTAAACAATGCACTTAAATTACAATTGCATCCGGTTGAAAAGGCTAAAGTTAAAATATTGCTGGGAGATGTCCTGGTAAGCAATAATCAAATTTGGGACGCTTCCATTTTATACATGCAGGTTGCAAATAATTTTAAAGATGACAAAATAGGACATGAAGCCAAATTCAAAAATGCTAAAGTATTTTATTATGACGGCGAATTTGAATACGCTAAAGCCCAATTGGATGTGTTAAAAGCCTCCACTACCAAATTAATTGCAAATGATGCCATGAGGCTTTCATTACTTTTACAGGACAATCTTGGAATTGATACCACTAAGGCCCCTATTCAGATGTATGCTAAAGCTGATCTTTTGTTTCAGCAAAACAAATTTGATGAATCACTTAACCTTTTAGATTCTGTTACCATTTTGTTCCCTTTTCATAGTATTGCAGATGAGATATTATATCAAAAAGGTGTTATTTACACCAGAATGCAGGACTGGGATAAAGCCATTCAACATTTTGAAAAACTAATCGAAACCTATTGGTTTGATATATTAGCTGATGATGCCATATTTAGGGTGGCTGAAATCTACGACTATAAATTAAAAGACCCTGAAACAGCTGCCAATTACTATAAAAAGATCCTTTTCGAATATGGTAGCAGTTTATATGTTTCACAATCAAGAGCCCGATACAGAGCTATAAAAGCTGTTTAAATATGATAATTTACAACGTAACAATCAATATTGATCATGAGGTACATGATGAATGGTTTAACTGGATGAAAACCCAACATATTCCGGACGTACTGGATACCGGATTATTTTTGGAAGCCAGGTTTTCAAAAATTCTGGCTGAAGAATCCGGAGGCTTATCATACTCCATACAATACCTTTGTGAAAGCAATACTATGCTTGAACAATATCAGCGGGAACATGCACCAAGACTTCAAAATGAACATAATATGAAGTTTCAGGGTAAGTTTGCAGCCTTTAGAACCCTTCTTCGCGTAGAAGAAAGCTTTACAAGATAATTTATGAGCGTTAAACCTAAGAAGCATCTTGGCCAACATTTTATCACTGACCTGTCTATTTGTAAAAGGATTGTAGACAGCATTCCTGAGGCTTCCAACAAACCTAAATTACTTGAAATTGGTCCGGGAACCGGTGCGCTCACTCAATTTTTACTGAAAAGGGAAGACTTTGAAACACATGTCATTGAACTGGATCGTGAATCAGTTGATTATTTACAGGTTAATTTTTCTGATCTAAGCGGAAAAATTTATGGCGAAGATTTTCTTAAAACCGATCTCATCAGTTTAATGGGAGAATCCCCTTTCCTGATTGCGGGTAATTTTCCATATAATATTTCATCACAAATCCTGTTCAGAGTTTTAGATTATAAAGAGCACATTCCTGTTGTTGTTGGCATGTTTCAAAAAGAAGTTGCCGAACGTGTCGCCGAAAAACCAGGTTCGAAACGGTACGGAATTATCAGTGTTTTATTACAGGCATACTACGATATTGACTACCTTTTTACTGTAGATGAATCGGTCTTTAACCCACCACCAAAAGTAAAATCCGGGGTAATCAAGTTGGTAAGAAATAATGTAGCTCAGCTGGATTGTGACGAAAAACTATTTAAACAGGTTGTTAAACAAGGATTTAATCAAAGAAGAAAAACCTTGCGCAACTCATTAAAATCGCTCATAAAAGACGAAACGGATACATCTCATCCTATGTTCTCCTTACGACCTGAAACATTGAGTGTTAGTGATTTTATAGAATTAACTAATCTGTTGATGAACAAACATTAAAAAAATTTTTTTACATTTGATAATTAGTTCTAATTTAAGAATTAAACAGAAAAGTATGTTTAAATCAAAAGTACTGTTAATTAGCTTACTATTCGTATCGTGTTATTCTTTTTCCCAAACATGGAAATACCACAGACAGGAAGTTCAGGTTGGAATTGGAGCGTCAAGCTTTTTTGGAGAGTTGGGTGGTGCAAAGGGAGAAGCTTATCATGATTTTAGAGATTTAAGATTGTCTGCTACCAGACCTGCTCTAAGCATTGGCTACAAATATATGCTTATCCCGGCGGTTTCAATTAAAGCTAATTTTACCACTGCACACCTTTCCGGTGATGATGCCTCAACACAAAACCCTGTAAGATTAAACCGTAATTTAAGTTTCAGGTCAGGCATTTGGGAACTGGGAGCTATGGTTGAGATTTATCCATTTTCAGAAAATGTAACACGGAGATATAAAATCAGAGGTATTGGTGGCAGAAAGTCATTTAGCCTCTCCCCATACGTAACAGTTGGTGCCGCATTAGCCTATTTTCAGCCAAAAGCAAAGCTGGATGGTGAATGGCATAAACTTCAACCATTGGGAACCGAGGGTCAGGGACTGGCCGGAAGACCTGATAAATACAGTAGATTGACATACGCAATTCCAATTGGTGTTGGTGTAAAATATATGATTGATGCCAGCTGGAGTATTGGTTTCGAACTTTCTGTAAGATATACCGGTTCCGATTATATTGATGACGTTAGCACATCTTATTATTTATCAAGCGAAATTGAAAGTGCCTACGGACCAATTGCAGCACAACTAGCTGACAGAGGACTGGATCCTTCATTAGGTCAAACAGGCGTAATTGAGTACACCGACGGGTCAAATAACTATTTGCAAAGAGGTGATCCGAATTACAATGATGCCTATTCATTTGCAATATTTACACTTCATTATCGTTTAAAGAAAGGAACCAAGTATATTCCTAAATTTTAAATGCGTAATTCAAATAGTAAAATATTAATTTTCATCATCTTATTTTTCAGTTACTCTGCAGCATTTGCTCAAAGTGACAAATTTAAGCGGGCTTTTGAATTTGGTTTTTTTGGCGGAGGTAGTTATTATATTGGAGATATTAACCCTTCTAAACACTTTGTGTATTCAAAACCAGCTGCCGGTATTATTGCACGGTATAATCTGTCAACCCGTCACTCCATGCGATTTACTGCTAACTATGGTAATGTTTATGGTGATGATGCCGTTTCGAATGATGACTGGCAGGTTAACCGAAACTTAAAGTTTAACTCTACAATTTTGGAGGTTGCGGCCGGATTTGAGATTTGCTTAAAAAAGTACTCTATTAATAAAACGGACTACAGATATAGATTTACACCCTATTTTTTCTACGAAATTGCCTATTTCAGAATGAACCCCAAAACAAATGCAGTGGGATCAGACATAGAGCTTGGTGAAGTGGGTACTGAGGGGCAGGGTAGTGAATTAAACCAGAAAAAATCGTACAGTACCAATCAATTTGCCATACCTCTCGGTATCGGGTTTAAATTTAATCTGGCAAAAAGGGTTGGTATGTCAATTGAATACGGTATCAGAAAAACCTTTACTGATTATCTTGATGATGTTTCGGGAGACTACGTTGATCCTAACCTTCTGAATGCAATCAGAGGTCCTCTGGCTTCTCAATTAGCTGATCCCTCACTGAATGGCGTATCACATCAGTACAGTGGCGCAAACCGTGGGAATTCAAATAATAAAGATTGGTATTCTTTTTATGGTGTTATGATCACATTTAAACCCTGGAAGCCCAATATTTGTGACTTCTCTAGGCGTTTCTAACCGTAAAACGGACTGATCATTAAATAGACAATTACACCAGTAACAGCAACATAAAGCCATAAAGGAAATGTATATCTGGCTATTTTTTTATGCTTAGTGTAGTTCCCCGACCACCCTCTCAGGTAAGTAAATAAAACAAAAGGAATAATTACAATACTTAAGATAATGTGGGTAAACAAAATGAAGTAATAAACTAATGCGGAGGCACCCAATGCTTCTCTTTCAGCATCAGAAAGGGTTCCATTGTGGTCAACATCACCATAAATTGTAGCGTCCGAAGTCAAATGGTAAGCAACATAACCAACTAAAAAAAGTGCTGATCCCAAAATGGCCAATTTGATAAAACGCTCGTGTCTGGCTTTGTTCTTATTTTTAATAGCTATTACAGCTAAAACTAAAAGAACTGATACAATAGCGTTAATTGAGGCATAAACAGCTGGTAAAAAGCTCAAATCAACCCCTTCAATTTTGGGAGAGGAGAACAAGATTGCTACCACTACCGGAATAGCAATAGAAAGTACTATTACAAGTGGCTTATACTTCTTTTCCAGTTCTACGTTATGAGTTCCTTCATTATTCGCCATATTCTATTGCAATTAATTTTCTGATATCTTTTTCAAGTTGTTCAACTTGTTCAGGGTCTGTCCCTTCGTAAAAACCTCTTATTCTACCTTCTCTGTCTATCAGCACAAAATGTTCCGAATGTAAAAACCCACCTTCAGCTGCAGGATCAATATCCGCATTTACCAGGTATCCGTTTTTTCCAATGTCGTAAGTGTACTCCTGGCTTCCTCTCACAAAAAACCAATCGTCTCTTGGGTCAATCCCACGCTCCTCTATATACTCATTTAACCTTTCAATACTATCTCTTTCCGGATCAATTGTATGAGAAATAATGAGTAATTCTTCAATATCTTTTGTCCTGATATGAAATTCCTCTAAATGTTTTGTCATCACCGGACAAATTGTAGGACAATGTGTAAAGAAAAAATCAGCAACATAAATTCTTCCTTTCACAGTTTTATCCGAGATTCCTTCTCCGGTATGTCCTGTAAAATAGAACTCCGGAATTGTATAGAAAATCGTATCAATTACGTTTTGGCCATCTCTGGTCACCATTTCAGTGTCATGGAATCCTAAAATTGGTAACACTCTTTTTTTTTTATTTTCTTCTGAAGAATTATTGCAGCCCAGTAAGAGGAAAAGGACTAATATGGTAATTATACTACCTGGCTTTACGGTTTTCATCAAATTCTACCTTCTTTAGTATTTTTAATAAATCAAAGAAATTCCTGATATCTGAATCTCTTTTTGCCCCGGTAAACCCTCTGATGTGCTTATCTCTGTCAACCAATAACAATGAATTTACAAAAGCTTTACTACCAATCTCAAAATTGGTAGATGTTGCCGGTAGCTCCATAAACGATTTGCCATTGTAATCGAACCCGAATACCTGTGCAGGTTCACCAATTACTATTTGCCAAATACTGGTATCAACCTCAAGTTTAGACATGGCTTCCAACAGTTTTTCCGAAGGTTCTTGTATCGGGTTTCCATCCGCATCAGTCAACACCGAAATAATCTTGACATTATTGTAATTGTCCTTATTCTTTTTAAGCTTACTGTAAAACAACTCATCAATATGATACATGTACAATCCGCAATTATCCGGATCAGGACATTCATTCTGAATTGTTGTAAAAACTAAAAACTGACCTTTAGTGGATTCAGAAGTAATGAACGAACCATCCGGCAGTTCAAACTTAAAATCAGGAAGTTTATAATGAATGGTATCAACGTTACCGTCATCACCCTGTACTATTGTATGCTTACCAATATATGGTAATTCAATAAACTTATTGTCGAGGGTTTTAGCAAAGAGATAAATCAAAAAGCCCGGACCAAGAAGTACGAGAATCATTAATCCCAGTCTCTTTAATCCGGACATATCTTTATAGTTTTTTCTGAGTTAAGATCGGAAAGTATTCCAAATTTCACCAACCGCAGATCCTTCATATGATAAATGGAATATCAAGTAAAGAATAAATACGATATAAGGAATAAGAATCATCATTTTAAATGACTTTCGCTCATCTCCAAGGTGCATAAATACCATTACAATGTATCCTGCCTTAACCGCTGTTAAAATGATATATCCCCATTTAATAATTTCCCAGCTAACACCACTAACTGCAGTTTTGGGAAGGTAAATCCCTACACCTACTTCAAGGATTGTTATTACAGAAAGAATAGCAGTAACTATCCAGATTTTTCTTCTAATCTTCTTTCCTTCTTCCTCACTGTGATGTCCATCTAAAGAATACTCAATAATATCGTCTCTTACCATTTTTTAAAAGATTTTATAATTTTTTATTATATCAAGTTAATTACACCAAATAAAAGAAGGTGAATACAAATACCCATACCAGATCGACAAAGTGCCAGTAAAGACCTACTTTCTCAACCATTTCGTAGTGTCCACGCTTTTCATAAGTACCTTTAAATACATTCAGGAGAATGATAAAGTTAAACAGTACCCCGGTAAATACGTGGAAACCGTGGAATCCTGTAATAAAAAAGAAAAAGTTTGAATATTGGGTTGGTCCGTAAGACACCACCTCTTTTACTTTATGACCATGATGATCAACTTCAATATAATCACCACCATAAGGGTTATGCGCCAAAGTTGCATTATCATGCCATGTAGAAATATCTCCGTCATAACCGGCAATAAATGTTTTCCACTCCCAAACCTGTGAGCCAAGGAAAATAAAACCTCCGATAATTGTTAATGACAACCACTTAATCACACCTTTTCTGTCCATTCTGTGCCCTGCTTCTACAGCTAACACCATAGTTACAGAACTTACAATCAGGATAAACGTCATTAAAGCAACATAAATCAAAGGCGCATGTGCATGAGTAAAAGGTAAGTGAGTAAACACTTCCTCTCCAGCCGGCCAGTGAGCGGCAGTTTCAGGGTTTGAAAACTTAGCAAAACCAAGTGACGTTAACAGCCCACCAAAAGTAAGGGCATCCGATACAAGGAAGAACCACATCATCAATTTCCCATAGCTGATACTTAAAGGAGAAATCTTACCACCCCACAGCGTTGCCGAATCAATTTGTTTAGAAGCTGGTGAACTCATAGTAATTTTTTAGTTTGTGCAAGTTTAATGAATAAAATTTAAAAAAACATATAAATATAACCATAAAATTCCCAAAAAGTGCCAGTACATTGACCCCACTTTTAATCCGGTATATTTCATGGCTGTATATTTGTTTCGCGAGGCATTAACCGCCATCACCAATAAAGCAATTATTCCGGCAAACCAGTGCAAACCATGAATAACTACAAAAGCTAAAATAAAGGAACTGGCCTTGTTATTAGAATCCCCTAATTCACTGTAGGCCAAAGGTGATAATTCCTGCCCGTCTCTGTAAAATTTTCTGTTCTTGTACTCAACAGGCTTTCCCATATAATTGATCGAAAAATCTTTACCGTATTCACCAATCATATAAAAGTCGCCACGTTCACTGATAATAGCTTCTGAAAAGAAATACAAACGTCTTTTTTGGAGAGGTGACAAAGACAGGTTTTCATACTCCAGCCTGTCATTTAAATAAGTTACCGGAACACCTTTATATTGAAAAATGTATTTTCCATAATCACTCACCCCTCTTGCCTCTTCGTTTTGAATATTTAAAAATTGCTTTAAAAAAGTTTTCAATTCATTTAAATCGGCCTCTGACAATTCATTTCCCATATGGTAAAAATGATCTCCGTCAAAAGTTAATTCCTTTCCTTCTTTGAACAAAGTAAAGTACTCTCCGTAACGACCTTCAAGATTAACAATTTTAGCATTGATGGCACTCCCTTTTTTTGACAAGTCCATGAAGCCCTGATACTGAGTATACCCAAAGAAAAGGCCTAAAAACAAAGCAAATCCAACAGCACCGGCTGCCCCCTTATTATTCCCTTTTTTTATGAGCATTGCAGCTATATAAAGCAATAGACTACTTAGGATAATTGAAATGGTACTCCACAAAAAGAAATCAGGCAATGTTAACTTAACCCAAAAGCTTGAATCTCTGGCAACGATATAACCACTGGTTATCCCGGCAAAAAGCATGATAATTGAAAAAATACCAAACCACAACAGGTTTTTCTTTATTTTTTCTTCGGCCTTAACCGCCTGAATTGATTCATCAACAGAGGCAATATTGTCTTTTTCTTCTGGGTTGTTCACGATTTATATCTGGTTAAATACGTATAAAAACTGGATAATTGGAAGATAAATGAAAGAGGCAAACATGACTACCTTCGCAGATTTTTCACTCCTTTCACTGTAGAACTTTATTGTCAGATATAAAAAATAAAGTCCGGCTAGTCCGCCAATAATTAAACTAACAATTCCTGTATAACCATAAATGTATGGCAGAACTCCTGCAGGCACTAAAGCAATTGCAGATAAAAGTATAATTAAAGCCGACTTTGAATCTCTTCTACCTTTTGATGGCAACAAGGAAAAACCACCTTTTCTGTAATCTTCATCTACAACCCATGCAATAGCCCAGAAATGAGGAAACTGCCAAACAAACTGAACAAAGAACATGATACCGGCAATTTCACTAAACTGATTATCGACAGCAACAACTCCCAACATTGGAGGAATTGCTCCCGGAAATGCACCGACAAATACTGCCCATGGTGAAATTCGCTTTAACGGTGTGTACAGAAAAACATACATGAACAGGGCCAACAAGCCAAGTACTCCTGAATAAAAATTTAATTGAAATAACAATACAGCACCCAAGGCACCCATTGCAAAAGCAAGAATAGTTGCCGTCTGAACCGAAAGCCGACCGGTTGGAAGAGGTCTGTTAGCAGTTCGGGGCATTTTCTTGTCAATTTCCCGTTCAATAATCTGGTTAAACGCATTAGAGGAACCGGTAATTAAAAAACCGCCAATAATGAGTATTACAAGATTGAAATTAAACGCACCATTTGCAAATAAATAACCTGTAACTGAAGAGACTACAACTAAAAAAGATAATCGCATTTTTGCCAGGGCCAATACGTCTTTAACCCATGATTTTGACTTGACTTTTTCTACTGTTAATTCTTCTAATGGCACGCCTGAAATTTGATCTGACAAAGATATAAATTAAAACTTATCGGCAAATCTGAATTCTTATTTAGAATGATTTCAAATTAGACTTAAATGTCATCAAACACATTCCATATTCTGGTCCTCAATCCTACTTCAAAAAAGTGATTGATCTGGTGATAACCAGGTGTGATATCACTGCGCAACTTATACTTTGCAGACAGGAAAATTTGATTGGTTTTTTCAATTTTATACTCGTAGATCAATACAAAGGAAAATACATTATGTTTTTCCCCCTGCATGATAGTATGACCAAAGTTATCGCTTCTGTTAGAATATGAATTAAATATATTTTGGCCGTAACTAACAGCAGAACTATCATAATCGGCACCAAAGCCGGAATAAATCAAATGGTTTGTAATACGGTGTTGCCCTTTACGGTAGGACAAGATAGAGTTGAGCTCATAAAAATTAGCCCCTAAAGGATGTGCAACACTTGAATTAGCGTGACCGTAAACCTGGGGTGTTTCTTTGTGCGAATAAGTAAATGGCCTGACAAAATTAAACTCTAACTGGGCATAAAGTTCAGGAATAATAAAAGCAGTGGATTTAGCACCCAACTGCATGCCATATTTATTTCCCCACCATTTATTGTCTGAAGTCAATTCTCTAACCAAAAACTCATCCAAAATCAATTGATAATATATAGTGGAATAATTACGGGTTTTATAACTCAAATTCAGTCCAACCAAAACATTATCAGCCGAGCCTTGCGCATATTCAACAGGTCGATAGAAAACAAAGGGGTTTAAATAATTTGGTTCAAAAAAGCGTGTTGCCAAAGAATCTCTTCCTTGCCATATTACCGTTTCAAACAAACTCAGATTAAAACTATTGGTAATATTCCAACTCAAATAATGCATGGCCGAAAACTTTATCATATCCTTAGAGCGATCATTTGGCTCACTATAAAAGTCATTCCATACATTAAACAGGTTAACATACTTTACACCGGCAAACGTTGTTTCAATTTTCAAAAAAGGATTACCTGCAGCATTATCGGACAATAAGAGCGACCGATAACCCTCTCCAAATACATTTTTACCATATCCACCAAGAAACGTAAAGAATCGGTTTGGCCGGTAGGCACCAATTAACTCACCTCTCCAAAAGGTTGAACCTGAAAGCGATCTTGTTGTACCAAAATCAATCTGACTGTTTCGAATTGAATCTCCTAAAAAGCCCGTTTCTGAGGCGTAAGGCATAAACTTACCAGTAACTAGCCAATTTCGTGCGTTAAAGTTAACTGCTAAACCGCCACCAAGTCGGTAAAGTAATTCACCGTTATTATCAAATCCTACTCCAAGATCAACAATAGGATGAATATCGTATCGATACCTCAATGGTTGTCGTCTTATCAAATCACTATCTACAGGATTCAATTCTTTCCCAAACCAATTGAGTTCTTTACCCCTGCTACTCTTAGGGCGCACATAACCTATTCTATGTATATATTGGTTATAAGTTGTAACCTTATAAGCGTCATTCAACCTTATTTCAGGCTTTACACTACTGTGAAATGATTTTTGACGGTAGTGCCTTATCATTGACATATTGTCCCGATAATGAAGATCCTTGAGTTCAAGCACCTGTTGTGTATATGCCAAATTAGAGCAGAATACCAAAAACAATATGTACAAATACTTACTCATTTTTATACTTAGGCAAAGTAACCAGGCCTATGAATAACAAAACAAAGGCACCAAGTGCTATAAATGAAAGTGTTGGGTTTTTAATTGGAAGAAAACTGACTAAACCTATACACACAATACTAAAAACATAAATAATAAACACTACCTTTCTATGTCCATACCCCCTGCGTTGAAGCCTGTGATGCAAATGATTTCGGTCAGCGGCCATAGGTGATTTTCCAGCAAATATCCTGATCACAAATACGCGTAAAGTATCAATCAACGGGTAAGCTAAAATGCCTATCGCCAAAACGGGAGTAGAAATATTATTAAATGGTAATTCTAAAAATGTGGTTGGTGTTTCGATTAGCTGAATAGTGAGTACACTCAAAATAGCCCCTATTGTTAACGATCCCGAATCCCCCATAAAAATTCTGGCAGGATTAAAATTAAAAATCAAAAAACTAAGTAAGGCTCCAGCCAATGAAAATGAAACCAGGGTCCATTGTGGCTGATGACTATAGTAAAACCATAATCCAAATGTTATACAAGCAATAATACCTACACCTGAGGCCAGTCCGTCAATACCATCAATCAAATTAATAGAATTGACAATTACAATGTAAACAAAAATACTAATGACAAGTTTAGCATATTCAGGTAACTCAACATCAACACTAAATAATCCATGAAACGATTCTATTCGGATTCCGCCCATTGCCACAAGAATAAAGCCTACCAATATATGCGCAACTAATTTTTTAGTGGGAGACATCCCAATAATATCATCTTTAACACCAACAAAGAACAACAAAACCAAGCTTCCCATTAAATACAAAAACTGACTGAATTCTTTTTGCATACCTTCTTCATCCGGAAACCAAATGAAACAAGAGAACATAAAAGCACTAAAAATCATAATACCACCAATAGTAGGGATACTTTTAGTATGCAGTTTTCTATCCTCTTTAGGTTCGTCTACCAAATGCTTAAGCTTAGCAACCTTAATTAAAGAAGGGGTAGCCAAAAGCACAACTCCAAACGAAGTTAAAAAGGCCATGATATAATGGTATAAATTCATAAAATATGTTTTGCTTTGGAAGTGTCTGCTTACCAATCCAAAGTTTTGTTTTTAATTTTTGTTCGTACCCCAAAGTATATATAGTCAGTTTCCCGTTGACTTTGGGCACTGATTTCTCTTCGGTACAAATATCCCAAATATAATTGTAAATTATAATTTTTATTAAAGCGGTACCCCAACTCAAACTGGTTTAACACTACATTCACGTTTGGATCAATCAGATGACCCGACTCAGGTAATAAAATTGAAACTCCAACATTTAAACTATCTGATTGTACTCTTTCAGAATACACAAAATGATTGGATACAAAAAACGAATTTAAACTATAATTTAACTGTAGAATTCCCTCTTTAAATCCGGCACCATAGGGGTGCGCTAAAGGTAAATTACTATGACCATAATTTAATCTTTTATCCCCACTCAGGTAAGAATTCGGGTCAACCTGATTGTACTCTATTCTAAAGTTAAGGTTTTTTACCAGTAAGTTATACCACTTTAATCCTGCCTGATATCCCGATATTGTTGATTGATCTACAACCAACTGTCCATAAGCAATACCCTGAGCAAAACTATACACAGCATTTACTCCAAATATTGCATTGTAACCAAGATCAGACGTTTGATTGATTAGTGAGTTTGAGCCTATAACTGGATTAAAAAATAATGGTGTTGCCGAATAGGCTTGTGCCGAATCTAATTTCTTCCAGACTGTTCCTTCAAAAATTCCAATTTGTAACTGTTTGGTTAATGCATATTCAAGATAATGGAATGTCCCCCTGTTTCTTTCAAAATTAGCTTCAGGAGTAGAGTGAAAAGGCAAACGATACAGATTTTGCAATGCTGCAAAGGTCATTGTATACTGCAACCTGCCTTTAAAGGCAAATAACTCCGGCTTTAAAAAGGGATAATTACCGGTAAAGTCAGAAAGGAGCAATGAACGGTGCCCTTGTCCTATAAACTGATTTCCATTTCCCAATTGTACATTAACCCAATCTGCAGGACTATAACTCAGGTATCCTTCTGCAAAGGCAAAATCATAACCGTTATCACCAAAGGGTTTTGTACGGGAATACCCAGGCACCATTCCGTTTTGCTGTTTGTATATGGTATTATTAAGAACCGGAACAAACTCCCCGTGTCTGTCCACATAATCTTCTTGATAATCCAGTAAAATGGCTTGATTTTCGTATACCTTGGTCTCAATACCAAAATTTTCGAAAAATTTGGCTTGTATCCTTATTCCTCGTGTATTCCAAAATAAATTCTTTGTAGCTCCATTTCCTCTGTCAACCCCTGCTTCAAGATCTACAACTGGATCAATAGCCACCCAGTAATCCCTTCCCTCAAATGTTAAAAAATGCTCATTGAACAACTTTCGCGAAAACCAGGATTGCCGGTCTTTACTTATTGCAAAAATCTGTTGAGGATTCGTTTTTTGGTCATTAACCGGTTTAAAAGATGTATGAGTTTGAAAGTATGATCTTAAAGAATCTTCTATTCCAAGTTGATCAATCCATTGGTTATAATAGACTGTATTTGGTAAATTTAACTGCCCGACTACCTGAAACGAAGTTAGCAATAACATGAATAATGCTACACTTGTTCCGGAGTGGTATAAATTTTTCCACGAGTTCATTATAACATAGCGTACGAAATCAAGATGCTTTAGTTACTTTCCTGTCTAGTCAAGTATTCCTTTACTCAATGCCTCCTGATATACTTCCTTAATACCTTCTTCCAGTTCAATTTTGTAAGACCAGCCTGCATTTTTCAATTTTGAAACATCCATTAATTTTCTCGGTGTTCCGTCAGGCTTATCAGTATTAAAAGTCAATTCCCCCTCAAAACCAACAATACTCTTTACAAGTAAAGCCAGATCCTTTATTGAAATTTCCTTTCCTGATCCTAAATTTACAAATGCCTTGTCATTGTAACTGTCCATG
Organism: Putridiphycobacter sp.; assembly: GCA_965230195.1. Taxonomy (GTDB): domain Bacteria; phylum Bacteroidota; class Bacteroidia; order Flavobacteriales_D; family Crocinitomicaceae; genus Putridiphycobacter. The sequence continues at coordinate 5,379,925 of OZ245997.1, forward strand.
ATAAACAAACAGGCTTCTGCAAGGTCATCTACATGTAAAAATTCACGTAATGGAGATCCGGTACCCCAAACCTCAACAGAATCATCTCCGTTAACCTTAGCCTGATGAAACTTTCTGATCAGGGCTGGTAACACATGAGAATTATTTAAATCGTAATTATCATTTGGTCCGTACAAATTGGTAGGCATGGCCGAAATAAAGTTAGCCCCATACTGATCGAAATACGTTTCACAAAGTTTGATTCCGGCAATCTTTGCAATCGCATAAGGCTCATTAGTTGGCTCCAAAAAGCCGCTTAATAAATATTCTTCCTTAAGTGGTTGTGGCGCTAATTTTGGATAAATACATGATGATCCTAAAAACAACAGTTTTTCCACTCCGTTTTTATAAGCACTGTGTATGATATTTGATGCAATCATCAAATTATCATATAAGAACTCGGCTCTGTATACATTATTAGCATGTATGCCCCCTACTTTTGCAGCTGCCAAAAAAACATATTCCGGTTTTTCAGCAACAAAAAAAGCTTCAACATCTTGTTGATTTCTTAAATCTAATTCCGAAGAACTTTTATATACTAAATTATTAAATCCCTCTTTTTTTAACCGTCTGACTATTGCTGAACCAACCATTCCATTGTGTCCGGCAACATAAATTTTTGAATGCTTTTCCACTATTCGTGATAATTAAAAGTTGAGTGTCCACCGTCTTGCAGGTACTTATCTTTTTGGAATAATTGCATATCAGCCTCTACCATTTCCTTCACTAATTCTTCAAAAGAATATTCTGCTTTCCAACCCAATTCTTTTCTGGCTTTGGAAGCATCTCCTAATAATAAGTCCACTTCTGTTGGTCTGAAATAAGCCTCATCAACCTCAACTATTACATCTCCGGTTGCTTCATTAATTCCTTTTTCATTAACGCCTTCTCCTTCCCACTTTACATTAATGCCAACTTCTTTAAATGCAAGCGTTACAAATTCTCTTACCGGATGAGTTTCACCACTTGCCAATACGTAATCGTCAGGCTTATCCTGCTGAAGCATCAACCACATACCCTTTACATAATCTTTGGCATGTCCCCAGTCTCTCTTCGCATCAAGGTTCCCCAGGTATATTTTCTTTTGTAATCCTAATTTAATTTTAGCAACCGCTCTTGTAATTTTTCTGGTTACAAATGTTTCCCCTCTTAACGGACTCTCGTGATTAAAGAGTATTCCGTTACAAGCAAATAAATTATAAGCTTCTCTGTAATTTTTCACAATCCAGAAACCATATATTTTAGCTACGGCATAAGGGCTTCTTGGGTAAAAAGGTGTTGTTTCGGATTGAGGTGTCTCAACAACTTTACCGTAAAGCTCGGAAGTAGATGCCTGATAAAACTTCACCTTATCTTCCATTTTTAAAATTCTGATTGCTTCCAAAAGCCTTAATGTACCAACACCATCAGCGTTAGCAGTATATTCAGGTGTATCAAACGAAACCTTTACATGCGACATAGCAGCCAGATTATAAATTTCGGTTGGTTGAATTTCCTGTACCAGACGAATCAAATTCGTTGAATCTGTTAAATCACCATAGTGTAGAAAAAAATTAACATCTGCTTCATGTTTATCTTTGTACAGATGATCAATTCTATCTGTATTAAACAAGGAGCTTCTTCGTTTTATTCCATGTACTTCATAACCTTTTTCAAGCAGTAATTCAGCTAAATAGGCTCCGTCTTGTCCAGTTACACCGGTAACTAATGCAATTTTTTTACTCATTCTTAAAGATTTAACTTTTTTCGTTTTGCTATAAAATATGGATTTTTAAGCTGGGGCTTATTGTAGGTTAGCGGCACTTTAGTTTCAGCATGAAACACTTCTCCTCCCACAGCCTCATAAATGGCCTGCCCTGCGGCAATATCCCATTCCATTGTTGGCGCAAACCTGGCATAAAAATCGGCAGTCCCCCTGACTAAATCAAAAAATTTAAGTGCACTCCCCTTTTTTATCACCTGCATTTTCCCATACTTTGTCTCCAAATTTCGGACAAATTTAGCAATACTTCCAGAAAAACCGGCATTTGAATGCATTAATACTTTTTGCGTATCATTTTGATGTGGTTCTATCCCCCATTTACGCTCCAAATGCCCCTCCTTTAAATGGTAGGGCACCTCAAATGCACCAATCGATTCCCCTCCAAAAATGATTGTTTTTTCCGTTGGACTGGCGATTAAACCAAGTACAGGTTTTCCATTTTCAATTAATGCAATATTAATACAAAACTGATCATTCTTTTTTATAAACTCTTTTGTTCCGTCAATTGGATCAATTAACCAAATCAATGGCTCCGACTTCCGCAATTCAAACTCCATTTTCTCCTCCTCTTCCGATACAATCGGAATATCAAACACACTTAAATGCGATAGTATAATATCACTCGACAATTTATCTGCAATAGTAACCGGAGAATTATCTGATTTAATCTCAACTTCAAAGTCGGTGGAATAAATTTCCATGATTTTTTCGGAGGCAGCTTCCACTGCCCTAATCAGGGTTGGTATGTACTTTTTAACACTCAATTTATGCTACAATATTATTATAAAGTGAACTGGCACCAATTCTAAAATAATCCGGGTTTATCCATTCATCTCCCAAAACACCCCGAACCAAATCTATGTATGTCGCTGCCTCATCAACAGTTCTGATCCCTCCTGCAACTTTAAGGCCAACTTTTCTTCCTGACAACTGGTACTCTGTCAACATAACCTGTGCCATTTCCTCTACTGCTTCTGGTGTGGCACCCACCTTATACTTTCCGGTTGATGTTTTTAAAAAATCAGCGCCACATTGAATTGCCAGTTCAGATGCTTTTTTAATTTTTCCAGGTTCATGAAGCAATCCGGTTTCCAAAATAACCTTTAACGTTTTATTGGTGTGTGATCTGATCAAACGCAGTTCTTTTGAAACTTCATTGTAATTTTCATCTAAAAACTCACCTACCGGAATCACTATATCTATTTCATCCACACCGGTTGTATTCAAATATTTTATTTCTTTAACCTTTAACTCCAAAGGTGATTGACTGCTTGGAAAATACGTGCTCACCACACAAGATCGTATTTCATGAATCAGATGATCAGATAATAGTGATGCATATTTAGGATACAAACAAACCGCAGCAGGATACAAGCTCTTATACCCTTCATTGGCCATTTTTACGAACTTCAGATTCGACCTAATTGAATCCTCCTGATTTAATGAGGTCAGATCGATCAAGGGTAATTGTACTCTAAAATCTTTACTATTAAAAACTGACATGTTTTAATTCAAATGTGCTATATGGATTGTAAGATCACGATCTCTTTACCACAAAAAAACCTCCTTTGGAATCAAAGAAGGTTTTTCAAATATTAAATATTTTTACCCCAGTCGTGCCCTGATTGGGATAGTATATCTTACCCTAACGGCTTTACCGGCTTGCTCTCCTGGTTTCCATTTAGGCATTTCTCTCACTACTCTAAGTGCTTCTTTGTCTAATGCATCAGAAACACCTTTAATTACCTCAGCCTGCTCAATTGATCCATCTTCATTCACAACAAATTGAACATAAATGGTCCCTTGCTCTCCCATCTCTCTCGCTATCTCAGGGTAATCAAATTCCTCATTAATAAAGTTTGCCATTTCAGCATCTCCACCAGGAAACTCAGGGTTTACTGATACCACATCAAAAATCACACTCTTCTTAACCTCTTTTTCCTTTTCAGGTTCAAAATCAAAATCTACTAAATCCTCATCAATAATAGTTGGGGCTTCAATAATAATATCATCTTCAACCTCTTCAACCTCAGTAATTACCGGAGGTGGAGCCTCTTGTGGTGGCGGTGGTGGTGGCGGTTCATTTTGAATGAACTCCTCCAAAATCTCTTCTTTAAGCACTTTCTTTTCTTCCTGAATCTTAGCGATCGGGTCTATTTTTACTGATTTGTAGGTGAATGCCATCAACACAATTGCTCCGGCAATAACACCTCCCAGAAAAATAAAACCAATTCGTTTTGATTCTAAATCTGCTTCTCTACTCTTTTTTTGTTCCATTAGCTTACTAATTGTAGGTAAAATTACAAATTATTATTTCAAAAACCTTACCAAATTCATATCTTTTTTCCTGTAAATTGCAAAAATCAAAAAACCTAAAATTGATCCTAATCCATTAGCTACAACATCCCTCCAGCTAAAAAATCGATTTGGGATATAGTAACCTTGTATAAGTTCAACTAAAAATCCTATCATTATGCATATTACAACACTGTATAAAACCTGAATCCGAAAAAGTTCATTTTTGACGTGAAAAAATCCGATTAACATCAAAAAACTCAGTCCGAGATACATCCCGATATGCACTACAGTATCTATTTCAAGCCATTCTATTTTAACTTCCGGCAACTGGTCACCAGGTATAAAACTGAGCACCAACACAACCATTAGCCAAAAAAGCCACGGCAATTGAATAATCAGGTTTTTTCTATCCGATAAGATCTTTGTAAGCATCAGCTGACAACAATCCTTCCACTTCGGAAGCATCAGACATTTTGATTTTTACCATCCATCCTTCATTGTAAGGATCATTATTTACAGTTTCAGGTGCTGATTCCAAAGCTTCATTGAACTCAAGCACTTCTCCGCTTAGTGGCATAAATAAATCCGACACCGTTTTTACCGCTTCAACTGATCCAAACACCTCTTCCTGATCTAACGTCTCACCTTCGGTTTCAATTTCAACATAAACTATATCTCCCAATTCGTTTTGAGCAAAGTCTGTAATTCCAACGGTAGCTACGTCTCCGTCAACTTTTACCCATTCGTGATCTTTAGTATATTTTAAGTCTGCAGGTATATTCATATTCTTTAATTAAAAAATGATATTTATTCGATACAAAAGTAAAATTATTTTAAACATTTCAAATTGATGTCAGGGATTTGTTTTGTGCAATTTATTAAAGTAGTTACACATTGTTTTTATTGGTAGAATATTTGTAGTTTTGTGTGTTTCATAAAAGGATCAATTCAATGATAACACAGGACCAATTAAAAGACTTAGAACAACGTATTGAGCAACTCCACGGTTACCTTAAAATTGGCGATAAGGAATTTGAACTGAAAGAGGATGAACTAAAAACTCAGGACCCTGAATTCTGGAATGATCCTAAATCTGCCGAAGCACTGATGAAAAAAATCAGATCAAAGAAGTTTTGGGTTGAGGCTTATTATGAATTGAAAACAGGTACTGAAGACATCAAGGTACTGATAGAATTTCACAGTATGGGGGAAGGCAATGAGGAGGAAATTGACGAACAGTATAAGACCATACTGGAAAGACTGGAGGAGCTGGAGTTTAAAAATATGCTATCTGCAGAAGAAGATGCCTTAAGCGCTGTACTTCAAATTACGGCTGGTGCCGGTGGAACCGAGAGCTGTGACTGGTCAGCCATGCTAATGAGAATGTACCTGATGTGGGCCGAGAAAAACGGATATAAAGTCAAAGAATTGGACTACCAGGCCGGAGATGTTGCCGGTATAAAAACAGTTACACTTGAAATTAGCGGGGAATTTGCCTTTGGTTATCTGAAAGGTGAAAACGGCGTTCACCGATTGGTTCGTGTCAGTCCGTTTAATGCACAGGGAAAAAGGATGACATCATTCTCCTCTGTTTATGTTTTCCCTTTGGTTGATGATACTATTGAGATAAAAATCAACCCGGCCGACATCACATTTGAGACCTTCCGTTCCGGTGGAGCAGGTGGTCAAAATGTAAACAAAGTTGAAACCGCAGTAAGGCTGCGCCATAAACCCAGCGGAATTGTCATTGAAAACTCAGAAGGCAGATCCCAGTTAGGAAACAAAGAAAAAGCCATTCAATTACTGAAGTCACAACTTTACGAAATTGAACTCAGCAAAAAAATGGAAGCCAGAACAGAAATTGAAGCTGGTAAGAAAAAAATTGAATGGGGTTCACAGATCCGTTCATATGTTTTGGACGACAGAAGAGTAAAAGACCACCGGACCAATTTCACCAATAACAACACGGAATCTGTACTTAACGGAGATATTGATGGCTTTTTAAAGTCCTATTTAATGTCTGAAAAATAAAACCTTGTCAGGTCTCACCCTAAAGCAGATCAGTCAACATTTCTCTTCAAAGTTTTTTCTTCAAAAAATTATGCTATTCTTTTTTAGCAGCCAAAACTCAGGCACAGTAGATCTTGTATTTTGTTAATCTTAAAAATACAAACCTAAGAACTGTTAAATATTATCACAACTGATAAGAAATAATTATCTTTGTGCCCAAGTTTAGAACAAAATAATGAAAATACAAGTCGTTAAATCTAAGATACACCGCGTCAAAGTAACACAGGCTGACCTTAATTACATTGGAAGTATAACCATTGATGAAGATCTGATGGATGCTTCTAACTTAATTGAAGGAGAAAAAGTTCAAATTGTAAACATCAATAACGGTGAACGTATCGAAACTTATGTCATCAAAGGTGAGCGTGGCTCGGGAACAATCTGTTTGAACGGACCGGCTGCACGTAGAGTAGCTGTTGGTGATATTGTAATTGTAATTGGTTACGGGTATATGGATTTTGAAGATGCGAAATCTTTTAAACCGGCACTGGCTTTTCCAAATGAAGAGACTAATCTTTTAACGTAAATTGGGTAAATCAATCGTAAATATCTTAAAACTTGTTATTCCTGTTGCTTTCGGAATAGGTTTAATCTGGTTGTTTTATGATGCACTTTGCGACGATCAAAAAGATGATTTATTCCATGCTTTCAGAAGCGCCGACTACATCTGGGTTTTTATATCACTGGTATTTGGCTGGTTAAGTCATCTGAGTAGAGCATACAGACATAAATACCTCTTACGACCATTGGGACACGAAATTTCCTTTTGGAACAGTTACCATGCCCTTATGATTGGCTATTTGGTTAATCTTGCATTTCCAAGAGCTGGTGAAGCTTCTCGGGCAGGCATTTTGACAAAAACAGAAAAGGTACCGTTTCAAAAAGGTTTTGGAACCATATTAGCCGAACGGGCTTTTGATTTAGTCATGTTAGGTGTTGTTTCTGCCATTATGTTGGTTTTACAACTTGACAAAATTGACCTCTTCAAAGAAAAAATAACCGGATTTAATTCAGGCGCTGATAGCTGTGGAAACACATTCGTTTTCTCTATTCTGGGAGGATTAGTAAAATACGGAATCATCTTTGGCTTTCTGGCAGCTGTTTTGTTATTCATATTTAAAAAATCAGTCCGCTTAAAAATCATAGAGTTTATTAAAGGCTTACTGGAAGGGGTCTTTTCAATTTTTAAATCAAAGGATAAGGTACCATTTATAGGCTACACTTTAGCAATATGGATATTATATGTTTTGATGTTCAGCATTTGTTTTTACTCGCTCGACTCAACTGCCTCACTTGGTATAGATGCTATGTTAGCAGGTTTTGTTGCCGGTACTCTGGGAATGATAGTTGTTCAGGGGGGAATAGGTGTTTATCCGGCGTTTGTTGGATTGATCATAACCATTTACATTGCACCACAAGGGTTCAGCGGTATTTCACCTGAAGCATTAGCATTGGGCTGGATAATCTGGACTTCTCAAACTGTTATGATGATCGTTTTAGGTTTAATTTCGTACCTCATCAATTCAAAAAAAGTTACTCTCATCAATCATGAAGAATCTGACCAAACTCAATCATAAAATACTCATTAACCATAATGAAGCCGCTATCATCTCAGATAAACGAAAAAAAGACGGTGAAAAAATAGTTTTTACAAATGGTTGTTTTGATATCCTTCACAAAGGGCACATTGAATATCTGGCACAGGCTGCTGATCTGGGAGATGTACTGATTATTGCAGTCAATACTGATCGTTCGGTTAAGGCACAAAATAAAGGAGATGAACGGCCAATTAATACTGAAGATGATCGTTTGGAACTCTTAGCGGCCTTATTTTTTGTAGACTACGTTCTGTTGTTTGATGAAGACACCCCAAAAAACCTGATTGAACAGATAAAACCGGATGTATTGGTAAAGGGAGGAGATTACGATCCAAAAGAAACCGATCCGCAATCAAAAAAATACATTGTGGGACGGGACACCGTTCTCAAAAACAAAGGAAAAGTAAATGTGATAAAACTGGTGGATGGTTATTCCACAAGCGCCATTGTTAACCTGTTAAAAGCTTAAGTAGTTTCCTTCTTCGACTTGATTTCTTTTAGGAAACCTTTAATTTTCTGTTCATCTATTTTCTTCACAATCATTAATACACCATCAGATTCCACAACAATGTAATCATTCAACCCCTGTATTAATGCCAGCTTATCATTTGGTAAATTGATGATGCAATTTTCAGTTTCAAAAAGATGTGCAGACTCACCAATCACTGCATTTCCTTCAAAGTCTTTATCCAAATGTGCATACAAACTACCCCAGGTTCCTAAATCTGACCATCCAAAATTAGCCAGAACTACATGAACATTTTTGGCGTTTTCAAGTACTGCAAAATCAATCGAAATATCCTCACATAGTGTAAATGCATTATTGATAAAATCCTGTTCACTTGCTGTATTATAATCGCTACCTTTAGAGGTAAACAAAGCTCCCAATTCAGGTTTAAACTTATCCAGGGCCCTGATAATGGTTTCCGCTTTCCAGATAAATATTCCCGAATTCCAGTAATAATTACCACTTCTTACAAATAACTCTGCCAGTTCTCTGTTTGGTTTTTCGGTAAATTGCTTAACCTTTTTAACTTCACCCATCAGTATATCAGAATCATTTTCAAACTGAATATAACCATACCCCGTATCAGGACGTGAAGGTTTAATACCCAATGTTACCAAACAATCATCATTTTCAGATTTCTCCAGTGCGGTATTAATAATTGTTTTAAACTTTTCTTCTTTTAAAATTAAATGATCAGATGGCGCTACAATTAAATTGGCCTTTGGATTCAAATTATAAATTTTGTGTGCAGCATATGCAATACAAGGTGCGGTATTCTTTCGCATTGGCTCAGTCAACACCTGGTCAGCTTTTATATTAAGCTGATCAAGTACCAACCCTTTATAATTCTGATTGGTAACTACATAAATCTGGTCATTTGGCACTACGTTAAGCAAACGGTTATAGGTCATTTGAATCAATGATTCTCCAATACCCAAAACATCTAAAAATTGTTTAGGAAACGATTCCTTACTCATTGGCCAAAACCGACTCCCAATTCCACCGGCCATTATTACCGCGTAATTATTATTCATCTAATCTTATTTTTTTATCGCCTGATAGAATCCTCCATTTTTATACCTTAAATCAGATATATTTTTAACCTGGAACTTCATCAGTCAGGTGCTTTTCTATTTCTGCCACACCTAATACTCTGTATTGACGATTATTCATCAAATTCCTGCAAAGATAGTACTTTCTTAATTTTTTCCCTTTTTCAAAAATGATATTGTTGAGTCTAAACCTTTCCCCCATTTCCAAATGCTCCACAAGCACAGCTTCCTTGCCGTCATATCGTTTTAAAACCCTGTAAAGTGCTTCATCAGTACACGAAGAGGCTTTCGCATTCTTTAAATAATTAGTTAACGCCAAATCCACATCAACAGGCAATATATTTAAATCGAATATCGGTTGAAACAATTTCACAAATTCCGCCTTCCATTCTTTACCATGCGGTTTAATCCTTACTCCAAAATTCTCAAATGCTTTTAGGTGAGCAAATTCATGGATGGTTGTAATCAAAAAACCATATTGGTTCAAATCACCATTAACCGATATCCTGTGTCCCTTTCCGCCAACCGGCATTCGGTAATCCCCTAATTTTGTTTTCCTTTTCTTCGAGATTCTAAATGCTGTTTTCGTCTCAATAATCAGGTCAGCAACGTAAATTTCTGTTCCATTTGGCAAAAAGGAAGACAATTTCCGGGCATAATTTTCACGTTGTAATGACATTGCTCAAAGGTAAGCTTTTCTACCCGAATTCATCACTACAACTTTTTAATGATAGGCAGAGTTCAAAAAAAAACCGCTTAACTCATCCTTTTCGTTATTTTCTGGTAAATTTGTTTGTTAATTCTCACATCTTTTTATTTGATACCTAAAGAAACCATAGATGAAATTTTTCACACTGCCCGTGTCGAAGAAGTGATAGGTGATTTTGTTCACATGAAAAAGGCTGGCTCTAACTTTAAAGCCAAATCTCCTTTTACTGACGAAAAAACACCTTCATTTATGATTTCTCCTGCCAAGCAAATCTGGAAATGCTTTAGTACAGGAAAAGGTGGAAATGTTGTTTCTTTTTTAATGGAACATGAACATTTCTCATATGTGGAGGCCTTGAAATGGCTGGCCAACAAGTACAATATAGAGATCAAAGAAGATCGTGAAAGAACGCCGGAAGAAATCCAGCAAATTTCTATCCGGGAAAACTTATCTGTTGTAAACGAATTTGCTGCTAAGCATTTTGAATATAATTTATTCAGCAATGAAAGCGGCCGGGCAATCGGGCTCTCTTACTTTACACAAAGGGGATTCAGAGAGGATATTATTCGAAAATTCAAGCTTGGATACTGTTTGGACATGTCAAATGGCCTGACGGAAGCTGCACTTCAAAAAGGATATAAATTAGAGTATCTTGAACTCGCAGGATTAACTAAAACCAAAGAAGGTCGTTCATTTGATTTCTTCAGAGGCCGTGTGATGTTCCCAATTCATAGTGTTGCAGGAAAAGTATTAGGTTTTGGCGGACGAACACTGAAGACGGATAAAAAAATTGCCAAATACTTTAACTCACCTGAAAGCGAATTATACAATAAAAGTAAGATACTTTATGGTCTTTACTTTGCCAAAAACAGCATTATCAAATATGATAATTGCTACCTCGTGGAAGGATATACTGATGTTATATCATTACACCAGGCAGGCGTCGAAAATGTCGTTGCTTCCTCAGGAACCTCACTGACATCCGGGCAAATTAACCTGATCAAACGATACTCCGATAATATCACTATTCTGTTTGATGGAGATGCCGCAGGGATAAAAGCTTCCTTCAGGGGTATTGATATGATCTTATCTGAAGGCATGAACGTTAAAGTGGTCCTGTTTCCTGATGGAGAAGATCCTGATTCATTCGCAAAAAAATCTTCGAGTGAAGAACTGGACCAATACATTCATGACAATGCTAAGGACTTTATTGTTTTCAAATCAGATTTGTTAAATGCTGAAGCTGCCGGAGACCCGCTTAAAAAAGCACAATTGATCAGGGACATTGTGACCTCTATATCGCTGATTCCGGACAGAATCAAACAACAGGTTTACACTAAGGAATGTGCTAATATTTTTGATATTGAAGAGCAGATATTAGCCTCCGAATTGGTTAAGCTGGTTCGGACCAAGCAGGAAAAAGAGCAAAAAAAGTCTTTTCAGGCTAATCGGTCAAATGCTTCTCTTTCACAGGAAGAGCCACCACCTGAAGCACTTATTCCTCCGGAATATTTGGAAGGAAACGCTGGTGTCGCACCAACTCCAACACCTCCTAAGGTAAAAAAAGATCCACTTTATTACCAGGAGCGTGATATCATTCGTCTTTTACTCAATTACGGCACATTTTCGGTAAGAACCAAACACCTTGAAGTAGATGACGAGGGGCGTGAAAAAGAAATTGACACTGAAGTCAGTGTGATAGAATTGATCATTCATGAACTGGAAAAAGATGACCTTGGTATGAATCATTCCACTTTCGCCCTGATTTACAGTGAGTATATAAAAGGTTTAGATGAATCAAAGTTTTATGAGCAACAGGACTTTGTCCGCCATGAAAACCCTGAAATTTCAAGTATGGCTGTTGATGTTTTATCTGAAAAGCATGAACTCAGTCCGCAATGGGTTACTCAAAAGGTAAAAATTAAACGTGAAATTGATAATCTTGACCGTGCGGTAATGGAGGCCATCTATTCTTATAAATCGGCCAAAGTCATTTATGAGATTAGCCAGATTCAGGAGGAAATGAATCACTCCGATCAACATGAAAAACTAATTGACCTGATTAACCGCCAAAAAAAATTGGATAAGGTTAAAATGGTTTTATCTGCTAAATTAGGACGAAGAATTATATAAGTATGGATATTAATATTTGGGACGACTTTTTAAATTATCCTATAATTGACACCAGATCGGATGCCATTAGTGATTCAACAATGGCGGTAATTGAGAACAACCCTGAAATAATTGAAAATTTTACCGTCAACCCAAACGGGTTTATTTTTGCTCCCATCAACATCATCCTGTTTATAGTCATCATTCTGTTAGGGAAGCTATTCATTAAGTATCTTAAAAGATATTTTAAAATACTGCATCTTGATGATAAGCAATTTAAAATTGAGGGTCGTGAAATTGCACTTTGGAAACTGATTAAACAGGTTATTTATTTCCTGATATTTTATGCCTGTTTCCAAAGTTTAAATGTCAATAATGATAATATTGACTTTGGTAATGTACTCATTTACGAATTTATACGAATAGGTAGTTTTCATGTAGCAGTTTACCACATATTCTTGGTAGTTGTCATTATTTTCAGCGCCAGGATTTTACTCAACTTCCTGAAATTATATCTGCTTAAAAGAGTATCTAAACGGACAAAGCTGGATCAGGGAACAGAGTTCGTCATTTTACAGCTGGCTAAGTACATTATTTACACCATTGCTATAATTGTAATTTTAAGAAGCTTTGGTATAGGACTCGACCTTTTACTTGGTGGTTCTGCTGCCTTATTGGTTGGTTTTGGGCTGGGACTTCAGGATATTTTTAAAGATTTTTTATCCGGGCTCCTACTTTTATTTGAAGGTACAACCAAGGTTGGCGACATCCTTGAAATATCAGAATACAACGGAGAAACCAACTTTGTTGCTAAAATTAAAGAGATCAACCTCAGAACAACAAAAGTTGAAACCCGTGACGAAAAAACATTGATTATACCAAACTCTGTATTGACACATCAAAGTGTAAATAATTGGAGTTTTGGCACCCAGTTAACCCGTTTTCAAATCCCAATATCAGTTCACTACAATTCTGATGTTGAATTGGTCAAAGCAATTTTAATTAAATGTGCTCAGGAACATCCGAAGGTAAAAAATACAAAACCTGTTTTTGTACGATTACTTGATTTTGGCGATTACGGTTTAGAGATGGACCTGGTTTTTTGGGCTGAACAAAATTTTTATATCGAAATCTATAAATCAGAAATCCGGTTTGCCATTGAAAAAGAATTCAGAGCCAACAATATTAAAGTGCCGTACCCTCAAAGTGATGTCTACATCAAAAACCTTGGGGATCAGTCCATCCCTCCAAATGTCAATTGATTTATCTACCTTCAAAAGATAAAACACGTCATTGAATCACATGAACTGTATCAATATTTAAATCCAAATCCGAACAGTTAGTGATCATATGAAATATCATCAGTTTTGCCTTTAAATATTCGGTGTACCAATACAAAATAGGAAATCACCAGAATAATACCAAAAATCCACCAGCTCAGACCTATGCTCAGCTCATATTCAGTGGCTGAAGCATTATAAACCGTTAACGATTCATTAACGGTATTTGTAGAGTGCAACATAACCGGAAACAAGCTGGCCACGGTGCTACACATGCTGCCAACAATAAATAAAGTGGTATACAAAAAATACCGTCCGTCTTTAGTCCGTTCATTTGACATGATCAAACCGGCTAATGCTATAATAATTAACCCGGGAAACAAGAACAACCAATAATGTTCCTGAAAATTAGCTAATGCACTAGGCTTAACCACCGTCCACATGTATACCGTTATAACAACAAACACCAACAATAGTAAGCCTCCTTTTTTAATCAAACGTCTGAGTTGATTATTCAGTGAACTTCTTGTTTTAAAAATAATCCATGCTGCGCCGTGCAGTGTAATAGCTAAAACGGCAATAATACCCAATGTTAAAGTAAACCAGTCAATAATGCCTGGATGGCTATTAAAAGGCGAAAAATCATCTGCCCATAGTGTATTAAAAAAATAACTGGACTCTAATTCAGCCTCACCATTTTCAACTGCTCCAAGGTTTACACCTCTGATAACATTCCCCAGTGCAATTCCAAAAAACAATGGTAACAGTAAACTTGCCAATCCAAAGGCCTTATCCCACAACAATTGCCACATCTCATTATTGACTTGATGCCTCAATTCCAAACCTATCGCCCTGAATATTAATAACCACAACACCATTATTAATGGCAGGTAAAATCCACTAAAAGTAGAAGCATATAAAGTGGGGAAAGCAAAAAACAGAATACCTCCACTGGCAATCAACCATACCTCATTGCCATCCCAAAACGGGCCAATCGCTCCCACCAGTTTTTTCTTATCCTCCTCTTTTTTAGCCAGGAAAAAGTGAATAATCCCCACACCAAAATCAAAGCCATCCATTATAACATAAACGGTAAGCATTGCTGACAAAACAATTCCCCAAAAAACTTCCATACTAGCCTGTTTTTAATTCTTTGTTGATTATTTTACCTGTTAATAACAAAAACAGAAGTCCTAATAACATATACAATCCTATAAAACCCAAAAAGGTAAATAATGCATTCCCGGCAGAAACGTTCATTGACATGCCTTCACTTGTCTTCAGATAATTATACACTAACCACGGCTGCCTTCCCATTTCTGATGTATACCAGCCGGCTGTATTAGCTATGTACGGTAAGGGAATAAATAACATCAATCCCCATAACAAACTCCTGCTTTTAAACAGTTTTTTTCTGTAAAGTAAAAAAATCGACAGGCTCATGAGTCCCATAAATAAAGTTCCCAAACCAATCATAATATGATAAGCATAATATAGAGCCGGCACATTAGTCGGCCATTTTTCTCTCTCAAATTCCTTCAACCCCCTTACCTCAGCATTCCACCTTTTATAGGTTAAAAAACTTAAAACACCAGGTACCTCTATGGGATTATCTAACTCCAATGTATTCATATTCGGTTGACCAATCAACGCCATTGGTGCCTTTTCTTTTGTTTCAAAAAGTCCCTCCATTGCAGCTAAGGTTATGGGTTGGTGCTTCGCTACTTGCTTTGCCAGTTCATCCCCAAAGGGAAACGCAACCAGTACAGAAGCAAAAAAACCAAACACTACTCCCGTTTTCACAAATAACTGACCTTGTTCCGTATTCTTTTTCCGCAAAATGTAAAAACTCCCTATACCACAAACTACAAACGAAGCTGTGATTAAGGACGCAGTTTGATTGTGTAAAAAAGATGGCCATAACCAGGAATTCGAGAAAAGCGCACTAAAGTCCTTCAAAACATATTTACCGCTTTCCAGAATTTCAAACCCTACTGGGTGTTGCATCCACGAATGTGTTGCCAATATAAGAAAGCCACTTAGCCAGGTCCCGATAAAAACAATGAAAATTGTGACGAAATGTAACCTTTGTCCAAGCAATTTTTCACCAAACAAAAACAAACCTAAAAAGGTAGATTCCAGGAAAAACGAAAACATTCCTTCCATAGCCAATGTCTGTCCTACAATACCTCCTGTCAATTCTGAGAACTTACTCCAATTCGTTCCAAACTGAAACTCCATTGGTATTCCGGTCACCACCCCCATCACAAAATTTAAAGCAAAAATCTTTCCCCAAAAGCGGGCTGCTTTATTATACTTTTCCGCTTTTTTTCTCAAAAACATCCATTTGAAATACACAATAATCAAGGCCAAACCCATGGTTAATTGTGGAAAGAGATAATGAAAAGTAATGGTGAAGCCGAATTGTAATCTGTCGTATAATAAAGCATCTTCCATATCAGCCGATTTTGAAATTTCAAGGACAGTATAAATTTAGCTTATTATTCGATTCACATTCAAAAAAAATGACAATTTATGAGAAATATCATGAATCAAATATTAAAATTACTTGATTAGTTATATCTTTAAAATATCAACTTATTAATAATATGGTTCGTCGCATTTTTATTGTATTATCAATTGTAATTTCCCTTGCTGTTTTTGCCCTGGCGTATTTGTTTAGCACTAATTTTTATTGGGCATTTGTTGTTTTCGGGCCATTAATTATAATTGGTTATTATGACATTTTTCAAACGAAACATGCTATCCTTAAAAACTTTCCGGTCATTGGACATTTAAGGTATATGTTAGAGTCGGTTTCTCCCGAAATTCAACAGTACTTTGTTGAGCGCAGAACAGATGGTGCACCAATCGATAAAAACCGGAGAGCAATTATTTACCAACGTTCAAAAAACGTTGGGTCAACCCACCCTTTTGGTACTGAAAAAAACCTTTATGAAGAAGGTTATGAATTTATTGTACAATCACTTTACCCTGCTGCTTTACCACACGACCCTCCAAGAGTAATGATTGGAGGAAATGAATGTACTCAACCCTACTCTGCTTCACTATACAACATATCGGCTATGAGTTTTGGCTCTTTAAGTAAAAATGCGGTGATGGCCTTAAATAAAGGAGCTATCAAAGGTCAATTCTATCACAACACAGGTGAGGGTGGAATTTCTCCTTATCATTTACAGGGAGGCGACCTTTGCTGGCAAATAGGTACAGGTTATTTTGGATGTAGAAATATAGAAGGAGGGTTTTCCTCAGAAAAATTCGTTGAAAATGCCACCAGACCTGAAGTAAAACTAATTGAGGTTAAACTGTCACAAGGAGCCAAACCAGGACATGGAGGAGTACTTCCGGGTGTAAAAAACACAAAAGAAATTGCCGAAATAAGGGGAGTTACGCCTCACCAAACCATACTGTCACCATCTTCACATAGCGAATTTGATTCACCCGAAGGGTTGTTGAAATTCATTCAAAAATTACGTTCACTATCAGGTGGAAAACCAACCGGATTTAAACTTTGCATGGGACTCCCTGATGAATTTGAAGCGATTTGTAAAGCCATGGCTGACACAAAAATATACCCGGACTTTATCAGTATTGATGGTGCGGAAGGAGGCACAGGAGCGGCTCCACTGGAATTTACCGATCATGTTGGTTTACCATTATATGTTGGTTTGGTAATGGTAGATGAATTACTCAAAAAATATGGTATCAGAGACCATATCAAAATCAATGCTACAGGAAAAATTTTCAGTGGATTTGATGTCATTCGGGCACTTGCCCTTGGTGCTGATCTTTGCGGTTCAGCACGTGCTATGATGCTATCAGTTGGTTGTATTCATGCCCAGCAATGCAATACAAATAGCTGCCCGACCGGTGTGGCTACCCAAAACCCTCACCTGATGAAAGGACTTGACGTCAAAGACAAGTCTGAACGGGTATTCAATTACCATAAAAATACCATTCACGCATTTTTAGAATTGATGTCAGCTACCGGCGCTAAACACCCTAACGACATTAAACGCAGCAGCGTCATGAGAATGGCCGAAGATGGTGACATACATACTATGGATGAGATAGTAAATGCCTGGAATATTAAGAAAAAAGTAATTGATGAGATTCCGGTTTCAACCAATTTAGGAAATGGAAATTTTTAGGATTAATGGAAATAATATTTGCCACACAGAACCAAAATAAAGTTAAGGAAATTCAAAAATTGATTCCTGAAGGAATAAGTATTTTATCGCTCAGAGATATTAATTGTACGGTTGATATTCCTGAAACAGCTGACACATTAGAAGGTAACGCGAGTTTGAAATCAAAATTTGTATTAGACACTTACAACAAAAATTGTTTTGCGGACGATACGGGATTAGAAATAAAGTCGCTCAATGGAGAACCAGGTGTCAAATCTGCCAGATATGCAGATGATTTTGAAAAAAATGATAATAAAAATATTGATTTGGTTCTCAAAAAACTAGGCACTACTCCTAATAGAAAAGCACAATTCAGAACTGTAATTAGTTTACAAATAAATGGGGTTGAACATCAGTTTGAGGGCATTGTTAAGGGAAATATAACCTTAGAGAGATCAGGAAATTCAGGATTTGGTTATGACCCTATTTTTATTCCGGAAGGTCATTCGAAAAGTTTTGCGGAGATGACCATGGATGAAAAAAATGCCATTTCACACCGTGGTATGGCCATTCAAAAATTAGTTTCTTTTTTAAATTCGTATAATAAGGATTAGTGAATAATTTAGAAATTACATTCCTTGGAACAGGAACCTCTCAAGGTGTGCCGGTTATTGCATGTCAATGCGAAGTTTGTCTTTCAGAAAATAAAAAAGACAAGAGAACCAGAACATCCATAATGCTGAGCTATAATGATAAAAATATAGTGATAGACACTGGTCCGGATTTCAGGCAACAGATGTTAAGAGAAAAAGTCAGTCATTTGGAAGCCATTTTATTTACTCACGAACACAAAGACCATATTGCAGGCATGGATGACATCAGGGCATTCAATCACGCAACAAAACAAGATATGCCGGTCTATGCTACCGAACAGGTAGAAACAGCGTTAAAAAGGGAATTCCATTATGTATTTTCCGACTTTCAATACCCTGGTATTCCTAAGGTACTTATGAACCGAATTGGAAAGGCACCCTTTAAACTTTTTGGAAAAACAATTATACCAATTGAGGTCATGCACTATAAATTACCGGTTCTGGCTTTCAGAATTGATGATTTTACCTACATCACAGATGCAAACTATATTTCTGATCAGGAAAAGAAGAAGTTAAAAGGAACAAAAACACTTGTTGTCAATGCATTGCGAAAGGAACCTCATATTTCACACTTTACATTGGAAGAAGCGCTTGATCTGATAGCAGAAATCCGGCCTGAAAAGGCCTATTTGACCCATATCAGTCATTGGATGGGACGGCATGATGACGTTAGTAAATTATTACCTGAAAATGTTGAAATTGCTTACGACGGTTTAAAACTGACACTCTGATGAAACAGAAAATTCTATTGTTGATCAGTATAGTTCTAAGTACTTGCATCATTTTTTTTGTAATTAGTCAAAACCATTCCTCCAACGCCACCTTTTCAAATTTTGGAGCTACGCTTCCCGAACACAATCAAATTTTAGGAATAGATGTTTCTCATCATCAGGGAAAAATTGACTGGAATAAAGCCCTTAAAATGAAAATCAATAAGGACTCCATCCAATTTGTATATCTGAAAGTTACTGAAGGTAACACCTTTACGGATCCCGAATATGCAAGGAATAGAAAGATGCTTGACAGGAAAAGCGTAAAGGTGGGCGTCTACCATTTCTATACTCCCGGTTTGAATGTTCGTGAACAGGCCAATCATTTTATTTCAAGCTTTAAAAAAACATCCCTAAAGCCAGTCATTGATGTTGAAGAAATAGGTGCCCTGAGTAAAAGTCAATTAACAGATTCCATTGCGCTATTTGCAAGCATAGTTAAAAAGAAACTGGGTATAAATCCGATCATTTACACATATGAATCTTTTTACAAGGACTATTTTAAGGGTGGTGCATTAGACCACAATATTTTCTGGATTGCTTCCTATTCAAAAAAATGCACTATATGCAACCAAAGTAATATTGTTGCATGGCAGTTTTCAGATAAAGGTACTATTAACGGAATTTCAGAAAAAGTGGATTTGAACAGTGCACAAGATCAATTTTGGGAAAAAGCACTCTGGTAGCTATCCCAACTGTTGTAGCATGTCCTCAATAATTTCATTAATTTGAGGCATTAGCATATCCTCATCTCCATTTCGGATAATATAATCGGCTAAAGGTATTTTTTGTTCATCCGACCACTGATTAGACATCCTGCGTTTGATCTCCTGCTCCGAAGTCTCCTCCCTTTCTAATACCCTCTTAATTTTAACTGATTCAGGAGCCAGAACCAGTATATTTTTATCCAGTTCCTGATAACCATCTGTTTCAAATAGAATAGCAGCTTCATTAAATACTATCGTTTCTTTCTGTTCATCTGCCCATGAATCGAAAGCGGCCCGAACTGCAGGATGCATTATTTCATTTACCTTTTCGAGCAAACTTCCATCATTGAATATTTTGGCAGCAATAAACGCACGATTTACACTACCATCTTCATGGTAAGCCTCGCTGCCTAATAATGTCGTAACTTTTGCAATTATATCAGGGGAATTTGCCAATAATTGCTTTGATGCCTGATCAGAAAAAAAAACAGGGTAACCCATGTTCTGCAGAATCTGACAAATGTATGATTTGCCAGAGCCTATTCCACCGGTGACCCCAACCTTAAATCGTTTTTCCAAAAAATTAGATTTCCTCTATTTCAATCATGTTAAACGGTAAATCAATAATTGCCTGATAATCTTCTCCAGCTTCTTCCATATCCTCATCATCCTCTTCAAAATACCAGTTAATTTTTACTTCTGTGTCCCCGTTATTCAATTTTTCTAATTGCTTGAACAAATCTAAAATACATTTGGAAGATGATGTATTAAAATATTCTAATTTAATATCTACGGAAGTTACTGGTTTAGGGCTATTCCCGTATTCATCTATCCAATTATTTAATGGTTTATAAAACTCAATAGAATTTTCAGGAATTGATCTCCCTTTCAATTCTAATATTCCTTCTGAAGCTACAAAGCTTACTTTGGGCGTCTTAGCTGAACCTTCTAACATTAAATTTTCCATATTATTCTTATTCTACTATCGTAACTGTTAAACTAAAAAATGACAAATTAGACCCCAAATCTAAAAAATGATACCCCAATTTCTGTCCGGACTTTCGAGCAATATCAACCATTCCTAACCCTGCTGTTCCTTTTTCAGATCTTGTACCATCATTTAAAACTTCTTTATAATAGCGCTTCAACTCATCCTTATCCATGCTATTAACAAAGTCCAATTTTGCCTTCAAACTTTCTACATTGCTTGTTTCCATATAATTTCCTGTCATCACCTGATAATCATCATTATTTCTTGCTATCATCAATAGTGCCGACTTATCATAAGTCTTCTCATTTTCAATAACAATATCCTTATCAATATGATGATACAGATTTTGCAGACATTCTACCAAAATATTAAAAACTTTTTTCCTTACTCTTGGCTTTTCATCATAGGACTCTAACTTAGATTCAATGATTTCGAGTATCGTAGTCAATAAATCCGGAGTAATCATCCCTTTAAATGACAAAAGAATATTCTTTTCGTCTAATTTTTGAAATATGTCGTATATATTATTCACAAATAATGTAGTTGAGCAAATATAAAATTTATTTTCATAAATAAACAAATTATAATGCACTATAAATAAACGACTATTTTTAAAAATGGTTTCTATATTTACCAACTAAATATGAAAAATTGGTTCGAATCGTGGTTTAACACAAAGTATTACCATATACTTTATAAGAGTAGAGATTATTTCGAAGCAGAATTTTTTATCAAAAATTTAGTAGAAAAAATCAATCTCCAACCTGAACAATCAGTTCTGGATCTGGCTTGTGGCAGCGGTCGTCATTCCATCTACCTCAACAAGTTAGGCCTGGACGTTGTTGGTGTGGATTTGTCTCCTGAAATGATTAAAGAAGCTAAACAACATGAAAATGATCGGTTGCACTTTTTTACTCACGACATGAGAGAACCCATAAAAAATTGTCAGTTTGATGCCATCCTGAATCTTTTTACCAGTATCGGTTATTTCGAAGATCGAAATGATAATATCAAAATGCTTAAATCCATTCATTCTTATTTAAAGGAAACAGGTATACTGGTGATAGATTTTTTAAATCAAAAAAAGGTCATATGTGAACTTGTTACCGAAGAAACAAAAGTAATTGATGGTATAGCGTTCAATATCAAAAAAGAATTTATCAATGGTTTCATTGAAAAAAGTATCACTTTTTCAGATAAAAACGAGAACTTTGCATTCATGGAAAAAGTCCAGGCACTAACACTGTCGGACTTTAAGTATTATTTAAATTTAGCAGGATTTGAAATTATGGACCTTGCGGGGGAGTACAATTTAAGTCCTTTTGACGTGGATAATTCTAACAGATTGATCATCTTTGCCAAAAAAAAATAATTGAACAATTTTTTACAAATAGTCGTTTTACTTTCTTCGGTTGCCATTGGGGGGATTTTAGTTGAAATTTTCAAGAAAGCCTCAACCCTGAAACTATTGTTATCGTTTAGTGGTGGTTATTTATTAACAATCATCTTTACTCATATTTTACCAGAAACATATGAGCATATTGGTTCTTCAACAGGTTATTATATTTTGGGTGGTTTTTTACTTCAATTAATCCTGGAGTATTTTTCCAAAGGAGCCGAACACGGTCATACCCATGTTCACCAAATTAAAAAATCATTTCCGGTTATCATTTTAATCAGTTTGGCCATTCATTCATTTGTTGAAGCTATACCATTGGTTAAGTCACATGCCGGTCATCACCATGGTGAACAAAACTTGTTATGGGGTATATTTCTCCACAAAATACCCGTTGCCGTGGCATTAATGACTATTTTCAAATCGTCAGGAATTAAACGTTTAACTTCATGGATCGGACTGGGGTTATTTGCCATTACGGCACCACTTGGTTTATTAGCCGGATCTTTTTTAACTTCTCAATATCAATTTGATACCGATTGGATTTTAGCCATTGCGATAGGAATGTTTCTTCATATATCGACCACTATTATTTTTGAATCAAATGAGAATCATAAACTAAACCTGATGAAGCTCATTGCTATTCTTTTTGGTTTCGGATTAGGTATCCTTGTCAATTAGTGTTTAGAATATAAAATTTCTTAATACCCCTATAAATATTTTAAATCGGCTTTTTGTTTAATCGGTTCAAATACTTATTACATTTGCATCTAATTATTAACCAAATTAAAATTAATTAAAAATGGCAGTTTTAGTAGGAAAAAAAGCGCCTTCGTTTGTTGCTCCGGCAGTAGTTAACGGAGGAGAAGTAATAGAGAATTTCTCATTAGATCAATATATAGGTAAAAACCATGTGGTATTATTCTTTTACCCAAAAGATTTTACATTCGTTTGTCCAAGCGAGTTACATGCTTTCCAGGCAAAACTGGCTGAATTTGAAAAGAGAGGAACTAAAGTAATTGCTTGTTCAACTGATACTCAGGAATCTCACTGGGGATGGCTTCAAATGTCGAAAAATGATGGTGGAATTAAAGGTGTGACTTACCCTATTATTGCTGACACCAACAAAACAATTTCTGATGCATTTGATGTATTGGTTGGAGAGTACGATTATGACGAATTCGGAAGATTAACTGCTTCTGATGTAATGATCGCCTACAGAGGATTATTCTTAATTGATAAAGAAGGTGTTGTACGTCATCAAATAGTAAACGATTTACCATTAGGTAGAAATGTTGATGAAGCCATTAGAATGGTTGACGCTTTACAGTTTGTTGAAGAAAATGGTGAAGTTTGCCCTGCAAACTGGACTGCAGGTGAGGACGGAATGAAAGACACTCACGAAGGTGTTGCCGAATACTTATCGACACATTAAGCTTAAGTAAATATTAAAAAATAAAAAAGCCTTGCATAAAATTATGCAAGGCTTTTTTATTTTATCTCTTTCTTATTTTACAGCCCACTTCCCATCAAAGTTATCTTTACACGTATCCTCAAGTTCATCCGCTTCATCTTTGCTGAGATTATTATAATTAATAACAGTTTCAGATCCTAAAACAGTGTTTTCGTAAGTACAGGTATAATCCTTTTTACAAGAAGCCAGCGCTAACATACCAACAGCTGCACATAAAATAGCCTTTTTCATAATATTTAAATTTCAATTTACTGTAAAAGTAAACGTTTATAATAAAATAAGATTGTAATTTCCCCTATTTTTTTAACTGGTAATTACACCAGACCCCACCAATTCATCATTATTATACCAGGCAGCAAACTGTCCGGGACTAATTCCCCGTTGTAAATTTTCAAACAAAATATAAAGGCCTTCAGCGGTCATATAAAGCGTAGCTTTTTCAAGGGGCTGACGATATCTGATTCGGCATAGATAAGATGCAGACTCATTAATCCCCAAAGCTAAATCCTCTCTAACCCAATGAATATCATCTGTTTTAATAAACAAAGCCTGTTTATTCAAAGCCGGGTGATCCTCCCCCTGCCCTACATAAACCGTATTGGTATCAGTATTGGTTTGAATGATAAAAAGTGGCAGTGGCGTTCCTCCAATGCCCAGCCCTTTACGCTGCCCTATTGTAAAATAATGTGCACCCTGATGGTCACCTTTATTTTCCCCCATATTTTCATCAAAAATAAATGGCTCACTCAATTTTTTATAGTCACCGGACCCAATATTGGTCTGGTAATCCCTTAATAAGTCTAATTCAGAGGAAATTTCAACAACATGACCTGTTTTTGGTTTTAATTGTTGTTGTAAAAAGGTAGGAAGTTTAACCTTACCAATAAAACAAAGCCCCTGGGAATCTTTTTTATCGGCCGTTACCAAATCCAATTCTGTGGCTATTTCACGCACTTCCGACTTTTGTAATTCTCCAATTGGAAACAACGCTTTCGATAACTGATCCTGAGTTAACTGACACAGAAAATAACTCTGATCCTTGTTATCATCTAATCCGGCCAACAATTGGTAATGCCCCTCCTCCGTTACCGATTTTCGACAATAATGACCAGTTGCTACAAAATCAGCACCTAAATCCATTGCTGTTTTCATAAAAACATCAAACTTTATTTCTCTGTTGCACAACACATCAGGATTCGGTGTCCGACCAGCTTCATATTCGGCAAACATATAATCCACTATCTTTTCACGATAAGCTTCACTTAAGTCTATTGTTTGAAAAGGAATACCCAGTTTATTAGCTACCAACAAGGCGTCCTGACTATCATCAATCCACGGACATTCATCAGATATAGTTACAGATTCGTCATGCCAGTTCTTCATAAAAACACCAATCACATTATACCCTTCCTTTTGAAGAAGGTATGCTGCAACACTTGAGTCCACACCACCAGATAAACCAACCACTACTGTTTTCATGTATTTCTATTTATGTTAAAGTCACATGGATGTACCAAATGACAAAATTGTGGTACAAAATTAAGCTTAAAATCGTAAATAAACACCACTAACCCCATTTAACTCTTTTGTTAATAATTCCAAAAAACAATCAACTTGGTCAAATTTTTGATAATTTGGTATTGTGAAAGGATTTTTTAGCACATTATTAATCGTTTTGAGTTTGTTTAGTATTGCACAAAATACTGAACCTAATTATAACGATTCGTTAATTACAATTACCGGAAAGGTAGTAGACACCACTAAAACCATCAGTTTTTATAATGTAATGGTGGTGAACAAAACGCTTGGAAAAGGAATTTTCGGAAATTATGACGGCAGTTTTTCAATTACACTTAAAAAGTCCCATAAAATTGGTATATCCGTTACTGGATATAAAACACAGTACTTTTCATTTAAAGACAAGCCCTATCAGAAAAATTACAATTTAACTGTGTATCTGGACTTAATAACAGCATCCAGTGCCCCGGTAGAGGTAAAACCACTGAAAACACTACAGGAATTACAGGAAGAGCGAGCCAAAATTGCTAAACGGGAAGTTCCAAAAGTCACAGTTACTAACGCTATTCAAAGTCCAATCACCGCCTTGTATATGACATTCAGTAAAAGAGAAAAAACCAAACGAATGGTAGCTGAAATGGAATACAGAGACCAACAACGCGAAGTCGTTAAAGAAATTTTAAGAGTATATATACATGCCGATATTATTGAGCTTGAATCAGAAGACTTTGATGACTTTATTACATTCCTGAGTCTTAACGACAACTTCCTTAAAACAGCTACCGATTATGAACTCATAGTTTATATCAAACATAAATATCAGCATTTTGTCAGCCTTAACGAAGAAGGTTTCTAATCCTTAGGTAAGGTCCTTTTTGAACTTTTCATGTCCTGATTTGTAGATTATAAAAAACAAGACATGAAAACACTTATCCTAATTTTCAGCATAATCGTTTCAACAGCACTATTTGCTCAACCAAACCCCGATTACAAAATTAATTCACAATACCTCAACAGCTCGGTTTCCGGTGACAGCATTCTAATAACAGGTATGGTACATTATGAAAAAACACCCGGAAAAGATAGTTTTGGCAAAATATCATCACTTGATTTCAGATCAACAGCAGTAGTAGCAAGGGACGGATCATTTCAAATTATGATTCATAAATCATCTAAGGGTATTTACTTTTTCCAAAACGGATATAAAGAAATTATTATTGATTTTTCACAGACCAATCAATACAACTGTTATGTGGTGAATATTAACGGCGAAAAACTGCTTTCAAATATTCGGATTACAGGAAACAGATAGTTTATAATATCAAATAAAAAAGCCTTGCATAAAATTATGCAAGGCTTCCGGATATAAAATTGATAAATAATTATACGATTTCGTCAGCTGAGAAGTGAAATTTCCCTTCAATATCAGCATTTTCATCAGAATCAGAACCGTGAACAGCATTTTCAGCTTTCGAAGTGGCATACTTTTTTCTGATAGTACCTTCAGCAGCTTCAGCAGGATCAGTAGATCCGATCAAAGCTCTGAAATCAGCAACTGCATTATCTTTTTCTAAAATAGCAGCAATGATTGGTCCACCTGACATATAGTCAACCAATTCACCATAGAATGGTCTCTCTTTATGCACAGCATAAAATTCACCAGCCTGCTCTTTTGACAAGCTTGTTAATTTCATTGCTTTAATTTCAAATCCGGCATTGATAATCATGTCAATTATTTTTCCGGTATTACCTTGAGCCACTGCCTCAGGCTTAATCATTGTAAACGTTCTGTTTGTTGCCATTTTAATTAAAATTTTGCGCAAAGATAATTAACCCTTTTCTTATAGGCAATTTTAAGCGAAAACAATTAATGATTTTTTTTTGAATTCTAAAGTATTAGAATTAATTTTACCCACCTAAAATAAATAACCAGATAAATGAACTTACACGAATATCAAGGAAAATCAATTTTGGAAAGCTATGGTGTAGCAATTCAAAGAGGTGTTGTTGTAGATAATGTAGCTGAAGCAGTGGCTAAGGCGAATCAACTAAACGCAGAAACCGGAACAGAATGGTTCGTGGTTAAGGCTCAAATTCATGCCGGAGGTAGAGGAAAAGGTGTAGTTACCGAAACAGGATCACACGGTGTTGTTTTAGCTAAAGGTATTGATAAAGTTGAGGATACTGTTAAAGGTATTCTTGGCGGGCATTTGGTTACTAAACAAACTAGTGAAACCGGAAAAAAAGTAAACAAAGTATTAATTGCTGAAGATGTTTACTATCCGGGAGAATCTGAGCCATCAGAATTCTATATGTCTGTTTTATTAGACAGAGCAAGCGAAAGAAATATCATCATGTATTCTACAGAAGGTGGAATGGATATTGAAACAGTAGCAGAGGAAACACCACATTTAATTTTTAAAGAAGAAATTGATCCAAGAGTTGGATTACAAGGGTTCCAGGCCAGAAGAATTGCATTTAATCTTGGTTTAAGCGGACAAGCATTCAAACAAATGACAAAATTTGTTTATGCACTTTACGCTGCATATGAAGGATCAGATTCTTCAATGTTTGAAATTAACCCGGTATTAAAAACTTCTGATAACAGAATTATCGCTGTTGACTCTAAGGTAACATTAGACGACAACGCACTTTTCAGACATAAAGATTATGCTGAAATGAGAGATAAAACTGAAGAGGATCCAATGGAAGTTGAAGCGGATGAAGCAGGATTAAACTATGTGAACCTTGATGGTAACGTTGGGTGTATGGTGAACGGAGCAGGTTTAGCAATGGCTACTATGGATATTATTAAGTTATCAGGTGGTAACCCGGCTAACTTCCTTGATGTTGGAGGAACTGCAGATGCGGAAAGAGTTGAAAAAGCATTCAGATTAATTTTGAAAGACGAAAATGTTGAGGCCATTTTGGTTAATATATTTGGAGGAATTGTAAGATGTGATCGTGTGGCACAAGGTGTTGTAGATGCTTATAAAAACATGGGTAATATCCCGGTTCCGATTATTGTAAGATTACAAGGTACTAATGCTAAAGAAGCTAAAGAGTTAATTGATGCATCAGGATTAAATGTACATTCGGCAGTATTATTACAGGAAGCTGCTGATTTGGTAAAAAGCGTTTTATCATAGATAAATAATATATTTTTTAGAACCTCATTGGCTATGCTAATGAGGTTTTTTAATCTAAAAGTCCATGATTGTATACAAAACAGAAGAGGAAATAGGCTTAATGAAAGAAGCGGCACTTGTCGTATCAAAAACATTAGGCGAAGTGGCCAAAGTACTTAAACCTGGTGTTACCGGGCTCGATATTGATAAACTGGCTGAAGAGTGCATCAGAGATATGGGTGCAACACCAGGTTTCCTGGGCTTGTACGATTTCCCCAACACCCTTTGTATATCACCTAATGCCGAGGTGGTTCATGGTATACCCAACGATAAGCCTTTTGAAAATGGAGATATCGTTTCGGTAGATTGTGGCGCAATCTTAAATGGTTATTATGGGGACCATGCTTATACCTTCGAAATCGGAGAAGTGGCACCGGAAATTAAAGATTTATTACGTGTAACCAAGGAGTGTCTTTATAAAGGTATTGAAGCCACAAGAGCTGGTAACAGACTCGGTGATATTGGTTACGCCATTCAAAAACATGCTGAAGACCATGGCTATGGAGTGGTTCGTGAACTGGTAGGCCATGGTATTGGACAGGAAATGCACGAAGAGCCTCAGGTTCCCAACTATGGTAAAAGAGGTCGGGGTAAAAAGATTAAAAACGGTTTAACAATTGCTATTGAACCTATGATTAATATGGGAACAGAAAAAATAAATCAATTGAATGATGGCTGGACTATATTAACAGGCGACAGAAAACCATCTGCTCATTTTGAACATGATGTAGCCGTCTGGGACGGAAAACCGGTAATTCTTTCTACATTTGATTATATATATGAAGCATTAGGTATTAATTAATTGAATTCGGATCGAAAAATAGTACTCACTATCATTGCCTGTTTTCTGGTAATAGGTATTTATAACTATAGTGCAAGCGGCGTTTTCCTGACTCCTTTTTTTCTAAATTACTTTATCTTTTCCCTGGTTTCAATTTGGTTTTTAGTCAAAGGAATTATCCTGGGTAAAAAACTAATATATGCGGTTTATACCATTGGAATACTTGGTGTCTCTGTCACTCATCCAATGACAATTCAAAGTATAGCAGCTTATTTCAAAATTCGCCAATTAGAGGGTATTTCACTCCCTCCTCTGTACGAGTTTATCGGACTATTACTTTTCTTCATGGCTTTATGCTTTATCGAAATCAGGCGAATCAGGTCAACTCAAGTGCGAATTATAAACTGGATTCCAACAGTTTTGTTGATGGTTTCAGCCGTTGCCACCTTCTACGGACTCGGTTATTGGCAGGTTTTTGCATTATCAGCATATATACTCAGTTATTTATTCAGTTTGCGTCAATCTTTTCAGCAAAATCAGTCTGAATTTCAAGGCGTAGGCTATCAATTATTCCTATTTTTCGTCCTTGAAAATATTCGTTTTTTAAGCACATTATAAAAAGTCGAATATTTTTTAAAAAAAGAATGTGAATTTTATTTGAATTAATTATATTTGCACCCCGTTCTTTGGAACATAAATGGTGAGGTGACTGAGAGGCCGAAAGTACTTGTTTGCTAAACAAGCGTACCTGGAAACGGGTACCCAGGGTTCGAATCCCTGTCTCACCGCTTTTTATAAAAAAAAGATAGTTTTAGGTTGCTATTTAAAAATGTTTCAATACATTTGCAACCGCTTAAGGCTATCGGGGTGTAGCGTAGCCCGGTCATCGCGCCTCGTTTGGGACGAGGAGGTCGCAGGTTCGAATCCTGCCACCCCGACAAGGAGATGAATTTTCATCTCCTTTTTGATATTATCTTCATTTAATTATGAAGAATAATCGTAGCTCTCCCGATAACTATCGGGATGGATAGAGCAAAAGAAGTTTCCACCACTTCTTAAAAAGGGTGAGATGGTCGCGTAGCTCAGCTGGATAGAGCACCTGCCTTCTAAGCAGGCGGTCCTAGGTTCGAATCCTAGCGCGATCACAATAAAAAGCTGAAAATCACTACCTACAGTGAGTTTCAGCTTTTTTTGTTTTTATTGGCTCCAAAAAAGGTTCCAAAATTGGAAGTCTAATGGTAGATTAGAGTAATAAAATTTCTTACTAAGTATTAAAATAGAATTGAGCTCCACTAAAGACCTTTGATTCTATGAGAATTTTCAAATGTCATGAAAACTTCATAATTTCCACTTGGATGACCTCATGGGGACAAAGTTCAATCCTTTTTACTCAGTAATTAGAACTAATTCTCATATACTAACGGTTTATGAAAAATGCGTTTTTAGTACGTTTTTACATAATGTTGGCAAATCGTTTTATTACATTGGACCAAAAAAGCTTCCTGGTTGATGGATATTAATTTCTGATTCGGTTATTCTCTCTAGCATTTGTAATGGAATGGTGTGATCTAATATTGCTATATAATATTCAATCAATGACCCATAATGATTTAGTTCACCAGAACTTATTTCATACCACAAATCAGGTAAGTATCTGACAATAATACTCAACGTATAGAGCAGAGTAAAATTTACAATTATAGGGTCACTTACTTTACTCCACATAGGGGCAATTATACAAGTTGGCGAATAGCCTGAAGAATAAGTTTCGATAGCCTGATGCCAATATTTTGTGTCATGATCTAACTTACTCTCTACGGTTTTATCCCCACTTAAACTATCTGTGCTATACGAATAGTCATAAAAAGGCAGACCTAAAGACTGTAAAAATTCAGGATTAACTGTCTCCGTATTTTCATGGAACGATATTATAGATGTCTTTTTTTGCTCTGTTTTAGGAGCCTGAAGGACAAACTCTCCAGTCGTACGTATATGTTCCTTAACAGCTTCAAGGTTATTTTCAGTATTTTTGGGAGAATATCCTATATGAAATGACAATGGTGGTTTTCCAGTATATTCTTCCACGACATTATTTAATTCTGGTATTCTCCTAAATAGGTCATCAATATTGACAAGCTTATCAAATTCAGTAATATCATCAAATTTTCTAGGCCTTCTATCGAGAGAAAACTCTTTGGGATTAGCACCAATTGACTTTAAATAAGAGTAAAAATGCCCACCCTTTAAAGTAAATGTGTAATAATCTTCTGGAAATTTTTTGGATGAGTCACGAATTGTACCTAAACCGTGTCCCTGTTCGGTATGTTTTTGTACTGATTTTAAGTCATCTTGATTATTAACTTTTGCTACTTGTTCTGCGATTGTTAGTTGCAACATAAAATAATATCGGGATAAAACTTTTGAATTTAAGGAAACGGTTCCTTGATCTAAATAGCCAAGAGCACTTTCAATAGCTGATGAAAGCCCTATGGATTTAGATTTGATTACTTCATCACTCAATGGAGTTTTGATACCTTTATTTTTGGCTTGCAAAAGTTTCTCGCAGAGCTTTACACTTTTTAACCTGTTAAGCCTTAGTCGAACTATCTCGTCAGTATTTTCTGCCCTGAAAGATTCTGCTTTCATCTCACCAATGTTTGCCTACAACCGAATAAAGAAAATATTTGCGTAACAATTTCGTTTGTTTTTTAACAAATATAACGTTTTTCTGTTACAGATTAGTAATCTGCACTACCCCGTCAATAACAGTATTCAAACTTTATGGAGAAGAGAAAAAAAGTTTGCTTTTTCGAAATGTTGAACTCATAATTTGAAAAATTTTTCCACGCTAGTCTTTTGTGTTTTTTTTGGATTTATTTTCATGGGAATTCATAAGGTTTAACATTTCATCTTTAGAAAGTACTCCGTGATTTATTTGGCTAATGGTGAAAATGTTTAATGTCATTTGTAAAACTAAAATCAGAGAGTAGAATAATAAAAAAAGACAGAGAAAAAAGGTTAATATATTTATGGCTTCATTTACTTTCACATTAGGTAGTGAAACTTTTAGTTTCATTAGTATGTTCACTGTAAATAATACCAGTAAAGTAAGAATTTGAACAAAAACTGCAAAAGTGAATTTTGCAACACTTCGTTGATAAACGGAATGTTTTGGAGGCCGTTCTGCTTCAATAGCCTTGAGCAAATTATCTCTTACCAAGTGCTTCATCAATTTGTCACTTCCAAAAGTGACAATTAAGGTTAGTCCAGCTAAGGTTAACCCTATCAATCCACCCTCAAGGCCTAATCCAATATTCACAATATTATCGATTAAGACAAGTAGTTGTTTATTATCAGCAAATAAGGCTATTCCAAGACATATAATTGCAGCAAGTAAAAAAGAGATTATTATCGGAGGTTTAATGAGAAAATTCTCGTCCGCATATATTTTCCAAAGCCCCTTAAACCCTTCCTTGTGCAGCGTCTTGAAATGCTCTTCATATTTTTCTCTATTACGGTCACTCATTGTTTACAGGGACTTCAGCCCCATATTTTTCATTAAATCGTTCAATTATTTTATTGATTATCCTGATAATAAAGTTGTTTCCTCTTAATTCAGATACATGATCTATGGCTGGGTAATCTACTGAGTTTATCTTTTTGACCCCTTCTGGACTACCTACTGTTGCTTTAAAGCTACCATTTTCTTCCGCCAATTGGAGTAGTCCTTTAGGCAATGTTTCATCTGTATTAATGGTTCCATTTCTTTCCGGTGTTAGTTTGGCATAAAATTCGGCTATTCTTCCATCTTTTAGTAAAGAATCCATTGCTTCTTTTGCTTCTGGATTTAGATCGTCATTTGTATAAGAAACTTTAATTGAAAGATTGTACAACTCGCCTTGGAAAATCTCCTCAAAAATAAAACTGTCCTGAGCAATTTCTACCACCGTATTTTGGTTCCCTCCAATATCTAAGCCATTGTCAAATGCCATCTTAATAATTTCTGTCATTTTTTTTAATGGAGCTCCAGTCTTCTTAATGGTATCATCAATTTTTCCAGTTTTCACAAAGGCAAACCTGTGGTATTTCGGTATGAAAATAAACTCATAATCGTTTACCTTTCCCTCTACATTTTTCGGCAAAGGAAATTCTATCAACTCTCCTGTATCAGTGTTAATGAAATCTATATCCTTGAGCGATATAAATTTTGTTATCACACCATAATAGGCTTCTCCCTGATTAATTTCGTCAAGCTTCATTAAGGTGTAGTAATGAGACCTGTCACCCTTTGTTTGGACTTTGTATCCTTTGGTTAGCCAGTTTTTTATCAGTTCCTTGTACCGATCCTCTGGAGTAACACTTACAGGAAGAATTTTAGCATTAATTGTGTAATAGTCTATTGAATAAACTTTCATTCTGGTTTCCTTTTTTTTATGAATTAAATACCTACTGTATTTATGCTGCCAATTATAAGATATAAATACCTGAAAGTCAACAGGGAAAATACCTAGGTTTTAATTGCATTTGCAATCTGATCACAAGCGAATAAGGCTGATTGAATCGAGTGCAAATTGCCTTTGTACTATTTATGAATTCACAATCGAATGAATAATACTTGTAAGTTTTGCAAGTTCAATCCTTTGATATAGTTCCCAAATGAGACATTTAACTTAGACATGCTATTTTTTAAAGGGTATGAATAACCTGCAATTATGGACAGCAAAAGGTATTGATTAAAGATAGAACCGTTAAAGATTAATCCTGATCTGAAGTCATATTTGAAACCGTCAATGTGTAATACTTATAATCTAATTTAGTATCATCATCATAACGTTGACCAACGTAAGTTTTTATTGCAATTTCGGTGTCACTAATCCAAGCATAATCAGCTATTGACCAATCTTTACTAAAGTATGTGAATGCACATTCCATACTTTGCATTCCCATTTTGCCAGTGACTGCATAGAAGTAAATTTCCGCCCTGTTTTCATAATAGTCCTTATAATCGGGACCGTCATAGGTTGAACATACTACTAAGAACTTGCAACCGGGTGAAAATGAATCGCCGAAAACACCAATATCAAACTGACAGGGTAAGAGAAACTTCTTATCTGTTCCGATTTCATATACCCATGTCTCACAAATTTCGTCACATGAGGTTTCAGGTCTTAGATTTAGGTCTTTGTAATCACAGCTTTCATGTTCTGCTTTTAGATACTTATTGAAGTCTTTTTTGCTGATTTCTTTTAAATCAGTTTCTAAAGGTTGGAACACTCTATGATTTTCGGTTTCCACGATATCTACTGATTGTGAAAATGATTGCAAACTGATGAACATTGATAATACCAGAATTATTTCCTTTTTCATATTTAAGGGCTAAATGATAAATATTCCAGGAGTTGTACACCTAACTTTTAGCCTTCTGTCCAATTTTCGTTCCAGAAGATTGTTAAAGATACATGGAAATGTGAAAGGAAGGCTTCAATTTAAACAGTTGTCTGAACCAAAAAAATCGTCGAGCGAGCCGAATAAAATAGCAGGGTCATTTGAATCTTCAATTTCTTTGTGTAGTTCTTTACCGATTTCAATTTCATCATAAGAAAATACATAAGCTAAATCACTGAATTCAATGGATAAGGATTCAGCTAAATAGCGTTTGGCTTCTTGTCCTGATTTTTTGGCTACATCAGCACAAACCAATGGTGAAATATCCTGAATTGAACGGATTGATTCGGGTAGTTCAAAAATAAATTTTCCTTTCTGAAAATAAAGCAAACTATCATCAGTACTGGTAATACTTAGATTCAAAACAACAAAGAGTTGATTTTTTGATTGAAGGTATAAACCAATTAAATTATGCGAGATTTCAAATTCGCAAGTGTTTCCATTTGATAATGGTGTTCCTGAAGATTCAAATTTAAAAGTAAGAATATTGGCCATCAGAATAATTTGTTTTGCCCACCATCAGGTAAGAGTTCTGGATAAACCTGTTCTTTAATTTTAGCTTCAGTGTTTTCCACTGCCTTTTTACCTGTGAGTGGTGAAACTGTATGGGCTTTTAGTCTTTCATCATAAGGCTTAATAACAGTCCTTATCTCATCTTTATCTTTTGATTTAAGCCAAATTTCAAAATTTTCCTCATCCAATATGAGAGGCATACGGGGGCCACTTTTGGCTTTGGGGTTATTATGGATGGTTGACATGAGTCCATTAGCCTTAGTAGTCACAATCGAAGCTGTTTGGCGTATTTCACCTGTTGATTTATTGACCCACTCTGACCATAGACCGCCAAATACCAATGGTCGGTCTTTTTCTTCATGCTGAACAAAGTAGGGGTACTTTTTGCCCTTTAAATGATGATGTTCATAGAAACCATCTACAACAATCAGACAGCGTTTATCCTTTGCTGACGATCTAAAAGAAGGCTTTTCAAAAATGGATTCACCACGTGCGTTTAAAGTATTTCTTCTAATCTGGTCAGCCTGCTCATCATCTTTGACCCAGTGCGGGACTAATCCCCATATAAACCGTGTAGCTTTTAGTCCGTTATCATCAATCAGGGTAAACAATGGAGGATAAGAAAAACCGTTACTATGAAATCTTGCAACATCAAATAATTCGGGATTTTCTTCTTCAAATTGTTTCCAGCTTTCAGTCAGTAAGTCCTTTTCCTCATCTGACAGATCACCGTACCGCATAGCATATTTATACTTACGGTATTCCATTTGAGCCACATTATAACACATGCCAATTCTTTTAAAAATTCAAAATGAGTCACTTAACTATCATTTACATGTGAAGCAGGGATGGTAAAGGCTATAGGGTTAGTGACAGTCATTCTAAAATACGAAATTTTGACTTAAATGCGACTTTCTTTTAAGATTAAATACCGATTGGATGGATTAGAACAGGTCGTTTTTTTTACGAGTTGGGAAAAGGACATAAAACCACATGGCTTTTAATCCAACCCTGATAAGTCGGATGAGGTATGGCGCTTTTTTGTGTCTTTGTTTTTTGATATCATCCAAAGATTCTTCCATCATGGTTTTATCAATTAAGAAATGATCCTAACAACAATATAAGCAGTTCGTATTTAAACTGTTGTCTAAATAGGGAACAACATGAACTTTCCGATTACAGTTGTCCGTATCACCTTGTCATTATGATGAATATTCCATATTGCGTTGAAGTCGCCTTGAATCTCACCACCAATATGAAATTGCACTCCTTGTAAGTAGGTGTCGTTTCCAATAAATCCTTCAACGAGAAAGCTCGTTTTTGTAAACCGATACCCCTTGATAACAATTGAATCATTGGATTCATCTGAAACTGTCACAATACCACTTGTGTCAATATCGAATAATTCACCGTCCACCTGATAATACCCATTGTATTGCAGGATATACAATGCTTTTTGCAAAGTAGAATCTTTCTTCATTTTGGAAAATGTAATTTGAGGGTTAGCGATTTAGAAATTCAGGATATGTAAATCATTGCAATAGACTAACGCTTTACGATTCTGGAAATAGCAAACTGCTCATCTGAGGATATACGAATAAAATATACCCCTGCTGAAAGGTCGGATATATCAATAGTCATCCTTGGACATTCGCAAAAATTTGAAATTGACGTTAATGCACCATTTGGAGAATAGAACACCACCTCATCAAAATTAAAGGTTGCTTCAACATAGACTTCGTTTTCTGCCGGATTTGGATAAAGAATCATACTATGTTCAGGTGGAACTTTTGAATTACATTCGCTGCTCCAAAAATCTATATTACCTAAACAATCGGTTTTAGTTATTTGTATGCTATCTCCGTTCCCTGTCAGAATTAGCGTACCACCATCCTGTGTACCCCAAATTTCTGCCAAACTCCCGGTTACACCTTCAATCTCCTTTTCTGAATCACTATTGACCAGATCACTATATTGTTTTAAAATATAGGGACTGGATGTAGTCAATACTTTGAGTCGATTTACACCACAAGAAATATCAAAATTTGTTCCCTTATTTTGTTGAGGTAATATTCCTATTTGAATAGAGTCAGGAACCTGCCATGTCTGACCAGTTAGAGGATCGAACTGGTTTATTTTATGAATATCCCACGCAAAGTAATGCGCATTATCAATTTGAAATGCAATAAAAATGATGGTGTTATTAACGTCTGAAAGATTGGGTGGTAGCAATACATCCCAAATCAAATCACCATCATTATCTAGGGCATACATGATGCCATCATCTCCATTTGAAGAATGATCGATATAGCCGCACACATAAATTTGGTCGTCTAGCTCTCTTACAGACATGGCTGTTTCATCTTGGTTAGAATCACCTAAATGAGACGTCCATAATAAATTGCCATTTTCATCAATTTTATGAATGATAATATCTCTGTTGGAAATACTGGCTTGCTCCCGGACTTCTCCTAATAACAAATAACCGCCATCTTTGGTTGGACACATATCAAGAAAGTCAAGTGCCTGGAAAGAATTGAACCATTCAATGACACCATTTGAATTAATCTTCCGCACTAAAATTTCTTCATCATATGGAGAAGAAATACCATCTGTTGCCAGAATAAGGCCATCATCCATTGTTGGCATTATTTCAGGAGAAACTTCAAAGGAATTGATTTCGCTATAAATTGAATCCCATTGTACAACCCCTGATTCACTGAGTTTAACTATTCGTGGTTTTGCGTCTCCACCATTTGGATAAATGGTACTAACACAATACACACTTCCATAAGTAGATTCTATAATTGAACCTGCAACAAAACCTATAGACATACTATCATTCTTGTCTATACTCAATTGAAAAGTATTTTGCGCCAAAGTGAACGACGAAATAAAAGATAGTAGTATAATAACCAGTTGTTTGCGCATCTGTCTCAGTGAAAACGCAAACCCTTTCCATGATGTTGCACAGAAAGGGTTTGCTTTTAGGGTCAGTGTTTAATTACTTTTGAAGTCTGTGTTTCATAAGTATCAAGATCAGTTATATTAATCATGTAAACACCGTTGGCATATCGTTGCATATCTACTTCAATGTTGGAGGAAGAATTTTTATCAGAATGGTAAACTACTTCTCCCATAATATTTACAATAGTAATAGAATAATTTTGTGTGCCATTAATGGTAACAGTTAGAAAATCATTAATCGGGTTACCGTGAATGATTTCGAAACCGGATTCAGTTATGGATTCTTCAACAGAAAGCTGGTTAAGACTATTTAATGCGTTACAAGCATTAACACGTCCATACCCAAGCTCCAAACAGCGACCAGACTCCCAGTTATTGCTGTATGAATATCCTCCGACTTTATCACAACTTAATCTAATCGCATCATATATTTCATCAGCGGTTAACATACTGTCTTTCTCCAAAAGTAAAGCTGCTATTCCACTTACTATGGGTGCAGCCGCAGAAGTACCTTCAAATAGATGATAATCACTCGCACTATCATATCCCCAATGAGTTGGATTTGAGAATGTTTGGTCAGTAAAATCCGTTGACCAAATACATGATCCCGGAGCTGCAACGTCCAAATGGTCAAAATAACTACTCCCCCAATCAAATCCGGGATTAAATCCATCACCTTCAGTTTTTATCTGATCGTATGGATTTGTAGCAGCAACACTAAATACAAACGGTATCTGAGCCGGAATTTGAGGTACATTCCCGTTGTTGTTTCCTGCTGAAGCAATTAATGAAATTCCTCTGGATAATTGTGGCAGTTGAGGAAAATCGGGATGAGGGCGACCTAACTCATAGCACTTTTCCATAACATCATAGAACGAGAATCCCATGGCTTCTTCCAATGTCATTCCACCATAATCAAAACACATATTAATGATATCAACCTCATTTTCATCATCAGCTGCGAAGATTATCCAGAGTAGTTGATTAAAACTATCAGTATGACCCTGGAAAATACATGGCAGTATTGTACAATTATGCGCCACACCTGCTATTCCTTCATTATTATCTATTCTGGCCCCAATAATTCCAGCTACATTCTGCCCATGAGCTTCATTATCACCCATACCAAGATATAGATCATCAAAAAAGGCAACTACAGAGGTAGGGTTACTATTTGTCGAGTTATATCCTGTTGGATGAAACATACCATTGCAATCAGGATGTGTGTACTGAACGCCATCAAAATCGATAATTGCAACCATCACACCATCACCACTATAATATTCTCCCGTACCAAATTCATCTTCGAAATTCCATGCACAATCCAGATCAATACTTGTTGGATGAACTTCCTCGCCATAACATGAATAAGGAATAGTGTCTTTTGCCCACCACATTTCATTGTATAAAGAGTCATCCGGGCTGCTTGGTCGAAACATTCGCATACTCGGATCAACGAATTTTACAAAGTCAAGAGAATCGTCATTTTCCATGTCACGGGCAATATCCATTGTAAGCGTTGGACTGTAAAAATCGTATTTCGTAATCGTCTTTTCCGGCTCTAGCACAAAAACGCCGCCGTCTTGATATACTCCAGGATCAAATGAAACATATGTATCATAAAGCGCTGCAAAAGAATCAACTTCACTTAACGTTATTAGAGGATCTTCAAAGATGATATTTATTCGATTGTTTAAACCTGCATAGTATTCGTCTTCATGAGATTTGTCACAATGTCTGGTCAAGGTTGCCACCATATATTCTTTGTTGAAATTCGGTACTGATTCTATCACATCTATCATTGAATCAATTTGAACATTGCTCGCAGACTCCTTAAAATAAACATAATGTATTCCATCCACATGAAAAGCAGTATGACTAACAATATGAGACGCGTATCCACCTGTATATTCAGTAGAGTCATTAAGAGCGAATGAGTACATTCCCGCTTGTTGACACCAATATGAAGGCTTGCCATTTAAGTAAAAGTGACTAGCCGTTACAGGTGTAAGTAACGAATATTTAAGTGATCTGGTTCTTGCTGCTCCAACTGAATCTGAAAGTCCAGTGA
Source organism: Putridiphycobacter sp. (assembly GCA_965230195.1). Classification (GTDB taxonomy): domain Bacteria; phylum Bacteroidota; class Bacteroidia; order Flavobacteriales_D; family Crocinitomicaceae; genus Putridiphycobacter. Next base: position 5,419,978 of record OZ245997.1, read on the forward strand.
CATATACATCTGAGCCATCAATTGCAATATCATAAGCACTATTATCAATATGATTACTTTCATATTCTGTAGAGATTAAAAGTGCGCCATCTTCGTTATATTGATTAAAAAAGAATAATTCTGAAGTATCTCTGGTCAATGTACCGGTAATAAATATCTCATCATTGCTATTCAAGGCCATTTTTTTTGCTTCTGTGCTGACCGTTATATGAGAATTGAAGAATTCAGACCATAGCAGTGTTCCTGAACTGTTGTATTTGATTAATGCTGATTTATTCAGGTTGTAATCGTATTGAGTGTAACCAGTAACAAACACATTTCCGGAATTGTCTACTACAATATCATAAGCATCATCTTCAAAACCACCATCATAATTAACTGTCCAGACTACGTTTAAACTTGAATCCAGTTTGATTGTTTGCATATTTTTATTGCCACTCACTGTTGCAAATCCGGTAATGTAAATGTTGTTTTGACTATCCGTAGTCATTGCCCTGGCATCTTGCAATGTAACACCAGTCAAATTTATTCTTTTACTGCTCGTCATGCTACCTGTACTTGTAGTCAATCTGATTGTTGCGATATCATAATCTCCAGTCAATGCAGCTGATCCACCAGTTACTATGCAAGCTGATCCTGCGAGTGAAATTGAAGTCGCTGCATCGTGTAAATTATTATAATCATAGTAAGTACTCCACTGAACACTTCCTGTGGAAGATAATTTAATAACACCATAATTTGAGAAGCCGTTAGTTGCCTCGGAACCTCCAGCAATGTAAATGTTATTGGAGTCATCCCGTATCATTGAAGTCGGAATATCTTCTCCATTTCCAGCCCCGTTCCAAACTCTGCTCCATAGTTCATCTCCTGTAGATGAATTATAGCAAATGGCAACATAGTCATAATCTGAACTTGTGTTTTTTGCAGTTCCTACTACAACAATGTTTCCATTGGTCAGAGCAAGAATTTCGATTCCGTAATCATCTTCTCCGGCACTTCCGGCATAAGACTCAACCCACAGGGTATCTCCGTTGGTGTCATACTTAATGGTAAGAATATCGGAATCTCCATTTGAATTGATGCCATTACCGACAACATATAAGTTTCCAGAAACGGCAATTGTTGAGGTATGGTAATGGGTGGTATTTACTGGTGGACTTACTGAAGTCCAGGTGGTATCAAGATACCTGTGTTGAGCATATGTCAATTGACACAAAAACAGCCCAATTATGGTTATCAGACCAAGTTTCAATTTTGAGTTCATTTTTAATTGTATTAATTACTACTTATTTCTTAGAGTTTTTCAGTAATTATCAAAGTAAAAGTGTACTACAACTTTAATGTTATGGTGGAACAATTTGCCTTTTTAAAAAAGACTGAATGTGATTTAATCTTTTCATTGATTGAAGGGAAAGTATAAAGATTATTTAATAATGAGACACTTTTGGAACAATAAAGTGTCTGTTTTTGAGAAAAATACGTCTAAATACTGAATTTTCTTAAGTATTTATACATATCTGTAAATCAGTAATATAAGTTTTCACTCTATTAATGTTTGATAGAATCTTCTAATTCTAGCTCATAAATAGAACACAAATGAAACAATGTTGATTCACTTTCAAATGGTTATGTTTTTTTTTTTGTTTTGTAAGTAAGTTGACATTGAGCTTTGATTAAAAAATCGTAATTTTATTGATTAAAAAATAATCAATAATGACTAAAGCAGAAATAATCAACTTTATTGAAAGGACTAAAAAAGACTTATGGGAAGAAATGGCAGTTGTCCGCTTAATATGTAGTGAAACAGTCTATGTAGGTTCATTCTCGAATTGCTATAAAATTTTAAGTCTTGGCGAGCATACTGATTTAATGGAGAAAAACCAGTGGTTTTTTTGGGTTAATGCTGAACAAGGAAAAGACTACAGAGTTTTAATTGATGGGGAGGATGTGGTAAGGATTGAGATTATGGAAAACTTAGATCAGGCAGGGTAAAAGGTTTTCTGACTATTGAGAATTTTTACTCGGATTAATAGTCCTGACAGTAATTCGATTCAAGAATAAAATTCTTGGTGTTTGTTTGGCTTACATCTATTTGCCAACACACATGCGTATGTATCCCCCGCCTAGAAACTGTAAAAAACGCTTTGTCACCTTCCATAATAACAGGAATAATGTCAGCTTGAGGCAAAGAAATACTACGGATATAAAAATTACCTACATTATCAATCAAGGATTGGTTAATGATTTCAAATTTTACTTTGTGATCGGGTTGCTTAAAATTGTTAACCAAAATTATGGTATCTACAAAATGGTCATGATATTGAAACCATTCTCCTTCCCATTCTGTATCTAATACGTTTAATTCGTAATCACTATTAATGTCTTTCATACAAGCTGCAAAAGAAAATGATACGACTATTAAAAAAATAAACTTCATAGGTTTAGTTTTAATCCAAGACCGTAGGTAGTTGGCGCGATTGAAAGGGTCAAATTATTTGAGACAAACGGACTATTTAAGTAGGTAGGGTTAGGTTTTGGGTACTTTTTTCTAAACCTCCAAATTGCAACTACAGAACTGACCGCTAAAACGCCACAAACGATAAGCGTAGTATTATATATTCTTTGCTTTTTTACATATTCACTGTGCCATGCATCCAGTTCACCTTTATATTTTAGGGTTAAGCTGATATCCTTTTCAGCTTGATACTGCACTATTTTTTGCTCGTATCTTTCAGCAAGGTTTTTAGCATCAAACCATTGATATGTTGCATATCCCAAAGACGCTATATGGGTTATCGGTAGAATCGAAACTACTCCGGCTTTCTGATTGTATTCTGATTTGGCCTCTTTATAAGTTTTGTATTCTTCGGATCGCTTTGTCCTGTACTGAAAAGAATTTAAGGAGTCTGGATGAACATAAATTGTATCGTAAATGATCTCAAAAGCCGGAATCCAAATTTCAACGGTATGCTCACCTCTCCTTAAAGAGATCTGATTTTGATTGAATACCTTTTCTTCATCAATTCGAATTTCGTATTCGTTCGCATGAGGAAAGACAAAGGTAGTGTTAACTGTCCTTTGACTGTAACTAGTAAAAGGGGATAGGTAAAAAAGTGTTACAAAAAGTAAAAAAAGTGGTTTCATTGTTACTGTTAATAGAGGGAACGAAATTTACGTATTAATCTTAGCTAAAGCCTTTTGAGCTTCTTTTTTTACAAGTGCTTTCTTGTGGCTTAATAAATTATTGATTTTTGGAATTGCCTTAATGGATTTCAATTTCCCCAATGCTTCCAATGCGTGTGCACATACTTCATCATCATCTAAAAGCTTTATAAGAGTTGTTTCAACCTTAGAGAGCTCAAAATTTCTGAGCGACAGAACAAACATTTGTCTGGAAATTCCATTTTCAGGATCATTAACTATTTTCAGAATTTCATCTAGTTCTTTGTCTGAAGCAATGGTTTCAAACGTATTTCCTATTGCCCAAAGTAACATTTGTTTTTCTTTACTCGTTTCTTGATACACCTGAAGCAGAGCTTGACCGGCAACTCCTTTAGCTTCTTTAACAGACAGTGCCCTAATGATTCCCTCTTTTGAATTATCCAAATTTACCTTACTTAATAACTTGACTAAGGTTGGTATTGCACTGGTGTATTTTTTTTTAGTATTCACTAATTCATAAATATCATCAACGGCAACACCAACTTTTGAAAGCTCGTTTCTTATTATTTCGTTATCTGATTTCATAATATTTACATTCCTGGAATAGTTTTAACAACAACTTTCCCTTGGTTTATTAAATTTTGCAAAGGTGCTGAAAATGTAGTAGTAGACCTCGTATATAATACAAATTCTCTTCCGGTTTGTTGAGAAAACAGAAGAAAGTCCTTTAACTGCCTTGTTAAGCTTTGATGCGCAACGTTTTTAACTTCCGTTAGGGTTGTACTTGTTATAATATCAGGTATCCTATAACTTGCTGTTCCTGTTAATGACGGAATTCTTGTTTTAGTACTTACGCCGACTGCTCTTTCTCCGGCAACTCCCAAATTGTAGGCTAATTTTGTACCAGTACTAGTAGTAGTACTTCCTAAAAATGCGTATTTAACACCTCTAAATGCTACACCAAGATACTTATTAATTGTGACAAATTCGAGAACTGCTAGTTCAACATGTACATACATTCCTCCTGCCGGGTCAATTGATGACATGTCATTAGAGTAAAAGTTCCTCCATTGTTGATCACTCTTATGAGATGAATACAAACCTAGTTGTTGACCAACTTTACCCCAACCAGTATACTGATCGGTAAAATACCTTGCGTGGAATTGGTTCTTAAAATCTAATCCACTTCTTGCGGCATAATCACGAACTAATTTGAACTGATCCCTATCTACATAAGTATCTTGATCGTAGCCATCATTCACATCTTCTATCAATTCTCCAGTAATTTTATCCTTATACCTTGTCTCAACAGCCATCCCCGTAGGATCAGTATAAAGAATAGGGTTACTTGCTACATAGGTGTAATCACTTAATGAAGGGTACTGTGAAGCTAAAGGGTCAAGTGATAAAAACCGACTAACATCACTATCATAAAACCTAGCTCCCCTGTAATCTAATCCTGTTTCACGATCTCGTTCATGCTCTGTTGTCAAAAACCTTTCTTTTTCCCCCTGAGAAAATTCCCTTAGTACTTTGCCGTAAGGATAAAAATCAGCCACATATCTAATAGAATAATCTGTATTTGAACTTGTACAATTATCAATCGGACTATATACCAATCGGGTATTGCCTAAATAATCTGTAATGTAAAAGCTAATATCAAGGTCTCCGGCGTGTTGTGGGTTATAGTCACCGGCATTGGTTATTGCTGTTGGCGTTTGCTCACTATTCGGGATTATTTTAGCTTCCTGACCTAAACCAGTTACGTAGTACGTCCAGTTGCCCGAAACCATATCAAGAATACCAATATTTTTAAGATAAAACTCTTCGGTTTCTGTAGTATTGGAAATACTGTTTAAGGTATGCTTGTAAATCCGTTGGTCATCATTACTGTATAAATAATCAATCAGAAGGTTAGGTTTACTGATTTGATAAGGGTAATTATCACGGTAATACGTTACTGAATCTAAAGCTCTATAATCATCAGTTAATAAGTTTCCGTTTTTATCATAAGTATAATTACGGGTTAAAGTATAGCTGTTTTGTGCATCAACCGAGGTTAACTGATTGTTTGCATTATTGTAGGTATAGTTCCAATCATCATTAATCAGTACACCTTGCCCATTAATCACCGTATCTCTTACACCACGTTGTAAATGGGTGAAATTTCCTATTTTATCGTAACTGTAAAAGGCGTCACCAATACCGTATGTAGCCGTTGAGTTATTGATAAAATTACCTACCGTAGCATCCGCCTGAACGAGTCTGTTTAAATTATCATAAGTATAACCATAATCCGTTTTTTCGGAGAAAGTGGACGCAGGAGAGTTAAACACCGATAACGCAGAATTATCTGTTTTATAGTCCACACTCATAGCGTTAATATTCCCGTTCCAGTTCTTCGAAGCGGTTACGGTTTGGTTCAGGTAAGTACCTGGAGTATTATTATCGTAATAAAGTTTAATGTCTAATAACTCACTAGTCTGATCCGTTAACCTGTAACGCACATCATAGGCTTTATTAATGGTTTGGATGAGTTGGTTAGGGGTCACGCTATAGGTTTCCCCTCCCGGATCACAAACCTCAGTCTGGTAATGCCTAATTGCGGTATTCTGTCCGGTGACATAATCATAGTCATAAGCCGTAATTAATACCTTTTCACTTTCCTGATTAGCAAAGTTGAAATACACCTTTTTTAGACGATTCCAATCGTCAAAATCATAATGGTACTGGAAATCAATAATACCGTTGTTATCAATATCCACCTCCATTTTTTTAAGGCTTCGTTGGTAGTTATAATCTGGGTAATGGATTTTAGCCGTTACCGTGTTATTGGCATTAGCAACACTTCCGGTAAAGCTGATCAACTCAGTTGCAATGTTCCCCTCAGTATCATAAGTAAATTGTGTCACTTGAATACTATTTCCCTCTTTGTCACAACTGGTCATGAACTTGACCTTGCCAAGTGTGTTATCCGCATTTGAACCACCATACTGAATGATCTTTTCTGCCAAATCAGAGGTCATTAAATCAGTGACTAAAACTGTTCCTGAGTCTAAACCGACAGGGTGTGGCTTATCAACTACCAAATTCACTTTGGCTAACCATGAGTAGGTACTTTGATTTGAAAAATGGTAATCAAAATAATCCTGAGTTTGGTTATAGGCGTTCATTACCGGTGTACCATAATCGGGGTCAATTCCTGAAATGGTATCCTTAAAAAACAAAGGGTCAACTTTGCTGTTATCTACGTTCCAGACTAAGCGGTTACGATAGGCTTTCTTTTGGGCTGTTAATCTTCCAAAATCGTCATATTCATACCTTGTATAATAAGGTAAAGTGTCTTGTTCCTGTTCAAAATATTCTCCTGCTTTACCATTTTCAGTTTGCTTAACTGCCAACTGTCCTTGCTTGTTATACATGAATTTGGTTTTACCACCATCGATAGTTTCCTGCAAGTAAGGCTGACCAAGGATATTGTAATTGTATTTTGAGACTTGTTTTTTAGGGTTAATGACCTGGTTTAAATTACCGTAGCTATCATAAGCAAAAAGCGTTACTACTTTATCTAAGCTATTTTCGCCATACTGAAGGTTCGCAATTTTCTGTCCAACGGCATTAGAATAAGTAATCATTTGTTTACCGTCTTCGTCTTCCAACTCATGTTTTATGAATCGTGGGTCGCCTGAAAATTCATCATTAACCAAAAGGTGAATTTCATTCTTACTTAAGTCCAGATCACAGGCCAATTGTACCTTATTGACGAAACTGTAATTTTGCTTAACGGTATGCGTACTATTGATATTATTAATGCCGAATACAGCCCTACGGAGTAGACGACCTTTAGTATTGTTCTCATAGCTAAACTCTTGGTAGTCACCAGTAAGTTCTCCCGTAAAGTCAAGGTTGCCGTTTGAATTACCAAAAGAAACCTCTGGTTTTAGTTGTTGTAATATTCTGTTCCAGTTGTCTAGCTTCATAGCTCCTGAGTGAACCACAACTGAATCATTGTTAGAAGCTGTTACACTATGAATATTACGCCCGTAAATATCAATATAGGATAGGGAATGTAAACCGTTATAACCTGTAGTTGGTAAGGCTGAGTTATAGAGGTAGCTTTCTACATAGTTTTGATTTGTTCGGGCTGAAAAAGCATAAGTACTGTCCCGTTTCCAATAACTGTATTTGTTCTGTCCAAGTAAACGGTCGTTTTCATATGATTTATGGAGTCTGTTGTATTGGTCGTACTCATACTTTAACTCAATACCATTAGGATCAGTAATGCTTTTAATGGCATAGTTAGGGTAGTATTCGTAATCTGTCCTTAATGAATCGGAACGATTATAGCCTACAATAATTGAAGTCGGTAAGCCAATGTTTGTATTAATAATACTTCCGTAATTCCCCTCGCCCGGACAATTGGCGTTATTGTTTGAATTGATGTGCCAGATACGTTTATGTAAATTATAGTTGTATTTGGTATAAATACCAGATTGGTCATGTTCTAATTCAATTTGTCCGTAACGATTTACTTTGTCAATGGTTCTTACCCCTAATGTATCAAAAGGGTAAATCATTGAATTTACCGTAAGGTTATTTGAGTCTTTTTCACCAGCTAAAAAGTAGGCGATATAAGAGTTATCATCATCTAATCTAAAATTCCAATCGGTACTTGTATTTGGTATCGTATCAATTTGAACGGCTACATTTTTAAGGAATAGGTAATTTTTCCAAACAGGAGGGGTCAGGAATAAAGGTTCTTCAACGGAACCGTCACCAGTACTAACCGTACCATCATTACAATGTACCTGCGTATAGGAATAGTGGTAATAAGCTGATCCGCAATTTTCAATATTAACATCATCCTCAACATAATAAATAGGGCCGAAAGGCGGATCAAAATGGTAAGCACAATAACCAAGTGGTGTATTATCTTCAATGGTAGATATAGCCGCTGCATTTCCGTGTGCCCATGCTAAAATTGCGTTAGCATCACATGGGTTTGGTGGTATAACCGGAGGGCATGGCGCTCCTGAGTAATAAACCACTTCGGTAGAATCCGCCAATTGCGGTACTTTCCATTTACTCTCATAGTAGTAATAGGACGATTGCATGAGTGGAGCTTCGTCATTATTGTTTTTTGAAAAGGTTGTTTTTTGAAAAGCCAGATTTCTTAACAAGTTCTTTTGGGCGTTTCTTGCACCATCTGATAAAGGAATAGCCCCTGGTTCAATATTTGGTTCTGCGTAAAAATCGGTATGGCCTGCAATTGTAACAACTGTATCAAAAAAGGTAGCATGCCCAGTTGAAAACCATGCTTTGTTTTTTTCAAGGTCATAAAACTGAATATGACGGTCTAAACGATTAAGTTCATCAAAGTAATAGAAATACTCCTGTTTCTTATAAGCTCCTGGATATTGTGGGGAATATTGGTTCACACTAAACAATTGCCAAGACGGTTCATGTTTTAAGATAATGTCCTGTAAGGTCATATTAAGTCCGGCATCATTCACCGCTTTACCTTCTACATCCTCAAGACCCATTAACTTTTTATACCCTTCGGCTAAGGTATGTCCTCTGTAATCCGCCTCGTAATAACTGTATTCTTCTATATTTTCAATGTAGCTATCGTTACAAGTTGACAGATTATGACAATAGAGTTCATAGGGGTTTAAATCTTTTTGAATGGGCTCAATAGTCTGCCAGTTGTTTTGACCAATAATATCTTTAATATGAATTTCCAGATCGTCACTCATATCATACGGGCAAGCCAAAGCAATTTTTACTATATCGTTGGTTGAGAGTTCGGAGGTAATAAAATCCATCAACACTGTTTCAGAAGGATAGCTGACTGATTCGTTTAAAATCTGTACTTTAATCGCTTCTGAAAAGCTGTTATTATCTATTACTTTGTTAAATACATCATCAGGTACAGCCGGTTGAACAGCTAATACCTTGGCTACATTTGCACCACCAACCTGACTGTTTGTATTCGATAAGGTCAATAAGGTATTGTGGTTTAATTGGGGTTGCGCTGTAAGTACGTCATAAAGTACCGGTTCAGGAAACGCCTCTTGCTCAATTAAACTTGTTAGTACATTATCTGATAAATAGGCATTGTGGTTAAGGATAGCTGTTAATATTTCGTTTTGGCTGTACTCATGATTTTCAATGATATGTTTTTGAATATTGTCCGTTATATAGGGCTGCGACCTGAAAATTTCAATAATCTGATTTGGGCTAAGTGAAAGTGTATTGTCAAAAACACGTTTCAGGTAAGCTTCATTAAATGGATTCTGAACCCGTAATACTTCATAAACTACATCCTGGTCAAAATCAGCCATGTGGTCAATAAAGGCATTTAAAACCGAATCACTTAAGGGAGAATCAACTATTAGAGAATCTTTAATATCAGTTCCGGTGGTAGAATTAATGATACTTGTAATGTGGTCGGGGTCTTTGACTGCTGAAAATATTGTGGGGTTGGTCGGGCCATTTCCAAATGGATTAGGAGAAATAGTAAATTCATTCAGTACTTCGGACGCCGGAAAAACCTTTGCTTCCTTACTACAGGTTTGATCGTAAGTTTTTGTTGACTTTGAGGCCAGTTTTACAAAGTAGCTGTGTAGCTTCCAATCGTCATTAATTGCTTTAATGTCATTGTAAAAATAAACACCTGCAAAACCAGCAGCCTCGTGGCGACCATCCCAAGTTTGACTCAATCCTTTAAAATCTATGGAGTCTTTAAGCTCGGTTTCGTTTCGGTAAATATCGCCATATTCGTAGTCATAACTCGCATTAGTCAGGTCATTGGCAACACCTACAAATGGGGCTATATCCTCGTTAATTAAATTGCTTGACCTTTTTGTATGGTTTCTTTCATATCCGTTTAAATAGGCCAAAGTATGCTCGTAATCATACTCGATAGATGATTCAATATTATCACTTGAATTATACTGTTCTACCTTTCTGAGTTTACCAAAGTAGAGGTATTCTTCAATCGTTGAATTATCGAAAACTATTTCCTGAGTAGATGAATTATAGTAAGGTGTAAATACATTACCATGATGGTAGTATTTTGTGTAATTCCGTTCTCCCGTTTCCAATTCACTATCCAGTACAGTAGTATTTTCAAATCCCTTACTATATGAGTATTTAAACGCTTTCCTAAAGTTGGCGGGCAAAGTAATGTCACTGGTCTCATATATAATTTTAGTGGTATCGTAGATATAATCCACCTTTTTATACATAGGGTTAAATATATCTGATCTGTACGCTTGCGGTGTAGCTAAATTTTCATTGGTGGTAATACTTTTTACTGAGGGATGTACAATCGTTGCTCTATTTGATGCGTAACTTCTGGAAACATAAGTAGCCGTATTACAGCCTCCTTTATGAGAAAGGCCATAACCACCCGTTAAGGTTGCCAAACTATGACGAGGGTAATATTCTATTTCGGTTTCCCCTCCAAGCTGATCTACTATTTTGGTCATAATTCGAGTTGAACGACCGGGATTAATTACACCAGTAAAGCCCGATTCTGAACTATTCCTACTATGTCCCCCAAACCATTTATATTTAAAGTCGGTTTGTAGTAGTTCCTCTTCCGGAATATCAGGATTGTATAAGGTATCATCATTAAAATGGCCTGTTGGAATGTTTTTAACCTTAGTCAGTTCATACACATATTGGTAATGGGTTTCGGACTGAACGAGCATAGAATCCAGTATGATATTTTGGGTTTCTCCTGAAATCAATATTGAGTCAATGGCTGAACCAATCGGATTGCCGTTTTCATCTAATACCGCAGAAGAGGCTACATATTGATCGTAACTATTAATTGGGTATTCATAGTTTTCATATAGACGTTGGCTATTCATATCATATTCCAACTCAATATTATTCACCAGAATTTTACCTGTATTTTCTAAATGATCAGTTTCACCGTTGGTCTTATAAAGCTTAGCGTGTTTCAGCATATAAGGGTTTTTAGAATACCTGATAAGCTCCACACTTTCCAATTTTACCTGATCGTTAAACTTTGTAGGTTCATTTGGCCATTCGTGAACACTTACTGTTTCGTCATTCCACCAGAACTTAGCATAATTGCTTAATTTGGGATCGGTTGAGTTAGTTCCCCCCATTTCATCAGCATACAATGGTAAGGTCATAGCCCACGGCATACCGATTCCGAAGTTTGCCGGAATGTCAGCATACGAAGCCATCTTTAAAGGAGTCATGTGTGCATAGCCACTGTATGCAGAAGCTTCGGTGTCTGATAATTTTATCTGTTCACCGGTTTGCAGTAAAGGTTCTTTATTAAACACGTGATCGGAGTTACCTGGCCCAATTTGAATGTTAATCCCTTGATTGGATTCGGGTAAACTTGGCATGACAAAAACACTGGAAGTTACTAAGGTATCACTCGTATTGATTTGCCATTTTACAGCGTTATTGAAAGTACTGTAAATTTGATCTCCCCTTGTAGCTTGGTAGTCATTTTTGTTATAGTAATTTGGACTTAAAACGAAGTTATTATTTAACTGTGAATAGGTGTCGTAACTAAACTGTTGAGGGCCAAAAACTATCACATCACCTTGCGGGTTTGGGATAATCGTATCAATCTGATTTCCTAAATTAACATTCATATCACCCGTAACCACGGCAATGTCTACAGTACCATTACCCATTTGAAAATCATTGCCGTTATAGTCTTTAATCTTAGTTCTTAGCTCATAGGTGTCACCAGAAATAAGGTTTGTTTGATTTATTCGACTGGATTCTAAGTAGCCGTGATTAAAACCTATGTTGGAAGCTCCCCCAATACTTGTTTGACGTAAATAGCTGTTACTATTATTTGAGATTTCATAAGGGTTTGTAGGGTTAAGTGCCCGTTGGCTTTTACCTGAAATACCATCCGCTTTACCGTGTAGATATCTGTTCCAATCTGAATTAAAATTACTGTTACCTCCCTGCTGATAGATTGTTTTGTAGTTGTATAATGAATCTTTTCTACTTACTCCCGGTTGATCAGGGTGTAACATATTGGTACTGTACATACCACTGGTTTCATATTCCAGTTCAAGAATATCTACAGGTGTTGCCAGATCATAGGAAATAACCGATTTTAATAGTATATCAGTATAAACATCAAAGTTTTTTGGAAAACCACCAGAAGGGTCAGTTAAGCTTAATAATTTGTCACCTATTGCATTGGCAACCTGATACTGATTGTACTCCTGAAAAAAGTTAAATTGGCCGAACTTCTCATAATCAAACAGGATTGATTGGTGTGGAATATTTCGGTTTTCTATTTTGGAACAATACCATGAGGTATAAACTTCTTTTGGTTCAATAACATTTTTGACACTTTGTTGTGTAATACCGTAATCTGATGCAGCAGTAACGTCATAGGTTTGGTTGTTTGATTGATGATCGGAATAGTCATAGTTCAGTATGCGCTGATTATTTGGAGAACGGTATGTAGTTAGAGCATCCCTAAACGTATAAACATCTCCATTGTCGAGTTTCGCTTCCCAAATTCCATTGTAATAGGTCAGTTTTACATATTTATCAAACTTGTTTAATACAAAAACAGCTTTATAACCATCCATGTATTTAAACACGGCTTTACCATTGGCGTAACCTGGTATTTTAACCACCGGAGAAAACCAGTATACATCACCGTTTACTTGTGCAGTTCCAAGCGAATGATAATTTAAATTTGTGTCTACTTCCGGACTTGTTTTATAAGAACATTCAACATGTTGTAAAAAGGCGTAAAATGCTGCGTTAGATATTGATATGCTTGGTAAGCTTAAATTCCAGCCTTCACCATATGGAATACCAGATGCCACCATTGGTGAGGTTCCGGCAGTATAAGTAGTGGAATAGCTTAAATTCAAACTGTAATTAAGTCCCCCGGGTGTTCCTACACTTCCAAGTGGTACACTGGTATTATAGTCACCTGTAAAAAGGTTAACATCTCCTACCAAACCACCATTGGTTAATGTAGAAGGCTTAGCCTCAGCAGGTAAAAGATTTGAATTGTCATGACCTCCTACCACCTGTGTGATAGCAGTTTGTGTCATAAGGATAGTTAGCAAATAGAATAGAGTTTTCATGGTTGTCTAGTGACGATTTATAGTGTTATTCGTTTTTAATTTGGCATATTGTTTATGCACTTTTCAATAATGTATTATGATTGGCTTTTGATGAAAAATCAAAAAACAAGGGGTAGAATACTGAAAATGCTCTCAAAATTAGAGTCTTACACGCAAAGTATCAACAAGGAGTTTCCCTGATTCTTTCACAGAAAAACCCTGTTTAACAGTCCCGTTTTAAGTCTTTTTGCAAGATTATTTTTCGAAAATATTCGATTGATTAACCATAGTCGGTTATTTAGATTTTGTTAAAAGGGAATTTTCAGGAACATAGATTAGGATTTTGGGTTTTGCCTACTCTGAAAAAATATCTACCTTTATACTAACATTTTCAGCTACCTGTTAGTATGAAGGTGTTTGTAATAATCGGCCTACTGATTAATTACATTATTTATAAAGGGAAGTGTTACAGCACTTCCTTTTTTTGTTATTTCAATTTTAAAGAAGATTCTGAATTGACAACAGAAAACTTCTTTTTCGATTAAAATTGACCCGTTAAAAAGAATCAAATAATTTCCTCTAAAATTAAAGTTAAGTGATCGGCGAACCGACCACTTAGTTTTCTGCTTTATTTAATCCAATCGCCAAATTAGATTGATACAAATATATGTAAAATATGCTTACCTCAAACAGTTTAGATTAAGTTTTTGCTACTTTTTTGTAGCTTATTAATAAATAGTAACGATTTTGGTGGGTATTCTTTTCTTTTGTGAGCAAGTCACAGCCTACTATGGAACAGAAAAACCTAGCAAAAAAATCAGCAGCAAATATCGCATTAGCGAAACGAATAAGAGAAATCAGGAAAGAAAAAGGATACACCAATTACGAATACTTTGCTTACGAACATGGTTTCCCAAGAGCACAATATGGTAGATATGAGAACGGAGAAGATTTACGGTTTTCTTCTTTAGTTAAACTAGTTGATGCTTTTGATATGACTTTGGAGGAATTTTTTAAGGGTTTTAAAAAAGGAATGTCGCTTGAAGATCAAAAAAAGAAAAAGAAGTAAAATGCCATATTTTAGCTATTACGCTTCAAATTCAATACTCAAGTTTGTAGTTTTTCCAAAACACCAATAAAGGATCTGATTTCTTTCTCCGGGGCACTTGGCAATGACAGTAAAAACTGTTCAAGTTCGACTTTAGAACCGCATTGTTTAAATGCATCTTTTATTTTCTTGCCATTTCTGAATTTATGACATCTAAATCCTTCATTATCTGAATAGATATGAATTGACATAGCAGGATAATCAATTGAGGATATAAATAGCATGGACCCAAAAATAGAATTTCAAAGAAAATAATTGATCTGCAAAATGCAGAAATATCATGGCGTAGCATGAATATGAGCTTATTTAGACAAGGGTTCAAATAACAACTTGGAGCTATAAAAAGAAGTATTGCGTAAAATCCGCAATCTATTCGTAATTTATCTCTAGGCATAAAAACGTATTTTACTGTCTCATGGTATTTTACGCTTGGTTAATACGTCGAAACCTATATTTTTGTCCCCGATTTTCGTTTAACCCCCAAAAAACAACTTGAAGTAGCATGGCGTATCATGAGGTATCATGACGTAGCATGGCGTATCATGGGTTTTTACTGGGGTTTCGAAATCAATAGCTTACCAACCATCAAGTATAAGACATTGAATGTGTTTCAAATTTACCTGATGGTAAAAAGACAATTACCAACAGATGAACAGCATTTTTACGCCAGTATTTCCCCTCTCCACCTTTATTATTTCTTGTCTTGAACTATTCATTTTGTTTTTTGCCATTGTTCAGGTCATTGCAGATAACAATACATCCAATCGCTATTTCTTAATTCTAATCTTACTGTTTCTTCAAATGAATGTGCTTTGGGGATTAATGCCCAATTACGACTACTCAATACCTATGATTGTTCAGCACATCATTTTATTTAACAGCACAGCTTTCCTCGCAGTTGCATATTTTTACTATTTACATTACGAACTCGACTTTAACTTCGGTTCATTCTTTACCATTAGATTCCTCATCATTTCAGTTGTTTGTGTCTATTGTATTTTTTATTTGGGGACTTATTTCCTAACAGGTGATCTTGACCTGGCTCGAAAAATCTATATAGGCTTTCCGGCTGTTATAATCACCTACTACTGTTACAAATTGGTGCTTGTTCTATTCAGAGATGAAGCCATTCAAATTAGAAACCAAGAAAGAGCAACCCACTTTAAAACATTAAGAATAGGTGGTACGGTTGGGTTCTTTGCTATGGCAACAATGCCTTACATTCTGATGATAGGCTTTGACCAGAAAGGATGGAGTCATTTATTCATTAATCTGGCCTTATTGATGTCGACCTTCAACTATTTTAAGAGCTACTTTTGGCAATATAAGAAGCAACGTGCAGCACTTGAAAGTCAAAGTGAATTAACTTCGGAACTTAAAAAGCTGTTGACTAAGCGAGAATTTGAATTGTCATACTTGCTGGCAAAGCGCGAGCTTTCG
This sequence comes from Putridiphycobacter sp., assembly GCA_965230195.1. Classification (GTDB taxonomy): domain Bacteria; phylum Bacteroidota; class Bacteroidia; order Flavobacteriales_D; family Crocinitomicaceae; genus Putridiphycobacter. The sequence goes on from OZ245997.1 coordinate 5,435,791, forward strand.
TATGATGAAATAGGAAAGATTATGTTTATCAGTGGTGGAACGGTTTCTAAACATGCCTCAAACATTTTTAGAAAAACTGACGTTCCTAACAGAACAGATTTTATCTCGAAATATTTTCACGAATAAACCTCAAAGGTTGGCAATATTTCTAAATCTTTCAGAAGTGTATTGGATTAATCTTTGAACGCTTTGAAGAGTAACCAGATTGCGGTTTTCAATGCAGCATTTTTTTCCTTGTAATAAGTTAGAATTATAAAACATCCCGATCAGGGTTGGAGACCATCTGTAAAATATTGCTTGTGGAACGGACTCTAAAACTTCTTCATAGCCAATGTACTCTTCCTTTGATGGTGATATGTCTAAACTGCTATATACAAATTCCATTAGTCTTAAAAAACTTGACTCAGTGATTAACGTCTTTTTATTGCCCTGTATTCTTTTTCCGTCGAGAAGTAAACAATTATAAAAGGCCCCAATTTTGTTCACATTCCATCCCCAAAGCTTTACCTCCTTATAAGCTTCAATAATTTCCTGACAAGTGTAATATTTGTTCTGACCTTCAACCACGGGGTTTAGATTGACAAATCTGATCTAGGGCTAATCAAATATCCGTTTTTCCTACTCTAAATAATTCCTCTCTCTACAAAACGTATTTTCGGGTTCCTACCTTTTGAAAAGCTGCTTAACCTGGTCAAACTAAGTTCAATTGCAGCCACAATAAAAACGTAAAAAGTGAGGTTGACGACTCAAAAAGTGGTCGTATTTTTTCCGTATTTTGAGTAATCAGCAGTACGGGATTGCTACGGACATGCTTTTTAATTGTTGATATACAGTAGGTTGTGTTGAGAATTAAAAATACGGGTTGTTTTTAGTCTAATGCGTTCATTTTTCCATGTTTAACAAAATAAAAATGTTGGATTTCGAGCAATACAAATTAAAAAACCGATCATTTTTGGTGAAAAGACAGCATTTCTTAAAAAACCATATCCCAATGTGGTAGACCTTATGGGGATAAGGTAGTGGAATACCCGTAAATACTGGCCTAGCTTTGTGTCAAAATCACGATTATGAAGCTAGATAAACACAAACTCACCCCTTTGCTTGCCCAGTGGATGAAATGGGATTTACAACTGCAAAAAAATCTTAGGGATATTCAACTCAAGCTGCTTTTTGAGCGCATTATCGAGGAAAAAACCTTTAGCACTTTAAGTAAGGCTTACAAGGTACAGGAACATAAACTGCGAATCATATTTTCGGCTTTACTATTCAAGATTGAGCGCTCTCATGGCAAAGCTTTAGCTACGCTTTTAAGGGAAATCAATACCCAACTGGAAGCCATTGAAAAAGGCATTTATCAGGACGGCGTTGGTTTTCAAATCGGGACAGTTTTTTTGAATTAATACTACGTGAAGATGGAAAAGGAGAGATTAAAAGGTGGGATTTTTATTACTGCCAAGGATATTCAGATTATTAATGACTGTTCAATCAATCAGGCACATATTGAACATAAGACCATAAGGGACATTTTAGAAGTCGAGAAAGGGAAACTAACGGTTAAGGCTTACTGCGACTATTACAAACTCGATTATCAGCTTGTGATTTCATATATCAACCCTTATCGGTAACAACGCAAAACCATTCAAAACCATTGAAAACCATTCAGAACCATTCAAAGCCATTGTTTCTGAAAAGCAACCGCTAAAACAGTCGGAACTTTGTATAGAGCAAAGGCAAAATCCAGACTTGCAGGACATAAGCTTTTAACCAATAACCAGAACTAAAAAACTAAAAATATGAACAGAGAAGAGCAAAACGAATTACTCATTACCCCGGTAGACATTCACCTGATCACAGGGTTGGATATCGAAGCTGCGAAAAAAGAACACAGTTATTTAAGGGCAAGCCTGGGTTATGGTTCAGATCAATTACTGGTCAGCCAGTATTGTGACCATCATAACCTGGACACAAACGAAATTATTGCCTTTCTATATCCCTTTGGTAATAACGATTTGAACTAAAACAGACACATTATGACAATGGAAACATTATTAATCATCAACAGCGTTCTGGTAGGCATTTGCCTATACTTTGTTACTGACTCTCACAAAGACTTTAAGAAGATGAATGATGCCGTTCAGACGCTAAAGGAAAAATACACCGAACTATCCACCAAAGTCAATATTCATATTCAGTCCATCAAGGACAGATTAAGAAGACTGGATAAAATCAAAGAAGAAAATTAATGCGGGCATTAAAAATCATAGGAGCCGGAGTACTTGCCATTTTGGGAGGGCGGTATCTCTGGCAACTTAGTCGAACCGGAAAGAAGGCCATTGTAGAGGTCAGCGGTCGGATTCACAAAGTGACATTAGGAGGGGTCGAACTTGTACTGCGATACAATATCAAGAACCCAACAAAAACCAGTATTGAAATGGCACCACCACTAGTTTCGTTGTCATACAATGGTAATGTACTGGCCAGCACTTCAATGTCGCTTGTAGAAATCCCCGAAGCATCACGGAGCGAAAAAGGAAGGATCAGGATTTTACCTTTTAAAGAGACTGGCCATATTACCACCAGTATCTTAATTCCTTATCTCACCGTGATCGGAGCAGGTGCCACCCTGTTTAAGACACTACAAGCCAACTTAGCGGAAGAATCGGAGGCGGAGCCAGTCAAATTCGAAGTTGCAACCGTTTCAACGGTTTTCACCAAAGTGGGAAGTTTCCCATACGACGAGGTCACTACTATCACGCTCTAGCAAGCAATATGGAAACAACACCAGTACATATTGAGCAGTATAGCAGCCATCCGAATTACGGGGTGAACACCGGAAAACGAAACATACGTGACGGACATGAATTTGAACGATTCTTTCCCGGCCGGTCGAAAGGCGATTACATCACGATCAAAAAAGATGGGGCGCAGACTTTAACGGACACCATACCACTGATGAAAAAAGTGATACGGGAAACCCTTAAAGACACCAAAAAAATCGCCAAACATCTACAGGCAGAGAGCGCGTTAAAAACCTGTAAACGGATTTGGGACTTTTGCTTTCATCACTTTCAGTACACGAAAGATGAGCAGGGCAAAGAACAAATCAGGCGCCCCATCCGGTCGTGGTTCGACCGCATAGCGGGAATCGATTGTGATTGTTTTACCGTGTTGATCGGTTCAATGCTTTCACACCTGAATATCCCTTATGTCATGCGACTGACCTACTATAGAGGTGAACAGGACTACTCCCATATTTACCCGGTCGCATATACTCCTGAAGGAGAAGAAATAATAATTGATTGTGTGGTACACCAGTTTAACTACGAAGTACCCTACGAAGGAAAAAGAGACGAGACAATGGAACTACAATATTTAAATGGCGTTGAAACCGACTTTTCTGATGATGTCATGTTGAGCTTTGACAATAACATGAATATAGATGCTCAGGATTTATTTGCTGATGACCTGGAATTAATGGGATTGGAGGGTAAAGCCGAGCGAAAAGCAAAAAAGGCCAAACGGAAAGCCAAGCGTGAAAAACGAAGAGAAACACCACTCAAAGAACGGGTCAAGGAAAAACTAAAAAAGGGACTTAATGTGATTAACAAGGTTAATCCGGCAACGGCTCTACTCAGAGCAGGTGTACTGGCAGCCATGAAACTCAATGTAATGAAAATTGCCAGTACCCTGAGATTTGCCTACTGGTCACAAGCCGAAGCCCGAAAGAATAATATGGACATGGCCAAGTTCAACCAACTGCAACGGATCAGGGAAAAAATAGAAAAGATCTACTATGGAGCAGGCGGTAAAACCGAAGCCCTTAAAAAAGCCATTCTATCGGGTAAGGGAAACCGTAACCGGATGGTACAGCTTAATGGCTTAGGTGCCATCATTCCGCAAGTCGGCGACGAGGACGATTTAAGAACCATTTTAGGGGATGAACTCTTTTTCGAAGAACTAGACGGTGCAGACGGATTAAGTGGATTAGGAGCCGCAGCTACAGGAGCAGCTATAGGCGCCGCCAGTGGAATATTAGCAGCCATTCGACGCCTGATCCAGAAATTAGGCTCACTCTTTAAAAAAGGAAGTCTTTCTGAACAGAAATTTAAGATTCAGGACAATACGGATAATCAAGAAGAAGGGACAAGATTATTTAGTGTCAGGAACCTGATTAACAAAGTCAAAACAAGGATTCAGGAACGCAAACACGGCAAACTTTGGGAACCCGGTACAGGCACAAGTACTGCTAACAACACGCCAATACCGGACACAACTGAAGACACTGAAAACATTCCCATTATTCCACCGGATGAGTTCTTAGAACCGGAAACCGAACCGGAGTTTACATCAAGGGCAGCCGAAGATGAGCCGAATGAAGAACCGGGGAAACTCAAAAAATGGATTCAGGAAAATAAAAACCTGGCCATTGGACTGGGAATCGGAACCGGGGTTGTTGGAATTGGTCTTACCGCTTATTTGGTCAACAGATCAAAAAAGAAAAAAGGACTTAATGGTCTTGAGGGGATTGAAGGTGTGGAAGGCACACCTAAGAAGAAGACTAAGGCCAAAACCAAAAAGACCATAAGGAAGAAAACAACGACAACGCGGAAAAGAAAACCAACCATTAGGAAAAAACGGACTAAAAAATACGTCCCAAAAAGCCGGAAAAGGAAAACAACTGCCACCAAAAAGAAAACCATCCCAAAAGTGGCCTTACTATAAATCATGAACAATTAACCTTTCAATTGCATCAGACAAAAACAAGAAATTATGAAGAGTAAAAGCAAGAAAAAGAGCAGTAAAAAGAAAGGCAACTTACTCCAAAAATACAATAGTAAGTCTGCCAAAAAGAGCGCAAAATTTACTGCCATGAAAACGGGAGTGGATGTACTTGGTACAGCAGCTGTTGGCCCGGCAATTGGCGCAGGATTGGGCATCTTTGCCCCGGTAGCAGGATTGATTATGATTGCTGCGGGACATTTCTTAGGTGACCAAAGCGGTTTGTTAAGACTCACAGGGGCAGCAACCATAGGCTACGGTATTGCAAAAGCCAGGTCAAACCGAATGAGGACAGGACAAAACTTTGTTGACAGTGCAAAAGACAGATATATCGAACTCAAAGACGACTGGATGAATGCCACCTATCTGGACAAACTCATTAAAAGTGACAACCAGAGTGAAACGCCAGTTGAGGGTATCGGTGCAATTGATCTAAGCGAACTCGATCATTTTGAACGCCTGAACCAACAAGCTGCAATCGATTTTGAAACCGAAAGGGTACTTGAAGAAGATAATGACGATCTGGAAGGCATGGAATCGGATTTTGAAATCATTGAAGAACTCGACCTGAGTACTATTTAGTCATTAGCCCTTAGTTTTTAGACAAAGGCTAACTACCAACCACCATAAGCAAATCATAACAGGTTCTCATGAGCCTGCATACTAATCGCTTGCCTTAAAAACAGAGAATGGGCAGCACAAAACAAGAATTATGTTAGATGAAATATTAGACAGCGAATACAATAATGCCGGAGAGCTATTTGGGTTCGGAGAACTGGAAGCGTGTACCAGACACATGAAGCCAGTACAAAAGGTAAAAGCCATATCACGTTTATCGAAACAGGTGAAAGCCTCCAGACGATCAAGGGGCGAAATGGAAAAGTTCTTTAAGCAATTGCCAAAGCATGTTAAGCAGGAACTTATTAATGGTACGTTGAGACTTGCCGATTGGACAATTTATTCAACCAAGCAGATCAAAAGCAAAACCATTAAGATGTTTGAACCGCAGGATGACAAAGAGGTCGGTGTTAGAAATGTATCTAATGCCAAACTGCCTAAAAATACGGTCTTTCTGGTCAGCGGTATCATCCTACTGACAGGGGTATCACCAAATCCAAACGACCCGGAAGCCAATAAAGCAATTGACTATAAGAGCTTTTCAACTTCCCCGGCACTGGCAAATGGTGAATTCAGTTTAAAAGCCAATAAAAAGCAAATCGTACCCGAAAACCAGTCGAATCGTCGCTTTGTGACTAATAATGATCATACACTGCAATTGGGCTACTATAAACTGGATAACCCCAGATTGATTAAGGATGAGGAAGTAATTGAATTTGTCATTGAACTGGGAACACTCTTTAACGTGGAGCCGGAACGCTTCATCTATGCCGCCCTTGACGGAACAGCTACTACGCCATAGATGGCGATTTATCTAAAGACGGGAGGAAAAATAGTGAAGCTATTTACTCCCTGTTTTCAACTATTAACTAATGGCTAATCACTAATGACTAAGAGCAAAATCATGAGCTACAAACACAATATCATAAAGGAAAGACTGGACATCCAGATTGATGAGGCCAATAAGGTAAAAAAGGCTGAATTTCTGTTGGACAGCAATGCAGACTTTTTATATGGCATTGCCATCACATCAGAAAAAGAGGACAATTTGTATTACAGGGGATCGCAAAAAATTCAACTCAACGATCAGGAATTATTCCCGGAAGATTTTGAATCCAAATTGCTCATGGCAGGACTGGCGGTTTCACCAAATGACAGGATGGTTAAAACCGGATTGGTGAAAAGAGGGAATGGTAAAATTGAAATCTGGTTTAAAGATTCAGACCATTCAAGTTTACCCTTCAGTCCTTACCGGGTGACTTATTATTTCTTTTCTAAAGTCAGAGTGTAGTAATGCGGAAAATAATCATCCATACCGAAACCATATTACTCAATGGTACGCACCGTCAATTCCAGATTGAATTGCCGTCAACGGCTAAAAGAGTAACCGGGATATTAGCATCTGTACACCCAAAAACAGAGGCGCCCCTACCACCCTTTAGTCATCCGGTTCCCAAACCAGACATTAAAGGCGTAAGGACAGAAGCCGGGCAGCTTCAACTGATGATACCGGAAAAAAGAGACACATTTTACTGTGAAAATCTAACCTTTCCCAATCATTATGAGCTTCAATTTATCCCTGTCACCAACCCGGGAATTAGTCAAAACTTATCCTGGTGGGTATCAGGAACCAAACGCCAGTTTTTTAAAGTGGATGTACCTGTAGAAACCACCATTATCGAAGGCTATTACAAGGATGAAATTCAAGGGCGAATAACTGATTATACAGTCAAAATTTGTTTGGAGTTAACTATTAACCAATAGCCAAAAGCAAATCAGAAACAATAAAAGCTGATTATCGGATGAGGGAAGGAACAGCCATAGAAATAGCAGAATCAAAAATGAAAGAATTAGGGATTGAGGAATACCTCATGCGTTTCCGTCATTTTAAGATCGCTGCTAAAACAGAGCTAACCATCAAAGCAGGACGGCAATGGTATTTCTTAATCGAACCCGAAGCTGCGATTTTGGTTGAGAGCAAACGCGGGATTTTTAATATGGAATCCGCTGCCGTTAACGAGATTGAGTACAGCCATAGCGGAAACATCAAAATCTCAAACCACACAGACTTTTTGACGGATGTGAAGTTTATCCAGATCATCCCAAGACATCACAAAAACACTTAAGCAATGGAAGAATTACAATACATACGGGATCAGGACACAGAAAGACGGTCAAATGGCAGTCAGGTACATACAGAGCCATATAGTGAAACGGCTATAAACAGGCTTAAACATTTGGTCATAACTTTCTATAATCAGGGCGAGCGTAAGTTTTATGCAATTGCTGTAGATGGTGAAACTGTAGTACCAAAAAATTGTGACGGACGCAAATTTGACCGTTACCTGCAATTCGTCAATCCACAAACCAAACTGGTAGAGGTTAAAATGTATCAGGGTACTTCCCCCAATTGCAACAAATACCAGTTTGTCATGAATCAACCCTTGTCTGGCATCCAAAATTCCAAGGTTGATGTAGATACTGAAATCAAAAAAGCCCTTGCCGAGCAGGAAATGAAAAATGAATTGGAGTGGTTAAGAAGTGAAGTTGAAAAGAAAAACAAGAAGATCAAAAAGCTTAAAAAGATCATTGAAAATTCAGGAATCAATATGCAGGCGGTGACCAACTTTGTTAAAGAGAGCAAACCCCTGTTGGGTGCCCTTGGTCTTGGTATGGGAACCGGAATGGCAGGTATTCCTCAGCCGCCTGAAACCGAGGTTGAAATCGAGCCGGAAGAACAAGACGGTGAGGATTTTTCAGAAGAACAGGAAATCTATCACCAACTGGTCGATAATGTCGGTAAAAAAGGCATTAAAAAAGCCTTGCGGGTGATGACCATTCTTTCCCAACATCCTGAACTCGAATCCTCATTAGAAGAATTATTAAACCAAAAAAACAGTAAAAATGAGCAAGCATAATTTCAAATTATCCATTAGCGGAGACAAAAAAGAAGCCAATCAAAAAGCCAAAGCACTTGGTACTCTGGCAGCTTATCTATCAGCAGCAACATTAACGGCACTGGCACATACTGTAAAAACAGATCCTGCCAAAGTTGAACTGGCCAAAAAATTTCTTGGGGTTGGGTAGCACCTTATTATTCACGATCAGTAATTAGAAATCAATTATCAGAAACTAAATCATTTGAATCAGAACACAGCCATAGCACCAATAGAGCAGCCGACTGTTGTTGTTCAAAACAATGAAAAGCAGGGATGGTGGCAGAGCATGACGCCAGAGCAAAGAAAACGTGTGACCAATATTGCTATAATACTTGGTATTACGGGCTTGTCTGCAACGGGTATTTATTTCGGTTGGCGCTTTGTACAAAACAAGTTGGCCGGGCATGAAGAAAATCTCAGTTTAGGTCGGGACAAGCACGCGACCTGGGCAAAGCAGATCAGGATTGCTTTTGATAATAACGGCTGGTGGGGAACAGATGAAACCATGCTCAGGAATACACTGCGTGAAATCCCATCAAAGGAGGATTTTAAAAAGGTTCAGGCATCCTATCGGAAACTATTTAAGGGGGATAATCTGGTTGAGGAAATGACAGGTGAACTCAAACAAACGGAATACAATGAGATGCTTGCCATTATCAACTCCAAGCCTGAAAAGGCTAAAGATGCGCAGGAAGGTGCCGCAATCTATGATCCACATGGGTGGGCTAAACGTCTTAATGCGGCTTTTAATTATCAGACCTGGGGGCTTTTTTGGGGAACAGATGAAGCAGCTATTGAAGCGGTCATATCTGAAATGCCCAGTCAACAGGCTTATTTAGATACAGCTCATGCCTACGAGGATATCTACGGGGTGAGACTGTTAGAAGACTGGTACGGGGATTCTTCTGAAGAAGAAATCAAGAAGTACACCCAAATGATTAAAAAGAAACCTCGCCACTAGGCACGTAGTGCCGCTTTCTTTGCGCCCATAGTGGTGATGTGTAAAGCCCTTCACTAATGAATCCGGACAATTAATGACTTTAATTATGAAAACAACAAATACAAATAAACCCAAACCTCAAGCACAGAAAGGAGGTAACAAGGGTAAGTATATCCTGATTGGTTTGGGTGTTGTAGCACTTGCCGGGGTAGGCATCTATTTCTTTACCAAGCCTAAACAATCTGGTTCCCTAACCTTTGATGAAGCAGGGATTACGCCACCAGTAACTCCTGATCCGGTAACCACCACATCACCAATTCGAACTGGTGGAGGTAGTAATTCAAGTGGTTTTCCATTAAAAAATGGTTCACGTGGGCCATTAGTCAGAAATATTCAGGAAGCTTTAATCCGAAAGTATGGAACTGCTATACTACCACGATTTGGAGCAGATGGAATTTGGGGTAGCGAACTTGATGCCGCATTACTCTCTAAAGGTTTGCCGACTATCCTCAATGTAGAGTCCTTTACCAAAATTGTAGGATCTGAGCCAGATAAATCCGGCACAGCGACTCAGCCTAAGAAAAAGAAGTTCAGACCTGAATTACTGGCCAATGTGATTTATAAAGCCATACAAGATGATAATTTCACTAAGGCACTTTCAGCACTTTCTAAAATCTGGACTGTTTCAGGTTATACCAAAGTCAACAATTTCTTTAAGAAAAAGCGACTTAATGGGGTGAGAAAAACCTTGGTTAATGGTCTTTTAACCGCTTTTAAAGGTTCATCAGAAAAAAAGGCATTAAATGCCAGTTTCTATCGAATCGGACTTAAATACAATGGTAGCCAATGGTCTCTTAATGGGCTTGGACAAATAAACGGAGAATGGCTACAATCGATTTCAAATGCCCGTGTCTGGAATCCTTCTGGAAAATCAATGCGCATTACCAAAGACACCATTCTGGGCGAATTTATTGGGGCAGAAAAAGGGGTTACCAGATTCAGAACTTCTAACAATGAGGAATTACTAATACACACTAAAAACATCAGTTATGTTTAAACCAACCATTGCACAAATTCAACAGGTCTTAGCTAAAAAAGCATACCAATTTTTTGATAATGATAAGAAGCCTTATAACCTCAATATTATCGGTGTCAGGTCAGCCAGCAAAGCAGTTAACCTTTTTAACGAAACTCTGGCCATTATCTATCGGGATGAGTCCAAAGATCAGCACATTGATTATTTCCGTTATACCACAAAACCGGGACTGTATTATCTCAAAAATCCATTACATCCTGACGGGTGCGCAATCCTGACTGAAGGCCAACACTTAGGGGCTATGAAAATGAGAAAGCACCGGGGACAGTATGAGGCACTTTGTCAGGCGAAGCCTATGCCATTTTTCAGGGACGGAAATCTGGACGACAAACATGACTTTTCAGGGAAAATTTACACCAAAAATGTAGGATTGAATATCCATCAGGAATCACCAAAAGTCATGAGTAAGTGGATAGGGAAATACAGCGCGGGGTGTGGTGTGATCCAAGCCCGGTTTGAATACTTCATGTTTCTGATTCATCAGGGGATTAAGCACTGGGGAAACAGGTTCACTTACACCCTTATCAACCAAAAAGACTTCAGGGTCTGAGACTCCAGTTTACTAAGTCAGTATAGAAAATCGAACTGCATTCGTGATAGGAAAACTAAAACATATTGCCAGACAAAAAGGGTTCAGGATATTTAAAGAACCTTTCAAACTCAATATTTGGGGTGTACGCTCACGCAGTACACGGCCAAATCAATTTGATGATGAAATGCACGTGTTCTTTGTTGGTGACCGACAGCCAATTAAAAAGTGGCATCATTATGTTTTTTCTATTACTACCGACCCCGGAACATATTGGCTGAAAAACCCATTACATCCACAGGGAACCGCCATGCTTGCAGCAGGACAATATGTGGACACATACAAAATTGACAGGCACAGGAATAAGTATTATGCACTCTGTCAAAGATTGGGAAAAGTACGGGTTTTCAGAGATTATGACAGGGATGCGCTGTTGGATTTTAACAATGGTCGGCCGGACTCCGGCATGTTTGGGATCAACATCCACAGAGCCAGAAAGTCTGGCACTACTTATACTGTAGATAATCATTCTGCGGGGTGCCAGGTCTTCCAAAGGGCAAATGACTTTAACTTCTTTATGAAGCTCTGTGAAATCCACCGAAAGCTACATGGTAACAAGTTTACTTACACCCTGATCGACAGACGTACCGCCTTCAGGTCAGCAGTTAAAAGAGCTGCAATTGGTTTACTCGGACTAGGAGCATTGACCACTGGCTATCTACTCTATAATCAACACAATAAAACAGCACTACAAGGTGCATAAAAAGACAAACTAAGCAAATGGAATTTGACATTACAATACCTAAAGGACACCATAAATCTTGTAAATACTGCGGTGAGTTCTTCCGGTCTGTCCGATCAGATGCGAAATTCTGTTCCGCAGATTGCAGAACAAAACATTATAAGCGCAAAGTAAAACGCAAAGCTCGTTGGGAAAAGATTAAAGCTGTGTTTCGGTTTACGACTCGGACAATCAGACCACAAAGGGATTATTCAAGAATGACTTTTTTACTATCTGTCATTGGCTCTATTGGTAGTTTGGGATTCTATTTCGGGGTATTGAGACAGGTCTATAATAATGCACCACAACGGGAGAAGATTGAACAACTGGAAACGGAGAATCAGGAGTTAAAAGTTATGATTAAAAATCTGAACGTTGAAAAGAAAAAATGATGACTCATACCATTAACTATTTGGATTTGTTTTCTGGTTTGGGAGCTTTTGCAAAAGGCTTGATAAATGCTGGATTCAAATTCAGGAATCACTATTTCAGCGAAATAGACAAGTATGCAATAGCCAATTACAAATACAATTTTAAAAAATCAGAATATGTCGGAGCAATTCAAAAAATTAAAGACGAAAAAATCGAAAAACCGGATATCATTACCTTCGGGTCTCCTTGCCAGGATATTTCCATTGCTGGAAAAAGAAAAGGAATTTTCGGAAAAAGAAGCCAGCTCTTTTTTACAGCAATTGAAGTCATTGACCGGTTTCGACCCAAAGTTTTTGTCTTTGAAAACGTCAAGGCGTTACTCTTTAATAACAAAGGGAAAGACTTTGAGGTCGTATTGCGAGCAATTGCCAACCTTGGGGTATATGAGTGTCAATGGCAACTTATTAATACAGCCTGGTTATTACCCCAAAACAGACAACGGATCTTCCTTGTCGGCACTCTTGCAGAAGAATGTGTCCCAAATATTTTTCCCCTCCTCGAAGATTATGAGAAGAATCAAAAAAAGGGTTCTGGAATAATTGAAATCGGGAAGTATGAAAACTATAATCAAAAAATGGTTTTTTCATCTAAGGGCAATGCGCCAACATTAATGTGTGGTCATGGTACACCGATTAATTATGTGAAAACAGGTAAAAAAATAAGGCATTTAACACCTGTTGAATGCGAGCGATTACAAGGGTTGCCAGATGACTGGACAAAGTATGGAGAGTTTGAAAATGGGAAAAAAGAAATTTCGAATACTCAACGCTATATCATGCTTGGCAATGCCATTACCGCAACTGTAATGAAAGTGATCGGAGAGAAACTAAGTCCTGTGTTTTCTTCCGGCCTTGAGGGCACTAAAAACACGAACACTATGAAAAAGGCAAATACTAAAATCAATGAAATTGAACTTCACTACAAGCAAAAGTTAATAGAAGGAAATGGCAAAGTCACTAATTCGGAGGATGCTGCTGCACTTGTCAGATCAATTATTAGTAAAGAAAAGATTGAGGCAAGAGAAGAAATGATAACACTCTATTTTAATCCTCAAAATCAATTAAAAGGGTTTCACAGAACCGGAACTGGTGGAATCGACGGTTTAGTAGGTGATGTAAGAATTATTTTATCAATTGCTTTAAAATCCTTGTCAACTTCAATAATTATTGCACATAATCACCCAAGTGGAAATCGACAGCCAAGTGAGGCTGATAAGAAAATTTCTCAAAGAATAAAAGAGGCTTGTAAAGTCCATAACATATTGTTCTATGACAATCTGATTGTTACATCAAAAGACTATTTGTCCTTTGCTGATGAAGGGTTAATGGGAATAGAAAATCATTACCCTATTAACGAAATTCCTACCAATTCTAAAACCAATGTCAATGAAGCAGAAAAACACATTAATGATCTCAATAATTTTCTAAAAGACGACCAATGATTACAAGGGAAAACTACACTGAAAGAATTAAGGCAATTGACTTTAGAAAGGTTGATAAAAAAATCAAAGCTGCCAAAGCCTATTTTGATAAGATTACAAAGAAAGGAAGTGACTGGACTGAAGTCGATTCGAATCCGGCTAATATTGAAATGGTCGACCTCTATTTTAAATCGCTTAGCAGGTTATTAGTGGATAATGAACCTCAGTCAATTCAAAAAGTACACAGGGAAAGTCAATTGGTCAGAAAGGTTATGCCATTGCATCAGCAACGCACCCTAAAAAATGCTCACATTGAAACGGTCATCAGTTTAGAAAAACAGTTGAGTGAAATACCAGAATTGTATTTTAATGACGGTAAACCAAAAGCGGATGTAATTGTTCATGCCCATTATTTTCATGCTGCTTCGGACTGGTTTATTACAGAAATGAACTTGAAAGAAGATCGATTTTACGGTTATACCATTCTAAATGGGGATTCGCAAATGAGTGAGTATGGTTACATGAGCATTAGTGAATTTAGAAACAGTAAAAAAATTGAGTTAGACTTTCACTGGTCAAAAAAATCACTTGCCGAGGCGTTGCATGATGCTGACAGTGATTACTTTCCTAAACCCGGAAAAAAATCACCACCTAAAAAAACAAAGTCTTCAAATTCAACCAAAAAGGCTAAAACTCCCTCAAAACCTATCCAGAAAAAAAACAGTCCAACAACTAAAACCAGAAGAAGCAACAGCCTTGTTAAGCCGGAAAAAGTCGAAACGTTCTCCCTGGAATTTAGGTTTCTTCGGAGGTATTTGAATTTAGATCAGAATGCAAAAACCAAAAGGCAAATCCGGTTATTCTTAAATGCTCTTCAAAGGGCAATGATTGAGAAAAAGATTCGGAAAACTTCAAAGTATGCCACTGAAATTTTAAGGCTTCAAAAAGACTTGATTGCCTTGTTGAACAGCTTTAAGCACAACGATATCATGCGGGTTTCGATTTCGAAAAGAAAACGCAACCAAATATCAAAAATACTTGGACGGGAACAAGAAATTCCTTCTGTGAGATACATCCGGGAGTATATTTCCCTTCAGGGCAGGCCAATTCCAACTCAAAAGGCTAAGGCACTTCATAACAAGATTGCGCGTAAGGTTAATTCCGGTATTATCAGCTTTAGAGATAAATACAGTACCCAAATCAAGGTTATTTTAAAAAATCTTCGTGAACTCGTTGATGACAATCCAGTTGGCGGGGAATTAGTGGTTTTACCAAAAGCTTTAAATGGTGTGGATTGCTTACCAACGTCAGAATCACCTAATAAAAAGTCAATCCGAATCCCTGATGATGTGGTAGTCAATAGTATGGATTTAGTCAAAATGAAATTTGATAAGCTAGGGTTTAAGAACAAGTGGTTTGAATTGATTGGTAATCCTTCCGGACATTTTAAAGCTATGATTTTTGGAAGGCCAAAATTCGGTAAATCAATTCTTGCTATTGATTTTGCAGCCTACCTTGCCCGAAATCACGGCACTGTTTTATATGTGGCTAAAGAAGAAGGGGTGGACGAGGAATTAAAGAAAAAACTCCAAAGGGTTGCTCACCCTGATCTTGATACAGTAGGAGATCTTCCAAAGGATTTAACAAAGTGGGATTTCATATTTTTTGATAGTGTCAACAAATTAAGATTAACGCCTATGGAACTGGAAGAACTGGGAGAAAAATATCCTGAAAAATCTTTTATCTCAATATTCCAAACCACAAAGGATGGACAATTTAGGGGAAGCCAGGAGTTCATGCACGACATGGATATTGTAATAGAAGTACCTGAGAAAGGAAAAGCCATTCAGACTGGCAGATACAATCAAGGCGGTGAACTCAATATATTTTCTGGCAAAGCATCATAATAACAACTTAATAAAAACAGACAGACAATGAAGAAGAAAATAAAATATGCACTTGTATTAAGTGGAGGTGGATTTAACGGTGCTTTTCAATTGGGTGCTATCAACTATATCAATGACAATTGGAAATCAATAACTGGTTTGTCCGGTAAAATGAACTTTGACCTGATTGCCGGGGTAAGCGTTGGGGCAATTAACGGGTCAATGCTTGCTTTAAATAAATTAGGCTTACTCAATGATTTATGGCTCAATAAAATTGCTAAAAACGGAGCTGGTGAAATCTATACTTCAGATTTTATAGATGTTAACAGTAAAAGTGATGATCTTAAAATGAAACTTAACCTTGAAGCCATCCGGCAAAAGTTCATCCCAAAGTTTAAAATTAAGCTCAGTGTTTTCAAAAAACTGGCTATGATTTTTTCTAAAAAGAAGCGCAAGGAAATAATACTTGACATCTTAAAGGATTTATCAAATTCGCTGAAAAAGAGTTTTCCAAAGTTTAAGGCTTTAGCCAGTAATTTACCCCTAAAGAAAAAGCTCCAGGAATATCTGAATAAGGATGCGATCAAAAACACAGACTTTATTTGCGGCTTTGTTTCATTGGATGATGGACAATACAGAAGCGTACACCATTCTGAATTTGTTACGAATGACGACTTTGTAAATGGTGTGCTTTCATCATCCTGTATTCCGATAGTATGGGAGCCGGTTGATTCCATTGCTGTTAACGGGAAAGATAAAAATGATGTTATAAGAAACCTTATTGATGGAGGGGTTAGTAATGTATCACCACTGGGAGATGTGGTTAGGAAAATCAATGAAGATCAGGAAGATTGCGAATACAAAATTTTCATCATCAATTGCCATAGTGGTTACAATATTCCTGAAGACTATACCAATAAGAATATTGCGCAAATTGCCACCAGGTCGCTATATGAAATTGCATTTACTGAAATCTTCAATAATGATGTTAAGCATTTTCTTAAAATCAATGACTTGATTAAACAGGCTCAGGCTTGGGATCAGGACATTGTACTGTTTGATTCTGGTGTAAAGCAATTGAAAGCTTTTGACGCGGTGGTTATTCAACCACATAAGGATATGGATTTGGGAAATGGTCTTGTTGCGAATGAGAAGCTTATTAATTCGCGCGTAGAACATGGGAAATTGATGGCAGAGGAAAAACTATTGAAAGGAGGGTAAAAATGGAATTAAAGATGCTTAAAATGGCTTTTGAGAAACTTTATGATGAGTTTCAGGAACTAAAGACTGAACATGAAGAACTCAAAACAATCATTAGAGAAAAACTAAATCAATCTGTTGAACACGCTACTACCAAAATTAAGGAGGAATATTTGGATGCAAAGGATGTCATTAAAATGCTTGGAATATGTGCAAAAACGCTTTGGTCTATGGAAAAGGCCGGAAGTATTATTCCGATTAGAATTAACAAGAGAAGAAAAAAGTACTCCAAACTAAAAATAATAGAGTTTATGCGTACCGGAATTACAGTTAACGCTTTAAAGGGGTATTCATTAGAATGACCCTTTTTTATCAATTAAACAAGTTCTACCTCTAACCTGCCATTATCCTGAATCCGATTTAGTTCTTCTACAAAGAGAACAGCATTATCTAATAGCCCCATTTTATTATAGCTGAAGATGACGGAGGAATCATTTATTTGATGTGCGGTAATTTTGGCAAGGATTGTAACAGGCACCAAATGAATCAATCCGGTAATAAAGGATATTCTTCCAATATGTGAGGATATTTTTTCACTCAGCAGAACAGTTTCAAATTTCTTCTTGTTGTTTTTGTCTGTATATGACAACTTAAATTCCTTATCAAATTCAA
Source organism: Putridiphycobacter sp. (assembly GCA_965230195.1). Classification (GTDB taxonomy): domain Bacteria; phylum Bacteroidota; class Bacteroidia; order Flavobacteriales_D; family Crocinitomicaceae; genus Putridiphycobacter. The sequence goes on from OZ245997.1 coordinate 5,453,083, forward strand.
CATCCGGATCATCCCGCATTTCACAAATGAGTTCCTTGACATATAAGTTGAACTTCACACTGGAAATTTTTCGTGGTGGCTGACCATCATTTTCGTCATAAAACTTTTGCAGAGGTTTAAGTATAGGAGCAATTACTTCTGTTTGCGGCTTTTTCTGTGTGATATAATGGGCATAATTGAATTGAATGCCTTTCTTATCATAACTTTTTTCAGGTAAAATCTTATAAACATCTGAGAATCTACACCCGGTATATATTAGGGTGGCTAGAATAAATTGGACGTTTCTTAGCTTTTCGTTACTCGGATTATATTTCAAAATTAACTCGGCCTCAGCTAAAGTTAAAAACACCCTTGGGGCTTCTGCTTGTTTGGGCTTTGAATTATTATCTAAATCGATTGGGTTATAAAATTCAATCTTAAATTTCTTCCTGATCTTGTTTAGTGTAGACTTAAAGTCTTTATGTATACTCCAGACTGAATTAGCTTTGGTTAAACTCGGCTTCCAAAAGTCCAAAAAACCTTTATAAATTTCTTCATTAAGTTTATCAGTTGTAAGATTGAACCCCTTTAATTCTTCATACTCACCCAGTTTTCCCCTGAGTTTCTTATAGTGTTTGATTCTACCTTCTGATAAATTCTTGTCTGTTTCGATATACTCTTCTATAAACTCTGTAATTCTTACAGAACTGTTTCTCTTTTTGACGGTATTTCTGTTCTTTGTCTTATGGCTATCAAGTTTAGTTTTTAGAAGTTCAGGTGTTATCTCAATACCATCACTTTGTAAAGACTTGTATATTATCTCTACCTTTTTACTTAACTCCTCTAATTTAACAACAGTTTTTGCATCAAATGGCAGGGACTCACCTGTATTCCAATCATCAATACTTGAACTGTAACCAGTATAGTACACTAAGCTTTCGTACTTATCTTTTTGCTTTAAAGGGTCATATCTTTTAAATCCAAAATTTCCCTTTAGGATAATTGGCTTTTGATCAGACTTTACGCTTTTCTTTAGAAAGAAGGAAATTTTAATCGGTTTCATATTCTATTATATCAACGTTATCAGGAGCTAAGATATTCTATTAACTGAATATTTGGTTCCAAAAAAGGTTCCAAAAATGATATCCTAAGTAAGAAAATGTAATAATATGTAAATTGAAGTAAATCAATCTAAACCTCTTTTATAGCAAGGGATAAGTCACATTTTAATACTTTTTAAGAAATACCGAAACAGATCCTGTTCAGGGCATTTGTGATCCTAGCGCGATCACTAAAAGGCTCTCCATTTGGAGGGCCTTTTTTGTTTGAAAAAAATGTTTACTGTTTACATATTATATAGTCAATCAAAAAACAAATATTACGTTGGACATACCGCTAATATTGATGATAGATTACTGAGACATAACCAAGGCAGAAGTAAATCTACCAAACACGGAATACCTTGGACAATTGTACATACTGAAAATTTTGAAACAAAAAGTCTCACCTACTCCTGAGAAATGGAAATTAAAGCTAAAAAATCAAGAATTTAAATTGAAGATCTAATTAATAGTAAAAAGTAATAGAGTTGTAACAAATGTTTCTCCAGGCACTATATAACCATGAAAAAAGGCATCATTTCTATATTATCATTGTTCATCTTATCTTTTGTCTCATTTGGCCAAATTGATTTCGTTCACACTGATTTAAAAAAAGCGTTAAAAAAACCTCTTGACGTATACCAACTTGATTTGAGCAAACAAAAATTAAGTAAAAAAGATATTTCAAAAATTGCTGATTTTTCAAACCTGGTAAACATTAATCTGTCATGTACTTGGCTGGATTATTTCCCTGCTACCATATTCAATTGTAAGAAATTGAAATCCGTAGACCTGAGTAACAATTCAATTTCAATCATTCCGGCAGAGATATCAGAATTATCAATTTTGGAGGAATTAAATTTAGGCCATAACGATATCAAAGAGTTACCTGGTTCGATTACAGGGCTAGTGCAACTTAAAGTCCTGGACCTTTCAAGTAATTATAATTTGAAAACATTTCCCGAAGAATTTTATCAGTTACAAAGTCTTGAATCCATTTCATGTCAAATTTCAAAAACAATGTTTGAAAATGTAATTTGCAGGTTTAGAAACCTTAAAAAAATAGATATTTATAGTAACGAATTTATTTCCCCCTGTTTATTATTGCATTTTGAACAACTGGAATCTTTTAATATGACACTGGCAATGACAGTTGATTTCGAAATGTTTAATTGTCCTCTTGTTTCGCTCTCAAGTCTCAAATCTTTTGGCATTCAACAATACTCATGCTGTTCTCCCTACATTGATTTGAGTACAGATGAATTATCCCAACTTAAATCTCTATTAGTTGATGGATGTGAGTTGAAATGGATCCGAGACAAAAAACAACAACTCAAATCAGATATTGAGCTATAGAGCAATAAGCTTTTAAAAACCATAGACCTTAGTATATCTAAAGCTAAAAAGTAATAAGCATTCAGATCAAGAAGATTCAAAGATTAATTATCTTAGCCTATAGAATTACTCGGGGAGATCCATGAGAAAATGGCTAAGAATTAATCTGTAAACTTAATAAGAGCCAAATCTGTTAAGATATTAAAATCAGGCACTGTTAAAACGGGGATTGAGATTAGCTAGTATAATATATATATTGTACTTTTGAAAAAAAAGTGATGCGAGGACTATTAATTGGACTTTTCTTAATAATTAGCACAGCTGCGCATAGCACACATCTATCCAGTGCGAATATCTCATACAGATCTACGGCAACACCAAATACTTATGTTGTAACACTTACGATTTCACGTGATTGTTCAGGTATTAATGTCCCGTCTTGGTACGATCTTGACGTTAGTAATGATTGTGGATATGTAAACCCCGATTTGTCCGTAGACTTGATTAGCTCCACAGAATCTTCCCAGATTTGTTTGAATGAAATAGATAATAGTACTTGTAATGGGGGGACATTACCCGGGTACGAAATTTATGTTTTTGAGGGCATAATAACTTTACCTGGTGCATGTGACAGCTGGACCTTGGGCTTTCAGTCCTGCCAGCGAAATAATTCAATAGTAAATCTTGACATTTTCACATGTATGTATGTTGAGACAAAAATATTTAGCAGTACACAACCATATAATAACTCCGTAATTATCAACACCCTCCCGACTCCATATGTATGTAATGGAAGCCTTGTTTCTTACGATTTAGGAACATCCGATCTTGAATCTGACTCCTTAAGTTTTAAACTAATTTCTGCTCAAAATGAACAAGGTGATACTATAGTTTACAACAATGGCTTTTCTGGAAATCAGCCAATTCCTGGAATTACTCTAGATAATCAAACTGGTCAAATTGAGTTTACTCCTACTAATGACGGATCCTACGTTGTGGTAGTTTTAATTGAGGAATATAATCAATGCAGTCAGCTGGTTGGATCACTAATTCATGACATGCAGTTTGTAGTAGAGTCCTGTGTAAACACACCTCCTCAGGCACCTACCACAGTTACTAATTTTGATAGTTTTGGCACAAATGCTGTTCTTACCGGTAATAAGATTGATCTATGTGTTGGTGATCAATTCTGTTTTGATGCCACTTTTACCGATATCGATCCTGGAGATTCCCTTATTCTATCTTCAAATGTGTCCGACATTCTCCCTGGAGCAACTATGGTACAAACGGGTTTTAACCCTGCTACTGCTACAATTTGCTGGAGTTATGCACCAGGGTACGTTGGGTCAACAATTAGTGTGTATGCAAACGACCAAAACTGTCCAATCAATGGGTTTGCAAAGGTAGTTTTGGTAAATCTGAATTTAGATCCTACCGGATTTGCAGGAACTGATTCTACAGTTTTCTTTTGTAAGCATAAAACAAAGGACCTAAGCAACTACCTTGGTTATCACTCTTTTGGAGGCCACTGGCTTGATCCAAATAATAATTTGGTTTCACCAGCTGTTCACACAGATACTCTAATAAACGGTAACTACAAATATGTAACCAACTCCACAAACAATCAAAATGGGTGTACATTAAGCTCTAGTTGTCAAACTTCGGATACGGCTTACATATCAGTTACTTTATCAGATTTATCCATTCAAGCTACTACAATTGTACATTCATCTGGAAATTTCGATGGATCTATTAGTTTTGTCAACTCAGGTGGAACACCTCCGTATACAAACACGGGAAGAATTCTTAACCCAAATCAGTTTTTCCCAAATATTCCTAATCCATGGCTCAACCGTTCAGCAACTACCCATATGATTTATGTAGTTGATTCATTGGTTTGCAATGATTTTGACACCGTTTCCATAGGTTTTCTAGACAACGCAGTTCAGGAAATCGCCAATGAAGTAGTAGTATTTCCCAATATTATAACTGATCAATATCTGAATATTAAGAATACATCTACTCACAAAATAGCAAAGCTAAATATTTGGGACACCAATGGTAGATTGATAATATCAAAAAACCTGAATAACGAATTTGAAAAAATAGAATTAGAAATATCCAACGGGCTGTATATTTGTACAATATCTGACCCTAGCAAAAACGAAATTATCTATTCTTCAAAAATTGTTGTTTCAACTCCTTAATATCGAATTTTACACGTAGTTTGTATGCTTCATGAGACAGTAACTTCACCAAACATACAAGTGCTATTTCAACAACAGATTTCCTCTCAAATTGTCCTACTGAAAAATTTACGTATTATATTTATATTAAAAAGTTTAAATGGGATGTGATATAGAATCATATGTAGAAATCAAAAAGAAAGATACCTGGGAAAAGGTAGGTGATTATTTTTCACTTTTTGAATCTGAAAAAAAACTGTTTAAAAAGGACAAGATTGACATGCCATTTCGCAACCGAAATTATTCATTGTTTGGATTTTTAGCAGATGTAAGAAATTATGATCAATCAACACCGCTGAGTCCTCCGAAAGGTCTGCCATTAGACATAAGTAAAGATGTTTTTTACAAATTTCAAGAATGGGAAAATGACAATTTCGCTGCATCATTTTTTACTTTAAAGGAATTACTTGATTTCGATTATGAACAAAAGTTTTGGAACAAAAGAATGTCTACTAGAGATTCATATAATCAGTTGCATTACCAAAAATCAGGAGTGGAGAAAAATGGTGTTCTAATTTCATATAGGAAAAACTTAGGTGAGAATTATTTTGATGTATTGAATGAAATGTTGGGCCTTGGAAGCCCACAAAATATTAGGGTTGTTTTTTGGTTTAGCAACTAACCTCAGTACTTTCTTGAATATTTTCTAAAGGCTCTTACTATATGGTAAAAGAAGAAACCAGAAGAGATTCTCATCAGGAAATCTAAATATACATCTCCTCCAGTAAGACTTTCATTGACCCTTCGTAAGGGGTTGATCAATTTTAGAAACTCTCCGGAATTGTAAAGGAATACATCCCATGAAGGCAGGGAAAACTGAATTCCAAACATCAACGAAAACAAAATAAAGTGGACAGCAAACATCAAGATGATTGGTAAGATAAATTCTTGTCCAAAAGCACTCGTGTACCTATTCAAAAACAGAAGGAACCTATCACTCCTTGACACTGACTTCGAAAGCCTTATATAATTCCAATAAACCTTCATTTCATTTTTATAAAATGCTAATCCATCAATAAAATTGTTATCTTTTAAGCTTAGATTTTTAAGCATTCTATAACATTCTCTTTCTTGTAGAATCTCCTGAATTTTTACTTTCGTAAGATTCTTTTTTGAAAATTCATCAAACCTGATTCCCAACCATGCAATATTTGTAAAATCAGGGCTTAAAAGGTATTTTTTTGGCCATCTAATACCAACAAATTTAGCTACTTCAAGATCTGCTCCAGTCAATACTAGCTTTGCATCCCACAAATCAACAAATTCAAATCTAACATTTGAAAAATCTACTTTTTTAAAATCTGCTTTTTTTGAAATAGTTACATCATTGAAGAAAGCTTTAGATGAGTTCGATAGTTGTAGTTGTATACATTCAATAGTACAACCATTAGTAAATCTTACGTTACCACTTGATTTAAATTGAAGATCCACTAAACCAAGCTGTGAATTATCGAATGACCATTTGTGTTCAAACAGCTGGGTATGAGGAATTTCTAAAATTTCGCAATTTTGAACCTCTAAATCATATGAGGTCAGATCGCTACACAGTAGCTCTTCGATTCTATAATCCTTAAGCGACGCGGTTCTACCAAGCTTTATGGGTAAGAGTAACTTGCTAATAAATCCATTCGGGCGTCCATTTCCATCCAAAATTGAATTATAAAGGTCTATCGAATAGCATTCATAGCCTGTTAAATCTAGAAGTGAATGAAATCTGGACTGGTTTATTTTCAGAAATTTGCCCTTCCCTTTTAACACTATGGCCACAAAAAAACTACATCCGACAAGGAATAAGTCTCCTTGACCATAAGAATTTTCTATTCTTGATATCTGATCCTCCTCACCCAAAAATTTACAATCAATAAATTGCAAGAAACCGAATTTGCCTCTCAAATTAATTGACCCTTTAAAAGTACATTTCTTGTATATTTTTTGCTTATCACTGCAGTCAACCTGTAATGACGAAACAGTTTCAAATTCTAAACCGATATGTTCTACTTCATCTGTTGAAAGTGTATCAAGAAAACTTGCCATTCTAACTATTTTTACAATCTGAAAGATAAAAAAAAGCAATTCATTCTAACAATCAACTAATTATTAAGCACTAACATCAAACAATTCCTATTCTTTTAGCATCATCAACTTCCCACTCAGGCCAACCAAACTTATCAAATATTCCCTGTACAGTTTGAAACCAAGAAGGCACAAAAAACGCTCAACTTACACATTAAATAAAATCAGTATCTTTAACTGAAACAACACATCTCTTTAACAAAATGGTGTTTAGCCCCAATCATACTAATATTAAAAAGCTAGACTATGAACAATTCAAAAGAAAACAAATGCCCATTCCATCATGGCGCTAATTCACAAACTGAAAATAACATCATAAACTGGTGGCCTAAAACTTTAAATTTAGATATTCTTCATCAGCACGATACTAAAACCACACCCTTTGAACCTAACTATAATTATGCCGAGGAATTTAATAAACTGGATTTTGAGGCACTCAAATCAGATTTAAAAAACCTGATGACTAATAGTCAGGACTGGTGGCCGGCAGATTGGGGACATTATGGAGGTCTAATGATTCGAATGGCCTGGCATGCCGCAGGTACTTATCGAATTGCTGATGGTCGGGGTGGTAGTAATACCGGAAATCAGAGATTTGCTCCGCTCAATAGTTGGCCGGACAATGGTAATCTGGATAAGGCGAGAAGATTACTCTGGCCAATTAAGAAAAAGTATGGTAATAAAATTTCATGGGCTGATTTGATCATTTTAGCCGGAAACATGGCTTATGAATCAATGGGATTCAAAACATTTGGTTTTGCCGGTGGACGTGAAGACATATGGCACCCTGAAAAAGATATTTATTGGGGAGATGAAAAAGAATGGCTAGCTAAAAACCGTTATGAAAAAGAGGACAGTGAGTCACTTAAAAACCCTTTGGCTGCCGTACAAATGGGATTGATTTATGTAAATCCCGAAGGTGTTGACGGAAAACCCGATCCTTTGAGAACCGCTCAGGATGTAAGAACAACATTTGGACGAATGGCCATGAATGATGAAGAAACTGTAGCACTAACTGCTGGTGGGCACACAGTTGGTAAAGCCCATGGTAATGGAGATGCCTCAGTTTTAAGCGCTGAGCCCGAAGGTGCCGACATCCACCATCAGGGATTGGGGTGGATAAACCCTAAAGGCAAGGGCAATGCTGAGGACACCGTAACAAGTGGGCTTGAAGGAGCCTGGACAACAACTCCAAACCAATGGAATCATACCTATTTTCACTTACTATTAAATTATGAATGGGAATTGAAAAAAAGCCCGGCCGGTGCCTGGCAATGGGAGCCAATCGACATTAAGGAGGAAGATAAACCCACTGATGCGCATAACCCGACCGTAAAAAGGAATCCCATTATGACAGATGCTGACATGGCCATGAAAATGGATCCCGAATACAAGAAAATCTCAGAACGATTTTATAATAATCCTAAAGAATTTGAAGAGGCCTTTGCAAGAGCCTGGTTTAAATTAACACATAGAGATCTGGGACCAAAATCACGCTATTTGGGGCCTGATATTCCATCAGAAAACATGATTTGGCAGGATCCGGTTCCTGAAGTAAATTATACACTCAATGAAACCGAAGTTGGAAATTTAAAATCTAAATTACTAAATAGCGGCCTTACGGCATCCGAACTGATTAACACCGCCTGGGATAGTGCCAGAACATACAGAGGATCTGATTTCAGAGGTGGCGCAAACGGATCGAGAATACGTTTGTCTCCTCAAAAAAACTGGGCAGGAAACGAACCTGAACGACTCAGCAAAGTACTGGCTAAACTTGAAGAGATTCAATCAGAAATAAACAAAAAAGTTAGCCTGGCTGACTTAATTGTATTGGGTGGAACTGCAGTCATTGAAAAAGCGGCTCAGGAATCAATACCTTCAATTCAGGTTCCCTTCACACCGGGAAGAGGAGATGCAACAGATGACATGACTGACCATGATTCATTTGATGTATTGGAGCCACTGCATGACGGTTACAGAAATTGGTTAAAAGAAAATTACACAGTAGAAGCCGAAGAACTATTATTAGATCAAACGCAACTGTTGGGACTAACAGCACTTGAAATGACCGCCCTTATTGGTGGAATGAGAGTTTTGGGCACAAATTACGGGAATTCTCAACATGGTGTATTTACAGAAAATATTGGAAAACTAAGCAATGACTTTTTTGTAAACCTTACCGATATGAATTATAAATGGATACCGGTTAAAGAAAACCTGTATCATTTTGTTGATAGAAAAACGGGAGAAGTCAAATGGACGGCAACAAGAGTCGACATCATTTTTGGTTCAAACTCAGTATTACGATCATATAGTGAATTTTATGCCCAGGATGATAATCAGGAAAAATTTATCCGGGATTTTATTGCAGCCTGGGTTAAAATTATGAATGCAGATCTTTTTTGATACAAATAAGGAATGAACAGAATAATGTATTAGTTAATACACGTAACGGATTTTGAAATAAGTAAATACAATTCTTTTATAAAATCTTCAGTCAATTTCCCTTATAAATATCTAACTTTATTCATCTCATAAATGTTAAATATCACCTCTGTGAAAACACATCTCCTCGTAACACTTTTAATACTTTGTTCTGCTGTTAATGCTCAAAACTGGCAGCAAACAGGGCCTTTTGGAGGGTATTTTAAAGAATTTACAATCGATCCTCAAAATAATGCAGTCATTTATGCCGGTAGTGATGATGGAGGTGGCGTATGGAAATCCACTGATTTTGGAGACACATGGAACCTCTTAACCGGTGATTACCCCAATATGACAGGCTGGAAAATTGTTGTCGATCCTACTAATAGTAATACAATGTATGCCTGTGATGTCTACAGCAGATATGCTGTATTAAAGTCAATGGATGGTGGTAATAACTGGACAATACAGGGCAATGGCCTGCACTCAGCTTACGATAAAATGGTGTCGGGTATTGCAATAATGAACACTGATACATTATTGATCAGTACCGGAGAAGCAGCCAACTCAGATCCTCCAAGACCTGGTAATGGTGTTTACCTGAGTACAAATGCCGGAAACTCATGGACAGCCACAGGATTTCAGGACACCACTACAACCAGTATTAATAATAACATATTCAATACCATTTTTGTTGGCACTGAGGATCATGGCTTATACTACTCTAACAATTTTGGAACAACATGGCTCCCCCACCCTGATATTTCTATCACCTCAACCGTTCACGAAATTGAAGTCAAAGACAGTGTAATAGCATTAGGCGCCAGTGATGGTGTTTTCTTAAGTACCAATTACGGTATCAACTTTACCAATATTGGGCTCTCAGGTCAATTTAACTTTGACATTGCTATCCACAGTGCAGGCCCGAATGTTGAATTATTCTCTTCAACCTTAAGCGGACTTCAAAAATACAGTTCAGGAATGTGGTCAATTATCAGTCATCCGGAATTGGACGGTCAGATTATTATAGGAATAGCCAGTGACGGTTCAAATGTCTATGCCAGTACCTTTTCCAACCATCTTATCCTTAAATCCTCAAATGGTGGTGTTGATTGGGCAACAATATCCCAAAGTCCACCCGCTACAGAGTTAAACGATATAATACTTAACCCCGATAACCCTGACCACATTTATACCGCTATGATGGGCAGTTATAATATCGGCGCAGCTTTTAATAAAAGTGCCATCCGCATGACAACTGATGGCGGCACAACCTGGCAGGATGCAGGGCCTGATGCCCACGGACTGGTATTAAAACCAAATCCTCTAAATCCAAATACAATATACCTGGGCACCTTTTCCTCCGGGCTATTCAAATCTTATGATGGATTTAACACTTATCAGAACTTGGTTTCAGGCAATAAACTGGTTGGAGATATTACCATATGCCCCAACGATACCAATACCATTCTTATTTCGGAAGTCTTGTTACCTGCTTTTATACCATCAGTTAAAAGAAGTACTGATGGTGGCAATAGCTTTTCATCAGTGGCTAACGCAATAGTGGCTAACAGATTACTTTTTCACCCTACAGGTTGTGATACAGCCTGGGCTGCTACAGCTGACGGGCTGTACCGGTCAACCGATAATGGTCAGTCATGGCAAGCCTGGCTCCTGAATAATCAAAATTTATTGTCTCTCTACTTTGCAAATAATAAACTTTATACCGGATCAGAACAGGGAGAACTCTATGAAATTGACCATGGCATTGTAACCAATATTTCAGGAGGGTGGCCAACACCTGTCGAAATTAAAAGCATTTATAGTGTAGGGGATCATCTTTTTGCAGGTTTAAGTGGTGCAGAAAGTGACTCCACTCATCATTTACATGGCAGCATATGGGAGAGTATTGATCAGGGGAATTCGTGGACCAGCATCACAGCCGGAATGACATCCACTAATGTATACGGCAATAATATTATTGCTTCTGATGGAAATGATCTCTTTGTTGGAACCTATGGTGGCGGCATATTTAAATCAACTGATTTAAATTTATCAGTCAATAAAGCTAAGCCTGAAACAACAGTTAAAATTTACCCTAACCCTGGTAAATCTGTTGTTTATATTGAAGTTGAATCAGAAAATATTGAGCAGTTTCAGGTTATCAATATGGTGGGGCAGGATGTCACCTATTCGGTTCCTTTCAAAACAATAAATAAACAATTAACCGTACTGGACATCAGTAAACTTTCATCAGGTTCATATAACCTGGTAGTAAATGGCCAACAGTCCGGTTTAATTGTAAAACAATAGATGGAAGCAACCCGATCATGAAAGAAATTCCTGTCAGAACAAAAAAAAAGGGAAAAGAAAGCACATTTCAGGATGTTTTTGGAATCAAAAATCATCAAAAACTGGCTAATGATAAGCCCCTGATGCATTTGCTCCACCGACACGATTTTTACTTTATTTTAATGCTCTCTAAAGGTTCGGGACAGCATCAAATAGATTTTGTTTCTTATCCTGTAAAGAACTATTCCGTATTTTTTATTAAGCCCGGACAAATTCATGAATTAAAACTTGATGCCGGTTATGAGGGCTATATCATCAACTTTGAACCCGAAGCATTTTCGAATATTGACAGACAAAAAATACAACTCCTGAACCGTGTTTCCAATCACAATCATTATCAGTTCAATGATCAACAATTTCCACAATTAAACCACTTGGCGGAAGAGATTCTCTCGGAATACCATGCAAAAAATACGGGTTACGATACTGTTATTAAATCCTATATGAATATTCTGTTTACCACACTCCTGAGAAACATTGATCAAACCAGGCCCGCAGCTATCTCACCGTATAACCAGGAACGTTTTGAAGAACTTCAGGCATTGATAGAAAATCATTTTACCGAACATAAAACCACCTCATTCTATGCCGAAAAAATGAATTTATCAGATTATCAACTTAACACAATCACCAAACAAACCGTTAATAAAACCTGTTCAAAAATAGCCGGTGAGCGGGTAATACTCGAAGCTAAAAGATACTTGTTATCAACCTCAAATCAGGTTAACCAAATTGCTTTTTATTTGGGCTACGAAGATGTTTCATACTTTATCAGGCAATTCAAAAAACAAACCGGTCATACACCCGAAGCATTTAGGAAAAATTATAAATAAATGCCATGTTTCCTAAATTTTATCCTATTTAAATCACTCATCATGTCGGTAATTTTGTGTGTTCATTTAACACAAAATAAATCGTATGAAAACACAACCTACACTTAAAAAACACAACAAAGTAAACCATTGGAAAACTATAACAGAAAAAATCTCACTTAGCCTGACATTAATTTTCTGCTTTACTAAGATCAACATTGCTCAAACTCATGTTCACAATACTGATCAGATCAATTCCATCTTACAAAAAAATCATATCCCCTTAAATAAAATAGGATTGGATAATGCCTTATCACATTTAAAGGATGTCAAAATTATAGGGATGGGTGAAAGCAGTCATGGCACCAGCGAATTTGTAACCTCTAAAACCAAATTAATTCAAATCCTTAATTCCGGTTTTGGCTTTAACAGAATAATACTTGAATTACCTTTTGCCAGTACCTTTCAACTGAACGAATACATTACTACAGGAAAAGGTGATGCTGAAAAAATAATTTCAGGATTAGGCTACAATTTGTACATCACCAAAGAGTTCATTACGCTGATTGAGTGGCTAAAGCAACAGAATAAAAACCTGAGTCCAAAACATCAAATCAAAATTTATGGTATGGATTTTTACAATATTGGTAATGCGGTTCCACAAGTTTTAACCTTTTTAGAAAAAAATAATAACGCACTCAAAGGCAATATTGAGGAATCCTTTAACGAACTCAACACTATAATGCAACAATACTGGCCGGTAAAAATTGGTGAAAAACAAAACGAGTTAAAAGAAATTCAAAACAATCTTGTTAACCTGAGCTCAAAGCTAAAGGCTCAAAAAACAAGTCTCATTCAAAAAACTTCTTCCAATCAGTTTTTTAAAACAGTGACTCTGGTTCAAATCATTGAACAATGGGTCTCGCATCAAATCATGAACACTAATGCCGAACTGCCAAACAACACAGTTCGTTCAAACAAAATGGCACAAAATGCCATTGATATTATAGAGCATGATCATCACAATACAAAATTTATAATTTGGGCGCACAATTTCCATATTTACAAAAATCTGGAAGCAGAGCACTCGAAAAAAACACTTGGACAGGTTTTGAGTGACCGTTACCGGCAAAATTATTATGCCCTCGCACTGGAACTGGGAAAAGGTGAATCCTTATACCGAACATTTGGAAAAAACATGAGTTTGAGTCATCTCGACACCAAAAAGGCACCTGAAACCAATAACCAATACTTTTCATGGTACTTATCCCAACTAAAAAGCAATGCCTGTTATATCGATTTTAAGGCATTAAATAATACTGAAGTAGCACCCTTAAAACAAAACTTTTTGTTCAATTATTTCGATTGGTTAGGGCCAAAAACCACAACGCAAACAATAAGTCCTGCCTCACATTTTGATGGTATTTTATTTATCAATACCACCCACCCCACTTCACCAACTAAAGGAGCAAAACAAATTTGCAGTGATGGATTAGGATATTGAAAAACTAAGGAGATATCTCAAATACAGAAATATTTCCTTGCACCTTATTCAGTCTTCGAGGTTCTCCCGACTCAGCCGGGACCTCAGACTTCACTTTCTTTTATTTTGAAGATCCGATAAGCTTATTCATAACCTAAATCTGGTACAACAAAAGGCTCCTTTCACAGGGAGCCTTTTGGATTTTTCTGAATAGCAATTGAACTTTTTGTGCAATTCAAAACAATAGCATCACACTAATTTTGCACCAGAAATCAAACAATATATTATGAACAAGATTAGCACAACTACAAAATTATCCGCCCTTTGGATTTTTATCCTGTTAAACATCATCTTCAGAGACATCCACCAAATGACTTTAAAGTCACACCTTGAAATGTTGCTCACTGGTTATTATAATGGCATGGAAGTCACAGAAATTGTCATGTTTATTGGCGCCATACTGGTCGAGATTCCAATTGCCATGTTCTTATTTTCACTATTGTTAAAAAGAAAAGTAAACCGTATTGCCAATATTATATCAGCTATACTATTCACTGCTGTTCTGTTGTTTACACCACCGACCGATATGGATGATACCTTTCACCTGATTGTGGAATTAATTGGTATTGTAGCAATAGTATGGACAGCTTTGAAGTGGAAAACTGAAAACTGAAAATATTGTGGCAACAACCTATGCCATAGTTATAGTTGATTTACAGAAGCAGAATATTTAAGTAAAAGATTATTAAATTTGATTCAATAGGATTCAACATCACTGTAGCGCCAGAACATTACCGTTAATAAAACAAATCAAGCCTGCCTGACTAAATACTCCAATTAATAAACGATACCTTCACAATATATGCTCAATTAAACGATTATGAACAGACTCACACGAATATCTTCAATTCTTATTCAACTTCAGTCAAAAAGAATGGTGGTAGCTAAAGAAATTGCGAACCGATACGATATTAGTCTCAGAACAGTTTACAGAGATATTAAAACTTTACAGGACGCTGGCATCCCTGTTGGTTCGGAAAATGGGAAGGGATTTTTTTTAGCTGAAGGCTACCATATGCCACCTGTAATGTTAACCGAACAGGAAGTCAATACCCTGGTAGTGGCCGAAAAATTAATTTATAATCAGGGAGACCATTCACTTCAAAACGACTTTTCCTCATTATTGTTCAAAATAAAATCCCTGTTAAAGGATTTTCAAAAAGACAATTACGAAAAACTCGAGAAAAGAATTGCGCCTTCTTACCTTAAAACACCAGCTGAAAGTAATTCACTGGCAGATTTTAAAACTGCCATTACAAAAAATCAAATTGTTCAAATCACCTACCATTCCATTCATAAAAATGAAATAACCACCCGAATAATTAACCCATTGGGCGTCTATTTTTCAAGCTCATCCTGGATTTTAATCGCATTTTGCAACACAAAAAAAGAATTTAGAGAGTTTAGACTGGACAGGATAACTAACTATATTTTAACCGATCAGCAATTCGAAAATTTCACTGATTTTGACCTCACCCAATATTTTATTGAAAAAAATCAACCTAAGATGACATAGGGCTGTCATACCCCGTCCATAGCTTTGTATTAAACAAATACAATTAGAAAAAATGATAATAAAAGATTTCAAAACATTTAACGGACAACACTGTGAAACCACCACTACCGGAAGCTTGCTTTACCAAATAGGCATTGAGCTTTCCGAACCCATGCTATTTGGGTTAGGAGAAGGTTTGGGCTACGTTTTTTGGAATATGAAAATCATGGACTTTCCTTTTATAGGCGGAAGAATTAAACAAGACCTGTTAACTGTAAACCTCTGCCGTAACTTAAACCTGAACCTTGACATAAAAGAAACCTCCTCAGTAAAAAAAGCCTGGCAAAATGTAAAAACAAGTATTGATAACGGCCAGGCAGTTGGTCTAAAAATGGATTGCTATCACCTGGAATACTTCACAAAAAAAATTCACTTTGCCGGTCATTACGCATCCATTTATGGTTATGATGATACTTTAGCCTATTTAAATGATACCAACCAACAGGGCAGAGACGCTAAAACAACTTTAAAAAGTCTGGAATTGGCCAGAAACGAAAGGGGACCAATGTCATCCAGAAACCGTTCTTACACAATCAGTAAAAATGGGGAATTACCCAACCTCAAAAAAACAATTAAGCAAGCCGTTCACAATAATGCAAACGATTTTTTGAATCCGCCAATAAAAAACCTGGGGTATAAAGGCATGCATAAAACAGGGGCTGAAGTTAAAAAATGGTTTAAGACCAGTCAAAACATCAAAAGCGATTTCCAAACCTCAGCCTCAATTATGGAAAGAGGTGGAACAGGCGGCTCACTGTTCAGAAATATATACCGGGATTTTCTCAAAGAAAGTGGAGAGATACTCGAGTCTGGCGAATTTATACAAGCTTCGGAAACCTATGATGGTATAGCAAAATTGTGGAAGGAAGTAGCGGACCTTTTTAATAAAATTGGTGAAACTGAAGATATAAAATATGTCAGCGAAGTTTCCGAAATCTTTACTGAGTTATCAGAAAAAGAAAGAATGACCATGGAAAAATTGCGACTGGCTACCCAATAATCCTGTACCCTAACTAATTTTAATCAATATGGAGTTAAACCGGCTAACCCGAATCACATCTATCCTCATTCAATTACAGTCAAAAAATGTTGTAACAGCAAAAGAAATCGCCGAACGATTTGAAATCAGTTTAAGAACTGTATATCGTGATATTAAAACATTACAGGATGCAGGTGTTCCGATTGGATCGGAAAATGGTATTGGTTACTTTATTGTGGAGGGATATTCATTACCCCCAATTATGATTACTGAAGAAGAAGCCAATGCACTGATTGTTTCAGAAAAATTCATTGCAAACCAGGGAGACACATCATTGACAAAAGATTTCAACAGTGTTTTACTTAAAATTAAGTCAGTGCTTAAAAAAACACAAAAGGACAATCTGTCAAGACTTACAGGACGTGTAGAGCCATCCTCCCGGGTAGAAGTTTTTAAAAGCAATTGGCTATCCGTTATTCAAAAAGCCATTGTAAATACAATGGTGCTTGAAATCACCTACCATTCCATTTACAAAAATGATGAAACAGTCAGAAACATTGAACCTTTAGGTGTTTATTTTACTGAAAAAGCATGGGTGGTGACTGCCTATTGCCGGCTAAGAAAAGAAATACGGGAATTCAGACTAGACCGAATTACCAAAGTAAACACAACCAAATACACCTTTGATTATCAGGATAAATTTACGCTACAAAAATATTTTAATGATCTGCTCAAAAACTAGTTGACATAAGGTTGTCACCCACCCATTTTACTTTCGTCTCACATTAATTTAATAAGTCAATGAGACAATTATTGCTAACACTGCCGGCACTACTGTTATTGGTAGGTTGCAACAATAAAAACAAAGTAAAAATGAAAGAAGAAGTAAAAGAAAAGGTAGGAACAATTGTATTGGTAACCACACAAATTAAATCGGATTACACACCAGAAAAGGTTATTGAACTATCAAAAGCAATTGACCCTATGGTGGATGAATTTGAAGGGTATTTAGGACGAAAAATGGCATTTGGTCACACCGACCCAAACTTTTTGGTTGATGTGGTTTATTATACTGATGAGAAAGCGGCAGCTGAAGCAGCTGAAAAAGAAATGAAGAGTGAAACCTGTAATCGGTTTTTTAATACTATGAATTTTGAAACCCTAAAGGAACATAGTTTTACACCAGCCATAATGACGCCTCCAAAAAATGGTAACGTCAAGGCAATAGAACTAGTTCTGTTCAAAACCAAACCGGAATTTTCTAAAAGCGAAGTAATCAGTGCCGCTGAAGATATGAATACTATTATGGGGCAATATGACGGTTATGTGTCGAGAAAATTGGCTGTAACCGAAAACGGATTGTGGATGGACCTGGTGTACTGGACAGATGTTGAAAAAGGAAAAGCCGCTGCCGAACAAATCCTGAAAGAAGGATCAGGGCAGAAATATTTCAATATGATTGATAACAATACAATTGAATTCAAACATCTGGATGTTGTAATAGACACCGAAAGGTAAAGTTAATCCCCTCTCGTACCCATTGTGATGCGAGGGGGATTTATAAAATTTTGTTGACAATCATTCAACACCAAAATAACTTCATTCTCAAAATCATATTAAATTACTGATACCATAATAAAGTAAATTTTTCTATATTACATTACTGAATATTAACATGATGTAAAATGGAAAACATCTTTTTTAAGCGTATATCAATTCGATTATTTGTTTTCCTTTTAACAGGTTTTTTTGTCTATAATTCTGCTGCTCTTGCTCAAAACCCCGGTTCAGGTGAGATTTCGCCTATTGAATCAAAAATATCAGCCTTACTCGATTCATCCCTGTATATGATTTACACTGACATAGAAAAAAGTCAGACCCTGCTTTTAGAAGCAGAAAATATCATTGCCACAAACAATACGTTGGATGAACAATGGCTGAAACACATTCAATCTGATATTTTCCTGGCCAAAGCTTCTATATTCAGAAGACTGGGGATTTACGACGAGTCTCTTTTTTACCTTGATCTGGGTTTAAAAAATGCAAGAATGCAGGGAGATAATCAAAATGAGGAATTATTCCTTGATCAAATTGCCATGATTAATGTTGATAATGGCAATTTTGCCGAAGCCATAGCCATTTACAAAGAACAGGTAAATTTCAAAAAAAATGATGAAACCGCTTCACCTGAAGAGCTAACAATAGTACTTGGTAATATGGGCATTGTTTTTTGGAAGGCCGGACAATACGATTCCAGTTTAAGATATTACAGATTGGCATTTGAAAATTTAAGTAATGTCGAAAAAACTAAACCTGACAACAGAGACGTTTTAGCCCGAAAAGCCTGGTTAATGGATAATATCGGATTAATCCATCAGAAAAAAGAAAATTATGATTCCAGTTTTTTCTATTTCCGGCATTCGCTTAGTATTAGAAACCAGATTGACCACGAAGAAGGTAAAATGGTAGTAATGACCAATATGGCCAAAGGCTATTTACACAAACAATTATATGCTAAAGCTGAAAAGTATGCTGATTCGGCATTAGTTTTAGCTAAAAAATTACAGTACAATACATATTTACCGCCAATTTATAAAATCAAGGCTGACATCAATTTTCAACTTGGCAAGTATAAAAAAGCCTTCATTTCATATAAGCAATACCATTCACTTGAGGATTCATTAGACAATGATTTTTTACAGGAAAAAGCCTTAAAAATTTCAACCTCCCATAATTATCTCAAAAAAATTAAAACAGATTCATTACTGCATAGCGTGGAAAAAAGCCGCCAGGAATTGATCATCAAAGAACAGAACCTTCAAATAACCTATCAGTCACGTCAAAAAATATTTTTTATCATCATTGCTGTTCTCATTGGTTTTATTGCCTTGATTTTTTTCAGAAACTATAAAATCAAAAAAAGAGACCACGCCTTAATTGCGGAGAAAAAGAAATTAATCGAAAACCAAAAAAATGAATTGCTGGAAACCTATAATCAGTTAAAAGCAAAGAATATACAAATCGTAGATAGCATTAGGTACGCCAAGCATTTGCAAACGGCTATTTTACCGAACAAAGACACCATTATATCTCTTTTTTCCAGGTCTTTTATCCTCTATAAACCTAAGGCTATTGTTTCCGGTGATTTCTTTTGGGCAGAAAAAAGAAATGAATTTATTTTTGCTGCTGTATCAGATTGTACAGGACATGGCGTTCCCGGGGCAATGGTTTCAGTAATTTGCAATACCGCTCTAAACCGCACAATCTATGAATTCAATTTGAATGACCCTGGCAAGATATTGGAAAAAACACGTGAATTAGTCGTGGAGGCTTTCTCTAAATCGGGAGACTCTATCCTGGACGGAATGGATATTTCACTGATTACCTTCAATATAAAAGAAAGAAAAATGTTTTGGGCTGGTGCAAACAACCCCATCTGGATTGTTAAAAAATCAAACCAGGAACTTCTCGAGATAAAAGGTGACCGGCAGGCAATAGGATTTTCAAGTAAATACCAGCCATTTACAACCCACGAAATAAATGTCGAAAAAGATGATATGATTTACCTGCTTTCTGATGGTTATCAGGATCAGTTCGGAGGAGAAAAAGATAAAAAATTCATGAGTAAATATTTAAAAAAAATATTGGTTTCACTTGCCGCCGAGACAGAGTCGGATCAGTTAAAGTTGTTGGAAAAAAGGTTTGAGGAATGGAAAGGAGATTATGAACAAACTGACGATATTTGCTTAATGGGGATAAGAATTGGCGATTTAGGTAAAGAAAACATTTAAAACTCCCGTGAAAACCATTTGAGAAAGTACTGAGATATTCAAAAAATTGTAAATTCGTCAATCTCTGGCAAACCAATTTAGCTGGCAGTTCAAATAATGATTATTTTAAAAATTATACTCTTATTCATAGGTTACACAGTGGGAATAGTAACATTTTCGGTACAATTTATTTGTTACCTTAAGGAGATAGAGTATAAAGAAACCCTCTTTTTAAATGGTGCCTTTTTGATTAATATCATTCTGTTTGGATTATACGAATTTCACGTTTTTGATAGTCCCGGTGGACTTCAGGTTTATGATTTTATGCTTTCCATATGTACGCTCGTATTGGCAGTGACCATACCCATCAATATGCATAAAGAAAGAATCGTCAAAAATGAACAGTTTAAAAGTAAGCTGTTTTTATTTATCGGTTTGGGTTTATTTCCCCTGCTCATTATCAGTTTAATATTTGGGTTCGAAGAGGAGCTTTACGGGGTTACATCAAGTTTTTTAATTATTGGCGTGGTCTATTCAATGTACCTTTCTATAAAAACAAAACCGTCATTACTGGTAAAACACAGAGAGAAACAAGAACAACGATATGCCAGGTTCTTCATTGTTTTTGTGCCAATTTATTTTGCATTCGGAATGCTAAACAGACATTACAATTATATGGACGTCTCATTATTTGATGGAACAATAATTATCACATTAATTTTTATTGCCCTGGCCACATCAAAACTAACCGACGATATCAAAAGACTCTCCCTCTTTAATTCCGTTGGTCAGAAAGAACTGGCGACTAAAGTTGAGTTGTACGGACTCACCGCACGGGAGGAAGAAGTGGCTAATTTGCTTATGTCGGGTTTTAGCTATAATCAAATAGGAGAATCACTTTTCATCTCCCTCCCTACCGTTAAAACGCATGTTTCAAACATTTACAAAAAAACCAATTCTAAAAATAAGGTAGAGTTGATTAATCTGATGAATAATTAGCTCTGACACTAATATTATCTTATGTATAAAACAAAGAGAGTCTATCGTATGATAATGATTAATATTTTTTTAGTGGTCATTGCTTATATTTCAATCATTTCTTTCACTGTTTCTGATAACGAACTAAAAGACGGCTGGTGGAAATATGGATCCGGTCAACACATAGGAGATGTACTCGATTTTAGATATTTAACAGTTATAAGCGATACTATTTATCGCAGCTCAAAAAAAATTGGAGTAATAGTTAAAAGGGAAGAGAGCTGGTTTGGACTAAGTAGTCGAAAAATTTTTATCCAACCGCTAATTGAAACTACAGACCCAATTGAAGAAAACTTCAAAATGATTAAAGCAAATTTCCCCGATAGTTATGAAAAATATGAAAGTCCTTCGGGTAATATTGGTATTTATCATCAGAAGTAATTCCTTAACATCATTAAATCTTGAACTGGTTCAAGATTTTTTTTAATTCAGTTCATTTTTTCCCGGTAGACTTCATCCGAACTTTGTCATCAAATCATAAACACCAGATGAGATGAACAAATTCAAATTAATATTCACCTTTTTAATTATCGGAACTATGGGATTAGCACAAAATGAGCAAACGCCAACAATCGACATCAACAGCCATTTACAGGAAGGCTGGACACAGCAGGAAACCGACCATGCCAAAACAGTAGTCGATTTTTTTCAGCATTTAATGAATGAACACGATTTTGAGTACACCTTAAAAACATATGGGGGTGGCTCATATATCCAACACAACAGAGCCATTCCTAATGAAATTGCCGGATTGATCAGCTATGTTAAATCAATGACCAAGCGCTATCCTGAATATTCTTTTGATGTTAAACGAATAATTGTTAGTGGTGACTATGTGGTTCTGCATAGCCATGCCACCTTTAAAGCAAAACACAGAGGCAATGAGAAAAAAGGATTCATTATCACAGATACCTTCAGAATGGAAAATGGCAAGTTGGCAGAGCACTGGGATGCCATTCAGCCAATCGATACTTTCACGCGATTCCTTTTCCTAATGATTGGTGGAAAAATCAGTAATGATAACCCTACTTTTTAAGTAATAAACAATTAATTAAGATTAAAATGAAAACAATCAATAAAAACGCACCAGTATTGGTTACAGGTGCAAGCGGATATGTAGCAGGATGGATTATTAAATTTCTTCTTGAAGAAGGTTATATGGTACACGCTACAGTTCGTGACCCATACAAAAAAAGCAGTACAGAACATTTACAAAAAATTGCAGAAACCGCACCGGGTCAAATCCGGTTCTTCAAAGCTGACTTACTTAACAATGGCGATTTTGAAGCAGCCATGCAAAACTGCGAACTGGTATTTCATACAGCATCACCATTTTTACTCAATGTAAAAGACCCGGTTAAGGACTTATTGAACCCAGCCCTTAAGGGTACCGAAAATGTTTTAAATACCGTTAACAAAACCCCATCAGTTAAACGCGTTATACTCACCAGCAGTGTGGTTTCAATATTTGGGGATAATATTGACTATGTTAAATCGGGTAAAAAAACATTAGATGAATCAGACTGGAACACTACCAGCAGTACCTCACATATGCCTTACCCCTACTCCAAAGTACAGGCAGAAAAAAGAGCCTGGGAAATCGCTGATGCACAAAAAAGATGGGATTTAGTCACTATCAATCCAGGTGGTATCTGGGGGCCTTCTTTAACTAAAACCAGCAAATCAGCAACTATCGATCTTTTAATGCGATTGGCAGATGGACGTTCCAAGGCAGGAGTGCCGGACTTAAAGCTGCCCTTTGTTGATGTACGAAATGTAGCAGAAGCCCATATAAAAGCTGCCTTTAATCCTGTAGCAAATGGCAGGTATATACTACTGAACGAAACCATTACCATGAAAAATATGGCCGATATATTGCAAACAAAATACGGTAACACCTACCCTTTCCCAGGAAAAGTGGTCCCTAAATGGTTGGTATGGTTAATGGCACCTGCTTCAGGAACTACCAGAAAGTTTGTCAGTAAAAATGTTGGCTACGATTTAAAGTTTGACCATTCTAAGTCTGTCAGGGAATTAGACATTGCTTACCTTGATAAAAAAGATACGCTCTACGATCAGTTTGAACAACTTAAATCAGATGGACTAATTTAACAAGTTAAAACAAGGTTCTTAAAACCAAAATCAATATTTTTGATATTCACTGAATGTCTAAATATTGAGGTATGGAGGAATACAACGAGATTATCAGAAAAAAACTGAAAGAATCAATAATAACAGTAGAACCACAGTTAATTGAGGATTATCTCAATATTTTGAAGTACAGAAAAATACGTAAAAAACAATTTATTGGTCAGCCCGGATTTCCCCGCCAACATGAAACATATGTGATCAAGGGAACATTCCGGGCCTTTTTTATTGATAATACCGGTAATGAGCAAACCATTCAATTTGCTATTGACGACTGGTACATCAATGATTTGAGAAGCTATTTAACCGGAGAACCAGCAACATTATATATTGAAGCATTAGAAGATTCTATCATTGCTGATATTCCTAAAAAGGAATTTGAGGCATTATGTGATCAATACCCTACCATGCAAAAACTATATCGAATGGCAGCCCAGGGTGGATTCGCTTATGCACAGAAAAGAATGATATCTAATTTGCAAAAATCAGCAGAAGAGCGGTATCTCGATTTTCACCGAAACTATCCCCAAATCGAAATGCGGGTACCACAACATGCATTGGCTTCTTATTTAAATATGAGTCAGGAATATTTAAGTAAAATCCGAAGTAAACTGGCCCATAATATCAAATAATAATCCTACAAAGCACTTTTAAATTAAAAATAAGGCTGAACCAATCATTTTGTTAAAACCCAAACACAACGCATTGATTAACTGATAAATAAACAACAATCATCCCCTTAAATTCTATCTCATACTTTTGTATGAAATGCTAAAAACCATACTTTTTCTTTCACCCAATTCAGAAATGACACCATAGATTTGCTCAAAAAATCAAACGTTATTTTAAATGGAAAAAAAGAAATTTAACAGTAAAACCCGATCCAAAATTAAATACGGTCTGGCAATTATGGCGCTCTGTTTTTTAGGTTCCGCTTCGGCTCAAAACCAAACGGCAGATGCTTACTTTAAACCACCGGTAAAATTCAGTATTGGAAACCATGTGGCAGGCACAGGAAATAAACTTTTCTATGCTACTAACCTTAGTTTTTCAACCGGAACAGAATTTTACTACAATCAAAATAAAAAACACCGAATTGGCCAAACCTTAAATTTGGGCTATAGTAATAATGATGTTTTAGGTGATCAAATTCGTTTAAGATCCAACTTTTTTTACCGGTACACCAATAAAACCGGAATATTTGCCGACCTCGGACTGGGTTTAGGCTTTTTACGGCAATTTCATCCACGCGAAATTTATGAATTTGATGCACAAACCGGGACTTATAATCCCGTAAAAGATCCGGGGACTACCTCAACCTTTGCAGGTTACGATTTAAGTCTGGGGTACAATTTTATGGAAAAACAAATATTTCCGGCTTCGGTATTCATAAAATTAAGGAATTATGTACAGGTGCCGTATTTAGGAACCGAGGATTTTCCAATCATGCTTCACACCATTACAGAATTAGGAATCAGCTTTAAAATCAGAAAAAATGAAAAATAAAATATACTTCGCACTATTGGTATTCACACTGACTTTGGTCGCATGTAAAAAAGAATACCCTACCCCAACCAGCAGCAGCTCATGTACAATTAATTATCAAAACCATTCAAAAAACACAACCTATCAAACCCTGTTAGATGAGCACACCAATTCAGGAATGATCGGACTTTCAGTTTTAACAGAATCTCCCGATCAGGGCATATGGATGGGCGCATCAGGATATGCCCAAATTGAAGAAGGTACCAAAATGACATCTTGCCACCTCCAGCATACGGCCAGTATTTATAAAACCTTTATTGCCGTAGTTATTATGCAATTGGCCGAAGAGGGGCATTTCAATCTGGACGATAAAGCTGCAGACCATCTGCCGGACGATATTATGAGTAAAATGCCTAACGGTGATAAATTTACCATCCGTAATATGCTTCAGCACCGTACCGGTATGGTAGATGCATTCGAAATTGATTTTTTAATGGACTTTTTTGACAATCCTTATCGCTTATATACCGTTGAGGAATTATTAACCTATCTGCACAAAACCAAAGCACAATCGGAGCCCAATACAGGTTTCTATTATTCGGATGGCAACTACCTGCTACTGGCCTTACTGGCTAATAAGTATGCCAACAATTACGAAACGGCTATCCGTTCAAGAATTATAGAACCCCTTGGTCTAAATGACACCTACTACATCACCGAACCGGAAGAAGCACCAAATGGATTAGCAGACAGTTATTGGGACCGGTTTGGAGACGGAAAATTCGAGAATAATTCAGATATTCAAATTGCGCTGACTGCAGGTTTAAGAGGAACAGATGGTATCATTTCAACAACAGCTGACCTCAACACCTTTATCAGAGCCCTCTTTGACGGCACATTAATTTCTCAGGCCTCCATTTCAGAAATGAGCGGTATCAGAGATGTACCAGACACCGAACAACAAAAACATGGAATAGTTGGCTACGGATTGGGTATGATGCAGGTTTATATTGGTGATAAAATATGGCATGGCCATTTTGGAAATCATGTGGGTTCAGGTGCTGCGCTGCTCTATTGTCCGGAAACCGATCAGTCGATTGTAGCCTATACCAATACCGGTACATTCTTCTCAAAAGACATCAAGCCAATCTTTTTTGGAAGCTTTTTACACCGCCTGGAATATATTTTATCGGAATAAAAATTAATCTTAAAATATCCTGATAATAATTGGACTATCTCAAAAGTGAGATAGTCCTTTTTTTGTGGATTAAATTGTTTAAACAAAAAACAGAAGGTTACCCTCCTTGAGGAGGGAAAGGGAGGTGACCATCAAAACAAAGTCACCCTCCATAATCCTCCCTCAAGGGAGGAAGCATGTATTTAAAGGTATTCTAATAATAAAACATGGGTCTCTCAAAAGTGAGGTGGTCTTATTCTTTTAGAAAAAATTGTTGAAAACAAAAAGGGGCTGTCTTAAAAAGACAGTCCCTTTGGAACTTGAGGATTTGGATTAAACCGGCAAGTAAAACCTACATTAAACCTATCTGCTGTGCGCATTTTATCAATACTAAACGGTATCC
Organism: Putridiphycobacter sp.; assembly: GCA_965230195.1. Lineage (GTDB taxonomy): Bacteria > Bacteroidota > Bacteroidia > Flavobacteriales_D > Crocinitomicaceae > Putridiphycobacter. The sequence continues at coordinate 5,479,505 of OZ245997.1, forward strand.
AAAAACGTTAAACTATTTCTTGTTAGATGCAGTAGTGAATGATATTCCATAATTTATATCCCGATATACTTTGGCAACACTCAGCACAAACAAATACTGACAGATAGAAATATCTTAGATAATTTTATCTTAAATAAAAATTCCAACTTTCTGTAAACAATGGTGTACTTAAAAATAAACCTTCAGAATTGAGAACAACGGAACAAGATATTAAAACATTAATTGAGCAATGCCTGGATTATGATTCTGCCGCCCAATACGAACTGTACAGTCGGTATTCAAAGGCCATGTATTCCACATCAGTGAGAATTTTAGGAAATAATGAGGACGCTCAGGATGCCTTACAGGACGCCTTTATTAATGCTTTTAAAAATTTAAAAAAGTTTGACCACCGTGTAACATTTGGAGCCTGGCTAAAACGCATTACCATTAATGTTTGCCTGAATAAAGTGCGGAAAAAGAAACTGAAATGGCTGGAGTTAGATTTCGATATTCCGGATATGAATGATGACGAACCGCTTCAAATCGAAGTCACAGACTTAAATCAGGCCATAGAAAAATTACCCTCAGGTTGCAAAATGGTATTCAGTTTAAAAACACTTGAAGGTTATACACACGAAGAAATAGCCAAAGCGCTAAACATTAGTTTGTCAACCTCGAAATCTCAATTCATCAGGGCAAAAAAGTTGTTGCGTTTTTCACTTCAAAAAGTGATACAACTTAACACAAACCATTAAACACCTTAGTCATGAAAGAGCCATTAAAAGATTATATAGAAAAAAACAGAGAATCATTAGATACTTATACCCCGGACCAATCTGCCTGGAATAATATTGAAAAGAAAATCGGAAAGCAGAAGTCCGGCCGTAAACTCATTATTTACCTCAGCTCAGCTGCCGCTTTAATTTTAATTTTCCTGGCTGTACGAAAAACCCTGGACTTTGAAAAAAACAATGAAATTGTACAAATTGAAGCCAAACCGGTAATGGATAGTATTGAACTAAAAATGAATGGAATCAGTTATCAATCACCTGAACAATTGGGTTGGAGTTCACAACAGGAAGTACACCAAAAAACTTTAACTAACCACCAAAACAGATCTTATAACCTGAACAATAATAACAAATCCTATACCTGGCAATATGGTGATGGCAATGCAACACTGGATGTTGCTGCTAACGGAACCTATAATGTTGAAGTGCAGGATATAAGTAGTTGTTATATGTCATCCAACTATAACCAACCTAAAAATGGTGGTTTTCAATCCAATATTAACTGTGGTTTAGCAGAAGTAGACCCTAACCATGATGTTTCCTATTACTACGAACAATACAATGCTTTTACTGAAAACGAATTCGAAACACCGTTAAATCAGCCTTTATCAACCTTTGGCATTGATGTGGATGGTGCAGCTTACAGTAACGTCAGACGGTTTATCAATGATAATTTTATCCCACCAAAAGATGCTGTAAAACTGGAAGAACTCATCAATTATTTCAATTACAATTTACCTGAACCAACCAGTAAACACCCCTTTTCAATTACAACCGAAATTGGAGCCTGTCCGTGGGAAAAAGACCATTTGCTAATGCAGGTGGCACTGAGAGGGAAAAGTATTGACATGGACCGTAACCAGGCCAATAACCTTGTATTTTTAATTGACGTTTCAGGCTCAATGAATGACCACAATAAATTACCATTATTAAAGAAAAGTTTAAAGTTATTGGTCAATGAAATGAATGATGATGACCAGATTTCAATTGTGGTATATGCCGGTGCTGCCGGCTTGGTACTCACCCCTACTTCCTGCAAAGATAAAGCATACATCTATCAGGCTATTGAAAACCTCAGTGCCGGAGGATCAACTGCTGGCGGAGAAGGCATTAAGTTGGCCTACAAAGTTGCCGAAGAAGCTTTATTTAAAAAAGGGAATAACAGAATTATTCTCGCTACAGATGGCGATTTTAATGTGGGTATTTCGGATGACCAGGCCCTGGTCAGATTAATTGAAGAAAAGCGTAAGTCTGGCATTTCGCTATCAGTTCTGGGATTCGGAATGGGTAATTATCAGGACGGAAAAATGGAAAAACTGGCCGATAATGGCAATGGAAACCATTATTATATTGATAACCTTTTAGAAGCTAAAAAAGTACTGGTAAATGAAATTGGCGGTACCTTGATTACCATTGCCAAGGATGTTAAACTGCAATTGGAATTTAACCCCGAACACGTTAAAAGTTACAGACTATTAGGCTATGAAAACCGGATTTTATCAGAAGAAGACTTTGATGATGATACCAAAGATGCAGGAGATTTAGGTTCTGGTCATACCATAGTGGCTTTCTATGAAATTATACCGCAAAACGGTTCAGGTTTTGAACAGCCGGGAAGACTGCGCTACCAAAAAAACATTGTCGATCGCTCTAAAGGATTAAAAGATGAATTGGCCTCAATTAAGTTCAGGTATAAAAAACCAGATGCTAACACCAGCCAGCTAATTAGCAAAATCATTACTTATCAGTTACCAGAATCCAATAGCAGTGATTTTCAATTTGCAACCGCTGTTGCTGAATTCGGTCTTCTGATCAGGGAATCAAAATACAAAGGAAATGCCTCATTTAACCGATTAATTGAGAGGGCAATCAAATGTAAAGGAAAAGATGTCCATGGTTACCGTGCAGAATTCATTCAACTGGCCGAAAAAGCACAGTTATTAATGAGTGAATACTATTCTAAACATTATATGAAAAAATAAGATCATCAGGACCCGACAGTTATAGAAAAATGAGTATCAGTTCAGGCAGGTCCGGAAATGTTCAGGGCCTGCTGCTTAGATGAGCCTCGAATAATTAAAACTCCTTCAGATTCATTATATTTGACTGAATAATCTAAATTGGATAATTAAAAACCAGATGAAATATATTTTATCCATATCAATGCTATTGTTTCTTTCCACAAGTAGCTATGCCAAAAAATTATGCTATCCTTTGGAGGTTGTAGCGGGAATGGCAGATTTAATTGTTGTTGGCAAAATAGAAAGTGTTAACCAAGGTTCATATCAATTTAAAATCACTAAAACTTTAAAGGGAAAAGATACAGAATTAATAAAAGTTCAGATGTTTAAGGAATGGACTTGTGACCACAGAATCAAAAAGGCAGAAACGGGACAAAAGCTTTTCCTATTCCTCAATAAAAAAGGTGGAAAATATGAAATAATTAATGGAAGTACAGGAGAAATGTTTATTGAAGATGGCAAAGTACTAAGAACTATAAACGGAGACAAACCAACTGTGGGCGAATTGGCAAACTCAATAAAATATTTCGTGAAGGCTTTTAAACTGAAAAGCAAAAATTACGAACCATTTGATGAAATAGTATTTATCCAGTTACTTCCCGACAATGAAATTGAAAAATTAGCTAATGAATCAATTTTGACGAATTGGTTTTTTGATAAAATGAAGGGGTATAAAATTGAAAAATAACTACCTACAACGGTTTGGCTCAGTGCAAATTTCAAAGTTTATTGCTTTCAATTGCCCAACTTGCCATATCGTTAGGTACAAGCCAAAGAAATATGAGTATAATTCAATCAATTCAAATATTTGTAACAATCAATTTTTTAGTCATTGGACTATCTCACTTTTCACAACCAAAAATATGGATTGAGTTCTTCGACTTCCTCTATAAAAAAGGAAATGTAGGGAACATTTTTAATGCTATGTTAGCCCTTGGAATGGGGTCCATTATTCTTTCATTTCATTTTGTGTGGACTTGGCCTATGTTTATTATCACCTTATACGGATTAACCCAGATAATAAAGGGACTAATTTATTTGACTTTCCCCTCAGTCGGACTTAAAAGTATTAGAAGAATTAATGATAAAACTCAGAAACTCAAATGGGTTGGATTAGGAATGTGTATATTTTCTATTGCACTAATAATCAAGCTTATAAATGATGGAGTTTTTGAACAATAAAAAAATACCAGTGGCTAACAAAGTCTATTGCCAAATGGGGTATTTAGTGATAAAAACGAAAGTTCTGTTCTTTGAGCAGGTAACGCCGAAACAAACCAAACAGACAAGTTAAATTGTGAAAAATGAAATACTAAAATATCTCTCAAAATATACGCTAATCACTGAAGAAATAGAAATTGCACTTCACGAAAACACCTTTATCAAAACATTAAAGAAAGGAAGTACTTTACTCAAAGAGGGAGATATTTCCAACGAGTGCTATTTCATTTTAAAAGGATGTATTAGGAGCTACTTTCTGGAAGAAGGGGAAGAAAAAACAATAGAGTTTTATACAGAAGAGCATTCTATTGTACCACTAAATTATGGAACATCAGAACCATCAGAACACTATTTAGAATGTTTAACAGATACTATTGTAACTGTTGGAAATCAGAAATTAGAAAAAGAAACCTTTAAAAAGTACCCTCAGTTAGAATCGTTATCACGAGTAATAGCTGAGTCTGTAATCATTAAGCAACAGAAATCACATTCTAAATTTAAGACATCCACTCCGGAAGAACGATATTTAAACCTGCTAAAAAACAGGCCTGACTTAATTCAAATTGTTCCTCAACACCAAATAGCAAGTTATTTAGGTATTAAGCCCGAATCGCTGAGTAGAATCAGGAAAAGAATTACCAACAAAAGTTGAATTTCATAACCAAAGTCAATGGACTAAAAGGTTATAAGGCTATATTTTTGTTATAGCTATTAATCAACTTAATCAAATGAAAGCAATTGTATGTGATAGATACGGAGCACCTGATGTTCTGCAAATAACTCAAAAAAAAATCCCCATACCCAAAGACAATGAAGTAAGGGTAAAAATAGTTGCATTTCCTATAACTACAGAAGATCCAATGCAAAGAATGGGAAAACCTTATTTTACACGACTGTTTTTAGGGTTAAATAAACCAAATAGTTCTATTCTGGGAGCTGAATTTTCAGGAATAATAGAATCAATTGGAAAAAATGTAACCTCATTTAAGGTTGGAGATGAAGTTTATGGTCATTCAGGGATGAAACTGGGTTGTTATGCTGAATATATGTGTATGTCAGAAACAGGAATGATATTAAAAAAGCCCTCGAATTTAAGTTTTCAGGAAGCTGCACCGATTTGCACATCAATGGCATCTTGGAATTTCCTTAAAAACATGACCAATGTTACATACAAACAAAAGATACTTATTAATGGAGCTTCAGGATCAGTAGGCTCCATTGCTGTTCAATTATCGAAATTGGCTGGAGCGGAAATTACAGGAGTTTGTAGTACGGAGAATTTAGACAAGGTCAAAGCAATGGGAGCTAATAAAGTAATTGATTATACCAAAGAAGATTTCACTGGTAATTCCGAAAAATATGATATTATATTTGATGTAGCAGGCAAAATTAGTTTTGCAAAAAGTAAAGGTTCTCTCAAAGAAAATGGTATTTATCTTTGTGCTGTTCTCAAGTTTTCAATTCTTGTTCAAATGTACTGGACAAAACTTTTCAATAAAAAAAAGGTATATTTTTCGGCTACAGGTCTTCAACCACTGAAAAAGCGTATGTCCTTTTTTAAAGAACTTAACAAACTTTTTGAAAAAGGAGAATTAAGTGTTCCAGTTGAAAGAATATTTGCATTCGACCAAATCGTGGATGCTCACAATTATGTAGAAAACGAAAAAAAGGCAGGAAATGTAATCGTTAAAATTGCATGAAATGGATGCTAAAGAATAGTAGGTAACATTGAATAATTAAAACCCCTTTAGATTCATTATATCTGACTGAATAATCTAAATTAGAAAAACAAATCTGTTTGTTTTTCTAATTGTTACTTGAAAGTAGTTAATAGAAGCCGGGTTCAATTATAAGTTACATCACACTTTACTAATGCAGAATACTGTTGCCGGGAACCCTCAAAGTTTTTGTTAAAGATTTGTTAAGAGTGAAATAAACATACAGATAGTTGGTACTTTAATGGAAATAATTCAATAACTAACTATAATTAGTATGTATAATAAATTGATAACAATAATTATTATTGTATTTGTTGCAAATGGACTAACAGCACAAACTTCAGTAAAGAGGAATTTGAATTTGGAACTTGCTGAAAAAGATACGATAACATCCTTGAAAATAGAAAAAGCCCTTAATGGTTTTTTAACTGAAGCAAAAGAAAGAAACTATTCCGAAAAATATGTTGATTCTATACATTTACTGAAATATGAATTTTTCTTCCATAAACTTGCGGGAATAGGAAGAAAGGATTATTACTACGACCCTCTTGTTTTGAAGTCATACGCTGTAGAAAATGGTAATTATAGATTAACGGTCGCTTTTTCTGGAGAGAGAGAGGGGCAACCATTCATTTACCAAGTGACAGAACTCAAAGCTATCCCGTTCAAAGATAGTTACAGGTTCTATTGTCCTTTCGAAGAAAATACTAAACATTTTAAAAGTAAAACTTTTGACAATGTAACCTATCATTTTAGCAATTCCCTAAATGAGAAAAAAGCAGAGGACTTTGTTGAATTTACTCAAGAATTAGCCAAATTATCAAATGGCCCTATTCCTAAATTGGATTATTATTCCTTCAATAGTTTAGATGAATTACTCAAATCATATGGTTTTCTTTACAGTGCAAGGCAATGTAACTTTTTATGCTATGATTTAGGCTTTACCGACAATGGAGGTAACACATATATGACTGGTACTGATAACGAAAATTATGTTTTTGGATATATCGGTGATTATTTCTACCACAACCTTCCCAATAGAGATGAGATTTATTCACCTTTTGTCACGGGGCTTTCAGCTTATTATGGAGGTTATGGATTGAGTTATGATAATATATCCACCTTGAAAAGTCAGTTTAGACAGAAACTTAAAGAGAATCCTGATATCAATTTTTTGGAAGAGTTTAAGAAAGGACGAAAAACGTCTGTTAATAGACATTTCTCTTATTATGTAATGAGTGCATTTTTGTTTGAAAAAGCCCTAAAGGAAACACACTTTGATGAAATACTAACCTTGATTTATTCAGGAAATGACGGAGAGAATTTTTTTAAAAATCTAAATGAAGTGTTGGGAGTAAATGAAGAGAATTTTCACAAAACAATAGTGCAACTGATAAATGAGAGTTAAGTACCAGCGCAAGTAACAATGTATCTAAAATCATTGCTCCTGTTCGGTCGCAACGCTTTATATACCAATAGTTAATACTTTACAAAAGTCCTGACCTGGCGACCAGATTCGGTAATCACTTCAACAAAATATGTTCCTCCCGAAACATTCAGGTCAAAAGAAACAATGTTTTCATTAGCAACCGGAACGGAGGTAATTACTTTTCCAGTCAGGTCTTTCACAACAATAAAGCTTGCATCTGCAGCATTACCCAATTGAATATTAACTGTTCCCGTGGTGGGATTTGGAAATACAATCCAATCCAACTCTTGGTCAACTTCTGAGAGTCCAACAGCATCCACGCCAACACAAATTGAAGTATCAACGCAATTATAATGGGTCACCACAACAGCATAATTACCAATTGATGTGGCCACAAAAGTTTGCCCGGTTTCTCCGGCAATGGGCGTCATGTCACTATCACAATCCAACCATTGGTAAGTTGCACCCGCCTGATTGGCAGTCAAAGTATAAGTCACCTGATTAACTGAGATATCGATTGGCTCAAAAGTTAAGTCTAAAGTAACAGTCGAATCACACCCTGCTGAATTAGTTAAAACATGCGTAGCAGTATTATTATTTCCGGTATAAGTATTACCATCAATCCAGGTAAACGACCCACAAGCCGTTTGAACGTCAGTACCTGAATTAGTAGCAATATCGAGATTCAGGGTAATAACCGAATCACAACCAGCGGCATTAGTTAATATATGTGTGGCATTATTATTATCGCTGCTATAAGTACTACCATCAATCCACGTAAACGGCCCACATGAAACCTGAAAATCGGTGGAATAGGTAGTTGGAGGAATGGTTAAATCCAAGGTAATAATGGAGTCACAACCAGCCGCATTGGTTAAAGTATAGGTAGCGGTATTATTACTGGTCAGGTATAAATTACCATCCTGCCACAAAATCGCAGTACAAGAAGAAATCTCATCTGTACTGAAAGTGGCGTTTCCGGTAATGGTTAAATCAAGCATTACTGTCGAGTCACAACCAGCTGCATTGGCTATAGTATAGGTTGCAGTATTATTATCTGTTGTATAACTATTACCATCAATCCAGGTAAATGGCGAACAGCCACTTTGAACATCAATACCAACTCCGGTACTATTTCCCGAAGGCAATAATGTGACACCATTTATCCAGTTGGACACCGTACCCGACAAGGCAAGATTAACCAATGTACCATCAAGACTATTGCCACTGGAATCTGCCAAACTGGTTACACCGGCATTGGCACCACCGGCCACCCCCTGATCAAATTTATAATAGGCAATCAATCCTGGTTGCTGACATTGCTCAACATCTTTACTATTCAAAATCTCATGCTCAGATCTGGTAATATCCCATATCCGGGCCTCATCTATACTACCAATAAAGTACCGGCTTAATCCAATATTTCCGCCAATATTCATGTTCACAGTATTGGCATTCCCAATCGAGACTGTTGTACTTAAAGAATCCACCGGAATACCATCAACATACAGGCGCATTTTATCGCCATCATAAGTGCCGGCCACATGTTGCCATGTATTTAACGTTAAAGTATTTGCCACAGTGGTTAATTCGGTCCATGGTCCGGTGCCACCAATAGCAAAATTAAGTTTACCATTATCACCGGCCCTTAGCATAAAGCCTTCATTGGTAGAGTTTTGCTCTTTTACAATAATATTACCACGCCAAACCTCATTTGTCCAGGCAGTGGGATAAATCCATGCTTCCAAAGTAATTGCTGTACCGGTAATCTGTAACAACGTATTATTACCACAGTCAACCGCATCATCAACACCATCAAACGATAGTGCATTCTGGCCATAACTATTGCCGGCAATCAAAAAGGTAAACAAAATGCTACAAGTAATACTAAAAAATCTCATGGGACGTTGTTTTTTTATTTCATTTACAAGATAAGGAAATATCATTTATACTCCGCCTAATTCAACAAGAAACTATTGTTTTCACCAGTTTGGCACATGTATTAACAAATACTAAGAATCATTAAAATAAACATATTAAAAAGTGTCAATTCGAGTGGTCCTGGCTTGGCCAGGATTATATCGAGAATAACTTTTTAATACATCTATCATTGTACAATTATTAACCAAATAACCGGTTGATCTGTATAGGGTCCTGAATCCAGTTCATATCATAAATTTCATCTGCCTGTTCAATGCTGTTGACTATATCCAGTTTATGAACTTTAGCTTTTAATTTTAAAACCTCCCCTAAGGTCAATTCAGGATCCGGGTTTTTAATGAGTGATTTCACCTCAACGAATTCACGCTTAAGATTTTCAGAATCAATATCCATTTCAAACCAAATCATTTCCATTCGCTTAACATCTATCACGCCCATTAACATTTCTCCCGTTGGGTTTCTTTGAACAGAAATCCGCTCTTCAACAGCTTCTGAAATATAAGCTACCCCTTTATCAGAAACTGACATAGGTACATTAACGTCTGCCCACCCTACCATTACATTAGGAAATGGTCGGTTTTTAGTATTGGATTTACAAGTTAAGCAAATATACTCTGCCTCCATATCATTTAGTAATTCCAGGTCCAGGTCAATATACTCAGCCGTACCAACCATACTTGGAATAAACTGGACATCACCACCATGCTTACAACCCGGTATAATATGTCTTGAATGTGAACAAATATCGATTGAATCAGGATAAATAACTGCACAATTCAGGTCTAAATCCAGGTACATTGGTCTTAAACCGGTTCCCCATTGCATAAATAACCGTATAGAACTACTTCCAATCTGAAAACGGGCACCCGACAAACCAGGCCGACCATTGTGAACACTTTTTTTATCATTTAGTGACAATACTGAAATCTGACTCAATCGTTGATCGATAAACATAGAGGCATTAGTATTTGGTTCCGCAGTCAGTTTAATTCTCAATGAATCAAAATATAAATCCTGAATTGCTGTTTTCATTTCATCTAACTCCTCATCCGAATACTGACTAATCAATCGATTGGGTTGAATCGTTTTTTTCTTCCCCAAACCAACCGTCCTGACTGATGCTCTGTCAAAGTAAACCTTAGCGTAAATACTCAATGACAATAACGAACCGGGAGGAATTTTTGACAAGATCATTTTAAAGTGAAATAAAGTGATATCCTTTCCAAACCTTAACATTAATGAAAACAGGTTTTCAGTAAACACCTCAGGTTTTGTTTTTAATAATCTGAAAGTGTAAACCGCATCATTTTTTCGTTTAAAATAATCCAGCTTACCTTGCCAAACCCTGTACTTTTGCTCATGAAAGGCTTTTAATAAATCAGCCAGGTTTTCAAATCCTTTTCTTTTAGAGTACTCCACCAAACGCAAAGCTCTGATAAATCTCACCCACATTTCACGCCGTGGGTGCATTAATTCACATTGTCTTTCAACGTCAATTGTCATATTGTTCAACCACAAAGCATACTTTCGGCACGCTGTCCGGGAATATTTCAATTTCAACTTATTGGTCATTCTTATTTTATGCCGATTCGGACATTGATCATCCTGAGCCACTGCCCTGTTGACAATTACGCCCGGCTCCAAAAGATTAAAAAAACCGGTTTTTTTATACCATAAATATTCCAGAACATCATTAGGTTGTTTAATCAATAGACTAAGTTCTGTTATCCTGTCCGCTTCTCCCAATAAGTCAATGACATACATTAACGTTTTCTTATTTGGTATAGCTATATCATCCGGTAGTTTTATGCAGGAAAGCAGAGCATACAAATCTTCTTTTTGTCTCAGAGTTAAGTTCCGTTTTGAGGCCAGTAAACCCTTTAACATATTCACCAAATCCTCCTCAATCCATAAATCCAACACACTGAACTTTGATTCCAGTATTGATTTTTGAAATGCCGAATGATTAATAGCAGTACCACAAACCGGACAGCTTTTGTAGGCATTTAAAGGAAATGTATTTTCAACTAATTTATGCCCGCAATTCAACTTGACATAACGACCAATTCCCAGTTTCGATTTGCAATAATCTATCACACTCTTCTTTCGTTCCCGACCAGGGTTATCAATTCCTATAATAAGTTTATTTTCCAGCTCCCGTAACTGGTCTAAAATCCTTGCCTGATCTTGAAAAGACAATTGATTAACTGCCCAAAGCAAATTTTCAGAACATGTCATACCCAGCTTGGATAAATCACTCATAAATGTCAATGTTGAAGCCCTTAACGGCACAGTTGTACATGGAGTCAACTGATTGACCGGAATCAATAGTTTATCATGTCTGATTGTTAATTCTAATATTTCTGTTTTCATTTTATTCATTCTTAATAGTATAGTTTTCACATAGGTATTCCCAACGGCTAAAACCCTTCGGTTTCCGTCTGATAGTGCATTATAAAACTACCGGGTTAATAAGGTTATATATTAAAAAAACAGGTTATCGTACCGGTTGATTTATACAAAATCATAAAACCCATACTTGACCTGTTTCCTATTTCGATATACCTCTCGATATTACAAATATTACACACAACTACGCATCTATATTGCGCAGGTTAAACAATTCGTATTTATAATTAAGTAAACATGGTGTATTATATAGTTGGTTTACACTTTAGCGCTTAGTAACCCCGTTTGTTTCATCTCTAATTTATTAATGTATCAAAATCGAATTTGTAACTGTTTTAAGCAAATATTAAAAGGTGATTTTAAATGAGCCTTGGAAAATCCGGACATAAAAAAAGCACCTCATAACAGAGGTGCTTCTCAATTCTTTAATCTGTTTGATCAAGTCATCAAGTTGACACGCTCCATCATTATATTATATAATGCTTCTTCAGGTTGTCCGGCTAAACTGCCTTCACACGCTACAAAAGCCATATTGATATTTAAATTTTTCATCACTTAGTTTTCATTAAGTATTACATCATGCTGCAAATATACGAAATACTTATCATTTAAACAAATAAAAATACTATTTAATTTATTGATTTTTAATCAGTTAAGTAAAGTTCAGACAATACAATTCCTGATCGACTTTACATCAATTATCACCATTTTTTCAATTGTCTGCTTCTCAATTGTTTCAATGTTTTACTTTGGTTATTTTATGTTTTTATGCTCTGCCAAAATTTTTCAAAAAAAAAGCGTCCAAAACATTGGACGCTCACTATATATTCTATTTTTTTCTTTTAATCTGTCATTTTAAATAAAATATTGAACGACCAACACAATTAACTGCCGCTACAGCTTCGTGCTGTCCCGACCGACTTATTGTTACGCTTATGTCTAATCCTATTTTTCTCATTTGTAGCAAATATATCTAATTTTTTGATATTTCAAAATTCGTCTGATTTGGTTAATCGATAAATTATATCATCAAACTACGCAAAGATTCTGCGCTGTTGAAGAGAATTAAATGACACTTTTAAATTTCCTTAGCCAGCATAGGCAAAAAGCTAATTTGGCGTTCACTTAATTTTCCTTTTCCAATCATTAAAACGAATTGTGATTTGGTTTGAACCACAGCAATGAGTTTCCTGACCATTCCCTTCTTTTTCGTCCCAAATACTTTAATCTTTCTTTGGTCAGTTTCCTCCGAGAAAATAGACTGATAATCACCTTTAGCGGCAATAGCAGCTGTGGCATATTGAATGACTTTATCAGAGTCTCCATGAAAATTCATGTATTTTAAAGCAGACAATGATTTTAATATATCAATGGCCTCCGGATAATCATCATCCACCAATAGCGAAGCTGCCTTAGGCGGTATAATCCTGGCCTCCATATTTTTGTCGTGCTTGTGTTTTTGATAATAATCCTGTATTGGATGCGCAAACACCAATGCTGAAAATAATACCCCTAAAATTGTTGCCCATAAATGCTTTCTCTCTCCCATTTCCTTCTTCTGTTTTTGATTTCTAATTCTAATTTTATAAGTCTATTCTCCTCATAAGGTTACCGACAGTTTATTTAATGCAAAATTCCGGCCAATATTTATTAAACATTTATATTTGATACATGACCTCATTAAAATATTCATTGTTTCTGTACATTATTATAGTATTAACAGGATGTACAGGAACTGAAAAACACTGTAATGATAAAGAAATTACTCCGCCGCATCCCAAACTAAACCCCGATTTTTATAATGTTGCTTTTTTAATCATGGATGGGGTCTATAATACCGAACTCACTGCACCGTATGATGTTTTTCAGCATACTATTTTCAGGGACAGTATCCGACCAATGAATGTTTTTACCGTAGCCAAAACCACATCATACATCACCAGCTTTGAAGGTCTAAAAATTATTCCTGACTTTAATTACCAGGCAGATTCGCTGCCCCGAATAGATATTTTGGTCGTCCCGAGTGCCGAACACCACCTGGATACTGACTTAGAGGATACAACAATGATTAATTTTGTAAAACAGGTTTCCGAAGAGGCTTTATACCTTACCTCACATTGTGACGGCGCCTTTATCCTTGCAAAAGCAAACCTTTTGAGCCACACCGTTTGCACCACATTTCCTGGCGATATCCACCTGATGCGTACCATGTTCCCAACGCTGGATATCAGAGACAGTGTTTTATTTGTACATGATGGGAAATTCATTACATCAGCCGGAGGATCAAGGAGTTTCGAAGCCTCACTATACCTCTGCGAATTACTATATGGTAAAGCCGTTACCAAACAGATTGCTGAAGGACTTGTAATGGATTGGCCATTGAAAAATTACCCTCATTTGGTCATTGATCGATAAAAATTAACCGTTAATCCCCCGGAAAAACCCTTTAGGATAATAAGGCATTTTCCCCTTGATTTAAAGTAAAAAAATAACGATATTTGACTGATTGTGAATGCGAAAGCATTACAAAAAAATATTTCTTGATGAGTCCCCGCTAATCCAAGAATCAGGAAGCCTAACGTAATTCTGCTATGTTAGGTTTCTTTTTATCCTCCTATTCCCAATCTGATTTCTCCAATTCAAAAATATCACTGACCTCAACACCAAAAATATCAGCTAACTTTAACGATAACACAGTTGACGGTACATATTTCCCCAATTCTATTGTATTAATAGTTTGCCTGCTTACCCCCGCTAACTCAGCCAGCTTTGCCTGTGTAATATTCTTCCTGGCACGTTCAATCTTAATACTATTCTTCATGGCTACTCATTTTTCGCAGTTTCCATACTTTTAAATTAAAGCGCACAATATAAAAGAATAAAATGGTAAACATATTAAAGATCATCACCCATAAAAAAGCAATTTCATAAACCAGTAACATTGACAGAGCCAGAATAGCATAATTCACATAAATTGCCCAGACCAAAGATTCAAACCTGATTTTCGAAATCAATTCATCTTCATCCTTTTCTTTGGAAAAAACGATTAGTATCAGGCTCACAATCATCAGCAAACCTAGGATTTCATTTAAAAAATTATTTTCAATAACCGAAAAGCTATTATCCTTCCCCAAAAAAGAGCCGGTAAATAAAGCATAGACCTCAATATCTAAAAATTCGGGATTAATATCCTCACCAATGGCGATAAAACCGAAAACAAGAGTTGGAAGAAAAATCACCCAACCAACTTTTTTAAAGAAATGCGGAAACAAATAATTTATTGTCATAACAATTAGTTTTTAAGTTCAAAACAAAAGTAGGATATATTTTACAAAATGACAAGTTTATTTTACATTTTGACAAAAAAGCACGACGTACCCACTAAAATATTATGACAATAAAAAAGTATTTGAAGTAACAAAAAAGAGCTTAATAGTCAAATTTCCCGCCTTGAGGAGGGACTATGGGAGGTGATCTTATAATATATCAACCCTAAACAAAATCACTCACCTCCCTTAAGTCCTGAAGCCTGTTTATTTACAAAAAACCCCGGGCAATATTAAACAATGACTTTATGTCTTCTTAGAATTAAAACAGATAAAGCTTTCATTTAACCTGCTGTAATAACTTCCTTTTCAAACCCGAATACCAAATGTCTCTCTCCCTGACTAGGGATTAAGGGAGGTAACCCTTTAAATAACGATACTAAACAAAATCACCTACCTCAGTCCTCTCTCAGGAGAGAAAGCCAATTTGTTGATTAATTAGAAATCGCTATCGGCTACAGTAAAAGTAAATTTATGAGTGTACTCTGCAGGAATCCCTTTGTTTTTTTCACTATCAGAAACCCAATTCTCATTGTTGTTATGGTCCTTTTTTGAGGTATCAGTATCATTATAAATTAAAAAGGAAGTGATATCTTCTGTTGCTGTCATTTCAGCTTTTGCACCTTTTTTGGTATTAAAGATTGAGGTTGTTTTAGTCTCTCCCGCTTTAATTGACTCTGTTTTCAAGTCACTGCCGAAAGTTTTCATTTCCACATAAACAGTCGAGGATGAGTTATTGGTTACTTTCCATTCCCGGTTTGTTGCACCTTCGCACGAACTCCATAAAAATACTGATGCAAACAACAGGAATGGTGTACTTATTTTTTTTAATGTTTTCATAGCAAGTGTTTTTTATATGACGCTTTAAACGCATTTTACCCCTATTCACTTAACCCGATTAACCACTTTTTAAAAGAAGTGTAACGAATAATAAATCATCTTCCTATTAATCGGTTTCTGCAAATAATTGATCTTTACAGTAGTTATCTTTACGTTGAAACATTAAGTATATTATCATGAAGTCGCTAAAACACAATATTTATTTTAAAGTTGGTACCATCATCATTATCGGGTTAGTACTTTTAATTCCAACCGAAATGATTAACGGGTTAATACATGAACGGGAATCAACTCAAAAAACAGCCATTCGTGAAGTTAGCTCCAAATGGGGTGAAGAGCAAACCTTAGTAGGCCCTTTTGTAACAGTTCCTTTTGTACGCTACATTAAAGAGTACTCCGAAAAAGACTCTGTTTATAAAACTATTGCGGTGAAGGATTATGCACATGTACTACCCAATCAGTTGGATATTTCAGGACATATCAACCCTGAACGGAGGTACCGGGGAATTTATGAAATTGTTGTTTACAATTCTGAAATTACAATTTCAGGACATTTTAAAAGTCTCAACCTTTCGGAGCTGGATATACCGACAGAAAATATTGACTTTGATAAGGCCAGAATTTCAATTGGCATTGACGACTTAAGGGGAATTGAAAAGCAAATTGTATTAAACTGGAATAACGAAGAATTTTCATTTAACTCAGGTGTACTTACTAAAAATGTTGTACAAAGCGGTATTAATTCTGAGATTAATATTGACGAAAGTGACAGCAGTATTTATAACTTTTCGTTTACACTTGACCTAAAAGGCAGTCAGCTACTTCATTTTACCCCGGTTGGAAAAGTAACCGATATTAATATATCCTCAGGTTGGAATAATCCCAGTTTTAATGGTGCCTTTTTACCTGATTCCAGGTCGGTAAGTGATACAGGTTTTACAGCCAATTGGAATGTTTTACATTTAAACCGAAATTATCCGCAAATATGGAAAGGTGGACAACAAAGAATCCGTTCCTCGGCATTTGGTATTGATTTACTATTACCGGTTGATAATTACCAAAAGTCTTACCGTTCTATTCAGTACGCCGTTCTTTTTATCGTATTTACTTTTATTGTTTTCTTTTTTATTGAGGTACTCAACAAAATTTACATTCACCCTATTCAATACATATTAGTAGGTACAGCATTGGTGGTGTTCTACACCTTATTATTGTCCTTGTCCGAACATTTAAAATATAATATGGCTTTTATTGTGTCCGCATTAGCTACTTTATTATTGATTGCCGGCTATGTTAAGGCCATTTTAAAATCAAACCAACTGACCTGGCTAATCTCAGGCATATTGACTATCATTTATACTTTTATATTTGTAATCATTCAACTGCAGGATTTTGCCTTATTAATTGGAAGTATTGGCATATTTATGATTCTGGGACTGGTCATGTATTTTTCAAGAAAGATAGATTGGTACAATTTAAAGTTAGGAGAAAAAGAAGAAGAAAAAACAAACAATGAATAGCACCACCATCAACCAACAACTATCAAAACTATTAACTAAAAAAAATGAAATACAAATGCGTTATTTTTGATTGTGACGGTGTTTTGGTCGACAGTGAGGAAATTACCAACAAAATCCTCGTTGAAATGACCAATGACCTGGGAGGAAATATTGACTTAGACTATGCCTATGCACATTTTCATGGAAAATCGTTGGCTACAATTCTAAATCATATTGAATCCCTCACCAAAAAAGTCATTCCCGACCAGTTTGAATCAGATTTCAGGGCACGTACATTTAGTCGTTTTAAGTCCGAAATCAAACCCATTAGTGGCATTGAGGCTGTGCTGAAAGCACTTACTGTTCCTTTTTGTGTAGCCTCAAGCGGTCCGCGAAATAAAATAGAACTGAATTTAACCACAACTAAATTGCTACCTTATTTTCAAACCAATATTTTTAGCTCATACGATATTGGCAGTTGGAAACCGGACCCCGGAATATTCATAAATGCAGCACAAAGCATGGGATTTGAACCTGCAGAGTGTATTGTGATTGAAGACAGTATATCAGGTGTTCAGGCCGCAATAGCAGGTGGATTTGAAGTATTCGGTTTTGCCAGTCAAAAAAAGGAAAACCCTTTCGGGACATTCCGGATTCCGGTATTCCATAATATGAAAGATTTAATTCAATTATTGAATCAGCAGTAATTTAAGCAACCCTGTTTTCCTCCAACTGCTCTAATTTTGACCGTAGTTTATTGAATAAAATATTATTTTCAAGGTGGATATGATAATGCAAATCAGCCTCAAACTCCTTTAATTTCATATAAGCCACACGATAAGTATTGCAAGCACCATCAGGTAAAGTATATCCGTTCGAAAGAACTGAAATTTCTCTAAACAATGCTCCCCCATCATCATGTTCAACCGATAGTAATGCCAATATCTCGTTTAATTTACTGACTGATTTTTCCAGATCATTTGTCTCAAATCCCTGCTTTTCCATTTTTCGTATTGCAGGAAATAGCATAAGCTCTTCCTTTTTTAAATGTTGAACCAAATCACCACTCCCTTTAATAAAAAGGTCTCTGATTGGTATCAGTTCAGGATTTTTCTCACCATGCACAAGGGCAATTTTCTCTAAATACTGTTTGATAACCGGTACATTAGTCTCAATATAATGGTGATGCTTTTTTTCAATATAGTCCACCAAAAAATCAAGAGGCCATTCGTTAGGGTTAATCTGTCCGGGTTGACGCTCTAAATTCAACTCATTTAATGCACTGAACAAATTTTGCTTATCACTGTCCGACAAACCTTGTTGATTACAAGCCTCCCCAATTGAAATATTGCCACCGCAGCAAAAATCAATTTTATAATTATAAAATACATCCGAAAATGCATAGTGTTTAGCTACCAATTCACCTATAATAGTGTTTTCATTTGTTTCCATCTGTTTTCATTTAAATTAAAGCATAGATTAAACTCAATAGTGAGAGAACAATGCTTGTCAGAAAAAAACGGAATACCCATTTTAAAGCCATCAGACTAATAATACTGGCATTCGCAGCCATAGTTGAAATGGCTACAACCGAAAGTAATAACAGCTGTACGTTATCTTCAGGTAATTCCAGTACATAGCAAACCGCTATTGAACCAAAACAGGATTGTACCATTAAAAAAACAGGAGTAATACCATAACGTTTGAATTCCATTCCCCTCCAAAAATCCTCAGTTCTCAATTGTTTAATCAGCGATAACATTGTTTACATTTTAAATTTATGGTACAAATTTCAGCACATAACTTCTCCTTTACTTATGATCTCGATCAGAAACACCCTAAAAGAGTTTTACTTAATTTTGTAAAATGATTGCTGAGGAAATACTGATTAAATACGGGGCTGTACTTAAACCTTACACCAAAAATGAGATGATCTTTTTTAAAGGCGATCCGGCACTGTATTACCATCAGGTAAAGTCCGGCGAAATTAAAATGAACAACTACAATGAAGAAGGGAAAGAATTTGTTCAGGGTATTTTTTCAGCAGGAAGAAGCTTTGGTGAACCCCCTTTGTTTGGCGATTTTACCTATCCGGCCAATTCAGTTTCAATGGGACAGTCCGAAGTATGGCGTTTGAGCAAACAGTACTTCTATCAGTTATTAAAAGAAAACCCTGAAATTCATTTACAATTTACTGAAGTAATGGCCGATCGCTTATACTATAAAGCCATTATGGTAAGTGAAATATCAAGCCAGTCACCCGACCACAGAATTCTGGTATTAATTGATTATCTGAAACAGCATATTCATAAAATTGAGGGACGCTTTCAATTTGAAGTTAACCTCACCCGCCAACAAATCGCTGACCTTACCGGCCTCAGAGTTGAAACCGTCATCAGGACCATTAAAAAACTTGAAAAAAAAGGAGATCTGAAAATTTCAAACAAAAAAGTATTTCGCTAAACTAATTAAAAACAAAATCGCATTTGAGCTGATTTACACTAAATTGCAAGATTTTACACGTTTTTTTTATCGACGTACGCTTCTAATACACCCTCAAATAAGTTTTAGCCAGGACTGGCTTTTGACTCCGGGGATTTACAATCACTGAAAACTATTTCTGGTCGAAATACTCTTCGTTTGCTGCTGCAATAATATTAAAATCACCGGAATTCAAATTAAGAGGCTGCGCCAGAATTAAATCACTTTCCTCAATTGTGACATTGAGTTCCGATTTTGTATACTGTGCCAGGATCATACAACCCGCCATAAAGTAAATTAACTTCATCTTTCCAATTTAATTTAGAAGACCAGTCCTACATATACGTATGGATACGGCGGGGGGTGGCCAATCTTCAGCAATATTTCCAATATTCATGCCAAATTAAGCATCCTGTTGGGTATATAAAGATATTACAAAACCAACCCTTAACCTGACACAAAAACCAAATACAGGAAAAATCCTGTTTCACTTACACAGGGTATTTCCCCTAATCAATACACGCAAATGAAATTTACCCAAAAGCACTCCCTGTTTTCAGGGAGGTTGAAATGGCCAACTCTGATGAATACAAAAGACCATTATATCAATAATTTTGTATAAAATTAAAAATCACTTAATTATATTTGATTATCATCAGATGACAATTGACATAA
Source organism: Putridiphycobacter sp. (assembly GCA_965230195.1). Taxonomy (GTDB): domain Bacteria; phylum Bacteroidota; class Bacteroidia; order Flavobacteriales_D; family Crocinitomicaceae; genus Putridiphycobacter. The sequence continues at coordinate 5,499,838 of OZ245997.1, forward strand.
AACAGAATATTATGAGTAATTCAAGTTTAACCAATGTATTAAAAAATGCTGGCTACGATTTTATTGACAGCCCTATCCGAAATCAAAAACCCTTACAGCTATGGGTAAAAAAGAGTTTTAATGAGGTCGATCTTTATTATGATCATGTCTCATTAGCAGTCAAATCCGACACAGCCCTCGAAGTGGTTGAAGGCAGTGCACTATCAGTTAATCACAGTAATACTCAAAAATTAGATTTTAATATCGGAATCACGGTTTTAGATGAATTATTGACGGCCCTGGGAATGGGTAATCTTGGCATTTCAACAAAGTTGCAAACCGGTAAACAAGTTACCATCAGTTATAGCAGCAGTAAAACAGCAACAGTATCAACCGGACCAATCGAAAATTATCTCTCAACCGGAGACTTTTTACATCCTAACCGCGCCTTTTTACGCAATGCCAACAAGGACAATATCATCATTATCACAGGCATTTTATATGCAAAAGATGTCAAAGCGATTATAGAAACCAGTCATGATATTTCAGCAGAAATAGAAGCCGAGTTCGGTGAATTAGCCGAAGGCAATATCAGCTTTACAAAAACAGGTAACAAAAAACTCGAAATGAAATCAGAAGGCAATGCCTATTTTCCCATTGCCGTCAAAGCCAACCGCATTGACTGGGACAGAGGACAATTTAAAAATATTAAGCTGGTAAGCGATAACAGGAATTTCTTTTAATTAACCAAAAGTGGGCTTCGAGTCTCGCTTCGCGCCTCAGCCCACTCAAGGGTCCTTTAAACCAATTCGAAATCAGGAAACACAGGAAAACAAAAATTCGAAACAATACCCTAACCCGTAGAACTAAGTCGTGCCACTCCAAAATCAGATCCCTCATCACTATCTCAAGTCTTTAGTGATAAAGGCTTCACAGATACATAAAAACTCGCTCAGAAGACCTTTTAATCCCACTAGCCCCGATAGCTATCGGGATTGGTTCTTTTCGCCTGTGCTGAGCGGCTCGCATTGAGCGGAGTCGAAATGCAATCCAAGTAACAAACAAAAGCGGGCTGAGGTCTCTGCCCGGCCGAGAGGACTCGAAGCCTACATTATCCTGTCCAGGAAACCATTTAAACCAATTCGAAACCAGGAACAAAAAGCATAACAAAAAATACGATACAATACCCTAACCCGTGGAATTAAGCAGTCGTGCCACTCCAAAACCAGATCCCTCATCACTATCTCAAGTCTTTAGTGATACAGACTTCACAGATACATAAAAATTTGCTCAGAAGACCTTTTAATCCCACTAGTCCCGATAGCTATCGGGATTGGTTCTTTTCGCCTGTGCTGAGCGGTTCGCATTGAGCAGAGTCGAAATGCAATGCAAATAACGAACAAAAGCGGGCTGAGGTCTCGGCCTGGCCGAGAGGACTCGAAGCCTACATTATCCTGTCCAGGAAACCATTTAAACCAATTCGAAACCAGGAACAAAAAGCATAACAAAAAATACGATACAATACCCTAACCCGTGGAATTAAGCAGTCGTGCCACTCCAAAATCAGATCCCTCATCACTCTCTCAAGTCTTTAGTGATAAAGACTTCACAGATACATAAAAATTTGCTCAGAAGACCCTTTACTCCCACTAGTCCCGATAGCTATCGGGATTGGTTCTTTTCGCCTGTGCTGAGCGGTTCGCATTGAGCAGAGTCGAAATGCAATGCAAATAACGAACAAAAGCGGGCTGAGGTCTCGGCCTGGCCGAGAGGACTCGAAGCCCACATCCTACTCCAATCAGAGCCTAACTATTATCTTCATTATCATTTTTCGAACGCGGCTTCGACTTCAACCGCCTGTTAGCCTTTAAACTCTGGCTAATCATCCATTCCAGCTGACCATTTACACTGCGGAACTCATCATCCGCCCATTTTTCAATGAGCTTAAATGTTTCCGGATCAATCCGCAGTACAAATGATTTCTTTTTAGCCATATTATGAATTTAGCGTTCCCGTATTAATCACCGGGGTTGCTTCCTTATCACCACACAAAACTATCATTAAATTGCTTACCATGGATGCTTTTTTGTCATCATCAAATTCAATAATGTCATCATCAGCCAATTTAGCCAGCGCATCTTCCACCATTCCAACAGCACCTTCCACAATTTTTTTACGGGCCGCCACAATAGCAACCGCCTGTTGCCGCTTCAACATTGAACTCGCAATTTCAGGCGCATAAGCCAGGTAACCAATCCGGGCTTCCATCACCTCAATACCTGCTATCGCTAACCGCTCCGTAATCTCATCTTCAAGCGCTGTATTCACCTCATCCATCCCCGAACGCAAGGTCACATCAGCCTGGGCATCATCAAAACTATCGTACGGATAAATCCCGGCCAGTTTCCGAACCGCAGCATCCGTCTGCACCCGTACAAACTCTTCATAATTATCCACATCAAAAGCCGCCTTATACGTATCCTTCACCTTCCATACCAAAATCACATTAATCATAATCGGATTCCCGATTTTATCATTCACCTTAAGCCGTTCACTGTCAAAATTACGCGCCCTTAACGATATTTTCTGACGGGCAAAAAACGGATTCGCCCAAAAAAAGCCATTATCCTTCACCGTCCCCTTATAAGCCCCAAACAAAACCATCACCTTCGAGCTGTTCGGGTTCACAATAAAAAAGCCCTTCACAATCAGTACAACAACTAACATTAAAGCAGCAAAAACAGGATTTTTCGTTGTCACCAGCCCGGCAATCATGCCCCCAAATACAATTAACAAGAGCAAAAGAAAAATATAACCATTCTGTGCCTTTATCGTTTTTTCATTTTTCATAATAATATCATTTTGATATCACAATAATACTGATTATTCTCCAGACTTGCAAATCTTAACAGATCAAGCCAACCCAAAACAACACATACCAATGGCTAAAACTCATGGTTTTCAGGGAGAGTACATTCATTATTTAAAGGGAAAAAAAGCCATACTTCCAGCCCTAAATTTGAACAAGGTAAAACCACTAATACTAGTGGTTCTGATGTAAGCATCACAACCTAGTTTTGAAACAGGAAATACCCCCTTAAAAAAAACAGGTTTTTTCCGGGTTGACTGACTTAAAAAAAACAAAGACATTTAACTTACTCCAAATGAAATAGTTTGTTGTTACCAACTTTTAAACCTTGAGCTATGAATATTGAACCCAAAAAGACAATTCCTACCCAAAACCACTATCGTATCAGAGAACTACTGGGATGGTTGGGACTACTACTGCCATTTATATTGTGGGGAGGCAATGCAATAGCAATAGCAGTTTCAGATACTTATGGCGAATCACTCTTACACAGCGTGAGTCATTATCACTATAGTTATGTGGGATCAATTTTCAGTGGAGTTCTAATGGCATTCGCATTGTTATTAATAAGTTATAAAGGGCACAGAGATGAAATTAAATGGTGGAAGACCGATAATACCATTACTAATTTGGCAGGGTTCTTTGCTATTATTGTAGTAATAGTCCCGACTATACCTTACTTGTATGTGCCAATGACTCCAAATACGCACTATAATTATATCTCATACTATATTCATTTGGGTTCAGCAGGAGTTTTCCTTGCACTTCTGGGTTACATGTCTGTATTCAAATTCACCAAAAGCCGTTACCATAAAAATCTTTACATATTCTGTGGCATCATGGTTTGGTTATGCATTGCAATTCTAATTACCGGATTCGCAGCCGGATTTGCAGGTGGTTCCTTTGTATTCTGGATGGAAGCAATAGCACTGGCATTTTTTGGCCTGTCGTGGCTGGTAAAAGCAAAATCAAGAGTGCTTTACTGGGTCAAAATCATTTCTGAAAAAGAGTGGCAAGATAAAACGCGAACGCTGCAAGAGCAACGGTTTAAAACATAAATAGCCTTGTCATCCGAAAAACCCTAAACATCATAAGCTATGAAAACTCTAATTCCTATAACTTTCATCTGCCTGACATGGATATCAACTACTGTTGGACAAGACCTTCCTAACAATCGTCATTTTAGCCTGCCACCACCTGACACTTTAGACTGTGAGAGTATTGGTCCACCGGAATCGCCGCTTAGCATTGGCTATTATGCAAAAAACAATGACCGAAGCGTATATACTGGTATGCAAAAAATACTATGGGGTAATCATCCTATTTCATATATATTTCTCTTACCAAAATATTATGGTATAGATAGAACCATTCCTCTTCGGGATGGCGAAGGACAAAATCAGTATTTGCTTGAAGGTAATATAGATCTTACTTTCCCGGTAATGCAGGGCAGAAATCAAAGTAGTCATTGGGCACAAACCAATCGGCTTTCATTCCATTATAACCCGGCATTACGTATGACACTCGACAGTTCAAATCCTATTTATCCAACTAATCAAAAGGTAGGCGTTAAATGGGAATGGGTATTTAAAAATAGTCATACTAAAAAGTCTATTATCCAAAATGATCCTTTTTTCTATTCCTCTAAGGACGATTGGCAATCCACTGGTCAGGGGTTTAAAATGTGGAATCTGGAATTAAATATCATGCATTACAGCAATGGACAGCCTCCGGGGTCAAATTTTGTAGATAGCACAAATGGTACAGGCCGCAACGATTACCTTTATGGTGATTTTTCTACCAATTATATTAATGCAATGCTCATACGTAGCAGCTTAAACTTAGATCACCTGTTCTCACTTGGTATTGGCTTTCAGCTTGATGGGGGTATTGGCGAAACTTTTACATATACGGATGACCAGAGAGCAGCCTATGGCTATTACAGGCAGGTTGGTTTTATACAGTACCGCTCCTCTCCAAAAATTTATGGGAGAACCTGGAAATGGCTGAAGAAAAAAAGGGATTTTGTAGTGTGGAACGACTTTAAAAATAATTCCGTTTACAAAGTCAAAAAATTAATTGAGCACCGTTTCAGGTTCGAATGGGAATGGATTCTCGATCAAGACTTAAGCAACTATAATAAAACCCAAAACTACAGATTTTCATCCCATCTATACTATCAACTTAATTTTATAAAAGCCCGAAGCATGGGACTGCTACTTCATTTTTTTGCAGGACGGGATTATTTTAATATTCGTTATGATGATCCAATTTACGGAGGTGGAGTAATCGGTTTTACATTTAACCTCAGAAAATACACCCCGCCAAGACTCACACAATGCGACTTAGTTTTTCCTAAAGATTACAACCCCTAAACGAGCAGATATGAAGCGTTTATTATCAATTGTAGTTTTAATTCTTTTGCCCAATATTCTATGGTGTAAAAAGTATTATATGGATGGTACATTTAATGGTATTGAGTCAGATTCAAGTAAAATTGTAAAAATTCTTATCATCCACGGTACAGGTGTTAAACATTACTCTTACAGTTACCCTCTGATTAATAACCTGGCCAATAAGTTAAATTTCTCGTCCGGTGAATGCGATACAGTTCATTTTTATCTCAACAAAAATAAAAGCGTTACTGTTGACTTATTTGAATTTAAAAATAAAACCCGTAAGGTACATATTTACAGTGTCCATTGGTCCGAACTAACTAAAAGACTAAAAGAATATTTATTGGCCGAGGATGATTTATATAATGACTTTAATATCATGGAACGGGGAACTATTGCAAAGCTCGTCAAAGAAGATCTGTTTATTTCTCAGCTCAGCGATTTTATGCTGTATAACAATCCCAAAATTGAAAAAGAATTAAATGACGCATTAAGATTATTACTGGGTTTAATTGTGTTGGATAATTCTCCAACGGATCACCGGCAAATTCCTGACTTTTACATTAATCCCAAAAATCATCAGACTTACTTTAAAACGATAAGTGAATTAGATCCCTCAACATTTAATGCAACAAACCATATTCATGCCATTACCGGTAGTTTAGCCAGTAGCATAATTTACAACTATGGTAGAAAAGATTCATTCTTTGACGCCCTCCCTATTAATGATACGGTTATGAAGGCCAAAATAATTACAAAAATAAGAGCCTATTACAAAGGTTGTCAAGGCAACCTGTTTATGTTAACCAATCAGCTTAACCTCCTGCGCTTACAATACCTCGATATTCACAACCCCAAAAATAAAACGCTTGACAGCATTAAATCCATTTTTCTAAAAGGGCTAAATATTGTAGCATTCCGGGATCCTGCAGACCCTTTGTGTTACCATGTTCCAAAAAAATACTTCGCCAACCCAAACCTTAATGTAACCGTAACAAACGTCATCATTAAAAGCAAAGGCCCTTTCGATATCTTTATTAAAGCACATACCAAACCATTCAGAAATCAGGAACTCCACCATTTAATATTTGATGGAGGGCATTTTAAAAGAAGTCATAATAAACATGTAAATGGCATTAAATGGCCTAAAAAATATGATTATTCGAGAAGAATATCGTATGGAAATTAAACAACTCAGTTAACACCCAAAAACATCTGTGACATGAAAAAGTATATCTTATTATTGTTCTTAATCTCACTTACGCCTTCCCTCCTGTTCAGTCAGGATAGCATTTCTTGTTTTTTTGGTACTGAATCCACTACACATGAATCTGAACCAGACACCACCGGGTCAGAAATACTTGAACTTAAGGTCAAAATGACCATGAAAGAACCCGATTCAGTCAAGCAAGACTATAGGGTAAATTTTAGTGTAAATCACCTGTCAAAATCAGAACAAAAAATTAAAATTATTACCCCTTATTTATTTTTTACCAGAGAAGAATTTACTGAAATTGACACCGTAACTAAATCCATAAAATTAGAGATTCACAATGATACTATAAAGGATGTTAAATCCTTTTTCATTAATCTGTCACTCGATTCTAAGGTGGTCAACAACAGTTCAGATTCCACTATTCTTGTCAATATTACTACAAAAAGAAAAGCGCTAAATCAGGACTTAGTTAGCAGATTAAGTATTAATGATACAACAAGAGTAGGTCAAATTTCTTTACTTACACTTCAGGACATTCCATTATATAAAGCTTACAAACGTCATGAAAATACAGAATGTCCGGACTGCGAAAAGAAAAAAAAGAAACAGGAAAAAATTTATCTTGAATTTTACAAAGACAGTTTGAATAAAAAAATAAAAGAATTAGAAAAAGGCACGACTAAATCTTCATCAAAAGGAAAAAAAGACACAACACAAAACGCTAAGGAAATTGAGGATTATAAAAAAAAGGTTAAAGAAACAAAAAAGCAACTTAAAATTGTCGGTGAACAAAAAACAATATGCTCATGTCACAGATTTCGAAGAAAAAATATCCGGAAGGAAATCGTACGTAATTCAGGACATTCCCAAAGCGCAAGAAGACATAAACGATTCAAAAAGAATTTTGAGACAACGGATAAAAATATTGAAATCGAAAAAGTTCATATCACCATTTCAGACGGGCAAATTAATACCATTTCTGTCAAAATTAAAGGTGAATGTGCATATTATAAAAACCGTGGTCCCATTTCACTCACCAATTACGATAACAAAAAATATTATCATCTGCATTATATTGGTGTTGATAAAGAAAAGGATGACACCTACATTTCTTTAAAAGACTTTTTAGATTATCGATCTGCCAGTAACAGGGTCTATTTTCCAACTGCCGAAGAACTGGAACTGGATCAATTTAAAAGATCAAAGGTTCTTACATTAATGGGGAATCCCAATTCCTTTTTTGACACCAGGGTATATACTGATACCAAAGCATTAAGCGGAGAAGACAATGGATTAGTACAAACAGAAGTTAATGCCCAATTCATAACAAATTCAAACAATTTAGGACGATCTTATATGGGATTTGCCAGAAAGGTTAACGTGGGATTATCGTGGTCAAAATTTGACAGCAATTTCGACACCCTAAAATTCGAGTCATTTAGCTCAGTAAGAAATAATGATCTATTGAATATTCTACGCCGTTCAAACACTTCCTTTTTTGCAGAACTGGATGCCATAAGTGGTACAAGAGTACATGATGCTTATTTAAAATTGGGTATCAAAGTCTATCGAACCAGGATTTTTGATTTAACTGCAAACGAAAATGCTTTTCACCGGGTGTTTACCCCAAACTTTTATGCTGCATTAGGCGGAAGAGTATTCGCTTCACCACGTATCAATGCCGATTTCAGATTCCCATTTTATATCGGTTATCTGCACGACCAACCATTTCAGACCTACCATAACAAGTGGAGCTCACATATAGCACCGGAAATCGAGATTACCCTGCAGCTCAGAAAACCAGAGGTAAATGATGAAAAACAAAGGTCCTTCGTTTTTGCCAGAGTACGGTATTTTGATATGCCCTTTAGCCGGGGCAATAACTACTGGCAAATACAAACAGGGGTCGAAATCCCTTTTTCAAGCTTATTTGAGTAAACAAAAAATATCCGAAAGAGCAGATATCCCTTGAAACGAATCCAAAAGCCTTGAATAATCATATGATAACCAATTAAATTATTAGCTATATTTGAGTGAAATGAAAAATCTGCTAATCATTCTCTCGTTTCTCCTTTTTGAAAAGGTGACTCAAGCACAAAGTACACCAATCGAACTCGGTGACGCCATTGCCCAACATTTTAAAACCGGACAAACCAATTCAATTGGACAATTTATAGCAACGCCGGATGAGATAATAGCTTATATTAAACAAGTAATGCCTGATTATGAAACCAACTCCGACTCCACAGAATCCAATGCTAAATATCAAAATTTAAAAGCCAATTTTTTATTCAATATAAAGGACACCTACCACGCACACGACTCCCTGTTTTGGGCCACCGCAAAAATAAAAATTGAATCCAAAAACATCCAAAAAAAAATGAATCTGACCTCCAACCAAACCATACCCGTCACCCAACTCGAAATCCATTTCCGCACCCCAAAAAAAGTACTCATCATCACATTTACCCACCTCTTTAAAACCAAAACCAAATGGGTTTTAGGCGACCAGGGCTTTCATGTTTCAGTGAATGGGGAGTAGTTTAACAGGTTGCATTTGCAAGCTTTTATATCAGGAAATTTCCTGTCACATTATTTAAATAGCCTATCCATAATATCATTATATTTAGGCCTTCATGACCGAACAAACGCAGCAATTACACCAACAACTCTGGAAAATAGCAGAAGAGCTCCGTGGTAAAATGGGAGCTGACGAATTCCGTGACTACATCTTAGGATTCATCTTTTACAAATACCTGAGTCGCAAAATGAACATCTATGCCAACCGTATTTTAGAACCGGACGGCATTCAATACAAAGAACTCGAAGCACATCCAAAATCAGGAGAGTATCTTCAAGCTGTAAGACAAGAGTCCATTTCAAGCTTGGGCTATTTTTTGAACCCTTCAGAATTGTTTTCGGTTATCACGGCCAAAGGAAACCCAGAAGGTAAAGCCAACTTCATCTTGGGAGACTTACAAAAAGTCCTCACCAACATAGAGCAATCAACCATGGGAGCCGAAAGTGAAGAAGACTTTCAAGGCCTGTTTGAAGAATTAGACTTGACCTCAAGTAAACTCGGTAAAACCGAAGAGCAAAAAAACGAGCTGGTGGTCAAAATCATGTACCATCTCAATAAAATAGACTTTGAAGTAGATGATGCCGACAGTGATTTATTGGGAGACGCCTATGAATACCTCATAGGACAATTCGCATCAGGGGCCGGTAAAAAAGCTGGAGAATTCTACACCCCACAACAAGTATCCAAAGTACTGGCTAAGATCGTAACAGCAGGCAAAGACAAGATAAAGAACGTCTACGACCCTACCTGTGGTTCAGGCTCATTGCTGTTAAGGGTAGCCAAAGAAATTGGGCAAGACATTGCCTATTACGGACAAGAGAGTAACCCAACCACCTACAACCTTTGCCGCATGAACATGATCATGCACAATGTACATTACCGCAGGTTTAATATTGAGAATGAAGATACGTTAGAAAACCCATCAGAAAAGCACTTGCAAATGCGTTTTGATGCAATCGTGGCCAATCCTCCATTCTCAGCTAATTGGAAAGCTGACCCACTCAAAGAGGCAGACGATCGTTTTTCAGCATACGGTAAGCTCGCACCTAAAACCAAGGCCGACTTTGCCTTTGTACAGCACATGATCCATTTGTTAGATGATAACGGAACCATGGCCTGTGTCTTGCCGCATGGTGTGTTGTTTAGAGGCGCCGCTGAAGGACACATCCGCAAATACCTCATTGAAGATTGCAATTACCTGGATGCCGTTATAGGTTTACCCGCCAATATCTTTTACGGCACTGGTATTCCAACCTGCATCTTAGTACTTAGAAAAGATAGAAAAAAGGACACTGAGCGTAGTCGAAGTGTGCTTTTCATAGACGCCAGCCAGCACTTTGAAAAAGTGAAGACGCAAAATTATTTACGAGAGGACGATATTGACAAAATCATCAACACCTACCGCAACTGGCAGAACAGTGCACTGAGCGAAGTCGAAGTGGATAAATACAGCTATGTAGCCACGCTAGATGAAGTGAGCGAGAACGATTACAACCTCAATATCCCACGTTATGTAGACACCTTTGAAGAAGAAGAACCGGTTGATCTGGCTGCAGTGTCTCAAAAATTAAAGGCTCTCAACAAACAAATGGCCGAAACCGATAAAGTCATAGCCGATTACTGCAAAGAACTAGGCATTGACACCCCCTTTTGACTTCCCTATTTGCTTGGATAAGAAATGAAAGAGAAAATGCCCCCCCTGAGAGCAGTGGGACTAAAAATATTAAAAAGGAAAAGAGGGTTGAGCGTAGTCGAAACCCGAATGTAATGATTAAAAGATATATGTACATATTAAAATGCTCAGATGATTCCTACTATACGGGAAGTACAAAAGACTTGGATAGAAGAATGGAACAACACCAAAATGGTGAAGGAGCAAATCATACCAAAAAGAGATTGCCGGTGGAGTTAGTATATTATGAAACATATTCGAGAATAGACTGGGCATTTGAACGAGAGAAACAAGTGCAAGGATGGAGCAGAAGTAAAAAACAAGCTTTGATTAATGGGGAGTTAGAAGAATTAAATGGCTTGGCTGAATGTAAGAATCAAAGTCATTATTTGATTCAGAAGAGTCTTCGACTACGCTCAGCCTCCGAACAAAAAAGTATTAATGAGAAAATAAGCAAAGAGCCCTGAGCGTAGTCGAAGGGCGTGCGAAATATGAGTACAATTGAAGCACATACCAATACCGAGCAATTGGTGCCTGAATTGAGATTTTCAGAGTTTACTGACTTGTATTTACAGGGACGTCTTGATGAGTTTATTTCAAGAATTACATATGGTTTTACTAATCCAATGCCTGAAGCTGAGGAAGGACCATATTTGATTACCGCTAGAGACGTTAAGAATAGTGAAATTCAATATGATACCTGTCGTAGAACAACAAAAGAAGCATTTGAAACATTGGTTTCAGACAAATCACGTCCAAACATTGGAGATATATTGTTAACCAAAGATGGGACCTTGGGGAGAGTAGCGTTGGTGGATAGATTGAACTGCTGCATAAACCAATCTGTTGCTTTAATTCAACCAACAGATGATTTTGATTCCATTTATCTCAAGATATTGTTAGAGTCAACGGCATATCAGAATGTACTCCTAAGAAATGCAGGAGGTTCCACTATAAAACATCTCTACATTACTACCGTGGCTAAGATGAAAGTCACAATCCCCTCCCTCCCCGAACAACAAAAAATCGCCAGCTTTTTGTCTGCCGTAGATGAAAAAATTCAGCAACTCAGCCGCAAAAAAGCATTGCTAGAGCAATACAAAAAGGGCGTGATGCAACAAATCTTCTCACAGCAAATACGCTTCAGTGATGAGAACGGAAATCCGTATCCTGATTGGGAGGAGAAGAAATACGGGGACATTTACTCATTCTATTCTACCAACTCCTTTTCTCGAGATGTATTGAACTATGATTCTGGAGAAGTAAAGAATATTCATTACGGAGACATTCACACCAAATTCAAGACTCAATTTGATTTGAAAGAAGAAGACGTTCCGTTTATAAATTCGGATGTCGATTTATCCAAAATTAAACCTGAATCATACTGTCAAGAAGGAGATCTGGTGATCGCAGATGCCTCAGAAGACTACAATGATATTGGAAAATCAATTGAACTTGTTGATCTAAATAATGAAAAACTTGTAGCAGGTTTGCACTGCTTTTTAGCACGACCTGACAAACACAAAATGTATGTCGGTTTCTCTGGATTCTTAGTCCAAACATGGAAGACAAGAAAGCAAGTGATGACAATCGCACAAGGAACTAAAGTTCTTGGACTAGCTACAAGTAGAATGTCAAAATTAAAACTTGAAATCCCTTGCATTGAAGAGCAAAAAAAGATTACAGAATTCATCTCAGGAATTGAATTAGAATTAAACCAACTTGATACTCAATCAGAAGAAATGAAGATTTTTAAAAAAGGCCTTTTACAAAAAATGTTTGTTTAATCATGCCCAGATACACCAGAACTCCATATCAGAAGCTTGAGACAAAAATTAACAACATAGTTGTTGATGCCTTGACGGATACTGAAGATTCAATTCAATTTGATGGTAACATTCTTATGAACTACAGTGAAACTCAAGTTGAATACACTAACTATCGATATTACGGCAATAGAGTGGATAGCTTGGTTGAGGACAACTATAGCGTTATAGTTCCTTTAAGCCATGAAAACCTTAAATATATCACGGGTACAAGTCCAAATCCTCCAAAATTCACTAATAACATAATCAAGCTATTTAGAGAAAATGGGCATGAAGTGGCTACAATCATTATAGGAGCAGAGAATAATGGTTTAAATGGAAATGTAATCAGCATTACAGGAGAGTTATATGACGATCTTTATACTATAAATTCTGAAGAAGGACGAACAAAACAAGTTCGGTTTAAGAATCGGGTAAGTCCATTTTTTCAAGATTATTTCAACATTGCTATTGAAAATGAAGATGAAGAAAGAGATTATGGTACGCTTATGAGAGAAGTTATTGCTTCTGGGCAGGTGACTCAAGCAGATATCCAAGAACTATCGAATCAATTGGAAGTAGGCAGGATAAACAATGTTGTCATTCAAAGACAGGTAAATCGCCAAGTAGAATGGCTAATCCAAACAGTTGAAAATATTCTTGATGAAGACAATCTAAATGTCGCTCAATCTAAAAGAGTTGGGAGTGCCCAGTTTGGATATACACAGGTCAGTGTGACTGGGCCAGAGCATCTGATGGAAAAAATATTAACAGATTATGGCCAATTCTCTTTGTTCGGTGTGCCCGCGCTTATCAATACAAATAAATACGCCATCTATCAACATGGGAGATTACCAAGATCACAGTTTGATATTCTTTTGATCAATCATTTAGGGGAAGTTGAAGTGGTAGAATTGAAAAGACCGGATAAGGTTCTTTTAGATTTCAATGAAGGAAGGAACAAGTTTTTTGCATCAGAGGATTTGTCAATTGCTATTGCACAAACAGAGCGTTATCTATCAGCGATTTTAAATGGTAACGACCCTGAGTTAAGAATTGACGGTCAGACAATTTCAGATTTCCTTATTCAGGAAGTTGGTGGACTCATTCATGTTGAAAGTATAAGGCCAACAGGTCTAATCATAATGGGATCTTCAAGTAAGATTTGTAAGAACTATGAAGATCAACCTCAGTCTGTTCGGGATAGAGTAACTAGAGCAAATTATTTAGAAAATGCACAAAGAGCTTACCGCGAGCTGAAGGACTCTCATAAGAACATTAAGATAATTAACTATTCAGAGTTGCTAGAAAACGCTCGAATGCGTTTACAATTATTCAGAGAGCAAGAGGAAGAAGAATGACAACTCAGCCTGAAGCCATATTAGAAAATGACTTGGTCAAGCAATTGGCGGGGCAAGGCTATGCCAAGGTGCGCATGTCTAGTGAAGCTGAGCTGCTCACCAATTTACAAGAGCAATTAGGGGCTTTCAATAATACCACCTTCACTACCAAAGAGTTTGAAGCCATTCTCAATCACCTTTCAAAGGGTACAGTCTTTGAAAAAGCCAAAACCCTGCGTGATCGTTTTCAACTCAACCGTGATGATGGCTCATCCTTTTACGTCCGCTTTTTTGATGGAGATGATGTCAGCCAAAACCTCTTTCAAGTCACCCAGCAAATCACCCAAGAAGGTATTTATGTCAACCGTTATGATGTCACTTTGCTTGTCAACGGTTTGCCTTTGGTGCAAATAGAACTCAAGCGCAGAGGTCTAGAAATGAAAGAAGCCTTTAACCAAATTCTGCGCTATAAAAAGCACACTTTTTCGCAAAATTCAGCCCTTTTTCAATACGTACAAATCTTTGTCATCTCTAATGGTGTCAACACAAAATACTATTCCAACAACCACTTAGATGCCCTCACTTTCAAACAAACATTCTACTGGGCATACGAAAACAACAAACACATCACAGAGCTATCTGAATTTGCCAGCACCTTTCTAGATACTGCTCACCTGAGCAAAATGATAGCCAATTACATTGTCCTCAATGAAACCCATAAGGTATTGATGGTGCTGCGTCCGTATCAATTCTATGCAGTCGAGAACATCATTAAGAAAGTTAAGGAAGTACATGCCGAAACTCACCCTTCGACTCCGCTCAGGGGTCGTTCTGGTTTGAGTCAAGAAGAAAATGGAGGGAGTCTGAGCGTAGCCGAAGACTCAGTGTGGAAAAACGGCTACATCTGGCACACCACAGGTTCAGGTAAAACACTCACCTCATTCAAGGCCAGCCAAATCATCATGGATCTGCCTGAAGTCAACAAAGTGGTTTTTGTCGTTGACCGCAAAGACTTGGATTATCAAACCATGAAGGAGTTCAATGCCTTCAAAGAAGATTCAGTTGATGTCACAGACAACACCGGTACCTTGGTCAAGCAATTCAAAGATGATGACCATGCCTTGATCTTAACCACCATCCAAAAGCTGAATAATGCTATTACATCTGTCAGGCATCAAGGCAGCATGGAAAAACTGCAAAACAAAAACATAGTTTTCATATTTGATGAGTGCCACCGTTCACAATTCGGAGACACCCACAAACGTATAACAGATTACTTCCATAACGCCCAACTGTTTGGCTTTACAGGTACACCTATATTTGCAGACAATGCTGCTAAAAATGAATTGGGTAAACGCACCACCAAAGATCTGTTTGGAGAATGCTTGCACAAATACACCATCCAGGAAGCCATCAAAGATGAGAACGTACTCAAGTTCAAAATAGAATATGTGGGTCATTATAAAAAGAAACAAGATTCCCCCAACTTTCAAGATTTTGAAGTAGAGGCAATCGATAAACAAGAAGTCTTTGATCAAGATCCAAGAAGGTATGATTTGATTACTGATTACATCATCCAGCGTCACAACGAAAAAACGCACAACAAACAATACTCCGCCATCTTTGCAGTCAGCAGTATTCCCAACCTGATCAAGTATTACGATCTCCTCAAACAAAAGAAAGCAGAAGGTAAACACAACTTGCGCATTGCAACCATCTTCACCTACGGCGCCAACGAAGAAGACAAAAATGCTGGAGGCTACCTTCCCGATTTTGAAGAAGACTCTGAGACAAAAGTATATCAACTGCCGTCGGCTGAGCGTAGTCGAAGTCAGGCAGCAGAGCCAAGCAAACAATACAAAAGTCAACACACCAGAGAAAAGCTAGACGAGTTCATTGCAGATTACAACACCATGTACAAAACGGGTTTCTCAACTAAAGACAGTAAACAATTTGAGGGCTACTTTAAAGACCTGTCCAAGCGTTTAAAAGAAAGAGAAAAGAAAACCTTCAAAGACGCCGATCGATTAGACATTGTATTGGTCGTAAACATGATGCTTACCGGCTTTGACGCCAAAAAAGTCAACACACTTTACGTAGATAAAAACCTGCGTTATCATGGCTTAATTCAGGCATTCTCAAGAACCAATAGAATCCTCAACGAGCAAAAGTCACACGGAAACATTGTCTGCTTCAGAAACCTTAAAGGAGCGGTAGACGAAGCCATTGGCCTGTTCTCCAACAAAGAAGCCAAAGAAGATATCTTGTTGCCACCTTATGAAGTAGTAGCGGACAAGTTCCAAAAAGCCTTTGATGATTTGATGGCCATTGCACCAAGCGTTCAATCGGTCAACGATTTACCTTCAGAAGATGAAGAAGCAGAGTTCATTCAAGCCTTCAGAGCCTTAACCAGAGTCAAAAACGTCCTGGGTTCCTTCGCCGACTTCGATTGGGAAGATTTACCAATAGACGAACAAACCTTTGCTGATTACCAAAGCAAATACTTAGATTTATACGACAAAGTCAAAAACACCCAAACCAAAGAGAAAACCTCAATCCTGGATGACATTGACTTTGAATTAGAACTCATCCACCGAGATGAAGTGAACGTGGCTTACATCTTAAAACTCTTGGCCAAGACTACTCGGCTGAGCGGAGTCGAAGCCAAGGAAAAAGACGCCACCAAAGTCGCCGAATACAAAAAACAGATCATGGACATGCTGTCTGGAGAAGTCTCCCTCCGCAGCAAGCGTGAACTGATCGAAAAATTTATAGAAGAAAACCTACCACACATAACAGACCCTGAACAAATCGAAGATGAGTTCAACAACTACTGGGAAAACCAAAAAGTTCTCGCCCTCGCCAAACTTTGCGAAGACGAACGTTTGGATAAAGAACAGTTCTCTGCACTCATTGAAGCCTACATCTATTCAGAGCAAGAGCCTTTAAAGGATGATGTGATTGCATGTTTGGATAACAGACCCAGTGTTTTAGCTGTTGGAGCTATTGGGGATCGGATCATTGCAAAGATGAAAGTTTATGTCGAAACCTTTATGAGTGGTATGGTAGGCTAAAAAATAATTTATGTCCTTAACTCAAATTTATCCAATAGGTGACTCAGGAGAGGTTATTGCATCAAATATGCTTGGAACAATATTTAATGCGCAAGTAAACAGAGCTTCATTAAAATCAGAATTTGACGGCGCATTAGACTTGCATGTTGAATATACTTACTTTAATGAAGAAGTGAAAACCAGGCGATACTTTGCCGTTCAAGTAAAGACGGGGAATAGCCATGCAACTTGGCTTAAAACTAGCCTAAGATGGAAAATAGACGTAGATAATAAACATGTTGAAAAATGGCGGAAATTTAATGGACCAATAATATTAATCTGGATTAAACCAGATAAAAACATGAAAGTATATTGGAAATATATTGGAAAAAATAGCTCTGAAAAATATATTTCTATAGGCAAAAAAAGACTCTTAAACCCAGGGACAAAATTTGAGATCGATAGGTTAATACAAAATGAAACTTCTAATAATAAGAATTACCCCTTGTTTACTATTAAGTCCTACAAATCATTTTTTGATGCTCTTATCTCTTCAAAAAGAAATTTTCAGAAACTAAAAGGAATTGTCAACTCTTCGTATGGTAGAATTGAAATATCGAATTACTGTTGGAGGCATTTGACAAGAAATGGCAGAAAAAATAAATACATTCGAGAAAGTCTCGCTCTTCTACCTATAACAAAGCCTTTATTATTGAAAGATCCATCAAAAATCATCACTCAGTCGGAAACTTCAAACATTGATGACGTTTCCTCAAAAGGAGAGGTAACAGTAAGAAAAAAAATTCTATTTATTTATCGAAATGTAAATTTCTCAAATCAAAAAAAAGCTCATGTTTTTATTAGGCTGGACGAAACAATAATTTTCCCTAAAAATTGGCAGGAATCTGGTCTTCTGCAACAAAATGTAATCCAAAAAATGAAATTGGAGAGCATCTATAAAAAAGAAAAATAACCACATCCCTCTCTCTTACGTAATTTCTGAGCTGCATTTAATCATGTATCTGAACAAACGCGACATCAAGTCCAGCATATTAACTTTTCAACGTAAATTGCTGTTTTAGTAGCGAGAGTTGAAAGATGTGGCTAGGCTAATTTACGAAATTCCACCATAACACCGTAGATTTATTATGCATAATTGTACTAGGAATACACTTATGAAAATAAGTTATGCTCCGATATCAATCCCCCCTCTCCCATTGCACGATAAAGGCACTTTAATTGCACTCAATTGCACCCTTCCCAACACCATGCAATAAAACCCAAATATCACTACAAAAACCAACGAACACTGAGCGGAGTCGAAGTGTAATCAAATAAAACCACAAAACACCAAACACAACCATAAACCCGTGGGATTAAGCAGTCGTGCCTCATCACAACCAGATACCTCATCACTCCCTCAAGTCTCTAGTGAGACAAACCTCCTAGACAACAAATGATCTATCTCAGAGGACCTTTTAATCCCACTAGTCCCGATAACTATCGGGATTAGTTCTTTTCACTTGTGCTGAGCGGAGTCGAAGTAACAATGGAAAAGAAGAAATAAAAACCAAAGCGAGCTGAGGTCTCAGCTCAGCCAAGAAAACTCGAAATCAAAATAAAAAAACAAAGCGGGCTGAGGCGCGAAGCGAAGACTCGAAGCCCATATTCTAAACAATAATCACTATACTTACCCCCATAATCAACAATCATGTCATACACCACCTCAACCTCACAACAGGCCAAACGGGCTATTACATTAGTTGTCAAACTACAAAAACAATTTGCTCACACTTTGCAGGATTTAAATGGTCAAAACACTCCTTTTAAAGCTGTGGAATGGGAAAGAGATAAAGGGATTCATGGTGGTGGGATACGATTTGTACCGGCAGATCAGCGCACCTTTGACAGGGCATCCGTAAATGTATCACATGTTCATTATGATGATATTCCGGAGAAAAAGCTCGCTTCTGCTACTGCCCTATCTGCTATTGTACATCCCAATAACCCACATTGTCCTTCAGTTCATATGCATTTTAGCTGGACAGAAATGCGGGACGGATCAGGGTATTGGCGCCTGATGGCCGATCTAAACCCGTCCATTCCAAACGATTCACATACAGTTCAATTTAATGAGGCACTGAAAGCCCATTCAGGGGCTCATTATGACAAAGGCAAAGCGAGTGGAGATGACTACTTTTTTATTCCTGCTCTAAAAACCCACCGGGGCATCAGTCATTTTTATTTAGAGGGATTTAATAGTGGTAATTTTGATAACGACTACGCCTTGACAGAATCACTAGCCCTGGGAATGATTAAAACTTATGGTGAAATATTGACTGACACATTTACCAGGCAACCAGAATATACCAAAGCTGAAAAACAAATTCAGATTGATTATCATACGCTTTATGTTTATCAGGTACTGACCTTAGACAAAGGGACTACCGCAGGCATTTTAGTCCATAACCAGAACGATCTGGGCGTTTTTGGTTCTTTACCCTCAACAATTAATGGCCAATTATTTCAAAGTTGGATTCAAAACACACCAGCCCCGTTGGATAAATTTGTCACTGAGTTAGCCAATAAAATTGGAGACCACCTAATCACCACAATTGGAGATCAGGAGAAGCTGGCCTTTGCCAAAATAATGAGACAATTTTACGCCCAATACCCCGAATTAGTCAAAATTAAATCTGCTACACAGGGAACCAAAAAACCAAAAGTGGGCTGAGGCGCGAAGCGAAGACTCGAAGCCCACCTCACTATAGCTATCAGAGTTGAAGTAGCAATGGAAAAGAAGAAATAATATCCCCCCCTTATTCCACCTCAAAATTGGCATACCACCTCTTTTCAAAAACCTTCCCATACTGATACATTTTAGCAATACCATAAACTGTATTCTGTCCTTTTTTACCCTTAATGTAATTGTTAAATTTATTAGTATAAATACCAGTTTCAGGATTAAAGGTAGAGTCGTTTACCCAATAAGTCATTTCATAAACTCTGGTTGAATCATAAGCTAATATATGATAATTAATACGTATAGAATCTCCTTGTTTAATTCTGGTCTTATCCAACCTGGCAATTGGTTCAACTTTAGAAAATACATGTTCACCCGTATATCCAATCATGTACAGGGCCGATAAAAGATCTTCTTCAACAACATAGAGTTCCCTTAATGCCATATTCTGACAAGTTTCATCAAATCGTAATTCCAAGTCTTGAAACTTAATTCTTATCTCCTCAAGTAACCAATAGAAATCTATATTTTTCCAATTATAAGACCTAATCATTATTTTTAAGTAATAAAACTCTTCGTCTATTTTAACTTTACTTTTATAAAACCAAGCTGTATCTTTATTGAATATTGCATTTTCAATTTCAGCTAAAGGTTCCTCAAATCTACCATAGTGTTGCCTAATAAAATCCATCCTACTGTGAAGATTCTCATTCCATGACTCAATTTTTGTCCTCAATTGTTCAGTTCTCTGTTTTACCTCTGACAACTCATGATCAATATATTCACACAATTCAGAATCAGAAGACTTGCAGGCGTTTAAAACAACAATAAAAAAAGACAGATAAAGGATAAAAGTAGTTCGCATAATGCAAAACTAACAGGATTCTACAACCAATACAACCCCTCCCCAACTTTCTGCATCAAAGGAATATGAGATTAATAAAATATCTATTACCGACACTCATACTTGTCATTACAATTACAAGCTGTAAAAAGAAAGAAGACGGATATCAAAAAGCAACTATTATTGGTCCCGATTTTAGGTTCTGCATCTGCTGTGGTGGAACATTTATTGAAATTGGTGACGAAACCTATCGCTTTTATGAAAAACTCGGATTTGATCAATCTGAATTACCTCTTGATGTCAAAGTTAAATGGCGCCCCCTTGAAACCACTTGTTTAGGGGACGAGATAATTATTGAGTCAGTCAAATATAAGTAGTGCTGAGTTTGATTGAGATCCGGGGTTCGAGTCCTTTCGGCTTTGCCGGAACCTCACCCCTCTGTGTACCTATTCAAACTACTTGGAGGGCTGAGGCGCGAAGCGAAGACTCGAAGCCCACAATACAAAACAATCATTTAGTGAGTAGAGGTGCTTAGCATGGCTCACCCCTCTGCATCATCTTCCTTATCTTTTTGATCTCCTTTTATTTTTTTGATAAAAGATTCAATCATTTTAGCATTCCAGTCCACAACCATAAACAGGTTAACCACCTCATGAGCCAGTTCAGTATTTTGAGCAAAATGTTCTGACATCACTTTTAGCAGTTCATTTGCAATATTCTCTTCCAATTCAGGCATTCCCAACCTCTCTTTTGTTGCACCTTCAAATTCAAATGACTCTCCCTTTACTACTGCCCTTATGATGATATTATCCTGTAACGACCGATCTGTTAATTCTAGTTCTCCTTCAAAGGCATCCTGATTATTTTGATAAAAACCATTTATAGCCAATTTTGTTGCTCTGGTAATACCATTAAGCAAAGCACCTCCCCGGTAAAGCGGTTCATTATTTGCAAAAGTCAAATGACTCTGAAGAATATAATGACGTGGACAAAAAACCATACTCACCTCTACCCAGTAATTAGTCACCATTGAAGACCAATTAAAGGTCACCCCATCATTTCCATGATAAGTATTAGTTAAGAGCCGCTCTACCTCATCTTTAGTGCCATTTGGTGAATGAAATACGTTTTGCTGAAAGTCGTCAGTTTGTCGATCCCGGCTTATGATTTTAACATGAGGATTTAAAAACGCTAAATCATGCAGTAATGGTACCATAGCATCATAATCGTACTCAAACGGCTGCAAAATACTATGGTCTAATTCAAAGTCTAACCGCATCCATCTTCCACCCTCTCCTTCAGCGGCTATTTCTTTAATCAGTTCCCCATCCTCAAATAAAAAATCATATGCCTCATTGTTTTCATTTATTCGAATCGTTAATTTACTGCTTAAAGCCACCAATAAAGTCATCCCCATATTGTTCATGATATCCTTCCATTCTCTGCTACCGGGAAGTGCTTCACAATACTTTTCTAAAGTAATCCCATCTAAGTCGATTCGCACATTATTGTTAGGTTGAAATTCAATCCGAAATTCAAAGTCTGAAATATTATTTTTAAGATCATCAAACAGATCTAATATTATTCTTTTGAAACCTCGAAAGTCAGTAGTTCCAATATACATTCCAGGGCGTTTTCTCATGTGCTCAATAGCAGATATTTCAGTGATCGACATATGTTCCGTATTAGTACTTAAAGATACGAAATTGGCCTCAAAAAAGCTATTTTTAGAGCAAGTTTAACCAAGACACAACACACTGATTACATAAGTTTTAACCACAAATTTTCACCAAACTATTTCAACCTGAATCTGTACGCTTTTAATCACTTAAAATTTGGTAGTAAAACCGCTTTTCGTGCTGCAGAATCAAACCTAAACCACTACTTCGAATTCAGTCGTTTTTCGATTTCTGTTTTTTTATCCCTTGAAATATTGACAGTACTGCCATTTTCCATCACCACACGGGACTCTCCCTTATGAAACTCTTTAACCTTAAAAAGATTGATGATATGGGACCGGTGACAGCGGATAAAATTAGGACTGTCACTCAATAAACTTTCAAAAAACTTAAGCTTTTTACTGGCTACAATTCTATTTTCTCCCTCAATATATAATTCGGAATAAGATCCCGCTGCATTAATATGACTAATCAAATTCTCCCGGACATATTTACTCCCTCCCGTAACCGGAAACCTTAACTTTTTATCAACAGTACCGGCCAAATTATCCTGAAGCACCTTTAAACGCTCTTTGATCTGTACATTTTCAAAATTTTGGTGCAAACGTTTAACGCTTTTTTCCAGTTTTTCGATAGATACCGGCTTAAGCAAGTAATCTACTGCAGATACATTAAAGGCATCAATTGCATATTGGTTATAAGCAGTCACAAAAACAATATCGCATTCAAATTCACCCAGTTGTTCTAATAATTCAAAACCGGAATAACGTGGCATTTCAATATCCAGAAAAATAGCATGAGGTTGTAGGCTACGAATACTTTGAACAGCCTCTAAAACATCAGCACATTGAGCAACCACCTCAACATCATGACAATACTTTTCCAGCAGAGTACTCAGAACCCGTCTTGCCCGCTCTTCGTCATCAACAATAATCACCTTTAGTTTTTGCATTTAATATCTACAGTATTCTACCACAAAAATACGATCAATCTTTTATTTAATTCGGATTATTGATGACCTAAAAAGCAGGCAGGACTACAACCATGTCACATCTGATTGAGGTTCCTTTGATCTGATTCAGGCTTTTACCTATTTTTTCACAAACATTTTGTTGTACAACCCATTAAAACTTGTAACCTGAACAATATAAAGCCCTGCAGGCAGTGCCGAACTATCATACACAACAGTACTACCTGGCGATTTAATTTCACCAACAACAGCTCCTGAAACATCAATTATTTTTAATGTTTCAATCATCCCTTCTGCTTCAATATTAATCAAACCTGCTGCCGGATTAGGGTATATTGAAACTTCAACCTTATCAGCTACATCTAAACCTAATCCTGAGGTACAATCAGTATCAAAAGAGGTTTGTGCATCAATATTGGTCCAGTTAGCAGTGCTATATGCTGCATCATCCACCTGTATACAAGTCAGATTTGAATTGTTTTGCGCTTCGAAAGTGAGAAAGTTTGAATTATTGCCATTGGCTACATTTAATGCTGTTAAAAGGTTATCTGTACAAGCAATACGGGTCAAACTCGTATTTGCTGAAACATCCAATGCCGTCAATTGATTAATTGAACAGACCAGCTCAATCAATCCTGTGTTTTGACTCAAATCTAACACAGAAATATTATTTTCAGCACAAAACAAGTGAGTCAGAAAAGTATTAGAAGTCAGGTTTAAATTACTAATCAGATTATCGGTACAATTCAGGGATTGTAAAGCTGGGTTTGCCCCCACACTTAAGCTCGTCAGAGCATTATTATTAACCTCAACATCAACCAAATCAATCAGTTGATTTAAGTTGAGTGTAGACAATTGGTTTGAGCTACAATAAATAGTCGTTAATCCGGTATTGGTAGATACATTTAAATCTGTTAACTGATTTGAGGAACAATCAAGTAACTCCAGCCCGGAATTTTGAGTAAGATCTAATAATGATAAATTATTTGAATAACAATCAAAAGATTTCAAATTTGATCCGGATGGAAGAGTCAAATTAGTCAATTGGTTTGATCCGCAATTCAAAGAAATAAGATCTGTATTAGCTGAAAGATCCAGACCGGTTAACTGATTATCATTGCAAAAAAGATTAGATATTGTAGTAAACTCCTCTATCCCTGTCAGATCAGAAATTGATAAATTTGGACAATTAATTGTTCCGGTAAAGGCACTGGCTTCACTACATTGAATTTCAGTATCGCCATTGGTATTAATAGCCGTATTACCAACCAAATACGATTTAAAATTAGCATCCGGAATGTTTACTGTACATGATGTACAATTGGTACTAAAACTGGCTGCAGCATCAATATTGGTCCAGTTGGTTGTACTGTAAGCCACATCATCCACTTGTATACATGTCAGGTTCGTATTGTTTTGCGCTTCGAAAGTGAGAAAGTTTGAATTATTGCCATTGGCTGCATTTAAATAGATCATACTACAATTTTGTACTTTCAGAATAATCACATTCGGATTATTACTGATATCTACCGAATCAAGGTCAGCATTATTTTTGACATCAAGTTGGGTCAGATTGGAGTTATTAGAAACATCAATTGAACTCAGGTAACAGTTTCCTGCCTGGATGGTTTGCAACTGGGTTGCTCCGGATACGGATAATGCTTCCAAATCGAAGTTAGAGGTTAAAAAAACTGAAACAAGGGCAGTATTTTGATTAAGGTCTAAGCTAATAAGGTCATTTCCCTGAGCATTTAAAGAGGTCAGATTAACAAAAGCTTCAATTCCCGTTAAATCTGAAATACTTTGTCCCTGACATTGCATTGAGCCACTAAAAGCAGTCGCTTCACTGCATTGAATTTCGGTATCACCATTGGTATTGATAGAAGTGTT
Organism: Putridiphycobacter sp.; assembly: GCA_965230195.1. Taxonomy (GTDB): domain Bacteria; phylum Bacteroidota; class Bacteroidia; order Flavobacteriales_D; family Crocinitomicaceae; genus Putridiphycobacter. The sequence continues at coordinate 5,524,875 of OZ245997.1, forward strand.
TCCCAGAAGAAATGCTTTAAAATTGGCATCAGGAATATAAACGTCGCATGGATAATTACAATTTGTACTATATGACGATTGCGCATCAATAGCAGCCCAGTTTGTGGTACTATAATTAACATCATCTACCTGAATACAAGTTAGGTTAGGATTACTGCTGGCACTAAACCAACCCAATCCAATACTTGTATTGGCTCCATTAGCCATATTCAACTGAGTAAGTTGATTAGTATTAGCATTAACTTGGGTCAGAGCCGTGTTAGATGACAAATCTAATATCATAATACTATTATTTGAACAATCTAAATTGGTAATATTAGCAAAAGCTTCAATCCCGGTTAAACTTGAAATACTTTGCCCCGAAACCCAAATACCAGAATTATATGCAACAGCCTCACTGACTTGAATTTCCGTATCACCATTCGTATTAATGGAGGTATTTCCTAACAGGAAAGACTTAAAATTGGCATCCGGTATATTTACAATTTGGGCGCCTCCGCTTTGGTAAAACCCAAATATTAAAATGAGTAAGTAAATGGCTTTCTTCATGGTAATTTAGTTTTTAGACCGAAAATAATACCGGACCATGAAGAGATAAAATCTATTTCATGAATGGCTCGAAAGAGTTCACGAAATGAAAATCTGTGAGATTAAGAAGTTACTTTACCACGAAATTAAGTATTTCTACTGTTGAAGAAAAAACGAACCGTGGTACCAATCCCCTTTCCATCTTCTACCAAATCAATAATTTGATATTCTATTTTATGATGAAGCGTTTGATTAATCAAATCAATACGGCTTTCATTCGCAGCCTGAGAAAAAGATTCATGCTTTAAAGGCTTTCTTTTATTGATTTCTGCCGACCTTTTCCGTCCAATACCATTATCCGTTATTTCACATTTAAACCCTTCGTTGGTATCATTAAATGAAATACTCAACTGCTTATCGTTCTCTTTATGAAGCAAGCCGTGTTTTACTGCATTTTCAACATAAGGCTGTAAAAGCATGGCAGGTATCAAATATTCAGAAGGCGTTTTTTTCAGGTTTAAGTCTATTGTATACCTAAATTCATCTCCAAAACGCAATTTTTCCAATTGTAAATAGAGTTCAAGCATTTCCAGTTCCTTCTCCAGGGGTATAAATTGCTGTCCTGAAAGCTCTAAAGTTCCCCGCATTAATTCAGCAAACCGGGTCAGGTAAATATTGGTGGCACGAATGTCTTCCTGCATGACCAGATCTTGTAATGAATTCAATGCATTGAATACAAAATGGGGATTCATTTGCGCTTTAATTGCTTTGATTTCGGATACTTTTAATTCACGTTCAATGATAAGCCTCTTTTTTACAATCCGTAGCCGTAAGCGAAACAGTAAAATAAATATTAAAATGACAACCAACGTACATATCAGGTAAAACCACCAGGTTTCCCAATAAGGAGGATCAATCGTAAATGTTTGACTGATTTCATTAGAAAATACACCGCTTTCATTTTTTGCCCTGGCCATAAATGTATAAGTTCCGGGAGATAGCGCACTAAAAACTGCTGAATGTTGAGCAAATTCAAGGGGTTGCCAGCTTTCCTGAACACCACTCAACTTATATTGGTATTCAAGAGTTCCTCTGTGATGAAATGCATTGGCATGGAATTCAAAATAGAGTTTATTCTCGTTAAAAGCCAAATGAGGATCTTGACCTCTAACCGGTAAACTATCATTTGCAAATACATCATCCCATATTAAAACGGGTACAACCTCCCGACTATTAAAAACTGTTTTGGAAATCCGTTGCAAACCACCCGGTGTTATCACCCAAATATGGTTTTTAGTCACTTCAAAGTCTATAATATTATTGGCGTTTAACCCATTGGCTTGATTTAAAACCTGAAAGGTACCTGTTTGATGATGATACCTTTGAATGCCTTTTGAAGTACTAAAATAAATCCATCCTCTTTCCTCTCGAAGATGAATGATATTATTTGACAATAACCCTTCTTCTTCCGTGATTTGTCGAACCAATTTATCTCCTTTAAACACCAAAATGCCACTATTTCTTGTTGCAACCCATAGGTGTTTATCAGTATGCAAAAAATCTGACCCGTAAATGGTATTTCCATTATATTTTTTTTCAAGTATTCCATCAGTAGATATAATTTTCATCCCTGTAGTGGTTGATACCCAAATATGCTCTAAAACCGGGTCCCAATGTACCATATAACACCTTCCCAATCGGATTACGCCCTGATCATTTAATTTTCTAAAATTAAATCGCTTTAGAATTTCTTTAGTGGCGGTTGATTTTTTATCCGGCTCAAATAACACACCTGTATTAAGAGGAAACAGCCAACCAAAATCTGAAAATCTTACCGGGCGCATTTCAGATATTAAAAAGTCCTGTTTTTTTAATCCTGTTTCAGGATCAATAAGGTCAGCGCCCGAATAAATGACATCCAATGATTTCAGGTAAGTAATTCCGGAAAGTACCTGAGAATATTGATGCAATAAACGTGGTTTGGCCCAGGGGTTTGTATTATCTTCAATTTTAAACAAACTCCCTTCACCACTACCTATAAATATATTATCCTTACCGTCTTTACAAATCGATTTTAAACTCAGCTCATGAAGCCCTTCGGTTTTTCCAATATCCAATACTTTCAGACTGGGTATGATAAAAATTCCCCTTCCAAAAGTTGTCAACCAAAAATTGCCTTCCCTATCCTGGTAAAAATCAGATACCCTGCATTTAGGAAACAGTAAATTATCTCCAAACAAAGCCCTTCCACTTGAATCAAACACCTGAACACCATTGGTCTCATAGGCTACCCAAATATTCGAATATTTATCAATATGTGGCATAATCCTTACACCTTCTCTAAGCAACCCCTTCAATTCAATTTTTGAGACGGCATTCTCATTAATGCGAAATATGCCGGATGTGCTTATCGAAAAGCCAACAAAATGCTGACCATCTGTGTCTGTTTGAATATCATTAAAATCATTTATAAATGTTTTGGGTATAGTGGCAAAGTCTGATAATTCGCCATTCTTAAGAATCACCATTTTGTCATTCGATAAATCAGCTAAAAGTATCCTGCCATCATCCGAAGGATTTAGCGAAAAATTCCGGGGGTACTTCCAGGTCATAAACCTCTTAAGCTTTTTATCAGGCGATAAATCGTAGTAATACTTACAGGAAATAATAAGGTGATTTCTGTCGTCAAATGTCATATGCATATAATTCCATTTGCAGGAATCAGGTAATTCGTAATACAACTGTAGCGTATCATTTTCGACATGATAAATTTGACCATTAACCGAATGACAATAAACAGTGCCCTCATTATCCAGAGTTAAACCAAAAAGTGAGCGTAATTTCGCATCTTCAATATGGTAATTATGGAATTGATAGCCGTCATAACGCATTAAACCGTTTTCAGTGGTTAACCAAATATTAGCATCAAGGTCCTGAATAATACTGTAAATATTAACTCCGGCCAGTTCATCATGTCCGATTTTGTAAAAAGAAGGTTGTTGGTCATACGACAATGAAGCCAAAAGACACCAGAATGTCAATAGAAAGTAGTAATGCTTTATATTTTTAACTCGTCCCTTTTGCATTCTGATGCTGCAAATATAGTTTTTTTGATTTGGGAGCATGGGATTCGGGGTTCGAGTCCTTTCGGCATTACCGAAACCTCACCCCTCTTTGCATAAAACATGATTCATATCTACAAGTGGGCTGAGGCGCCAAGCGAAAACTCGAAGCCCACCACTCTTTACATATAACAATAATTTAAGCCAATAAGTGGGTCGAGGAGCGAAGCTGGACTCGAGACCCACCCTATACACAAAACAGAATCAAGACTCACAAGTGGGCTGAGGTCCCGGCTGAGCCGGGGAAGACTCGAAGCCCACTCACAAAACTTAACACATTGTTAACTAACTTCTTAAAAAATATCACTATATTTATTACAATGTCTAATTTGTTATGGTTAAGGGTTATATGTATATTCTGGAATGTTATGACGGAAGCTACTATACCGATAGTACAAAATCTTTATCGAAACGCTTAAGGCAACATCAAACTGGTATGGGTGCTAACCATACTAAAAGGAGGCTTCCCGTTAAACTCGTTTATTTCGAAGAATTTCACAGAATTGATCTGGCATTTAATCGGGAAAAACAAATCCAAAAATGGAATCGAACAAAAAAAGAAGCTCTGATATATGGTCAGCACAAAGAATTACCCGATTTGGCCAAAGCCCTTTGGCAGAAAGAATGATTCGAGTTAAGTACCTAACCCTCTTTGCACAAAACATGATGCAGACTTACAAGTGGGCTGAGGCGCGAAGCGAGAACTCGAAGCCCACCACTCTTTACATATAACAATAATTCAAGCCAATAAGTGGGTCGAGGAGCGAAGCTGGACTCGAGACCCACCCTCTACACAAAACATAATCCAAACCTACAAGTGGGCTTAGCCGGGAAAGACTCGAAGCCCAACTCAGGGAATACCCTGAATTTTATAATCTCGGTGAATACCCTGAGATTTAAAATATAAACAGGTTGTAACTTGCATTCATAAAAACTTAAACCATTAAGTCATGAAAAACAGCCTTTTACCAACTCTAACATCTCCTTTAAATGGCATTATCTTATCCCTGATATTGACCATTCATTTTAACGCTCATTCTCAATGTGTACCAATCCCACCGGATTTGGTGAGTTGGTGGCCAGGAGAAAATCATGCCAATGATGTGATTGGCAATAATGATGGGACTATTCAAAATGGAACAAATTATACAGTTGGTATGGTGAACCAGTCTTTTACCTTTGATGAGGTTGATGATTATATTTTAGTAGAAGACGATCCAACATTAGATTTAACAGGTGATATGACAATAGAAGCCTGGGTCAGAAGAACAGGGTTCACCTCAGATGTCGGCCAGGTCATTGGTAAAGGTGGAGGCTATATTAACGGCGTTGACCTACCAATGGTTTTTGCTATGCGATTTAATTTCTTACAATTTGAAGCTTTATTCGAAGACGTAAACGGGAACAATATTGTATTAGGGGGTCCCTCTTTCGAAGACTGGATGTTTCACCATTATGTATATGTTCGAAGTGGCAATTCCCATGAATTATTCGTAGATGCGTTCTCATTCGGCAGTATGACCTTCACTGATGGACCTGCCAGCACTGCCGGACTACCCTTAACCATAGGCGCACAATACCATCAGCCTCAGGGTTCAAACGATACCATCAGTAATTTTTTTGGCGGCGATATTGATGAGATCAGCCTGTACAACCGGGCATTAACGCTTGCCGAAATTCAAGCCCTATATGACGCAGGAGCAGATGGGAAATGCAATTCAAATTTAAGTCTAAACCCATCTCAAACCTCAAACCATACAATTTCAGTCTATCCCAATCCGGCACAAAATTCAGCCCGATTAACCCTTAATCCAAACCTGATCACACAGTCAGCCAACCTGAAAATTACACTTTTCAACACCATTGGAGAACAAATTCTCAATCAGGATATTATCTCTCCCCAAACACCCTTAAACCTCGAAAACCTCAGTAACGGCTTGTACTACTACACTGTTTCAGATGCTAACACGGTTCTTAAAACCGGAAAACTGACGAAGTCAAATTAAACCATTATCCATGAAAAATATAATCATCAGTTTAACAACACTCTACAGTGTTAGTATACAAGCCCAAACTTTTAGCGAAGCACCAGGAAATTCTTTTTCAGGCACCAATTATTCAGATATTGAGTTTGCCGATATTGATAATGATAATGACCTTGACCTTTTGATTACCGGAGAAGGCAGTTCAGGTCGTGAAGCAAAACTGTATACCAACGACGGCCAGGGAAATTACACGGAAGTGCCCAATACATTTCTGGATGATATTGACACCTGGGTTGGCGCGGCTTTCGGAGATATAGACCAGGATGGTGATCAGGACTTATTAATTACAGCTTATAGTCCCATTTACCAGGAATACACTGAACTTTATACAAATGATGGCAATGGTAATTTTACCGCTGTTACCAATTCAATTGGCAATGTCACACAGGGTGAAACCGCTTTTATCGATTTGGATAACGATTCGGATTTGGATCTGTTGATTACAGGTTATAGTGACCAACCCGGTTTAAGTTTATTTGCTGTAACCGAACTTTACCTCAATGATGGCTCTGGTACTTTTACTGAAATTTTAAGTACACCTTTCGACAGTGTCAGTAATAGTGCAATTGCCTTTGCTGATATTGATAACGATAATGATTTGGATGTAATTTTATCAGGCCTTAATAACCTTTCACAAACCGTAACAAAACTCTATACCAATGATGGTTCAGCCAATTTCACAGAAGTTCAAAACACCCCCTTTCAGGGAATTAAACAAGGAGATATCGCTTTTGCTGATATTGATCAGGACAATGATCAGGACGTACTAATAACTGGAAAAACCGGAGGTGGTCAACCTTTCACCGCCATTTATACCAATGATGGCACAGGACAATTTACAATCGACAATACCCAGTCAGTAGTTGCTGTGCAGGAAAGTGCTGTAGATTTTTCAGATATTGATGGCGACAACGATTTAGATTTAATAATTTCCGGTTTAGGAACTGGTTTAATGTCAAAACTATACATTAATGACGGTACAGGACAATTCAATGAACTGACCGGAATGCCTTTTGAACCGGTGACCAGAAGCGCTGTTACCTTTGCTGATGTGGATGGTGATCAGGATGAAGATTTACTGATAACCGGACATAATGGTACTTCACCTTTTACCCAATTGTACCTTAACACAACAGCATTAGGAATCGAAGCTCAGGAGCAACCAGATATGTTTAATATCTATCCAAATCCTTTTCAAAACAGTACAACTTTAGAACTTAACCTGCCAACACAGTTAGCTGGTTTAATCCTCACCAATTCAAATGGTCAGGTCATCAGGCAATTCGAGCCGGCTAATACTACCACAATAACAATCAACAGGGATCAACTACCATCAGGATTGTATTACTTAACAGCAGTTGATCAGAATGGGCATCACTCTTCACAAAAATTAGTTATTGAATAATTTTTTCTGGTCATATAAAGCAGATTAAGCCTAAAGTTTATGGTATATTTAAACTGATTAATTTAATAGTTACGACACATTTCAAGAGGATATATGGTTTTGTTATTGTCTTATTGGCAACATGTAATGGCTATTCTCAGACAATACAAAACTATCGGGACAGCATTCAAACAATTATCCAGTCACTGCCTTCCGATAGTTTAAAAGCTCAACATTATTACAGCACTTCAAACAAAGTTTTACGTCAGTTTGGCGACTTTGAACTAGTCAGACAATATATAGACAGTGCCATGCTCTACTCACAAAAAGCACTGTTTACAGATTCAGAAGCCAAATGCCACTTTATGTATGGCTTACTTAATCGGCTGGAAGGACATTATGATTCTGCCCTGTATCATTTACAAATTAATATCGATTATTTTAAGAATGACCCTAAAAATAAATCCTACGCCCTCTACCAGGTAGGTGCTGTGCACAGTGCACAAGGAGATTATAAAGCCAGTTTATCAACCTATCTTGATATTTTAGATCTGTTTGAACAGGAAAACGATTCTTTCGCAATAGCTTCTACCCTTAACAGTATAGCCAATATTTATGGCAAAATGGGAGATAATGATGAAGCCATTTCCAATTATGAAGAAGCCAGGTCATTATTTACCCTCCTTGAACAAGATCGGGATATTGCATTAGCATTAAATAATATTGGTGAAATCTATGTTAGGAAATCAGACACCTCAACAGCTAAAAAATACATTTTAGAATCACTTGAAATCGCCAAAAAAATTAACGACCCTCATTTAATTGCAAGTGCACTGCACCATATGGGACGAACCTCAACCAGTGCTTATCCTAAACAAGCGTTAAAGTATTATTTGGAGGCACTTGAACTGTTTTCAGAAATTGGTAGTCAATCGAACGTGGTTTTGGTACATTTGGATTTGGCCGAATGTTATCGAAATACAGGAGCAGACCATAAAGCCAAAATTCACTTATTGAAGGCCCTTGAATTGGCCAAAACAATAAATACACTTCATTCTCTGGCCACCATCAACAAAAACTTATCAGAAATTTACAGTAACGAAAAGGACTTTAAAAATGCTTTTGAGCATCAGTTAGCGTATATCAGGATTAAAGACTCTTTGTTCAGTATTGAGAATACCCAACACATTAACCTACTGAAAAAGCAATTTGAAACAGCCCAAAAAGATCAGGCATTAACGGCTAAAAATCTTGAAATTCAAAATCAGGAAAATGCAATCCTAAAACAAGAGACAAATAATAATATTATGATTGGTATTGTTGTTTTTCTGGGTCTGATTCTACTATTAATTTGGTTTCTGTTCCGACAATACCGTCAACAACAAAATACCAAAGTAGTGGCATTAAAAAGAGAATACCAAATCAAAACATTAGAGTCATTAATTGAAGGTGAAGAAACCGAACGATTGAGGATAGCTAAAGAGTTACATGATGGCGTTAATGGGGATCTTTCAGCTATTAAATTCAAACTATCCGCACTATTGGAGCAGAATAATACTATCATAAAAGAAGCCATTGATATGATCGATCAATCATACAATCAGGTCAGGGCCATTTCTCATAATCTTGTCCCTCCTTCACTTGAACATTTTAAACTTGAAGAGGCCATCCAAACCTATTGTCAGAATATGAATCGAATTCATAAACCTGTAATCGGTTTTCAAAAAATTGGCTCCCCATTAGTACTTGATAAAAAAGCAGCCATTAATATTTTTAGAATCATACAAGAATTGGTTTCCAATAGCTTGAAACATGCCAATGCTAATAAAATTATGGTTCAAATCAGTAATCAAAAAGGGTTAACTTTAATTACCTGTGAGGATGATGGCTCCGGATTCGATACCAATACCCGTACAGAAGGTATTGGATTAAAAAATATTGAATCAAGGATTAATTATTTACGTGCACGGATAGATTTAATATCTAATGAAAAAGGCACTTCATATACTATAGAAATTGACAATGAGAACTTCAATGCGCATCAGGATAGCGATAACGGATGACCATAATATGGTTTTAAAAGGCATAGAATCTATGCTTCAACTGACTCCTGAAATACAGGTAACAGGTACCTATCGTGATGCAAAAGAAACATTAAAAAATATTGGAAAGGATGCACCAGATATTTTATTATTAGATATTAATTTGCCCGACATTAATGGTATAGATTTAAGTAAAACCCTGCTAAAAAAATATCCGGACTTAAAAATTATTGCACTGACCAGTCATGACGAATCTTCTTTTATTAAAAGGATGTTGAAAAACGGCATTCATGGTTACCTTTTAAAAAACACGGATCATCTGGAATTGATTGAAGCCTTTAAAACTGTCCTGTCAGGAGAAGTTTACCTGCAAAAGGAAGTACAGAACAAGATACTGCACCAAAACCATAAACCTCAACCTTCGGAACTGATTCAACCACAGTTAACAAGAAGAGAGCTTGATGTTTTAAATGCCATTTCAGAAGAACTGACCACTCAGGAAATTTCAGAGAAATTATTTATCAGCCCCAAAACGGTGGAAACCCACAGAATGAATATCATGAGTAAGTTAGGTGCTAAAAACAGCGTAGGCATCATCAAAAAAGCAATTGAACTTGATTTATTAAGCTAAAAACCAAACCAGTCAACAACATTTACTGGTTCATGCAACCCTTTTTCTATAAAATGGCGTCAGTACTATAAAACCGGAAATATGAAAAATTTTGCCATTTTATTAAGTTTACTTTTTATTACAACACTTGGATGGAGTCAGGGCAGTATTCTTGGATTTACCATGAACCCTGCCAATCCCACAAGCACAGACACAATTTACATTTATGCCGACCTCCAGTTTAACTATAGTGACTGTCAACTGGATCAATCTTCACACAGTGTATCAGGGCAAACTATCCAGGCTGATGCTCACCATTGTGTTGGTCTGTTGGCAGCTATTTGTTATCCTACCGATACATTTAAAATTAATCCTTTACCAGCCGGCCAATATTCATTTAACCTGTCAATAACATCCGGAACAGCACCGGCACCTTGTACACCAGGAATTGCAATTGATCATGACTCCACCATTCAATTTAGCGTAGAACCTAATACGGCATGGCTAAAGCCGGAAAATCCCCAATCAGCATTTGATATCTACCCTAATCCTGCCAAAGAATCCATCACTATAAGCACAACAACAGCAATAACAGAAACAGCAGCAATTGCTATTTACGACCTGAATGGGCGTTTAATCACAGAGACACCATTCCAAACCAATATCCAACCTGATCTTGTAGCCGGAATTTATTTTGTGAGTATCAAAGACAAAAATCAGATCATTGGCACCAGGAAGTTAATGATATTGCCTTAAGTAAAAGTGGGCTGAGGTCGCGGTTGAGCTGAGAGGAATCGAAGCCCATAGAATCAATTTTGCACCTTATTCCTCTTATCCGGTGAAAAATGCGTACCTTTTTGTTATGCAAAAAACAGCACTTGTTACCGGATCAAATCGGGGTATTGGTTTTGCAGTAGCCAAAGCCCTGCTGCAACTGGGATATACTACAATTATAACCGGTAGAGATCAGACCAGGGGAGAAACTGCCCTAGCGGAATTGAGTCAATGGGGAACCGTATACTTTCATGTACTGGATGTTGCCGATCCAAAAAGTGTTATAACACTGGCAGCTTATATCGAAGAAAAATTTGGACGTTTGGATGTATTGGTCAATAATGCCGGTATTAATTACGACCGTTGGCATGATGCCATTAATGCAGATTTGGATGAAGTACATGAAACACTGGAAACAAATTTATTTGGGGCCTGGAGAATGACACAGGCCGTTATCCATCTGATGCAAAAACAACAATACGGTCGAATAGTTAATGTATCCAGTGGCGCAGGTGCATTAACCGATATGTTAGCCGGTACTCCGGGCTATAGTATTTCTAAAACAGCTTTAAATGCACTGACCATTAAAATAGCCCGTGAAGTAGTTAACGAGAATATATTAGTAAATGCCGTTTGCCCTGGTTGGGTCAGGACAGATATGGGTGGACCCAATGCCAATCGAAGCCCTGAAAAAGGCGCAGAAACAATAGTGTGGTTGGCAACTTTACCTGATGGTAGTCCAACAGGAAAGTTCTTTAGGGATAAAGCTGTTATTCCACTCTAAAGTAATTATTCCTCAATTAAAACACCCATTTTACCCATTTGATAGTCTCGCATGGCTTCCAAAATTTCAGTTTCTGAATTCATCACAAAAGGACCATGCTGTGCTACCTTTTCATTTAAAGGCTCCCCGGCCAGAATCAAAAACTGACTGTCTTCCGAAAATTGCAGAATTATACTTTCTGTCTCTTTCTCCAGCACAATCAGATGTTCTTTTTCCACCAAACCGTAACCCTGCAATCTTAAAGTCCCTTTTATCAAATAAACTGTTGCAGTAAAACTGGTTGGTATCTTTACTTCTACTTTTCCACCCGATAATACCTCTCCCCATAAAATCAATAATTCACTTTGAGTAATATCGGTGTTAGCTTTTTGATTATCATAATTTCCTGCAACAAGTCGCAGGTTTACCATCTTATCCTTTGATGTAATCACCGGCATTAAATCACGGTTAATGTGCTTATACTGTGGTGGCGTCATTTTTCGGGCTGCCGGGCTGTTAATCCAGAGCTGAATAATTTCCTGATAGCCATGGGCCTCAACCAAATCATCCGTTGGTCGTTCACTATGTACAATACCAGCTCCGGCATGCATCCATTGCACCTCGCCCGCCTTTGCCACCTGGCTGTTATAATGACTATCCCTGTGGTGAATCTCTCCCTGAATCACAAAAGTTACCGGTGAAAAACCACGGTGAGGATGTGGCCCCACTCCCTGAACCTTTGCCGGCCGGTCTCTTAACGGTTTAACCTTAGCATGATGCAGTAATAAAAACGGATCTACCTGATCCACCTTTTGAGTTGGTAATGGCTGTTTTATCGGGAACCCTCCCATATCAACCAAAACTGCAGGTAATAAATATTTAACCAATGAATTTGACATGGTACAAATTTAGCGAATTCTGTCAAGATTAATTAAGAGTTAATGTATCATAGATTGATCGAAAAGGTGCCGTTTTAAACTTTATAAGTTTTATATCCTTTGACCTTAACACAAGAGGATGAGAAAGTTAAAAACAAAAGCATCACCTGCTTAAGTCTTTCAACGCCCTTAATTTCTTATCATAGGTTAAGAATTAAAAACAGGGTTATCTATAATTTTGTACTATCAAAATAATTTAAACCATGTTAAGATTATCTGAAGCAAAAACCTTATGTGAATCTGTATTCACCTACGGTCATCAAATTAAATGTAATCCATTGACTGTTGTGGTTTTGGATCGGGGTGGGCATGTACTTTGTGCCATGCGTGAAGAAGATTCCGGCATTTTACGTTATGAAGTAGCTTATGGAAAAGCCTGGGGCGCATTAGGGATGGGGTTTGGTACCAGAACTTATGATGAACTGACAAACAATACCGGAACGTATCAGTCATTCGTTCATGGATTAATGGGTGCTTCAAACGGAAAAGTAATTCCAACAAAAGGAGGCGTTTTAATTCGAAATTCGAATGGAGATTTACTGGGGGCCATTGGTGTAAGTGGCGATAGTTCGGAACGTGACGAAGCCTGTATTTTATATGCAGTTGGCAAAATGAAAATGATAGCCCAACCTTAATAGAAAGTTATGGATAGAAAAGATTTTATTAAAAGAATAGCAGTTCTTCCCACATTGGGACTTGGACTCACAACATTATCATCAGTCCTTAAAGAAGCGCCTGATGACAAAAAAATGCCGGTTTTATTTGTTGGCCATGGTAACCCTATGAACGCCTTACAGGAAAACGATTTTACCAGGGGGTGGCGACAAATGGTTAAAGGTTTAAAACCACTGGCCATTCTGTGTATTTCGGCCCATTGGGAAACCCGGGGAACAAAAATCACAATGACGCCAAAGCCTAAAACCATCCACGATTTTGGCGGTTTTCCTCAGGCATTATTTGACATTGAATACCCTGCTCCAGGTGCACCCGAAATTGGAAAGAATATTATCAACCAAGTTCACTCAACTTCAGTTTTAGAAGACCATCAGTGGGGGTTAGATCATGGCACCTGGACCGTAGTTATGAAAATGTTCCCGGAGGCCAATGTACCAGTACTCCAGCTTAGCCTCAACTATAATATGTCACCAAAAATGCATTACGAACTGGCAAAAGAATTGGCCTTCTTGCGTCAAAAGGGCATTCTAATTATTGGAAGCGGAAATATCATTCATAATTTGGGCCTTGCCCGTTGGAATTCAAATACACCTTATGACTGGGCCATTCAATTTGATGAAAAAGTAAAACAACTCATTCAGGAAAAGAATCATCAGGCACTAATTGATTTTAGCAAATTGGGAAAAATGGCTAACCTTTCCATTCCAACTACAGAACATTACCTACCCATGCTCTATATATTGGCTTTACAGGAAAAACAGGATCAGGTTGCTTTTTTCAATGAATCTATTGATATGGGTTCAATGGCTATGCGGTCGTTCATTATAGGGTAGTGCAATTTCAAAACCATAGCTGAGGTACTTAGAAAAGAGACCAATTACAGACATACTTTTATACCTCCCTGTAACAAATGGTCTTACTCTATTGTTCTACTAATGATTACTTACACCGTACCCATATGCATTGAACGTATGACTGGAAAAGTATGTAAAACTAACTTACTCTCAAGCTATGAAAAATCTGTTTCAGATCTATTTTATTTTTGCAATGTGTTCAATTTTAAATGCTCAGAATGAAGAAACGACAAAGCATTTCGGTACGACTATAAATACAAGTATAAGTAGCGCTGGTGTTTTTCTTTTTATACCAAGTATCACCTATTATAAAAACAAAAGTCAATTTGAGTTGGGAGCCGGATCTCAATTCTTTCTATCCTACAATGTAAGAAATGTTTTTGGCACTGAATTCAACTACAGATATTTCGTTAATGGTATTGATAATAGGTTTAACCTCTATTTTATCACTAATCTAACCTATGCTCAGTACAAAAACAATAAAACTTACTCTTATACCAGAAAATCCAGCTATTTAATATTGACAGGTGGATATGGCTTTCAATTCAATTTGTTTAAACGAGCTTATATTGGAACATGTTTAAATCTTGGCATTCAAACTTTTAAAAACGACTACTCTCCGGATTTTTACAATTACAATTCTCCGGATTTATTCAGAAATTTTCAAACAGGAGCAGCTATAAGAATGAATGTAGGTTATCGCTTCACTAAAAACAAGAGCTAAACTCTTCACTAATCAAAAATTAAAGGTATAGTTGTAACTTTTACAAAGTCAGGCCGTCTTGCCAACGTATTTGAAAACAATAATTATGAAAAAAACAATACTCCTCTTAGGACTAATTTGTTCCCAAATGATTGCTTTAGCGCAAACCACAGGTAGTTTTGAAGCAACCGTAATGTTTATGAGTGAATCCCGAACATTGGCCTGTTATGTTCCGCCGTCCTATAATGCAGCGAATCAGCACCAGCTTGTAGTAGGACTTCATGGCCTGGGTGATAATGCGATTAATTACAGGAATGCTTTGATTAATGCTGCCGGATGGGATAATTTATTTACACAGACTATTTTTGTTTGTCCTGATGGTGGGAGTGACCAAATCAAAGATTTTTATACACCTGCCGGCGACGAAGGAATTATTCCTGAAGCCATCAATTATATTACTCAAAACTACAATATCGACCCTGATGCTATTATTTTGCAAGGGTTCTCATTAGGTGGCAGAAGTGCCCTAAAATATGGGTTAGACAATCCGACTGATTTCGAAGGCTTGATGTTAAATACACCAGCTGTTCAGGGATTAGCAGATGCTCTAAACGACCCTAATGCCGGGGTGATTTACAATTATTCAAATGCCAGCCAAATTCCAATGTTCATTACCGTTGGTAGTGATGACTGGACATACGAATATACACTCAACAAAATCTACGACACTTTGAAAAAGAATGATGCAATATTAGATTATGAAATCATATCGGGTATGCAACATACCCTGCCGCCGGGAAATATTACAACTGATGCCATTACCTTTATTGATCAGAACAGCAATGTTAATTATGACATGGAAATTTTTGGAATTGACAACAGTCCAAGATTTTGTGGTGATAATATTACTCCTGTATGTTATGTGCGTAACCTTGGTGATCAGACTATCACTTCACTTGACATTGAATACATAATTGACGGCACATCATATAATCATACCTGGAATGGCACCATGAATACCTTTCAACATGCTCCAATCAATTTACCAGGTATTACAGTTTCACCTGGAACACATAACCTTGAAGTAACTATTAACACAGTAAACGGAAACCAAACCGATCCGGACCTTTCAAATAATACCGAAGAACTTGATTTTGAATCCGGACCAGCCAGCCTCTCACTACCATATACCCAAAATTTTGACGGTAATCATGATGAGTGGACATTTGACCAGACTTATAATCTTTTTGAGTGGTATGAAGATACAGATGCATCATTTTCAGGGCCAGCCGCAATGGTTAGTTTTAATACGCCATTATTATTTTATTCAAGAGATTTGGTAGAAAGTTTCCATTCGCCCGTACTGGATCTGTCAACAGCAATTACACCAAAACTATCGTTTCAAATGGCCTTCAATTATGTTACTTACGAGCCACCAACTGTGATAACACCACTCACTTTTGCTGACACTTTTGAAATCTCTGTTTCAACAGATTGCGGAATGACTTTTGAATCCATTTTTAGAAAAGGAGGAGCCGATTTAGCAACAGTTCCAAATCCAATTCTTGATCCGTTAAACCTAGGGGCTTCATTCTTTACCCCTTCTCAAAATGATTGGGATTTGGTAGAAATCGATTTGTCGCAATACATTGGTGAAAATGAAGTGATGTTTAAGTTTAGTTCTATCTCCGGAATGGGTGGCACGCTATACCTTGACGATATTGTATTCGGTGGAACCTTCGCTTCTGTTGATCAACCAAATGAGGTTGAAATCAGCGTCTATCCAAATCCGGCCTCTGAAATCATTAACATAAATGGTCTTTCAGGATCTGATAATATAGTAGTAAACATTATAGATCTGCAGGGAAGAACGGTATTAAGCAATCGTGTTAACGGCTCAAATAATAGTATTGACATCAACAACCTTAGTCCGGGACATTATTTAATCCAAATCACTCAGGATGAAGAAGAAAGTATTATAAAAAAGTTGACGATCAACTAATCTCTAAATTATTAATCATAATCAAAAAGCTGTTCAGTATTGAGCAGCTTTTTCTATTATTGGAATTGGCTGTCTGGTGAAAGAGAAGAAAATTTAGTGATATCTGGCATATAACGATCGATATTCCTCAGGGGTATCAATGTCCTCTAAGGATGCTTCAGGCTGAGTCAAAACCAGCTCATCTAAGTGGTTCGACAGTACAGATTTGGCTCCTTTTTCTCCTGAAATCTGGATTAAATCAGAAAAAAGATGCTCTGGAAAACAGACCGGAATTCCATAACCATTAGGGTATTCAGTTGCTATAATTTTAGTTGAATTAGTAATTGAAAACTCCAATAAGTGATCAACGTACTGCGTATTAACCTGAGGTTGATCTGCTAACAAAAAAAGTATTTTTTTGAATCCTTTCTGTGCTATATTCTTTGCTGCAAATGCAATGGAACTACCAATACCGTCATGCCATTTTTTATGCTCTAAAAAGTGTACATTAAAATGCTGATGTTTATTGTATATCTCTTCAAAATTGCCCCCTAAAATAACATAACAATGTTTCGAACTACTGTTCATCACCTGAGAAATGCAATGCCCCAAAAGTGTCGTTTGTCCCCATGGCAATAACTGTTTAGGTTCTCCCATCCGTTTGCTTTCACCTGCTGCCAGAATAACAATAGCAGTATCAGAATCTTTACTTTTCACTTTTAGTCTTATCAATATTTAATGCTGTAGTCTTGGTTTTATTTCGGTCAACAGCAATAATTTCACTGATGATTGACAGTGCGATTTCCTGAGGCGTAATAGCACCAAAATTAAGTCCGGCAGGACCATGCAATAGCTCTATAAATTCCTGATCAATTAGTGGATCATTTTCATAAAGGGCTTCAAGCAACTGATCAAAACGTTTATGTGAACCTAAAATTCCAATATACGAGGGTCTCCTTTTTCTCAATCCTATCAAACAGGACAAGTCTTTTGCAAAATTATGAGACATCAATACCACAGCCGTATACTGATCAATGTGAAGTTGACTGATTTCTAAAAGAGGCATATCCAATAATCTTGCTGCACCAGGAAAATCTGAAATTTTAGAAGGTCTGATAGTAGGATTTACAATCTCCACCTCCCAACCACATAAGGAAGCCATTTGACATAAATGTCCGGAATCATGCTCAATTCCAAAGATAATCAGTTTCTGACCAGGGAGCATTTCCTGTTCAAAAATGAGTGTTGCATCAGGCTGATCAGACGTAATGTTTACTTTAAATTGCCCGCCATTTAAATGAAAAACCGATCCCATTTTTGAATGACGCCCTACCTGATTCAAATAATAAGATTGAATCGTAAAATTCTGTCTTGATTTAATGACCTCATCAAAAGCCCTTATCATGTCATTTGAGGGATTAAAAGGTTCCACCAAAATATAAAGCTGGCCTTCACATCCTAAGCGATAACGACCATCATAAGTCATTATTTCCGGAATACCATGCTGAAACACCTGTTTCGCTACCCTTAAAGTTTCCTTTTCCACACAGCCTCCACTCACAGCACCAGTCATAGTTTCGTCTTCTGCAATCAACATTCTTACACCAGGTTTACGGTAAGATGAACCATCTAAACCAACCACAGTAACCAGGACAGTTTTTAATCCTTTTTGAATGGCTTGTTGCGCAGCCTCAAATATTTGTTTTAACTCATGTGTCATTACGCCTGATTATTTTCAAAACCGGCCATAAAAGGAATTTTCCGCAATCTTTTTCCTGTTGCAGCATAAATGGCATTAGCAACCGCTGCTCCGGCAGGAGGTAACGAAGGCTCACCTAATCCTGTTGGTGCAATTTGATTCTCTACAAAATGAACATCTATTTCAGGTGTATCCTTCATTCTGATGAGTTGATATTGATGAAAATTATCTGACATTGGGCGACCATCTTTAAATGATATTCCTCCGTAAAAAGCGTGACCAATACCATCAATTATCCCACCCTTAACCTGATTAATGGCACCCAAAGGATTCACCACAATACCACAATCTACTGCACAGGTCACTTTAGTCACAACTGGTTTTCCATCTTTAATAATTACATCAGCCACCTCAGCCACATGAGTATCGTGACAAAAATAGGATGCAAATCCCTGAAATGTACCTTCTCCAACTCTACCCCAACTTGATTTTTCTTTAACTAATTGAATCACCCCCTCAAGTCTTTCAGGAGAATACAACATACGCTCATCTGTTGAACCTTTTGCATTTTGGAGTAGTTTTAATTTAAACTGTATAGGGTCAATTTTTAGATATTCGGCAATCTCGTCGAAAAATGACTGTTCTGCCACTGCATGAAAATTAGTAGACGGTGCACGCCAGGCACCAGAAGTGATATTACTGGCATAACCATCTACTTCAACTTTATAATTTTCAATAGCACCGGCCGGGAAAAAATTAGGAATTAACCCGTACATATTATCATTGATAGCAGCTTCTTTGACATGGTAACCTGTAAGCTCTCCATCTTTAATTGCTGCCGATAATTTATACTTAACAGCAGGACGATAAATTCCGGCTGTCATGTCATCTTCCCGGGTATAAATTAACTGAACAGGGCGTTTGGATAAATTGGATAAAGTTGCCGCATCCACAGCAAAATCACCATATAATCGTCTTCCAAAACCACCTCCCATTCTGGTCATTTCCAGACTAACAGTATTAAAATCTCTTCCAAGAGTCTCTGCAATATGAGCAGCAGTACCTTGCGGGGTTTGAATCGGCCCGATTAACTGAACCTTTTCCGCTGTAACGTTCGCAAAAAAGTTCATAGGTTCCATACAATTATGAGGCATAAAAGGCGATTCATAAACATGTTCAATGATATGATCAGCCACACCAAAAGCACTCTTTACATCTCCATCTTCACGCATAACATTCAGGTCATCCTTATCCAGCATATCAAACATCAACTGATCATGATCAGCAGAACTTTCACCTTCAGAATCAACTATCCAGTTGGCCTCCAAAGCCTTTTTACCCTGTATGGCTGACCAGGTATTTTTAGCTAAAACACCTATTTTATCTTCAAATCTGATAATATCAATTACACCATTAACTGCTCTTGCTCCTTCGTCATCATAGCTTTCCAGTTTCTGACCAAATGCAGGAGGCCTCAATACAGTGGCGTAAACCATTCCTTCAACCTTAGTATCTAGTCCAAATAATGGTAAGCCGGTTACAATTTTATCGATATCCACATTGCTTTTCCCTTTTCCAATAATGGTAAAGTCTTTTGGATCTTTTAACTTAAAGTTTTCCGGAATCTCTAATTTCGACGCAGCATCAACTAAATCTCCATATCCCAGGCTCTCTCCACCCTGATTATAAACCCTGCCCTCTTTAGCATAACAATCATTACTACTAACACCCCACTGCAAAGCAGCAGCATTAATTAACATTTGTTTTGCTGTTGCACCGGTCTCCCGTAAAGGAAGCCAACTTAATTTTAAACTATTACTCCCACCTGCAAACTGATTGGTGAAATTTTCCCTGTCCATATCTCCCTGCACAACATAAACATCTTCCCAAAGCACATCTAATTCTTCAGCAATCAGCATAGGCATTGATGTTTTAACCCCCTGACCAATCTCCGGGTTTGGAGCAAAAATAGTTACCTTCCCCTCCGACGAAATTTTAATATAGGCGTTAAAATCCTTATAATCTAATAAGGCTAAATCCTCTATCGGTTTTATATCCTGTTCACAGGCAGTAAATAAATTAAACCCAATCAATAGTCCTCCACTGGCTAAACCTGTTGTTTTTAAAAAAGATCTTCGACTTACACCTTCTTGATTTTTGATTTCCATACTGGATTATTTTGTTGAGTTAATAATTCTTGACGCCTCTTCTACAGCCTTTTCAATGCTATTATATGTCCCACATCTGCAAATATTTCCATGCATCTGTTGACGAATTTCTTCCCGGTCCGGAGCGTTATTTTTTTGCAAAAGCGCGGCCGCAGTCATCATTTGACCTGACTGACAATAGCCACATTGAGGTACATCTACCGATTTCCAGGCTTCCTGAACGGGATGGTCCCCATTTTCTGATAAGCCTTCAATGGTTATTATTTCTTTTCCTTCTAAGTCCGATATTGGTGATAAACAACTTCTTCGGGGGTTGCCATTAATATGAACCGTACAGGCACCACATTCTCCCACACCACATCCATACTTGGTTCCCATCAAATTAAGTTCATCCCGGAGTACCCACAATAATGGCATTTCCTTATCAACGGTCACTTTCTTCTCTTTACCGTTAATATTCAATGTAAATTCAGTCATAATCTTAAAAAGTAATTAAGTTAATCAAAAAATCAATGCGCATTTCCCGAAAACTGATATTCTTATGATTATTAGATTTTTTTATGAATTATACTATTCATAAATCTCTTTCATTTATCCGGTATTTTTGGATAAGACTATGTTCTTAACCACTACATTTAATCAGTACCACAATGACAACAACACTGTTAACAAGCTGAACTTTATACAGTTTCAAATTCAGGCAACTCTCCGATAGATTTACCATTCTTTTGTTGAAAAATAAAAATCTTTAGTTCATTTCCTCCATCAATTTAAGTAAATTAGTAATTCAGAATTGCTTTAAAACAGCATTTAACCCGATCCCAAACCTATGAAAATTCTATTGTTTATTTTTTGCTTCATCAGCGTCAGTTTAGTGAGCCAGACCCAACTGCCTGCAACAGATAAAATTGATGTTACTACACTAAACAAACACTTGTTAAATGAAATTAATAAAATCAGAAGGGCTGCCAAAGTATCAGAACTGGTTAGTGAACCCCTGTTAGCGAAAGCAGCTAACGATCACGTTAATTATATGTTTAAAAATAGCCAATTAACTCATTTTCAAAACGAAAAAAGTAAAAAAACAGCCAAAAACCGGGTTGATTTTTACGGAGAGCAATTTGGCTGGGTGGATGAAAATATTCTGAAAATATCATTATCAGCATCAAAAAGAAAACCAGTAAGAACTTACGAAGCCCTGGCAAAAGAAATTATATCATCAATTGTAAAGCATCCCGACCGTACCTATCATGAAAATCTGATCAGGGCAGGCCATCAAACCACCTACACCGGAATTGCTGCAAACGAAAACGGCGTCATATATTTATGTCAGCTTTTGGGTCCGAGAGCTTATATTAAGAATACCAATGTAGAATCATTAATATTTACGTATAAACCTATTGGATTCATGACTTGCTTTTGGTGTAACAGACGTTCGCCGCAAGGCTATATTTATTTAACCGAAGATAATTCTATTATGTATTCAGCCAAAAATAAAAGGCTGGCAAAAAAAGGACTTGGAATAAACGGAACCGGAGACGGGCTCGCAGCTGACATCCTCCTAAAAAGTCAATATTCATGTGATAGTGGTGCCGCTTTTAATGGTAAAACCAATATAAAAGGAATACCCCTGGAACCTGTGCTAAGAAAAGACTTTAACAGAAATGGTAATTCATTTTCAGGTAAAGTCGTTAATATTAATCTGGGGCAGGTGCCTGATTGGATAGACGAAGAATTTGAAGTTAATCTGACAGTAATTAATAAAAAAAGACCGTGCTCAAACATAATGTTTAAAAACCTTGACCGTTTTTTTAACCTTAACCTCAATGTAGGTTTATACATTGATAGCTTATCAGATTTTTATCAGATTCTGGAATATGACACCTCAACTTATAAAATCAGTTACGAAAAGTCAGAATATAAAATTGATGAGATTCTATTGGATCCTGTTAAAACAATTCTAAGCGATAACAGAGCAACCATCAGCAGGATTGAGTTAACCGGATTTTCGAGTATTGAAGGGTCAACTGAAACCAATCAAACTTTATATAGGAGACGGGCAAATATCATCCTTAAAAAACTCAGTGGTTTAGGTGTTGACCCCGGAATCATTGAAATTTTCACTGAAGAAAATTTTAGAGAGTTTCGCCGTGATATTATGGGTACTGAATTTGAATCTCTGGCTATATTATCAGATACAGAATTAAAAGCAAAAGTTAACTCCGGTGATTTTGTCAAAAAGCTGGAGCCTTACCTTGCGAAACACCGCTATTCAGAAATAACGGTTTATACCCAAAGGACAAAGGACATCAAATACGATCACGAAAAATTGTACGAACAATTTAATTATTACGTATCCTCTAATACCAGATCGGAATGTAGAAAAATGCAAAGCATTGAATACAATTTGGCGTTAAAGGGTGATATTACTGTTGACCAAATTAAATCGTTCTACATTCCTGTTACCAAACGCTATAAAAACCTGCTTCACGACAGAGCATTAATGATCTATCAACTAGATTCCCTAAACCCGAATGCCCGTAAGAATTTTGAAATAAAAATGGAAGAATTAAAACGACTTGATAAAGAACATACAAGAATTAATACCAGTTTAGCAGTACTAAATTATTCTACACTTAAGTCGTACCGATTGGCCAAAAAGTTTTATAAAGAACTTGATGAAATGAAGGATATCAGTCCGGTTATTTTGGCCCGAATGAAACTAAACCTTGCAGCCAAACTGGATTGGAATACTGCAAGAAAAATACCAACCAAATATGCATTTCTTTTTTACTATGATGAACTTGCTTATTATATAAAAACAGCAAAACTATCGCCGGATGAAACAGTTGATGTAGCGCGCTATTTTGCATATTTTTCACAATATGATGCGGCTTATAAACTGATCAGAAAAAGTATTCTTAAAACAAAGTCCAGGACAGATAAAATTTTCTTTTTAAAGCTTTTATATTTTACAAATCTCAATATCTCTGAAAATACACGATCAAAACACCTCCGGCAAATCCACAACCGTGTTGGTGATGAATTTTGTACCTATTTCAATTCTCCTGACTTGAATTTTCAAATATTCGAACTGCAAAAAGAAGTATTTCGTTTATATTGTAAGGAGTGTCAATAACGACAGGTGGAATTAAAGGATTTTTTTTGTATCTTTAAGTACCTGTTAAATCGTGTACTGTGAACAATTCAAATTCATTGATACTATCGAAAATTCGTTCCCTTAAAAAACCGGATTTAGCAAGCTCTTTTTTGTTAAATTTCTCGGATATCGAAACATCTTATACACAGTTAAAAACAAAGCAGGACAAACTTAATTCCAAACAAAAAAGATTCAGACCCAGCTGGTTAGTTTTAGCAATTGGATTACTTTTAACCGGTGTGGGTATTTTCAAAATGGGAATCGGGGAAATTGGAAACTGGGGATTTCTTTATATTGGAATGGGATTAGTTTGCATCATTGCTTTTATTGTTCGGGGACCAAATGCTAACAATTAAACGGTCTTAGTTGTACTGATACCAATAATACACCTAAGCCCAAATTGTGATTTATCAGAATAACCTGTGGTTAAATTGTCGGCTATTTACTTTTTTTGATTGTTGAGGAAATTTTAGCTGAATCGCGATTTCATGAGTACTGTATTTGAGACCAGAAGTGACGTTTCCAATATTATAGTTAATCCGTATTCTTTTTAAATCCAACCCTGCACTAAAATTCGCTCTCCCGCCATAATAACCTGCTCCAATAAACACATTTTTATATCCTATTTCACCTCTTACACTTAAACCATAATGTTTAAAATCACTCTCATATGTAATAATAGGAGTAAAAGAAAATGACTGATCAGCAAAAGGTGTAAATTTATAACCAAGTGTTGCAGAAATATTTGATCCTCTGTAAATATCAGGTTGAAAGTTATAGGTTAATCCCCCTAAAAAATGATCATTATATAGTACACCACCAAGTTTACCCCCATACCTTAAAGCAGCAAAGGATTGATTGGTATTCGTATATGTATTTGCTCCAAATTCAATCCCTAAACCCAATGAGTAGTGCCAGTTTTCACCTATTTTATTTTGGTAAGCATATGTCATTCCACCAAAATAATGTTGCCCCGTTAAATCCTCAGCATAATTGGCATTCAAAGTCCTTAAATAGCCACCAAAACCACCATGCAGTTTTTCAGAATATTGAGAATAACCGAGATACTGATGATTATAATTATAACCGAAACCTGTAAACAAACTGAGTCGGGAAGTTTCAAATAAACCGGTATAAGCAGGATTGGATAACTCTGGAGTACTCAATGGCATCTTACTGATAATTTGTGCATTTAAACCTAAACCGGAACTTAGAAAACCAAACAAAATAAATCGCTTCATAACTATTTTTTAATTCCTCAAGTGTAGCTCAGTTTTTATTGAAAAAATGTTAACTCAACCATTATTCACAGATTTTTAAGCTCTATTAACTTAATTAATCTTAATTGAGGCTTCCACCGTTTTCATTATATTTAATGCTGCAGATAAAGCAAAAACCAGTGGGTAAAGAATATTCAAAAGACATATCGAATCAGATTGATCACCTGTTCAGACATGAATATGGTAAACTCGTTTCTGTTCTCACTAAAACTTTTGGTGCATCCAATATGGAACTCGCAGAAGATGTTGTACAGGAAGCTATGATTAAAGCACTTGAAAAATGGTCATACAGCGGTGTACCGGATAATGCTGTAGGGTGGATTTATAAAGTGGCAAAAAACAAAACAGTCAACATTATTAACAGGGAAAAATATAAACGAACCCATTCTGAAGAAACACTCCATCAACTAAAAAATGAGTGGATGACCAACCTGGAACCTGGTTATATTTTTACTGACGAGGAGATAGCAGATGACCAACTGAGAATGATTTTTACCTGTTGTCATCCTTCAATATCAGTAGACTCTCAGATTGCTCTAACCCTTAAAACGCTTTGTGGTTTTAGTATTCCAGAAATTGCACAGGCATTTTTAACATCAGAGGAAAATATCAATAAACGTTTGGTCCGGGCCAGAAAGACCATCAGACAAAATGATATAGCATTTGATGTACCGGTTGGAAATGAATTACAAAGCAGATTGAATAGTGTACTTGAAACTATTTATCTTTTATTTAATGAAGGTTACCATGCCTCTCATGGAGATGAAATTATCCGGTTTGAACTTTGCGAAGAAGCCATTCGGTTAACAGAAATGATAATCCGGCATAAAAATTTCGATCAGTCCTCTAATACCTATGCCTTGCTCTCATTAATGTCACTAAATGCAGCCCGCTTTAAAGCCAGAATGGACAATATGGGACAAAGTATCAACCTGGCCAATCAAAATCGCCGGCTTTGGGATAAGAATTTGATTAAACAAGGCATTTACTATCTGGAATTTGCGACTTCTAAAAATGAAGTTTCAATTTATCATATTCTGGCCACCATATCAGCAGCACATTGCACAGCTCCTTCGTATGATACTACTGACTGGAAAGGTATACTTGACCTGTATGATATGCTCATTCGCCTTGATTCTTCTCCGTTGATTTTACTCAACCGTGCAATTGTACTTTCAAAAACGGAATCTGCTCATGCGGCTCTGAATGCTATTGATCAAATTAAAGATCAATCTTCCTTCAGCACTTATCTTCCTTTTTATATCACTAAAGCAGAACTTCATTTTTTGGACAATGATCGTGAAACAGCCGTAAATCTGTTAAAAAAAGCTTTAAACCACACTTCAAAATCAAAAATTAAACAACTAATAAACAGTAAGATAAATGTTTATTTGAAATAAATTGTAATTTTTTTTAACTTTTCATGTCCCTTTTGTCTGTACTCATTTGACTTAAGGATATACAACACTAAATAATGATAATATTATGCAGGAATTTATGATTTTTATTAAAACCAAGGGCGATCATTTGGAAGGTCTTTCGCCTGAACAACAACAAGCTCATGTTCAGAAAATAGGACAGTACATTGGTAACCTGATGAACAACGGCCAGCTTAAAGGAGCTGAACCATTAGAGCTTTCAGGAGCAATTATTCACGGTAACAAAGGCCATTTTAAAGATGGACCCTTTAATGAGTCGAAAGAAGTAATAGTAGGATATTTTCACATCATGGCAGAAAACCTTGAAGCAGCTGTTGAAATCGCTAAAGCCAACCCAATGTTTGAAACAGCAGAAGGTACTATTGAGGTTCGTCCAATAAAATCAATGGATGGCATAAACTGAAATTAAATAAAAAAGAATAATAATAATTAAAATTAAATCAAATGAGTACAGCACAACAAAACACAGCATACAACGGATTCTGCGCATTTGCAGTAAGTACAGGAAAACTGGATGTAAAAGGCGGAGAACATACTGCTACAATTGACGGGATTAACTATCAGTTTTCAAACCCTGTAGCCAAATTCTTATTTAAAATTTTACCAAACAGAATTGAAAAAGCCAATACTAACTGGAAGAATAAATAATACACCCATGAAAAAAAGAACTAAAATTATTTTGGCCTCACTTGTATTGATAATTGGTTTGGTCATTACCGGAGCACTAGCTAAAAGAATAACACCACTATCCTGGAATAGCGACCAGGTAAATGTTCCTTTGTTTTCGAACCAGGCCATTAATGGTTATGACCCCGTAGCGTACTTCACAGAAAATAAAGCAGTGGAAGGCAAAGAAAACCATACATTATCCTGGAAAGGAGCTGATTGGTACTTCTCTACAGCCGAAAATAAATCTTTATTTGAAGAAAATGCAGAAGCCTATGCCCCTCAATTTGGTGGATTTTGCAGTTTTGCAGTGAGTAAAGGCTTTACAGCAAATACTGATCCTAATACCTTTGAAGTTATAGATGGTAAACTTTACCTTTTTGCAGATGAAGGAATGAAAGCCAATTGGAAAGCCAATCAGACTGAAAACATGAAAAAGTGTACTGATAACTGGAAGTAGACTTAAGTACTGCAGATTGAAATGTCAATTCGAGTGAGCCTGGCTTTGTCAGGGTTGTATCGAGAATGACATTTCAATTTTTTATTCTCAAAACAAAAGTTAAGTTGTTAATATTCAATATATTTTTTGCTAATTTTGAACAAAATGAAAAAATGGTAAAAAAATTAGGCTTAACAATCTTTATCCTCCTTAGTATTTCAAATATTTCTTTTTCACAGGTTATTCTTCCTGATTCCATTACCTCAACAGTTGGTAAATTTGGCTTTGGTTGCCCGTGTGAAGTTGAAAACCTCAACTTAGGTATAACAACCGGGACTACTGAAAGCACCAATTTTCCATTTGAAACCTCCAGTTCATTTTCAAGTAATGATATTGGCCATATCAGCAGCCTGGGAAATGACACCCTGACACTGAGTTTTCACTATAACAGTGGATATGACATTACAAAACTTATCGTTTGGAATGCCTATTTTACAAGTGAACTGAATCATTCTATTGACAGCATTACTTTAAGGTTTTTCAATAATCTTGGTCATCAAATCACCAGTATAAATACCACTATTCCTATTGCAGATGACTCAGATGAATCGGGTTATGCGTTTAATCTTGCTTCACCAGTAATTGGCGTTTCAAGAATTGAATTGCATGTCAAAACCCTGCATGGAGGCAATGAAATTTCACTTCGAAGAGTTGCTTTCGAAGGTATACCATCAACTTCGTCAGTTTCAGAATCCGGGTATAATTATCTGAATATTTATCCGAACCCGGCAAAAGATTTAATTTTTATAAAAACTTCAATCTCTGGATCCGTTACCATTTTTAACCAACTCGGACAGCAAGTTTATAACTCAACAACAATTAACAATGAAGTAACTATACTGGATACTTCACCTTTTGGGAAGGGGTTATATTTTATTCACCTGGATACACCAACAGGTAGACATACCAGGAAACTCGTTATTGAATAAGATAACAGGGCAAGAAAAACTTCAAGGCAATTAATCTTTGTTAAACTATAATTTTTTTAAGAGTTGCAAATTGCAAGCAAATTTCTTGTATTTTTAGACAAAAAATAAAGCATGTACGTAAAAAGAAGATTCCCCTTTAAGAGTGTATTAATATGGACCAGGCGGGAAATCATTTTCTTCCTCATTTTTGCAACCGTAGTCACCTGTTTATATGAATTACTCAATATTAAATGGCTGCAGGTTCCGTTAACCCCAGTTGGATTAATTGGTACTGCTGTTGCTTTTATGGTTGGGTTCCAAAATAACGCTGCCTATGATAGAATTTGGGAAGCCCGAAAAATATGGGGAGGCATTGTAAATACATCCAGAACTTTAATCATTACTGTAAAGGACAGTTTTTATATGCACCGTGCTGAAGCCAAAAAAGATGAATCTGAAGTACTTAGAATCGTTACTAACCGTCATATTGCCTGGTTAACGGCATTACGTTACGCACTAAGGACTAAAAAGAAATGGGAAGCTTCCTACGAAACCATTCACAAAAAGGAAACATTCAGATATAATATTCCGGAATATGACAGTGCCCTTGAAGATGAAATCAGACCTTATCTGTCTCCCGAAGAATTTGAAATTGTAATGGCACATAATAATAAACCTAATGCAATTATCAGTTTACAATCGAAACATCTCAGACAATTAACCGACGAGAAAAAACTATGGGACTTCTCATTATTGAACATGCAACAAATGCTTCAGGAATTAACAGCCCTTCAAGGAAAAGCTGAACGAATTAAGAACTTCCCTTACCCTAAACAGTATGGCAGTATTGGCTACCATTTTGTTCATATTTTTATGTGGTTATTACCTATGGCTATCATCCCTGCCTTTGCAAAAATGGGGCTGACAATTGCTGAAACTAACCCTATTATCGGTCAATATTTTGTATGGTTTAATATTCCTTTTACGGTTATTGTCATTTGGGTATTTAACACCATGTTGCGTATTGGTCTGGCCGGTGAAAATCCATTCGAAGGCTCACCTAATGATGTACCTATCTCTAATATTGCCAGAGGTATAACCCGCGATATATTACAAATTATTGAGGAAGATCCAAAAAACATTCCGGATGCCTTTGAGAATTTGAATGATATTGAGATGTAGTCTCGGCTCCGCTCGACTACCCCGGCTTAACCGAGATCACTGACAATCACAAAAATTGTTTCGGCTTAATCTAACTGATATTAGTTTCTCCCCAAAAAAGCCTTGAAATTATTATATCGCTCCTTATGATAGGAAAAGTCTTTCTCCGGAAAAATTTTTGGCAGAACGTAAACGCATTTTTTCATATGATGAAGTACAGCATCAATTCTTAATGTTTCTTCGGTAATATCTCTTCCAAGGGGAGATTCTGACATGTTATTACTATATGGATATAAAGTAAGCCATCCTCCTGAGGATATTCTAAAATCTCCACAAACATTTTTTATTTCATCAAAGTTCAGATAGAAGTACTGCCATCCACATATCGCCATACTATCCATCATGCTCTGATAATAGGTTTCCAGTGTAAAATCAGTATTAAAAAGTCTACCTTCATCCAGAAACTTTATTTCAAATAAAGGCGTATTCTCCTTTCTATAAAATATACCATAAGTACCATCCCCACTACCATGTCCCGATTTACTGAACCAGTTAGTTTCTTCCTTTAGAAAAACCTCATCATCCGGCATCAGAAAATCGTGTTCGCATGCATTAAATTCATAATAAGAGTCAGGAGGCATTATTAAAGCATCAATTAACCCATTAATCTTCATCCCTCCATAAATGTACATGTTTTCAAGTGTAAGTTCCCAGTTCATTTCTAATCCTGAAACCTTATTAAACTCCAAACTACCAGCTTCTATCTCAACATTATATTTCTCCTCAAAATCCTCCTGTAGCATCTCTCTTAAAAAGAGATCACTATCACCAGTAATTTCTCCCTTCACTTCTTTTACATTGTCGCTATAAAGAAAGAAATCTGCCTTTTTCTCTACACCTTCAATAAACTGAAAAATATCTGCTACCATAGATTAATCAAAATTTAATTTGTTTATTTTTAGATAATTCCCTTACCCTTGAAAACATAACTGAGTTAGCCCTTGTACCACCACTAATTTCATCCTTATTAATATGTTTTCGATAAAGTAGAGCGAACCCTGTAAAACCATCAAATCTATTATTGTTCGCCTTATTCTTCAAATATATAATAACTTCTTTTACAAACTTTTCAGAAATGCCTTTTTTTACCAGATTTCTAATTAAAACAGTTTCTCCCAACTCATTCACATTAACAGTATTAGGCTCAGGTCGACTTTGTTCAAAAAGTATTTTTTGAACAGGTACTTTTGAACCATTTGCATCATGCTTTCCATTCTTCATTAAATGTCCCCATTCTACCTCCAAAGTTTGAGGGAAAGCACCAATTTCATTTAATTCTCCTTTATGATATTTTTTCACTGTCGCTTTGTAAAATAATATCTTATGCTTTTCTCGAAGTTCTCTTCTGGCATGATTCTCAATTTTTTGGTCCATTTCTCTATTCATTCTATTAGAGATTGGCTTTAAATTCCATTTTTTATTCGGACCATGAAGTCCATCATTTAACATATGTCCCCTGATATATGCAACTCCTCCTAATTGGTCATTCAAGTCTAAGGCATACTTCCAACCTCTTGGCACAGTACTGCCTGGGCTGGCGCCTTTAAACTCTCCTTGTAAATACGTTAATGGTGCTGCCTCAACATAATCACCAGCAGCACCTGAATCTTGCCATTTTGTTACTGTTTTTACCTTTGTTTTTTCACCTTCACTAAATGAAGCACGAGATAAAATTTGTGTCAACCCTTTTACCTTACGTTTTCGAACACCTACCAGTTTCTTAAGCTTATTGGCAGCAGTCTTATCAGCACCATCAACATCTTTCTTTGAGGAATTTTCTTCCTTCTCAATTAGTTCAATCTTTGATACAATAGGTTTAACATTTTCTCTATAGTAAGTTTTAGCTTCCTCAAGAACTAAAACATTATCCATATCCGAATTTTCCTTACTAATTGCTATTTCACTATCAATCTGAACCTCAATTGGCTTTGGATTACTAGCTAACATAATGATCTTAGGCTCCCTTTTATTTTTTGGGTAAACTCTGTGTCTGCTACCATCTGCTGCAGTAAAACTAATGGTTCCCATGAATGTATCATAAAGATAATCCCTTGCATCAAGTAACTTCTCCTTCCCTTTTTTAGCTAACTTATCAACCCCTAGTTTTTTCAAAAACTTCTTGGCCATTTTTTTGATTTTCTTCCAGAGTTTTTTGATGGCTTTGGCTACTCTTTTTCGTATTTTACGAATGATTCGGGTGACTTTACTGGCCAGACCACCTAATCCCAGAAGGGCTGCAAGGAATCCTATGACTACCGGTACTGCTTTAGCTAATGCATTTTCCACTGCGGTAGCAACCTTTGTGGCATTTCCGGAAACGACTGCTTTTACACCATCCATAAAGGCTTGTACCAATTCCATGATCTGGGCAGCACGCTCAATAAAAAACTTGACGACACTGATAATAGCCATCACTACTTTTACAAATGCCCCAACTGGATTTAGTAAGCCAAGTAACCATTTAACACCGGCCTCAATCACCTGGGTAATTACCATACTTTTAATGGCCCCCAACACCGTTTCTTTCAGATCCATAAATTGATCCTTCATGTGCTCCCATAAACCTTGAATACCTTCATTTTTAAGGATAGTCACAAATTTAAATCCGGTTTCCAGGGCTTTCATTACCGGTTCACCGATTACCTTGATACCAATATTTCTGATCACTCCCCAGGTAAAACCTAAAATTTGAGTACTGAGTGAGAAAATTCCCTTCAGACTGAAAATATTTTCCGGGAAAGTAATACTCATACCACTTAATGTCCCAGTCAACCAGCCAAATAATCCGGCTTGCAGGTGCTTTAACATATTTTTGGAGAAGTTTTTAAAGCCATTTCCAAGTCCGGTAAACAGGGCATCAGCAAAACCGAAAGGATCAGCTATAATAGCGCCTACTACCTCAACAATTCCAGCCAACAGATTAGTCAGTACATTTTTGACTTTAATAATGATTTCAACAATGGCCATAATGGCACCCATTACCATATTAATTAATCCACTGTTAGCCGCTTTTATCTCTTCAATTCTGGCATCAACTTCTTCAAGTTTCTCCTGGTATTTTTGAGCAAGGCTATCAATCAATTCATCTTGTTTAGCATTAACATCTGATTCCAGGCTATCAAACTGATCTTGAATTTTAAGTGCAGATTCCTTTCCTATTTTCCTTAGTTCCGGTGATAATCCTTTTACATAGGTATTGATTTTATCTTTTCCGGCTTTAATTTCATTTTTAGCAGCATTCAGTTGTTTTGCCACATGATTGGCTATGTTTTCAATCACCACATCCATTAATTTAATGTAGTGGTTTCGGCCATCTTCAAACACTTTATTAACGTCATCCGGCAATCCAACTATACCATCCCAAATGGCTCCGCCAACAGCAGCAAACCAGCCACCAACTGAGCCAAACCAGCCATCACTATTTTCCTTTTTTCGCTTTTCGAATAGTTCAGCTTTATATTTAATGATACCGTATTCAACAAATGATTCAAACTTATTTTTAGCGATCTCAGATCCTTTTTCAAATCTGTAAGCAACGGTTTCATCCAATTTGTCCAGTATGCCATTGACCTTTGTTTGGGTCTCAACAAAGTAACCATTGATTTTATCAGCAACAGCCTGATGAGCAGCTGTAGTTTGACTTGAATTCTCTTTCTGCTCGCCCAGTACTTTACCTAAACCAGCCGTTCGTCCCGCATGCATACCATCCACCTGAATTTTAGCAGAGGCATCAGCTTCCTGTCTGGCCTGGCCTAATTTTGCATTTTCATCAGTTCTAAAATTCTGAACAGAATCTTTACTACTGGCCTTAGCAGATTCTTTTTGATTTAAAGTATCAATAAACTTTGGCTCTTTTGAATTAGCCAGCATATCATCAGTAATACCTTCTTTTTGAAGCGTATTATCCATATTTGCAGTTTCATCCTGTACCGGACCTTCCACCTCAGCTGCACCTCTTTTTGGAGGCATTGCATTTCCGGCTAATGGTGCTTTTGGTTTAACTCCAAATTTTGGTTTTGGCTTAGCTCCAACCGTTCTTGCTTTAACTGCTTTGGCATTTGGCTTTGCATTTGTACTTTGATTGATTCCTTCGGTAGCCTCATTCTTTTTCGCACTAATTTCGGCAGTTGCTGAAGCATTGACCTCATTAATATTATTATGGTTTTCAAAATCATCTGCCTCTTCCATATCTTTTGGCAGTTCCATTTGTTCAATTTTCTTTTTGAGCAATGCTTTAAATTTTGAAGCGCTGATTGTTTCCGCTTCCGCTTCTTCCATTACTTCTACCTGCCCTGTTTGAGCAGTTCCCATTTTTTCATCTTTTGCCAACGGAGCAGAAGATTGCGCCTTTTGAGATGCCTTATCAGATGATTCATGTACGGATTGAGTTTTGGCAATTGTCTCAACATTTGTAGTTAAAGCTTGAAAATTTGGGTCCTCCTGAGCACTTCTCGGTGTGGTTTGAATCACCTCTACAGATTTATCATTACTTCCGGGCTCCAATTTTTCCCCGGATTCTTTTTTCTTACCATCTTTTAGCTGTTTACCCTTTGCTTCTGTTTTAGGAGCAGCAACGTTTACCTTTTGATCAGGTGTACTTTCCGAAAATTCAGGTTTTGAGCCACCGGTTGTACTCACAAACGAATTCTTTTTTCCGGAAACGGTCTGATTTTGATTAAGTACTCTGGCTTCATTATGATTTTTTGGCAAATACACCCCTTGCTGTAAGCTCAAATAATCACCTAATTCAGGTGCATTTAAAGCCATTTTATAATCATTTTCTCTCTGATTTGTTTCATCATGACCAAGACTCCCTGTTGTATAATAACTTTCTTTAAGGTTCTGATACATCTGCTCAGCAACCAGGTTAGAAGCCTCATGCACAGCAGGAATACTACTCTGTTCAGCTTGAAATTTATTATCATTCCCAGACTTCTTCCGGGTTTGATTTTGAATTATTTTTTGTCCTGATATCGGCTTTGGTTTTAAAGCCGATCGCTGTCCTGTTTGGTTTGGTTTAGGGTGTATCTTAGCTTCCATAGATGAATTATTTATGGTCATACCTTCCCGGATTCAAGCAATCCGGTACTCATTTTTAGTTATTTATACTATACTTTATCTTCCTTGTCGTATTCTTTTTTAATGCAACGACTTAATGTTTCGGCGTTGACGGTGAAAGTCGGATCGCCTGACGAAATAGCTTTGAGGCTAATGTCCTGAATAATGTTCATGATATTTGCGCCGGTAAGCTCATAGTGATTAGCAATTTTCTTAATGTCTATTGATTCCATATTTAGCTGACTTGGCAAATTGTGCTGCCAAATCCGAAGCCTTTCAGCATATTTCGGATTATTAAATTTGATACTGGTGTGAAAACGGCGCATGAAGGCCTTATCCATATTGTTTTTAAAATTGGAGGCTAATATGACTAACCCGGAAAATGTTTCAATACGTTGTAGCAAATAAGATACCTCCTGATTAGCATATTTATCATGGGCATCTCTGACACTTGTTCTTTTACCAAAAATAGCATCCGCTTCGTCAAAAAAGAGAATCCAGTTTTTGTCCTCAGCACGGTTAAACAAATTAGAAAGGTGTTTTTCAGTTTCACCAATGTATTTCGACACTAACATTGATACATCTACCCTAAAAACAGGTCTTCCGATATACCTACCAAGTAAACTGGCTGCTAACGTTTTTCCTGTTCCTGAATCTCCGTAAAACAGCACACGGTATCCTGGCTTAATGCTATTTTCCATT
The DNA here is from genome assembly GCA_965230195.1 of Putridiphycobacter sp. Lineage (GTDB taxonomy): Bacteria > Bacteroidota > Bacteroidia > Flavobacteriales_D > Crocinitomicaceae > Putridiphycobacter. The sequence goes on from OZ245997.1 coordinate 5,560,094, forward strand.
TTCCACTGTTTCATCAGAATTTCATTACTTTCATACCAATTCTGAATACTCCGGATTTCATCTAATGTCTCTTTTGGTAAAATAAGGTCATCCCACTCGCGCTTAGTACGCAGTTGCTGAGCAGGAAAGTCCTTACTCATTTTGGGGAGTTCTATTTTTCCGAGTACCAAAAGTCTGTAAGCCTCTTCATAAACACCAACTTTTCCACTTAATGGAACATGTTCCTGGGTTGGTGGGCCTAAATATAAAACCTGATTTTTCGAAAAAAAATGTGACTCCTCGAAGCAGTCTGCAATTTTATTTCGGCCTTCAAGTTTTCGCCCACCAACAATATATTGAATCGTTTCACCTGTAGGATACAATAACTGCCCGTTACTACCAGGTTGACACAGGGCCAATAACTGCAAATCACCATGCTGACCCACAAGATTTTTTAATAACAGGGGTTCTAGCCTGGGTAACAGGGCCATTAAAAGTACTATGACTTCCTCATGTTTTAGCTCGTTGACAAGAATGTATTCTCCAAGCGGGCATTTTCTGAAATCATAAGTTGTAAAAGGGGGCGCATCTTCAAAGTCAGCACCAGGATTCATCATTCTCCAATTAATAACCTCAGTCAGGTGATTGATTAATTCCTCCGTTTTTTTTAATGTCATTATCTAATTTTAGAATTGTATTGGCGTTCTTAAACTGAAATTCAAAATTCGGATATTTTACTTGATTTCTCACTTTTTTTTCAGACATGAAACGGTCTTTTCAGTTGATTAAAACTCAACACAAAAACACCGAAGCTGTAGCTTTTAAATAATAAATTTTTAAAATAAGAGTCCCTCCTTGCTATTTGATTTACATAGCATTACTAATATTTATCGATAATTTTTTTTGCTTGTCAGCAGTTTCAGATTCTATTTAGCTTTTCGGTTTTAACAGAGATACAATTCTCTTCAGTTTCATAGTATAACTTACAAGCTTTCCTCACTATGCCAATTCAAGCGTAGGCGATTTAAAAACAACTAAACCATCCTTCACATTTTCTGTGTCAATGAAATGGCTGTTTTCTTTATCAAATTGAATTTTAAACGCAGTTTTATAACTTATAATTTGAAACAACGCTCCGTCTCCCGAAACTTCAATTCCCAACTCTCTGTTTAGCACTTCAATTTCATAATCACTAATCAATTCGTTACAGGATAAGAACAGGTCGCAGGTTCTTTCTGTTGAATCAATTGTAACACTAAATGTTACTTTAAAAATTTCAGCTTCAAATGAGGTTGTTGAAAATTGTTGTTCGATTATCGAAAACGAATCTCTCAAATCAATTATGTTATTTATTCTTTTTATCTTAAATACACGTTCCATTGTGGGGAATTCATGCGAAAATGTTTTTAATTTCATAAATAAGTGGTAAAATACTGTTCCATTTATAAATGGATTGAGTTAATTAATTTATTACTGTATAGCCTCGCCTCAATTATTCCATCATTTGACTAAGCACTTAAATTTTTACAAGATGTTCAACTTAACAATTTTGTATATTAAATTGACTTTAAGTTCTTATTATCAAAATGGATAAGTCTCAACATGAAGAACCTGATCTGATGGTGTATATCAGATCTCAGTTTCATTTTGAGATGCGATCAGGATATTTTCTCTGCTTAATAAATCAATGATTCTGCCATCAATAAATTCAAAATGTCCTCTCGTCAATCTACTTGATACTTTACATGTCAATAGTTAACAAGACTATGATAACGGTGTTATCGGGACTTGAAACCAAATGATTTCATATCCTCTTCGATTAAAATTCCGGCAGGAATTTGTTTTCGAAAAAAGAATACTTGTGTTTGGGCCTTGACGACCAAACGAAATAATTGGTTAGGAAATAGAATTTAACCTTTCTAAAATGATGCTCCAGCGATACAATCGATAGTGAAAAGCGTGATTTTAATTTTCTTAAATTCAAGACTAACTTGGTCTTGAAGACCGTGTTGAGTTTTATTTTTTTTCTTTTCATATGTGTTAAATTGATGACTTAAAACGGGATTTTACATTAATAACCAACGATCTATTCCAATTGAGTTCAGCCGGAAGTTCCCAACACCGCCGGTTCCATCAATTTGATTTTTCGAATTATACTTTAGCCTAAAAAATCAAGAATAAGAATCCTATCATCATATAATGCTAATCCCAAAAAGTTACATTTTTTTGTTTTTCTATTGAGTCCACATACTAAAAAACTAAATCCAAACAGGTATAACCTTCTGTATTAAAACCACTAAATCAATCACTTATAAAAAACCAGGAAATATCAGCCTGGTAAGAACAAACAGGATTGCTATAGTGTTGTTGTATTTTTAACGTTTTTTACCCGTTGATGTTGTCTAAAATTCAATAAAATTTGAATTCCTACCTCTGGAGAATCATACTAAAATCCATCCAAAATCATGCCAGTCAGCAATGGGTAAATCCTATTTATTCTTTCATAAACAATTGGTATTATAGTTTCCAATTTAAAAAATTTAGTGGGTCTTAAAATTAAATAATGGTTAAAAAACATTAATCCAAAAAAACTGCCATCCTCAATTAAGACCCACTAAAACTATTTTCGTGATTATTTCAATCAATTTTGAGCTCAGATACAGGAGTATTATTTTGTGAAATAATACCATTTACCCGATACCAGAATTATCATTTAGGTAATTTGATTCAAAAAAGAGGCTTTAATACTCCCTCCACCAGGTAATTGATAATCCAATATTGTATTGATCTGAATATCTTCCTCTTCATTAATCGCCGCTTTTAGTTCCTCTGAATTATTTTCAATAAAGCTGTTCAAAAGATTTCTCGTCATCTCATTTTTTCGATAATGAGAATAATGATCAAAAAGTATATCAATATACTGTTTAACACCCAGCCGGATCCCAGCTTCCTGAAGAAATATAATTTTTCGCTCACGTCTTTTCCTTACTATATCTGCACTTTCGGTAATTGAAAGCGGAACAAAAACTGTTTTTACCAAAACCGGATCTTCAAAAACATCAAACCAATTAATAGTAATATTTAAACCGGTTAAAAAGCCATCAGTATCAATCACATCTTCGAACGATTTTTGGATCGCCAATTCGGTTTGAGCATTGTCATTATAATAATTAGCCAAAACTTTCCGGCCTTTGTCGTACTTTGGTTCTCCTTTAACTATATTATTCAAAACCGTTATATCAACAGCCATTATTTCCTGAGGTGATTTACCTCTCAAATGTGTATTATATTTAAATATTTTTAATTCCATTGCTTTAATTTATTGGTAATCACACTCTATTCTGAAACTCTTTCCGGAATCTACTTTAGCAGTACCTCCCCAAAGGTTAAGATGATTAACAGCAGGATTTAAAAATGCCGTTGACAATAATTCCCCTGTTTCCTCATTAAACAGTTTGCATTCAATTTTTTTAGTTTCGTTGGTCAGGTCAGCCTTATATCTAAAGGATACCTGGTCAGAAAGATTGTAAAAAGTAAATGTACTGTCCTCTTTACGGAAAAGGCTCATGTGCTCAGAAGATGTTGTTTTATAGCTTATATTGGCACTGGTATTATTAAAAAATCTGATATTTCCCTGGTCCTCTTCAATGCTTTGACTGAAAGTTTCCTTTTCAACTGAAATTTCCATGTCTTCGTAGATCTCATTAACTTCTATTTTTTGACCACTTAAATCTGATAAATTATGTCCAACCAACCGCAAAAACTCCTGCCCCGGACCTAAACTTATACTAAAAGAAATGTATTCGTTCTCTTTTAGTGTTTGAACTGCTGCTTCTTTAACAGTTAAAGTGTAAAGTCCTTTACTCAACAAGCGGAATTCTCTACTGAAACGACTCGAACCTGTTAGTTTTAATACCTGTTCAGATTTGTCAGCCCAGGTAAAAGCAATATCAATAAAATCTTCTGCCATCCCACTGACATTTGATCGAATAATAGGGTATTCACTATACTCAATTCTGTTTGCCAGGTCTAAAATGGTCTTTTCAGATAGTCCTGCAATCAGCGCTTCGGGGTTTACTTTTTCATATTCATCTTTATGAACAAACGCGTCAATTAATTTCTCAAAATCTTCCTGTCCTGGTTTTTTGTTTGTTTCAAAAAACGTTTTTAGTTTTTCTCTTGATTCTGTCATTTTTTCCCCGTAATAATTAGTTTATTTCATTGGTAAGAATGTTATAAATCGTTCGTTCGGTCAAAAACAACATTTCAGAAAGCTCTAGTATTACAACTTTCATTTGCTTACTCTTGTTTGCATTGATATAGTCAATCACAAAGTCTCTTCTCTTTTTTAGTAATGCCTGATTTCTTTTCATTTTTTAATTATCTAAATATGTTTATAACTGCTTTTTCTGTATTTATACAGACTAAATTTAAAATCTGAGTTTTTTACAAATATCAAACAATTGTTTTAAATAATTGCAATCATATTACGGAAATTTGCAATAGTTTCACAAATATTAGGGAATTTTTTTCCAGTTTTATTCATCTTTAATACAGAATGTTAATAAGAAAGCCGCGAAAAACCTGCATTTTTTCTGTCAAATAACCGGAAATATTATTTATATTTGCAACATATTATGGAATTTTATCGTTCTATTTATTATTATTAACCGAATTATTTTGTATGGAAATACATGAACGCATCAAGCACATCATTGGCCTTCTGGGGCTAAACAACAATTCATTTTCCAGGCTGATTGGTGTTACCAGCACTACTATTGATAGTATTACAACCGGAAGAGTTCAACCGGATGGCAGCCGAAAAAAAACGAAACCAGGTTTTGATTTATTAAACAATATCATCAAGGAGTGCAATATTAATCCGGAATACCTTTTTGGACAAAGTGATGCTGTTTTTAACAGTGAAAAAAATACTTACGCATTAGGGATGCCTAAGGTCATTACCGTAAAAGAAGATGGCAATGAAAACATCAGCTATATTGGAGGTCAGGCCCGTGCCGGTTACCTCGAAGGCTATGGTGATCCGGAATACATAGAGACTCTTCCTTCTTTTAGTATGCCAACTCTTCAAAACGGTACTTTCAGGTGTTTCCAAATCAAGGGAAACTCAATGTACACCACCCTTTGTGATGGCGATTTACTTTTTGGTAAATACGTCGAAAATTTTGATGACATTATTGACAGTCGAATCTATATTATTGTCAGCAAAAATGATGGCGTTGTTGTAAAACGTGTACTTAACAGAATTAACGAAAGTGGAAAACTTATCCTTAAATCAGATAATAAGGATGGTAATTATCCTATGTATTCGATTAATGCCGAAGACATACTTGAAATTTGGTATGCCACAATGTACGCGTCAAAACAAATGCCTGACCCTGTTAATATTTATGAAAAACTTCATACCATGGAAAGTAAATTATTTGAGTTAGAAGATTTGTATCAAAGGATTTCTCCGCTCCGTAAAAAAGAATCATAAACCCATCCCACTTATCACGTATGTGACAAGCCGGATGGATTATTATACCTAAGGTGCTTTTACTTTGCCTGACTATTCGAACAAATGGTCAAGTCTTCGACAATTCCTCCCCCATTTAATGTTACAATACCGATTGGAATCAACGGTTCTGCATTAATATCAAGACAATAGCTATAGATACCATCTGTTGCAGAAGGATCGAACGGCCTTGTCTTTTCTGTGTCATCAAAGATTGTAATTCCCATTGCAATTTGACTCTCTTTAATATAAACCTGTCTTGCTTTTTCTTTATCAAGTGGCCTGTCACATTCATTTTCATCAAAGAACCAAATACCCTGAGCCTGAGCACATGGAGAAATCGCTTTAACCTGGCCATCAGCAATAATTTCAATTTGGTTGACAGAAATTTGCGGGTTTTCATCTGTTCCCTCTTCCATTCGGTAGTACCCCACACTCAACGGTGTTTTTCCTTCAGCATCTTCGAAAAGTGTTGCACCCACCTCAATTGTACCATCAATATAGGCCGGTCTTCTGTCAGGTTGAAGTGTTCCACAATCTCCATCTGATTGATACAGCCTTATTTCGGTAAGACATCTTCCAACAGTAAAGGCCAAAACACCTGTCCAGGTCTCTACTTCATCTTTATCATTTGTCAGCTTGACTTCAATTAATTCATAGTCGCCATTTTCTGAAATATCAGCAATTGTAGGCGAGCTTATATTGTCGATAGTAAACCCTATGGTATTACTTTCTCCTTGCTTGCGATACACTCCGGTTGCACTTTTAATCGGGGAGCTTGAATCGTAATTTATGGTTAATGGTATTTTGCACATATCTTTTGTTTATCTGTTATGTTCCTACTAAACTTTTATCTTCAAACCATTACATGGTTTGTGCAGGATTACAACACTCTGAACTTCCTGAAAATTCAACAGAAGTAATTGACAATGGTGTTTCACATTCTGTAATGCTAAATGCCATTACACCAGTCCATTCATCTTGTTGCCCACTTTCGTTATCCAATACAATTCTAACCAATTCATAGTTCCCGTTTACTGCAATATCTGGTAAACTAGGTGTTGTAATATCATCAATTGGAAATTCTATTAAAGTGGTCTCACCCTGCTTACGATAGAAACCTTTTGCCGTTTTAATTGCTGAACCTGAGTTATAGTTTATTCTTAATCCTATTTTACACATAACTTTTGTTTGATTTAATTTTATAATTTGACTTTATTTTTATTTGGGATTACAGCAATCTGACTCACCGGAAAAACCAACTGATGTAATATTCATTTCATTCCTGTTACAGCAATACGGATTGGAAATAGTAACAGAATGTAAATAAAACACATCATACCAATCAGAAAATTCCACTGTTCTAGCACAGCCTTCTTCTCGTTCTATTTTTACCTTAACCACTGGTTTAGGGTTTAAATGTTTAGCATAAGTATGTTTGACTATTCCACCAGAATCAGGCACCTCTTGTACATAATTATTTGTTCCTAAGAAATCCCATGAATAAGTATAATTTGCGCCGTCATTGTTTACAACTTTAAAACTAACCTCAACTGTATTGCTATCAGGCATAACTACTTCATCAATAGTAATATTTACATCAGGTTGATCAAGAACAGTAATTTCGGCAGCTATTGGTTTGCCGTTAACCGTAAACTGAATTGCTTCTCCTAAATGAGATGCAAAAGCAGAATGGCCGGGGTCAAAAATACTTTTGTCTCCCTGTTTTGGAATTTCCAAAATCTCCGTATCATTAACAAATGCTTTTACTACCCCATCAACAGGTTGAACATTCATTTGGAAAGGATCGTCATATACACAAATTTGCTCTGGTAATATCAAACCAACTTTCTTTGGCTTACCACAACATAAGTATGGTAAAGCAAAATCGGCCACCACTTTTTTATCTGATTCGGAATTGTAAACCAAAATAAATGTTCCACCTGCCGGTACTCCGGCTTTGTGCGACATTCCGGGATGTTTCTCGAGATAGTCAAAAAAGTAAGCCTTGGTTTCATCCTGATTATTTCCCAATTCCTCTAACGATAATGACATGACATCAAAAGGCAATTGGTATTGAGCCTTCTTAAGCTCAAGTTGATTCACTGCTGAAGTTAAGTCACCTCCCTGGTGCCCTTCAATTCTGTAGAATGTATGCTCCTTCAAATCATCATAAACTGCACTGATATCTATGCCACCAAAAGCGGAGGAATAATAACTTAAATGCTTATCCCAGTTTTGTTGTTTAGTAATTTGATAATTCCAGTTTTTAAGTAATCCTTCGTCGAAAGAATAGTAAAAAGGCACTGCTTTATTGCCTAACAGATCATAGTGTTGAGATGGAATAACTTTGACAGGTGGGGGATTTAAAAATAAGTCAGTATCAATTGGATAAAATTTTAAAATCTGCTTGTTAAATCTACCGATAAGGAAATTTATTTTTCCAGAAATATCTTTTTCATCCAGATTTTGGGCATTATAAAATGCATGCCTGTATTCATTTTTTGAAGTTTCATCCCATACCCCCCCTAACATTAAGTGTTTTGGAAAGGCATGAATATCAGGAAAACATAAAACCCTGTAATCGTGTAACAGATCCTTAATTTCATTATAAGTTTCAACTAATTCCTTTACAAAATCATAACAATACTGAAAACCTGAATGTTTAGCAAATCCCTGATCCAAAATATTTTGAAGTGAAAATCCATCCTTCTCAAAATTGTTTTCAGTTTTAAAATAATCTGTTATTTTTTTAAAACCATCCTCAATATTATTGATCAGTTCAGTATCCTTGGCAATCACCTCATACTTGTCCTGCATGGTCCATTCTGTTAATGAATCTTCATCAAAAAACACCCGTTTAACACTTATTTCAGGTAATGTTTTAAGTAGTTTATCACCATCCCTATCCTCGAATATTGAATCCGATTTCAATACATTTTGTATCCCCTCCTCGGTAGTCAACAATAGTTTAACATCTGCCACCTGTACTTCTCCGTGGTTATCACAATCTACTCCTCTACACGGCTTTTCTTCTTTTTCGTATGACTCAACATACAGAATCAGATATTTATAATCCTGATCAATATTCTGAAAGCTTTTGAAACCATTTAACCCTTCAATTTCCTGATCTGTTGCTAACTCCAGTAATGGAATTTGTTCGCTTGTATTTTCATCATAAAATGCCGGATAGCCTACTTTGCTATTATCGTATTCTTTAAAAAAAGTGTACTGCTTATTTTCAATAGAAATATTCTGAATCAGATCTCCGTCTCCGTTCTTACTAGAAGTCTCCGCCTGCTTTAATGTTACCAGGTCACCATCAGTTGTTACCCCAACACCTTGTGATAGCTGAATACCTGCAAGCTGACTATTTTGAGGGAGTCTGACATTACTGACAGACCTAAGTTCATTTGATTCTGCCTCCTGAGGTCTTGCAACATTACTCAAAAAAACGGATTGAGCCAAAAATGCACCAGTTCGGGACTGAACAGAACTGCGGTAAAATAATTTGTGCTCAAATCCACAGGCTACACCAACACCATGCAGCAGCAATCTGGACAATCTTGTTTGATCTTCAAATGAGTCTAAAAACTCATTAAATTGCTTGTGATCAACATACTGCCCCTTACTAAACTTCCGGTATTGGGTAGTTATATTATTTAATTTATTACTCATTTTAGTCTTTTTTTAATGTTAGGAAGATGCACCGGTCTTTGCAACACTTTGAGTATCGGCTGCAGACATTTGCACTGTTCCTGAATTTGCAGCACTAACTGTACCGGATGAAACTGTCTGTGTACCGGAATTAGTACCAGCAACCGAACCTACTCCGGCAACTTGTGCTGTCCCGGAAGGAGCAGCATCAACAGAACCAATTGAACCACTAACTGATCCACTACCGCTTTGCGAACCTCCACCTGGACATACACCTTTAATATTCCATGCTGTTCCCGGGAATGGTGCTTTTACAGTAACCTTAGCTTTGCTAGGCGTTGCAGCACTCTTGTTAAACCTTAATTGTCCTGAACCTGTAGAAGGCGAGCCTGTTCTGATTTCGGTAGATGGTATTCCCATTGCTGATAACTGACCATTATAGCGGTTAGACCCAACATAACCAGAAGTATAGGTTTGTCCATTCCATTCAATAGTAAAGTTATCAGGTACTCCGTAGGCATTATAGTCAATACCAGCTGTTCCTGTACCAGTACCAAAATCAATAAAGTATTCAAATGTTCCTTTGTTTCCTGAAAAATTAAAGGTTTGATTACACGATACAGTTAATGCACTCACCTCAACTTCAAGAGATACTTTTTTACTGCATTGGCAACCTTGCTTATCAGTTATAGTAATTTCAGGGTGATAAGTATCATCCTTATCCGGATCAATATTATAAGTATATGGTATACGCATTGTGTTAGCCCCGGCCCCTGATGCCATTTGTTCAATCGACGAACCATCTCCATAATCAATCGTAAATCCGTAATCACTTAATACAACACCTTCTCCTCCGTCAACTTCGAATGTAACCTGAGCAGTATTATTATCATTGTCATAAACTATATCCGGATCAACAGTGATATTGATATCTGGTAATTTACCTACTGTTAATTGCTTATCAATAGCCTCTCCATTTACTGTAAAACTTAATAATTTTCCATGTAAGGCTGTAGGCACAGCTGATGGTACAAAGAAAACCTGACCATCATTAACCTGAATAGTGTTTTCTACATTAGTTGTCCCATCCAGTACTTTTACTTCACCATCCAGTGGGAAAATAGTTAATGGCATAGGTGCATCTAAAGGACATAAGCAAGACTCCGGTAATACCAATACAGCTGGTTCCTTTTTAGCACAACACAAGTACGGTAAAGTGAAGTCAGCAATGACAGTATTATTCTTTTCCGATTCATAAATCAGAACAAATGTACCTCCTGGCTGTACACCACCCATATGCTCCATACCGGTATGTTGCTCCATAAAATCGGCCAACAAAATACTTTTGATCTTTTCCTCTTCTGCAGTCGTAATTAAAGTTGTAGGCAATTGAGCAACATGGCCTGATGTATTACTTGCTGTTAAAAAAGTTGCAGTCTCACTTGTTGGCGCATGGGTCAGTTGACTTGAATCAGCATGAACTCTGGCATACTGATTTGCTGAATCACCTGAAGACACAAACTGACTGGCATCTTCTGCCGGTCTGGCTACCGAGTCACTTTGATCAACTGCTCTTAAAGCACTGGTTGATTGATCCGAAAGACTATTTTTAAAGACTGAATTCTTTTGCAAATTATTCAATGCATCCAGTTTGCGATCCAAATAAGCGAAGCTTTGCATGGTTATTTGCCGGTCATTAACAGACTTACTGTCAAATTTATTAGAAATAGCTCTTAACTGATCTCTTAAATCTTTAATAGACACTTCTTCAGGAACTGTATTATCATCAGAAACCTCTTCTCTGAGAAAAACTGCTTTCACATCAAAAGACAAACCATATCTGTCTCTCAATTCTATGATATTTTCGTAAGCATTTCGGTATGACTCCCCCAAATGTCCTTCGATTCGATAAAAATCGTTGTGATCAATATTATAACTTAAAGGATTCTGAATAAAATCATGGCTTGAAAGCTGATCAACGTGATAACTTAAATTATAGGTGGATTTCTCTGTCTTGGTTTTAACATAATTCCATTTATTCAACAGCCTTTCAGTTACAGTATAGTAATAAGGAATGGCTTTATCACCAAGTGGCGCAATGTATCGGGATGGCGTTATTTTTACTGATCCGGAAACTGTTATAAAGTTTTGCATTTGCTCAACAAACCTTTCAATTAACAATCTGGCCTTCTCCTGATTTTCGTCCTCATCAGTTATAACCGGTGACTTATAAAAGTCATGTCGGAATTCTATTTTCTCAGCCAACTCGTAAGTGGCTCCCATCTGACCTAACATTAAGTGCTTTGGAAAGGAATATATATCCGGACAACATTCGGATTTTAAATCAAAAAGCATTGCTTTTATTTCAGAATAGGTTGTTACCAAATCCTTTAGTCCGTCATATCTGTATTGAAAATCATTCTCGGTTGTAATTAAATGAGAGCGTATAGCCTGACTAATTTGCGTAGCATTCTGAGATGTTCCCGTATCAATATTAAACTGTTGCGCTAATGCATAAAAGCCGTTACTCAAATCATCAATAATTCCGGGCTTTTCAATCACATCCTGAAATTTAGTACCCAAAGCCTCTTTTGTTGTAATTGAGGGATCTAATATTACTCTTGGTACCACAATGTCAGCCAGATTTTCATACAATTCCTCAAAAGCATTATGCGTATTGTAGATATCATCATCTGTTGTTCCTTCTGCTATTAATCCGGCACTAATGGCATCAGTAAACAACACTCTTAATTTTGAGATTTGCTCTGCACCCTGATTATCACAATCAGCATCCTCGCAAGGTGATTCTTCATTTGAATAAGATTCGAGGTACAATATCATTACCTTATCATCCAAATTGATGGCATCTGTCAACTGAGTAAAGCTTTCATCCGCTTCACTTTCAGTTCTAAGCTCAGTTAATGGAACCTGAACATCAGCATTCCAAAAATGAGGATACTTTAATGTATCATCATAAGTTTTGTAGTGGGTATATTCCTGACTAAGAATATCAACAATGGCATCAATTGAATCTTCCGCTCCGATTCTGTTTTGTAGGGTCACCAAATCTCCATCAGTAGTCACACCTGCCCCCTGAAACAGCTTAACCACCGGTCGTGATCCGGTTGTGCTTTCATCAATAGCATAATCCTGGGTTCCTAATTCAATTCTAAAACCACAAACTATTCCCACACCACTTAATCTTGTTCTGGAAAGTCTGCTCTGATCTTCAAAATAATCGATAAATTCATTTAACTGCCCCTCAGTCAACACCTGATGTTCATTAAACTTTCTATACCGGGTTGTAATATTTTTTAATTTACTATTCATTTCTTTAATTATTATATGTTAGAATTATATGTTAGACTGTCCTAAAATTATTTTTCCAACAAGGCCGTCTGCATCTTCCTGAGCACAGTCTAACAGTCTTCCTGGAGGGTATACATTATTTAAATTGGTGATTGCATCAATCAGCTTTTTGGTACTGTCAGGCAAATCGGTTGAGTTGAGAGATTTATCAATCAGAAACTGTCGATATACTTTTTCAAAATCAATTAAATCGCTGGTAGCATCTTCACGATCATTTTTCCGGTCTCCAACCCAACATATTTTAGCCAGTACATGAGCAGGTAATTCCTCACGGATCACACGTTCGGCATATTGTCTGAAATCAGGATCGGAAAAGCGAAGCGTATAGCCAGGTAAAATGATACTTACTCTGTATGAGTACGGGTCAAATACATTGGTTTCACAATCATCTATGCAACCCGACATTAATACCGTTGATTCATTTACTTCAGTATCATCAACCGCATTATCAGCTCCCACTTTAAAGGTATTCTCAATAATCATTGTTCCAATACCCTCACCATCATAGGTTAAGCCGGAACCTGGTTTTAACAGCAAATGCTCAACAAGGAAAATGCCTTCTTCTGTGAAATCATTCTTAAAATAATCGATTATAGCACCTATGCCTTCTTTAAGCTCCTCCTGAGAATCATACAACTGACTTTCCTGAGTGACCACGATATTTCCCGGATCTGAAAAATCAACAACACTGGCAATAATATTCGCGTCTTTATCTAATACATTAAGGTAAAACTTATCTTCTATTGCTTTGATCTGAATATTACCAACCAAATCGCCATCATTTAAAGTTTCCTGAAGTGCCGCATCCAAATCTTCAGAATCAATCTGAATACTTTGATAAATGGCCTCATACAATTCCTGAGAAGCAACATATTCAATTGTATGCTCATTTTTCGAATAAAAAATAAATCCATCCGGTCCCTTAATTTTCCATTTATAAACCGGATTTTCGACTGTTCCGTCATTGTATACCACAACCGGAGAATCTGATAAATCTCTGCGATTATAGTTTTTTATTCCTAACAGACGGGCAATTCTTTTTTGAACACCAGAAATATTATCTGTATCCCAAAGTGTTAATTCGGATTGAGCCCAATAACTGTAACCTGAACCTCTGCCTTTACTAAGATCCGCATATTCTGACAGGAAAGTCTCTTTATTTGCCAGTACAATCTCATCCGTTGACTTTCCAAATAAGGCTTTCATTAAAAAAGTGTAATCACTGAATTTCTCCGCAAACCTTGCCAATAAATGGTCTAAAACCTGATTTCGTCTTTCAACACTATTATCAAGTGCTTTGTATAGTTTATCAGTCAGCTGGCCATCATTTTCACTATAATCATTAACTAATTCTTCAAAACCATTAATTTCTTTAAGTGCCTGTGTAAAATAGGTCTTGGTTATACCTCCCTGAACACTTAACACATCTTTTACTTTTCCCAAATGTTTAAAGTAACTTGCCAGAACTGTATCAAAAAACAGCAAATACCCTTTTAATTGTTTAGCCAATGCTTCTTTTTCAGGTGTTGTTTCACCAATCAGTCCATACTTCCCTACCCCGTAGGTATTTGGAAATTCATTTAAAATGGTTGAATAATTTTCAAGGTCATAAGCAGTACCGATTGGTAATTCTATATCCGGATTATTAATAGCTTGTTCCAGAGTCAGTTTTTCTTCTTCCTCTAAATCCAATAAATAATCTGTCACTTTGTTCTGATCGATATTCAATGGCAATGCACCTTTGTTAAAGCTAAATGAGCTCAAATCGCAAAGCACTGGTTTCTTTTGAGGTTCCAGACAAATCACCCAATCATCTCCACCCAGACTTTTAGCATCACAGTTTGAAATAGATATTTCACGGATCAGCTTTACACCTTCCAATTCCATGATCTCTCTAATTAAATCAGAAAGGCGAACTTCTGTTCGAAGTTGTGCATTCTCGAGCTCGGTGGTATCAATAAAACCGTGCTGTAACAGCGGCCCGTCAAAGATATCATCAGCAGCAACACCCTTATCTAATAATTGTTTCAAAGAATGAAACTGCGCTTCGGGTGCAAGATATTGTTCTATTTTACGCTGAATTCTGGCATAAACCAATTCTTCATCAACTTTCTTATCAACCTCAATACTGGCACAAACAGCAACGGGCTGTGTTCCAATCTCTTTAATTTCAACAATATCTTCGCACAAATTCCGGTTGGCATGAAAACGTTCTAAAATTTGCTTTCTAACCGCATTTTTCTCTTCTACTGATAAATCATCATGGAAGTCAACCAATACACTATAAAGCCCCTTTACGTTAAAATCTTTAATTGTAGTCTGGCCTAATATTTTTTTGTTAAACGCCAAATTTCCGGTTTTACAATCAGCATAGATGACCTCTTCATGACGGATTACCCAGCAATTTTTTATTGGTCGGATTAATTTAATTGGTGTATTTTCATCATATTCCTCTCCGATATCAATAAATAACTTTCGATAATCGATTGCATTAACCGGCTTAACAGGTAAAATTTCGGATGCTTTAATGAATTGTTTATGTAAGGCTTTATCTACCTGATCGGAAGCCAGGATATCTTCCATATCCAAATTCATCCGCATACTCAGGTCAGTTATTGCATAACTTAAAACCTCGAGTATGGTAATACCCGGATCGTGTGAGTTATAATCTGTCCAGAGCCTACCCCCCAGTTGTTCAATATACTCTATTCCCGCTTTTCGTAAAAAATGAAAGTCTGAATTATCCTGATGCTCTACATTTTTTGGTATGCGGATGTGTTGATTCTCTAACATACGTTTTTAATTTTCTTTTATTTATACCTTTTTACCGTTTGTTTTTACAACTCGCTTCAACCAGATTAATGGTATGTTGTTTTGCAGAAACCAGGATAGATTTAGGGCCTGCATTGATGAGTGCCTTTTTTTGCAGAACCGGCTCTTTTTTGTTTCGAACCGTTGTCAGCTTATAAATATTCAGGTCTTTTATGTAATCCACATACTCTAATCTTTCGAGATAATCGATTAATAAATTTCTGTTTAAGTTTACCTCGAAAATGATTTCATTTGAGGGACTGAATGCCCAGGGCGAGATATACTTCATGATATCCTGTTCAAGCTGTTTACTGTAAAAGTTCTCATCAAATTTGTCAAAGAATTTCACACCTAATGACACTTCAATTTCTTCGTAGTCCGGATTCTGAACAATAGCATTAACATGCATTGTATTCCGACTGTTAATATAAGTTTGAATGTCGTTTAACTTACCCCTGCTTACCCTTGGCTGATAAATATCAAATGCGTTCTTATTTTCAATTTGAGGCACCAAAACAAGCGTGACATCTCCGGGAGACATAAATGAATCTTCGGAAGTATGATTCAGGCATTTTATTTTTGAAATTTCAGGAAATTCCTGCAAAATCAACTGTTCATAGTCCCATTGTGTTATCGCCCTGTTTTTGTGTCTCAACCGCTCACTAACCCTTCTGTAATATTGTAAATCAGCTTCTTCATAAAACCCGCCAAAGGAATTATAATGCTGAGTGACTGATTTTATTTGTGGCACTTTTGTATCCAGTTTACCAATTGTATAGGCTTCCAGGCCACTTTCAAGATGCGATAAGTCATTTTCCTGATTCTCAAATTTTGCCTTTACAGCCTGCGTATGTACACCTTTTAATTTACAAACTGCATCATAACGTTTGTCCATTACTGCCCTAATCCAAATCAAATCCTTAGGTAGCCGCGTATTATTGGTATCGATATGTTTTGGGATTTTAAATCTCAGAATTCCGGATTTCAAAAAATTGCTTGTTTCATCTAACAAAATATACTGTGCCAGACTTGTCCAACCATTTCCGGAAAGCACTTCCCATTCAATTTTTTCTTTGCCTTCAAATGTTTCTGTTAAAGGATTTTCACTCCCTTCAAGTACCTGAATCAACAAGGAAACCTGATCATTTGGGTTAGCTTCTAATCCAA